>NZ_JAANQO010000028.1:0-142829 GCF_011605905.1 Cronobacter sp. HA18003 | reverse complement strand
GGCCAGGCCTCAGCATTTTATTATGGTGATCCCCTGGGCGAAATGCGCCTGGTAAGCAGAGTTTTTGAAATGTAAGGCCTTTGAATAAGACAAAAGGCTGCCTCATCGCTAACTTTGCAACAGTGCCAAAGCCATGTATTCCAGAATGTGATGCAGTCCCTGAAAGTTGACTGGCTGACGCATACACCGGCAGGTAAGGATGGCACCCGGACAACGGCACGGTCCAAAGGTAAAGTAGAGCGTCCTTTCAGGACCGTTAAAGAGGCACATGAAACCCTGTACCATTTCCATAAACCGGAGACGGAGCTGCAGGCCAACGAATGGCTCTGGAACTATCTGAGTCGTTACAATGCGCAGCAACACCGCAGCGAGAAACACTCGCGCCTGGAGGACTGGCTGGCAAATATCCCCCGGGACGGCGTGAGAGATATGTGCAGCTGGGAACAATACGGTCGGTTCGCCCGGGAGCCGGAATCCCGCAAGGTGGGTGTTGATGCGCGGGTAACGATAGACGGCACCGCATGGGAAGTTGAACCGGATATGGCGGGGGAAATCGTCATTCTGCTGTGGGGGTTGTTTGACGAAGAGATGTATGTGGAGTTTACCGGTGAAACATGGGGGCCTTATTATCCGGTATCGGGGCCTGTGCCACTACACCGTTATCGGACGTTCAGGCGTGGCAAAGCGGCTGAACGGGCCGATCGTATTCATGCTCTGGCCAGACAGCTGAACATCCCCATCAGCGCGTTGTCCGGAAGCGATCTCCGCGTGGTCAGTGATGACACCCAGCAGCGCATTGATGAATTGCCACATCAGCCCTTTGATGCCCGAAAATTTGAATACCACTTTCCCACCGTTATTGCGGCAAAACTGGCTATTGCCGACGATCTGGCCATTCCGCTGGCCAGAATGCCGGATGAAGACCGGGCGTTTATCGACAGTATTCTGGCTGAGACGCTAAACCGTAATGAAGTACTCGCCCGCATCAGAGACTATTTTCGTAACAGACAACCAGGAGAAGACCATGCGGGTTGAAGTGATGGAGCATTATGGGCTGACGCAGTCTATTGAACAGGCCAGGTATTATGAAACTGCTCACCATAAGCAGTTGATGAAAGACATTAAAGGGGCGATACGCGAAGGGCGTCTGATAGCCGTCTGTGGTGTGGTCGGAAGTGGCAAAACAGTCACTCTGCGACGCCTGCAGCAGCAACTGATGGATGAAAACAAAATCATTGTCGCCCGTTCCCTGTCGGTCGACAAACAGAGTGTCCGGCTCGCCACGCTGATTAACGCCCTGTTTTACGACCTGGCGCAGGATAAGCAGGTGCAGATCCCCAAGCAGGGTGAACGTCGCGAGCGGGAACTGCAGGAGCTGGTCAAAAAAGGTAAACGCCCGGTGGCGCTGTTTGTTGATGAGGCGCATGACCTGAACGGTAATACACTGACGGGGCTCAAACGGTTGATGGAAGTGGTTGAAGACGGCGGAGGACGGCTATCTGTCGTTCTGGCAGGTCACCCTAAACTGCGTAATGACCTGCGTCGTCCGACGATGGAGGAAATCGGTTATCGTACCGATATTTTTACGCTGGACGGGATCACCGGCAGCCAGCGCGAATATATCCAGTGGTTGCTGAAAACCAGCACCGGCAAGGGTAAGCCGGAAGATATTCTGACGACCGAAGCAGTTGACCTGTTGGCGATGAAACTTCGTACACCGCTGCAGGTCCAGTTGCACCTGACGCTGGCGATGGAAGCAGGATACCAGACAGGTGAAAAGCCGATTACCGCCACGCTGGTTGAATCCGTACTGTCACGTCAACTGGATGACCTGGAACCGACACTCACGCGGCATGGTTACCGGCTGAAAGATATGGTGGAGCAGTTTGATGCAAAACCTGCTGAAATCAGGGCATTATTTAACAATCAGTTAGACCCTGCCCGCACAGCCGAGCTACGCGACAGAATGTTGGCGGTCGGCCTACCGATATGACGATGTCTATTTGCAGTTATTGTGAGCCCGGCGGACTGGATTGCGAGTCCGTCTGGCTGATTGCGAGCCCATTGTCACTTAATGTGAGTCGGGGGCGTTTTTCATTTGCAGTTAATGTGAGCCGAAATATGCGCTGATTGCGAGTCGGAGGGATTTCGATTGCGAGCCACTACACATAGGGATTATCAACGCGATGAGAATTTTACTGGTTGAAGATGATCTGATGATCGGCGACGTGGTGGCGAATTCGTTACGCGATGCGTCGTATGCGGTGGACTGGATGAAAAATGGCAATGATGCGCTGGCCAGTTGCTTCGCGCAGCATTATGACATTGTGCTCCTGGATCTTGGGCTGCCGGGACAGGACGGCTTTAGCGTCATGAACGCACTTCGCCGTCAGGGATCATCCGTACCGGTGGTGATTGTCACCGCGCGGGATGCCCTTACGGACAGACTTCACGGCCTCGACAGTGGAGCAGACGATTACCTAATTAAACCGTTCGAGTTCAGCGAACTGCTCGCGCGGATACGCGCTGTTTTGCGACGACATAACGGCAACAGTGATCGATTGCTGAGTAACGGTGTGCTCAGCCTGAACCCGGTCAGTCACGAAGTGTGTTTGTTGGCCAGCGGAGAGAACTTTTTACTTTCGAAGCGCGAGTATGCTCTTCTGGAAGCACTCATGCAGCGCCCCGGCGGTATTCTCTCTCGCAGCGATCTTGAAGACCGTATTTATGGCTGGGGGGATGAGATTGAAAGTAACGCTGTTGAGTATTTCATCCACGCTCTACGTAAAAAGCTCGGCCGGAATGCCATCAAAAATGTCAGGGGGGTCGGATGGCTGGTTTCCAAAAGCGAGTGAAAAACTCTCTGAAGCTACAGCTCTCGGTAGCCCTGAGCGTCGCCATTTTATTTACCGCAGTTATTTCCTGTGGTCTTACCTTCTATTTTGCACTCGACGAAGCCCATGAACTACAGGATGGCACCCTGACCCAAATCGCCAGTGTGATATATGACAACCCTGACTCGCAGACTCTTGTTAAGCAACTGGATGGTGATAATGATTCCCGAGTGGTGGTGGAATTCATATCGGAAAACGGTAATTCCCTGCAGGCCCGCGACCCCACTTTTCAGCTGGAAACGCCCATGCATGAAGGTTTTCAGAACGTAATTTCCGGCGGAGAATCGTATCGTGTATTGGTGCATCGACTTTCACCCACCCAATTGGTCGCCATTGGTCAGCAGCTTGACGTACGCGACGAAATCTCATTTGAAAGCGCACTGCGCACGTTGATCCCGCTCAGTCTGCTGTTGCCGATACTGTTGCTGGTTGCGACTGATCTGATCCGGAAAGCCTTTCGCCCCGTTTCACTCCTTGCCGATGAGGTGCATCAGCGAGATGAACGCAATTTGACGCCGTTCCCTGAAGATGCCATTCCTGATGAAATTCGTCCATTTGTGGGTGGTATCAATAAATTGTTGCACAAAGTTAACGATGCCATGCAGACACAGTCACGTTTTATCGCCGATGCGGCCCATGAGTTACGTACCCCGCTAACGGCATTGTCGCTACAGGCGGAGCGGCTGTCGGCGAGCGAAATGTCGCCCGAAGCGCAATTCCGGCTGAACAGCCTGCAACAAGGGTTAAGCCGAACCAAAAACTTGTTAGAACAGCTGCTTCTGCTTGCCCGCGAACAGCAAAATACGCGGCAAGGAAATAATCAGCCTCTGCTCATTACACAGTTATTCAGGGAGGTGATTGAATCCCTGCATCCACTTGCTCTGGAAAAAAGTATTGATATTGGCGTACTGGAAACTGCCAGTGCGAGTCAGCTGGTTTACACCGATAAATACACACTCACTATTATCGTGAAAAATCTGGTAGAAAACGCAATCCGCTATATACCGGAACACGGACAAATTGATCTCAGCGTGATGGTATCGCAGCACGAAGCGATCATTAAAGTTGAAGATAACGGTCCCGGTATTGCCGCAGAAGAAAGGATGCGCGTGTTCGATGCATTTTATCGCCCTGAAGGCGTGACCCAACCCGGCTCTGGGTTGGGCTTAGCGATAGTCAAAGCATGCGTCACGCGGCTGGGTGGGAAAGTTACTTTAGCCCCTGCCAGCCAGTTTACCTCAGGCGTACTGGTCAGCATTGTCCTGCCACTGCAATCTGCGCGATAAAATGTAGATGAAAATTGTACTCTTACTGGAGATACTTTGCGTTCTGCTGGTGTTTTGCCTGCATCCCGACCTCGGTAAGGATATTGCCTGTTATTTGCATAAGATGATTTTCTACTCTTGCCACAGGTTTACGAGTAGGTGATTTGGGAGGAAGCGTCTTAGCCTTTGAAGTTGGCGCGAAGGAGAGAATGGCACTCCGTGCAACGCATTAATTACCGCGGATATCCGCCATCACCTACTTGCGCCTGTGTGTACCATTTCATCAGCTCTGCAGTTCCCGGCTCGTTTTCGGCGGGGGCCCATGGGGCGGCATCTTGATCAGCAACAGGCTGGTACCTACCGTGTTTTACCTCAAAAATAACGCCGCCTTCATCCAGTGACAATACGGTATGCCAGGTGCCTGCATCCATCTCCAGCACTTTACAGTCCTCACCTAACACGACGCGCTGGGTCAGGTTACCCAGGTCATCAAAGTTCAATACCAAAAAGCGACCGGTAAGGGATGTCAGCAGTTCAAAAGTATGCGGGTGGCGATGAGGGCGAACATAAGTTCCCGGTTCCATAGCAATAGCCAGACGCTGCACCGGGTCGCTCAATTCAGGGTGGAAATTATGATGGGCACGTAAGCGGGGGGAATTTGCGGCTTGTGCGCTTTGCTTGCGTAGGTCGTTGAAAGTAAGTTGTTTCATATTATAAGCCTTATTGCATTCTTGCAGCTTACGGCAACCAGGTTGCCGTAAGGCTTTTTGTTATACTAACAATCGATTAGCCACGGCATTCGCGGAACAAATCGCGGTCAGGATTATAGACGCTGGTGCTTACGTCCCACAGCCCCAAAATCGATGAGAACAGGTTGTCGTGGGAATATGATTTTTTCGCCGCATTATTTTCAAGGCAAGACATGTTGATGTGTTTCCCGGCGATAAAGCCCGGTGACATCCAGACCTGCATCGGAATATGCGTCTGCTGATCCGGTGCCAGTTTGTACGGCGTGCCGTGCAGATATAGCCCGCTTTCGCCCAATGATTCACCATGATCGGACACATAAAGCAGCACGGTGTTGTACTGATCGCTGTAATTTTTTAGCTTTTCAATCATCTCAGCTAATACATAGTCTGTATAACGAAGGGTGTTGTCGTAGGTGTTGACCAATTGTTCCTGAGTACAGTTTTCGATATCGCTACGTGCACATTCGGGCATGAAGTGGCGATGCTCAGCCGGATAACGCAGGTAATAAGTCGGTCCATGGCTGCCAATGATATGGAAGGCGACAAGCTTATCACCTGGCATTTTGGCGATTTCATCATCAAGGTTTTCCAGCATCACCTCGTCATGGCACGTTTTGCCATCGCACAGTTTCGGGTTATCACTAGGCTTAATTTCGACAGTCGGGATGCGGCTACATACGCCTTTACAACCGCCATCGTTCTCTTTCCATAACAGCGAGACACCGGTTTTCTGCACGATGTCGAGGAAATTTTCACTGTTAGATGCTTTTTTACTGTCGTACTCGGTGCGATTCATATTCGAGAACATGCACGGAACGGATATTGCGGTAGCGGTACCGCAGGAATGCATATTTTTAAACGAAATAACGCCGCCGGATTTGCTGGTAAAGGCATTGGTATCACGCGAATAACCGTTCATCGAGAAATTCTGGCTGCGTGCCGTTTCGCCAATCACCAGGAACATCAGCGTGGGTTTTTCGTGAGCGACGACGCGTTTAGCATCATTCCCCAGCGTCTGGAAAGGCACTTTAGTCGTAAAGTACGTATCCTTAACATACTGGAAAGTGCTGTAAGCGTAGTTCGCCGGGATGATCTCTTTATTCAATGTCGAGTTATTGCGGCCGACAGAGGCATAATCCTGATAATAAAGTGCGGCAACACCTGCAATCAAACTCAACGATGCCAGCACGGAGAGCAAACGGTAAGCAATGCCTTTATACCATTTTTCAGGATATTGAATTTTTATTGAAAAAAGGAGGATGGCAGGAAGGATACCGGTAAAGACGAACCATATAATAATTGAGCCATTAAGATAGGAATGCGCTTCCTGGGGGTTAGTTTCAATAATGTTTTGAATCATCGTTTGATCAAACATTACTTTATATTTTAGTGTCGAATAACTGACCAGTGAGCCAGTGATAAACAGTAAAGCAAAGAAAGGTTTCAGCAGAAAACGAACTGAGAAAGGCATAAAAACAACGTTAAGCGCCGCAACCAGAACAAAGGGAATAGAAATGACAAAACCAATTTTGACATGCTCTAAATGCGACAAAATCTCGTAAAAATGCAGCAATATTGGCCAGTTAAGTAAAAACGCAAAGATCATTGCCAGAAGTAAAACCAGCGGAATAACTTTCACCCTGAAAAGTACAGGCATTAACACCTCCGGAAAATAGTAAACCAGTAAAAACATTGATGATAATTACAACAATTCAATCTAATATTATGATTGCCTTATTCGCTGCAAAGCAGAGATTATCATTCTGAAATCTTAGGTTAACCTTAACGAGGCTTTGTTGAATAAATCAGATTTCGGGTAAGTCTCCCCCGTAGCGGGTTGTGTTTTCAGGCAATACGCACGCTTTCAGGCATACCTGCTTTCGTCATTTTGTTCAGCGCTCGTACCAGGGCCATAGCCTCCGCAACCTGACCATCGTAGTCACGCAGCGTCAGTGAACCCCCGAACAGCTGTTTTACCCGGTACATCGCCGTTTCCGCTATCGAGCGACGGTTGTAATCTGTTGTCCATTTCCACCGCGCATTACTCCCGGTCATTCGCTGATTAGCCACTGCACGGTTACGGTCTGCATATTCACCGGGCCAGTAACCCGCACCTTTTCGGGGAGGGATAAGCGCGCTGATTTTCTTATGCCGCAGTTCATCGTGACATAGCCGGGTATCGTAAGCGCCATCGGCGGCGGCTGACCTGATTTTCCGGTGGGTTTGCCGGATTAACCCGGGGAAGGCCTCTGAGTCCGTAACGTTGTTCAGCGACAGGTCAGCGCAGATGATTTCATGTGTTTTACTGTCAACGGCGAGATGCAGCTTACGCCAGATACGGCGGCGTTCCTGGCCATGCTTTTTGACTTTCCACTCGCCTTCACCGAAGACCTTCAGCCCGGTGGAATCAATTACCAGGTGTGCGATTTCACCCCGGGTGGGCGTTTTGAAACTGACATTAACCGACTTTGCCCGCCTGCTGACACAGCTGTAATCCGGGCAGCGTAGCGGAACGTTCATCAGAGAAAAAATGGAATCAATAAAGCCCTGCGCAGCGCGCAGGGTCAGCCTGAATACGCGTTTAATGACCAGCACAGTCGTGATGGCAAGGTCAGAATAGCGCTGAGGTCTGCCTCGTGAAGAAGGCGCTGCCGACTCATACCAGGCCTGAATAGCTTCATCATCCAGCCAGAAAGTTATGGAGCCACGGTTGATGAGGGCTTTATTGTAGGTGGGCCAGTTGGTGATTTTGAACTTTTGCTTTGCCACGGAACGGTCTGCGTTGTCGGGAAGATGCGTGATCTGATCCTTCAACTCAGCAAAAGTTCGATTTATTCAACAAAGCCGCGGTGATGCTTACGGTATGGTGGTTATCAAGTTTTATCCTGATTAGCACCCTTAATGGCTATTTCGATAATCAGGACCGCGATTTTCTGACAGGTAAACTTCAGCTCACCGAAGAGTTTCTTAAAACAGAGACGTTCCGGAACAAAACGGATATTAAGTCATTATCAGAAAAAATAAACGATGCGATGGTAGGGCACAATGGTTTATTCATTTCTATAAAAAACATGGAAAATGAAAAAATTGTTGAACTCTATGCCAAAAATTCTGTTGTTCCAGCGGTCCTGCTTAATAAGTCGGGTGATATTCTCGACTATATGATCCAGACGGAAGAAAATAACACCGTGTACCGCAGTATCTCGCGGCGGGTTGCCGTGACGCCGGAACAGGGTAAAAGCAAACATGTCATCATTACGGTTGCCACGGATACTGGGTATCACACCCTGTTTATGGATAAGCTCAGTACCTGGCTGTTCTGGTTCAATATCGGTCTGGTCTTTATTTCTGTTTTTCTGGGCTGGCTGACCACACGTATTGGTCTGAAACCGCTACGGGAAATGACCAGTCTGGCTTCCTCCATGACCGTACACAGCCTGGATCAGCGTCTTAATCCCGATTTGGCTCCGCCGGAAATTTCTGAGACCATGCAGGAGTTCAATAACATGTTCGATCGCCTGGAGGGGTCATTCCGGAAACTGTCAGATTTCTCGTCTGACATCGCGCATGAGCTGCGCACACCGGTCAGTAATCTGATGATGCAGACGCAGTTTGCACTGGCTAAGGAAAGGGATGTTTCGCATTACCGCGAAATCTTATTCGCTTACCTGGAAGAACTGAAAAGGTTGTCACGAATGACCAGTGATATGCTTTTTCTGGCACGTTCAGAGCATGGTCTGCTGCAGCTGGATAAACATGATGTGGATCTGGCCGCCGAACTGAATGAATTACGTGAGCTGTTCGAGCCTCTGGCAGACGAAACAGGAAAGACAATCACCGTTGAAGGAGAGGGCGTTGTTGCCGGAGACAGCGATATGCTGCGACGTGCTTTCAGTAACCTGCTTTCCAATGCAATCAAGTATTCTCCCGATAACACCTGTACAGCGATACACCTTGAGCGTGACAGTGACTGTGTGAACGTGATGATTACGAATACGATGTCCGGCCAGGTTCCCGCTAATCTGGAACGTTTGTTTGATCGGTTCTATCGAGCTGATTCATCAAGGGTCCACAACACGGAAGGCGCGGGGCTGGGATTATCAATTACAAGGTCGATCATTCATGCTCATGGCGGCGAGCTGTCAGCAGAACAGCAGGGGCGGGAAATTGTGTTCAGTGTGCGCCTGTTAATGGATTAATCCCGTTCTTCAGGAGAAACCTGGAAGGTGACAAAATTGTCATCATTCAGTCACGCGATAAACAGAGGCGGTTTTTTATAATCATACATAAATCAGGAGCAGAGTGATAACACAATCACCTGGTTCCTGGAGTGATGAATAACCCGCCCTGAGATCAAATGCTTTCTCTGTTATAAGCCGTTGATTGTTTGGGTATGAAAACACCGGAGACCCAACCATGAAAAAGATCCTTGTATCATTTGTTGCCATTATGGCTGTCGCTTCATCCGCCATGGCTGCAGAGACAATGAACATGCATGACCAGGTAAATAATGCCCAGGCACCCGCCCATCAGATGCAGTCAACCTCTGAAAAAAGCGCTGTTCAGGGAGACAGTATGACAATGATGGATATGAGCGGACACGATCAGGCTGCAATGTCCCATGAAATGATGCAAAACGGCAACGCTTCTGCCCACCAGGACATGGCGGAGATGCATAAAAAAATGATGAAAGGCAAACCAGGGGCCACCAACGAATCAGCAACGTCATTTTCAGAAATGAACGAGCATGAAAAAGCCGCTGTTGTGCACGAGAAGGCGAATAATGGTCAGTCTTCCGTTATTCATCAGCAGCAGGCTGAAAAGCATCGCAGCCAGATCACCCAGAATTAACCCGCAGCTCCACTTGTTAGACCCTCATTTGACGCCGAAGTCACTGGCTTACGCTCCCGTCCGGGAGCGTTTTTTTTATTCTTTCATTTATCATTGAGTCTTATGGGAATGGATTTAATCAGTTACTTAATCCCTGCCTCAGCAACAAGTCCCGGAAAGAGCAGCTTTATATTCCGGGTTTTTCTGCTCATAACCTCAACGGTGGCGCTTAGGATGTACTTTGTAAGTACCCAGAGTGTGTGTCATCAGTACCGGTGTTAATGCACCAGCCCATTCCAGCCATGTATACCCATGTAAATCCCAACAGCAGCAATCAGGGCGCTTGAAATATAGGGGGCTCTTCTGGCGATGGTATTGAAGCCACTCCAGCGTTTGGCGACCTGACGAACGCTGATCGCCGCACCCACTCCAACCGTTACGAGGGTCAATGCCAGGCCGATACTGAAACAAACAACCAGTGTGGCACCCAGCGTAAGCGCTTTAAGCTGAAGGCAGATCAACAATACAGTTATAGCTGCCGGGCAAGGGATAAGCCCTCCTGTCAGTCCAAATATCAGGATTTGCCCGTTGGTTACTTCTTTCCCGTCGAAGCGGCGTTTTATGTCATTGGCATGAGCCAGTTCGTGAGCGTCCTGATACTCTTTCGAATTCACATCCAGCCCATCAAGCTCAGAGTGGTCATGGTCATGGTCGTGTTCAGCGAACGCCACATCATAGTCATGGACATGACCACGATGTCCCAGAGACAGACGTACGTTGAAACTGTGAGGCTCAGGGATGGGAGATGTTGACTCCAGATAATCACCATGATCAACAAATTCAAAAGTCTGAGAGATCGTACTGTTTTCCCGAAGTGTGGTTAATGAGATATCTTCAGAAGCCCATCTTTGGCCACTAAGAGTGCGTAGCCGCCAGTGGGGAAGTTGTCCTTCTTCAAAAATGGACAGTTCAACTTTTCCATGGCCAGTATCGATCAACCTTGTTTCGTCATGGTGATGATGTTCATTCTCCTGCATTCCCTCCAGCCAGTTTTTCTCACCGCTCCAGGTTCGCCAGAACATCCAAAAAGCCGTACCAAGGATGATCACTGAAGAGACCATCTGTAGCCAGGGTTCGGCTGATTCTGCGGTAAATTTATTACTGATATACATCCCTCCAAAAGCAATCAGCCATACGACTGCAGTGTGCGACAATGTTGCCGCGACACCCAGCATCACGGCCTGACGTACGGTGCCTTTTATAGCAATGATGAATGCTGCCATCATTGTTTTGGAGTGCCCGGGCTCCAGTCCATGAAGCGCGCCAAGCAGAATGGCGCTGGGGATGAAAAACCATGCGTTGCCTTGCTGAAGAAGTGTCGTAAATTCGTTCATGAGAATCATTCTTGGTTATTAAGTGTAGGCCGGATTCTACTCCCCCCCAGTAAAATATACTACCCCCCAGTAGAATAACGCTGGTATAGTTACATAAAATATCCAGGAGAGTGAGAGCCCACATGTCACATACCATCCGCGATAAACAAAAACTGAAAGCACGTACAAGCAAGATCCAGGGGCAGGTTGCTGCGCTGAAAAAAATGCTTGATGAACCTCACGAATGTGCCGCTGTACTGCAACAAATAGCCGCCATACGTGGTGCCGTGAATGGTTTATTGCGTGAAGTGATTAAAGGACATTTGACTGAACATATTGTTCATGAAAGTGAAGAACAGAAACGAGAAGAAGACCTGGACGTTGTGCTGAAGGTTCTGGATTCTTACATCAAGTGACAGTTTGGCTAAAAGCCCTGAGCATTAATTTATCTAAATAACACGTTATCAAGTGACGGTTTTGGGCTGTTTGTAGCGGCATAGTGAGTTTGTTTAATCAATGAGCTTTAAGATGCCCCCCTTCATGCAAGGCAACGCGTACATTTCTGGTACATCTACTTCCCTTACTTTGCTCAGGGCAACCCACATTGTTAAAGCCTCTACTCGCTGACCATCAAAATCACCCAACGTCAGATAATGGAAAAAAATTTTGGATGACATTTTGAAACGTGTCCTCTGCTGTGAACGTCGAGAGATGCTACGCGAGAAAGGAGATGACCTACTTAGTATCCTGTTAAGTAGGTCTATCTGAAGAAGTAGACAACTTTAAAGTCTTTTTCATGTTAAAGGAGACAACTTTAATGTCTGTGTACACCACGCGCGTCGTTGCGTTTATTTACGTTTTATCCGCAGTGAACTTCGAATTCAGCGGCCGATTTCTATATCATTCAGCCCCTGTTTGCGCCCTGTGCGTTTTTCCTTAACCGGCCTGTGAAAACGGCATCGGTACATTCTTAATCTACAAGCTGAAAACAGAGACAATGACAATATCAACCACTACGGACAGCAGCCTGCCTGCCCGTACCGGCTGGACATTCAGAGATACCCTCTGGATGCTGGGCGTTTATGGTGCCACCGTTGGCGCAGGGACACTGTTCCTTCCTGTCGAAATCGGCACGCGCGGCCCGCTGGTTTTTCTTCTGCTGCTGGTGCTGGGCATTCCCCTCTCGCTGGTGCCGCATGTGCTAATCTGCCGTGTATTTATGCGCGACAACCAGCCCGATGACGGTACGTTACCGCTTTTTGGCGCATTTTTCGGCGCAAAGGGGAGAACGGCAATTCGTGTTTTCTTCTGCGTCGCCCATTTCCCGGTCACCCTGGTCTATGCCATTTCGCTGGTTAACGCGCTCTCGGATTATCTGGTTAATCGTCTGCATTTCGCCCCGGTGAACCGCGCACTGCTGGCGTTTATTGTCGTCGCGGCTTTATTCCTGGCGCTCAGTAAAGGCCGTGACAAAGTGGTGAGTATGATGGGTGCGCTGGCGCTGCCGTTTGCGTTGTCGCTGCTGCTGATAGCGGTTATCCAGATCCCCGCCTGGAGCCTGGCGAATTTCAGTATGCCGCTCATCCCGGCTGGCGAGCCCGCCGGTGAGGCGTTTAAAAATATCTGGCTGACGCTGCCGCTTATCTCTTTCGCGCTCTGCTCTGCGCCGCTGATTGCGCCGCTGGCGTCATATTATCGCGAGAGTGGTCATGGCGGCGAGATGAAGTCGGTGCGGGTTGTGCGTGTGGCCTATGCGCTGATCATTTTCAGCATCGTGTTCTTTGTGCTGAGCTGCCTTCTCGCGAACCCTCCGGCCACCTTCGCCCGGGCGAAAGCGGAAAACCTCAATATGCTCTCGGTGATGCAAAGCCAGGGCGGCCTGGATCTGCTGTTTATGATCGCGCCTTTTATTGCCATCGTCGGGATGACGAAATCGTTTCTTGGCGTGTGCCTGCCTGTTGCGGAAACCATTACGGCGCTGGTGGCCGGGCACGCAGGCATGAAGAAACAGGCGAAGACGCTCGCGTTCCTCGCGATGTTTATCGCGACATTCGGCGTGGTGGATCTTAACCCGGACGTGATTACGCTGATTGAGACAGTCTGCGGACCGCTGACCGCCATCTTTCTTTTCCTGATCCCGACGTACCTCATTTACACCCGCGATGCGCTGCGTTCACTGCGCGGCCCGACGGCTGTCATGGTCGCCACCGGTGGCCTGCTCACGGTGTCCGCGCTGCTTTACAGTACGTTCTGATACGCGATTTGCATCTTATTGCGCAACAAACCCTGCTCCGGCAGGGTTTTTTCTGTGTACGCATGGCAGGTTGCGGTCATTTCGGTGACGTCAGTGTTTAACCGCGTCAAAAAATAACAGGACAAATTACCGCTTTATTTCCGGAATTAATACTGAGGAAAATCTTAATTCGCCGATTCACGGGATAAGGAATAACTTATTTATCGATAATTATTTCGGCGGTTGACGGCTTTAAGATTTTTGCCTATCTTCACGCTAAATCAAATTTTAGTGATACTTAATTATCAAGTTTTCCTGATGCAATCTCGTCGGGTATTGATGACCTGCAAGCCTGACGGGAGATGCAAAACCTACATGGGGTATTCAACGGGACGCTTTTAACATCGTAATGCGCAGAAAAGACACGTAAAAACGCAGGCAGAAATGGCTCTGGCGTCGGATAAATCGTGTCTGCTCACTGGCGCCATCATTATTCTTAAAGATAAAAGCGTAGCGCGATCAAAGGCCTTATTCCGTAATGAATGAGGCCGGGATTATTACATTTGTAATTACACGCTTAAGGAAAATAAAATGACACCACCTAACAATTTGTTCACGATTGAGCCACAACATGACAGGAAGGCGTTTTATTCCGGGCTGGAAGAGAACGGCATTCACGCCACCGATTTGATGGCTATGCTTGCGGTCGGAAATATTCCTGACGTGATGTATCGCGAAACGGAAATTCTTTCGGCGCTGGCGATTCTGTCATGCCGTAATACCAACAGCCTGGTGGTATCGGGAAATGAAGGGGTTGGCAAATCCTGTTTTGTCCGTAATCTCTCGCGTTACCTGTTGCAGATCCAGCCAGGGTGCCATCTGGCTGAAATAAATATGGTGTCGCTGTTTGCCGGGAATGCCAGTGAGGAAGAGATAGAGAAAAAGCTGGCACTCGCCGTGGCGCTCGCCGGGCGGTATAAGGTCATACTGTATCTGGATGGCACGCACGCGTTCACGCCGGAAAACGACGAGATGTCGCCGGGAATGCGCTTACTGAACTTGCTTAAGCCGTATCTGATGACGCCGTTCCGCTGCATTATTTCCGCGCCCTGTGAGGCGACGGAAAAACTGAAAAATGACGCCACGTATAAAAAACGCTTCCGCTATATCACACTCTGTTCGCTGAACGGGATGCAAAAGAAAAATGTGATCTTACATCGTTTCGGCCATTCGCCTTTTATTAAAGATGCGCTGGCGGCGTCGGGCGGCGAAACCCGGGAATTACATCAACTTATTGAGAATATCGATTATCTTCAGTCGCTTGAACGCGTAAAAGCGAAACTGGAATTTGTTGAGTCCTGATCGTGCGGGCGCGGATGCCCATCGTTTTATTGCCTGCGGAACGCGCGCTTTGTAAATATTTAAGATTTAACTTATGCCTTAAGTTTCCCTTAAGGTTATGGCGCTACGATAGCATCATCAGGAAAAGGGGCACCTTAGCCAATATTCTGTTTACGGGCCGCTGCGATGTCAGGCGGCCCGCTTTTTTTCTGAATCCAGTCTGTTTCCCTTCTCGTTGATCGTAATACGTTTCCCCGTTTCGCTTATTCCGACCCGTTTGCGTTAAGAAAATTTAATGGCCTGTACGCATAAGGCTTCCTGGATAGTTGCCGATAGTGAGTAAATATGTCCCGCCTTTCTGGCGGCGTCCGGGAGAAGAGAATGATCGCTCAGCATCCTTCGAAAAGAAGGCTTAAGACCAAAACCCTCATGCTGTTATCGATTTTCGTCACGATAACCGCAGGCTTTGGTATCACGATGGGTTTACTGCTCTGGCAATCGATGTCGCAGCAGGAATATGTCGCGAAAAAACACCTGCAACAAATTGCGCAAACGGAAACCTTAGAGGTGAGCCGTCGTCTGGATTCGGCGTTAACCGCCGCGCGCGATGTGGGTATCAGCGCGTGGTCGCTGCGTGAGTCCGGGCTTAACGATCGTAAAGGCCTGGAGCAGCTGTTAGTCAGCTTTCTGCGTGCGCATGATGATTTTTTATCGATGTCACTGACCTTTGAACCCAACGCGTTTGATGCCAACGACGCCACGTTTGCAGGGCAGGCGGGCCAGGATCCCAAAGGGCGCTATGCGCGTTATGTGGATCGTGACAGTGCAGGTAACCCGGCGCTGCATAATCTGGTGGATTATGAAACGCCCGGCAGCGGTGACTATTACGTCCTCCCGCGTCAGCGCCAGAAAGATGTCATCATCGAGCCGTACATTTACCCGTACAACGGCGTGGATGTGATGCTGACCTCGATTGCCGCCCCGATAATGCGCGACGGCAAATTCCAGGGCTCGGTGACGTCCGATTTCTCTCTCGAAACGCTGCAAAGAATGGTGGGCGCGATCAAACCCTGGGATGGCGTGGGCTATGCGCTGCTCCTCTCGGCTGACAATAAAGTGATCTCCGCGCCGGATAAAGCGACTATCGGCAAGCCTTATAAGGGCACTGTGACGGGCCGCGAAGTGATTCGCTATGACGACCCGGTGCTGGGCGAACCGGCGTTTATCACCTGGAACACGATTGCCGTGGGCAACAGCGGCACGCCGTGGAAGCTGGCGGTGGTCACGCCGGTGAGCGTGGTGATGGCCGAAGCCTGGCAGGGGCTTATCAATGCCCTCATTCTGATGGTGCTGAGCATCGCGGTTGTGAGCCTGGTGGTGGCGCTGGTGTTTACCCGCAAAGTGGCGCGCCCGGTGGGCGGTGAGCCGCTGGAGGCGTCCGAAATCGCGCTCTCTGTCGCGCATGGCAACCTGAATAACGCGATTCCGGTACAGCAGGGCGATACCCGGAGCATCTTTTATGCGTTAAGCACCATGCAGTCGCGGTTGCGCGAGATTGTCGGCGATATCAGCGACGCCAGTCATTCCGTGCGCGCCGGCAGCAGTGAAATCGCCGCAGGCAATACCGATCTCGCCTCCCGCACCGAGGAGCAGGCGGCGGCAATTGTCGAGACGGCGGCCAGCATGGAAGAAATTTCCGCGACGGTGAAAAACAACGCCGAAAGCGCTTCACGCGCCATTGTGCTGACGGAGCACGCGAAAGATATCGCCGGTGCGGGCGAAGCGCTGGTCGATCGCGTGGTGCATGTGATGTCGCAGGTGGATGAGAGTTCGCAGAAAATCAGCGACATCACCAGCATCATCGACAGCATCGCCTTCCAGACTAACATTCTGGCGCTGAACGCGGCCGTGGAAGCGGCACGCGCCGGTGAGCAGGGGCGCGGTTTCGCCGTCGTGGCCGGTGAAGTTCGCACGCTCGCGAGCCGCAGCGCCAACGCGGCGAAGGAAATTTCGCAACTCATCGCAGAATCGACCGGTCGCGTCGGGCAGGGTGTGACGCTGGTCAATGAAACCGGCTCAACGATGAAACAGATAATCGAAGCCGTGACCAGCGTTCATCTGGCTATCAATGAAATCGTGCGGGCGCTGGATGAACAGACCCGCGGCGTGGATCAAATTAGCGTGGCGGTGAATCAGATGGACAGCGTGACCCAGCAGAACGCCTCGCTGGTGCAGCAGGTTTCGGCCGCGGCGATGTCGCTTGAAGAGCAGGCGAAAGCGCTGGAAACCGCGCTGGCATTCTTCAGTACCCGCCAGCAGAGGGGCTGACGAGAGGATGTTGCAGATAAGCCGTGCAGGGCTCACCCTGCGCGGCTTTTTTATGGGCATCGGACAAATGCATGTCTTCTGAGTCCGCGCAATCCCCTGATTCGGTATGTATTAACCCTGTATTTAGCGCGGTAATATTTGTCGCTTGATACATGGGGTTAGCGCACAAAAGCAACATGCGCCGGGCCTCAACACGATAAACAGACAACTTCAGGAAGAAAATATGAGGCGTTATGGAATGGTAGTTGTGGCTGTGGCTACGCTGTTGGCAGGATGTACGGCCAGAACGTCGCCAGAAATGCACGCGCGCCACTATGTTTTGCAGGGTATGGAATCACACGACGCGAATTTAAGGGTCGATAAAGCAGGCAGCATCGCCGCGTTTCTGCCGGCATTTACCAGCGTCTACAATCAGGGCAAAACGGATAAAGCACAGGGGCGCGACATCGCCTGGGCAGAGCGTCAGGCGAAGGCTTACCGTGACGATGCCTGCGGTATGCAGACCACCAGTGAATTTGCCAATCATCGCGGCCAGTTTCTCGATGACAACACCAGCCCGCGCGAAAAACGGATGCTGGGTGACGATTTGGCGCAAACCTATCTGGACGGCTTTTACGGCCGGTGAGGGCATACGCGGTGGCGATAATATACCTGCTGGCCGTCATCACTGGTTATTTCGCTGCTGGGCCTGGATAAACGCGGGGCGGGAAAAGGCGCGATTCACGTAATTTTCGAGCGTCTCGCCAAGCGTAATACCGCCCAGTTTTGCCCAGAAAAGTGTATGCGACATAAAAATATCGGCCAGCGTAAAATCATCGCCCGCTATCCACGGTGCGTTGTCCGCCAAATCCACCATCGCCACGGCTTTTGCGGCTTCGGTTTTGAAGTAATGTGTCAGTGCGGCGGACCGCTGCGCTTCCGGCACAAAAATCATCTGTTTAAGTAAATTCCATACCGGCGATTCCAGATCCGTTAAGGCGAAACTGATCCAGCTGTTTATCGCGGCGCGTCGGACGGGATCGGCGGGAAAAAGCGCGGTGGCAGGCTGTTTTTCGCAAAGCCAGGTGCAGATGGCCAGCGTCTCGCAAATGGAAACGTCGCCATCTGTCAGAAACGGGACTTTACCGCGCGGATGCGGCGAGGGTACTTCCGGGGCGTCGCAAAGAATATCGGCTTTGATGGACTCATACGGCATGCCCAGTTCTTCAAGCGTCCAGAGCACCCTGAGCGAGCGGCTCTTGGGATAAGTATAAACAATCACGGAACGTCTCCTGTTAGCGTCGTAGTTGCGTAACGTTTACGCTTACTGACGGCAATACACTATCGATGTTGTCAGTCACCATTACCAGTAAAAGCACACCACAAACGCCTTTTTATAGTTACAACATACAATTCAAACATGCTGGACCGCCACTGAAACCGTAGGCACCGTTCGGAAACGCCCGCGTCGCTTCCGGCCACGGTTGTGGCGTCAGTTTCACTCCTGAACCCCTGAGCGCGCGATTGCCCATTGCCGGGCCGCCCGCGCCCGCCCGAAGGGCGGGTAAACTAGATTCGCTTAAATGTATGTTGTAACTACACCGCCAGGCGGCTCCTGCGGACCCGCAGGCCGGAGATACGGCCTGACTCCGTCAGTCCCACTCCGAAGGTGTAGTGAAACCATTAATTCGCTGCACGGTTTTTGGCTTAGCAGGGTAAAGGCACGCCGTTTCAGCCTGTGCGCCGGACATGACGTGCGCCATCGCAATGCCCCTCAGAGAGAAAATCCTATACTACGAAAAGTGCATTAAAACCCATCAACAGAGAGTCACAGAAGAAAAAAGACAGACTGCAGGAGGTGATGATGTCAGCAGAACAGACCTTAAAAGCCGTACGCGGCAGTTTTATTGATTTCACCAGGACCGCTGAAACGCCTCAGGAGATAGCACCGGCGCTGCGGTTTATGGAAGACGGCTTACTGCTGATTCGTCACGGGAAAATTGAATGGTTCGGTGAGTGGGAAAAAGGAAAACAACAGGTTCCGGATACGGTCCGCGTGCGTGATTACCGCGGAAAACTGGTGGTGCCGGGCTTTATCGATACGCATATTCATTACCCACAGAGTGAAATGGTCGGCGCGTATGGCGAACAGCTCCTCGACTGGCTCAATAAATATACGTTCCCTGCCGAGCGACGCTATGAAGATCGGGAATACGCGCGCGAAATGTCCGCTTTTTTTATTAAGCAGTTATTACGAAACGGCACCACAACGGCGCTGGTTTTTGGCTCAGTGCATCCGCAGTCAGTGGACGCGCTGTTCGAGGAAGCCAGCCAAATCAATATGCGTCTTATCGCCAGTAAAGTCATGATGGATCGCAACGCGCCCGACTGGCTAC
This sequence comes from Cronobacter sp. HA18003, assembly GCF_011605905.1. Taxonomy (NCBI): domain Bacteria; kingdom Pseudomonadati; phylum Pseudomonadota; class Gammaproteobacteria; order Enterobacterales; family Enterobacteriaceae; genus Cronobacter; species Cronobacter sp. HA18003. The sequence goes on along the minus strand of NZ_JAANQO010000028.1, from coordinate 123,441 downwards.
TGGATGATGCGCAAAGCAGTTATGAACAGAGCAAGGCGCTGATTGAACGCTGGCATAAAAAAGGGCGGCTGCTGTATGCCATCACGCCGCGTTTTGCCCCGACGTCGACACCGGAACAACTGGCGATGGCGCAGCGCCTGCGCGAAGAATATCCGGATACCTGGTTCCAGACGCATTTGTCTGAACATCAGGCTGAAATCGAGTGGGTGAAAACGCTGTATCCGGAGCGTGACGACTATCTGGATGTGTATCATCACTATGGCCTGACCGGGCACAACTGCATCTTCGCGCACTGTGTTCATCTTGAAGAGCGCGAGTGGGATCGCCTGCGAGACACGGGCTCCAGCATCGCTTTCTGCCCCACATCTAATCTCTATCTCGGCAGCGGTTTGTTTAATCTGCCAAAAGCGTGGCAGAAAAAAGTGAAAGTCGGAATGGGAACGGACATCGGCGCGGGAACCACGTTCAACATGCTGCAAACGCTGAACGAGGCATACAAAGTCGGGCAGTTGCAGGGCTATCCGTTATCCGCTGACGAGGCGTTCTATCTTGCCACGCTCGGCGGCGCGAAAGCGCTGGGGCTTGATCATCTTATTGGTAACTTTATGCCCGGCAAAGAGGCCGATTTTGTGGTGCTGGAGCCGACCTCAACGCCGCTGCAGCAGCTCCGCTATGACAATTCCGCGACCCTGTTTGATAAGCTTTTCGTGATGATGACGCTGGGTGACGATCGCGCGATATACCGCACCTATGTTGATGGTCGGGTCGCGTATGAACGGGCCTGAGCGTCACGAAATAAAAAGCGTTAATCCGCGCGATTCAGACACGCCACATATTTTTCCCCCGAACGGCGCACCCGCTCGCTGGCGTCGGCAGTGATTTCACGGCCTTCAAACGCGCCCCATAGCGTCGAAAATGACACGCCGCGCAGCCGGTCTGTCATCGCGCTGACGGTGGCGGCCGGTAGCGGCAGCATATTCGGATAACTCCACATAAATGAGACGCTCTTCGCCCCCGGCGTCACCTGCAAAATATCACCGCTCAGCAGCAGGCCGTCGCCGCGCGCGTCATGCAGTACGCAGCCACCGGCAAAATGGCCGCCGAGGCGAATCACGCGGATATCCTCAGCCAGCGTCAGTTCATCTCCCTCCCAGAGGCGGATAAACGGGCTGTCGCGCATTATCCATTCGCGGTCGCTGGCATGCAGATACACCGGCGCGTTAAAGGCGGCCGCCCAGTCCTGCATGGTGGTGTAAAAGTGCGGATGCGAAATGGCAATGGCCATCAGACCGCCCAGCGCGGCAATCAGGGTTTTTGTGGCGTCATCCAGGGTGGCGACGCAGTCCCAGAGAATATTTCCCTGCGGGGTACGCAGCAGAAACGCACGCTGGCCAATCGCAAAATCCGGCACCGTCCGGATGCTGAAAAGATCCGGGGTATGCTGCTTCCATTTATTGGAATGGGTCGCCAGCAGCGCATCATGGTCCACCCATTGCTGCCCCGTTACCGGAACAAACTGCCGCTCATCGTCACAAATTTTGCAGCGCTGTGGCCGGGCATTGTCAACCTGATATGACGTGCCGCAGGCGTTACACAGTGTGATCACAAAGGCCTCCTGAGGTGTGGCGACGCCAGTGCAACGGCGCACAGGCTTTCGCTTACTGACATAAACCTTAGAGCAAAGCGCCGTGGCGAGCCTAAAAAAGCACCGCAACAAATTCCCACACCATTCCCAGGTCATTACTTTAAAAAATTTAATGTTTTGTTAATCATGGGCATACGAGAAAGCGTCTGCCGGAGGCTAATTATTGCATGCCTGGCTGCCGATATTCGTTGTGCCGGTTTGATTTAAGCACTGGCTCCATACAGCAAAAATAAGCATCACCGAGGAAACACTCCATGTCCATTACACAACGTCTTATGCTGACGTTTTCATTACTTTCTGCCGCGCTGATCGCTATGGTGATCACATCGGTAGTGGTCGTCAGCAATTTTCAGGCAAGGTTCCAGTACGTCCAGGAAAACACGCTTCCGTCGGTGCTTGATATCGGCAAAATGATTGATGGTAGTAATACATTAATTATCTGGCTCTACCGCCACCAGAATACCGCTGACGCATCAGGTCAGGCCGAGATTGAAAAAGAGATTGATACGGTCATTAACCGCATCACCACGCAGAACCAGTTTTACCTGCAAAATGAAATCTCCAGCGAGGAAGACCGGCAGATTTCTGAAAGCGCCGGTACGCTGATTCAGACGGTTCAGTCCCGGTTACCGGCATTTTTAGAGAGCTCGCGTGCACACAACAACGCTCTCGCGCTCGCCGCACTGCGTGATGACAACGGTGTCGGCGGTGCCGCGCGTCAGTTGATCGCGCTGTACCAGAAACAGCTGGGGGTCAACATTGACGTCGGCAAAACGCTGCGTAAGGAAAATGATAGCTCCTATTACCAGACGCTCTGGACGCTGATTGGCGGCTCGGCAGTGGTCATCCTTATTCTCGGCTTTTTCACGCTGAAGACCATCTTCTCGATTCGCAACCAGCTCAACAGCATGCGCCAGACGCTGGAAACGGCGAGCGAGCATCTTGATCTGACACTGCGCGCTGACGATTCCCGTAAGGATGAGATAGGCCAGACGGCCAAAGCGTACAATACGCTGGCAGCCAATGTGGCTTCATCACTCGCCGCTGTCGAAGCGTCCGCGCAGTCGGTCAGCTCGGCCTCCGGGCAGATCTCCGCCGGTAACGAAGATCTCTCGTCGCGCACAGAAGAACAGGCCGCTTCGCTGGAGCAGACTGCCGCCAGCATGTCAGAGCTGAGCGAAACCGTGCGTCAGACTGCGGAAAATACCCAGCTTGCAAGCCAGCTTGCGAAAAACGCGCGTGATATTTCGGAAGACAGCCAGTCGCGCGTCAATACCATGCTGACGACCATGAGCAGTATTCGCGACAGTTCCTCGAAAATCACCGACATTATCGCGATGATCGAGGGGATTGCCTTCCAGACCAACATCCTGGCGCTCAACGCTGCGGTAGAAGCCGCGCGTGCGGGCGAGCAGGGCAGAGGGTTTGCCGTGGTGGCCGGTGAAGTGCGCACGCTGGCGCAGCGTTCGTCCTCCTCCGCGCGGGAAATCAAAGAACTGATTGAGAACTCAATGCAATACGTCGAAACCGGTTCCGCGCAGGCGGAAGGCGTCGGCCAGAATATCGGCAAAATGACCGAGGCGGTGCGTCAGGTAACGGATATTGTTGATGAGATTTCGGTCGCCGCGCAGGAGCAGGCGCAGGGCATCAATCAGGTGCATCTGGCCGTCAACCAGATGGACGATGTAACCCAGCAGAACGCCGCGCTGGTCGAGCAGGCTTCGGCGGCGTCGCAGTCGCTGATGGAGCAGGCCGCATCCCTGAACCAGCTGGTTGGTGCATTTACCATCGCCGCCGCCAGTCATGCGAAAAGCGCGGCGCGTCATGTCGCCGCGCCGGTGACGCCAATCAAAACGCTGCGCCCGGTGCCCGCCGCCGCCGCGGTATCAGATAACGACTGGCAGAGCTTCTGATTAGCAGATAAAAAACGTTATTTTTTATGCCACGCCCGGTACCTGTACCGGGCGTTTTTACAGGCGGATTACCGATCATTCCCTGTATGCCCGACCGCCCTGCGAATAATTCCCCGCCACCACTTCCTCTGTTTTTCCATTCCGGCTGATGGACACTTATTCATGGTTGTATGTATCAGCGACGGTCTGCTTTTCTGCTAAAAGCGCTTTAAGGTATTCATGTACAAAATGTATTCCGCTCCGGTATGTTAGGCATAGCGCGTCACCACGACAGGAGTCCACCATGACCACATTTGTCTTCTATAAGAAAGGCACTCAGCTGTTTGCGTTCGATAAAGCCGATACCGAAAAAGCCTCGCGGCTTAAAGCCAAAGGCTATGAAAAGCAGTTCGAAGAGATTGACGCGCCCCTGGCAGAGCAGGCACTAAAGCGTTACGCGGATATCAAAAAAGAAGAAGAGATCGCTCCCTTCGCATGGGCCAGCGGAGCGATTTTCTCAGGCGTTATTGTGGTGGTACTGGCGCTGGTGGGATATTTTTTTCACGCCAGGTAAACCACCCGTGGAATGGAAGATATGGAAATTATTCTGATGCGTCACGGCAGCCCTGATATAGCGCATTCAGGCGCGATCGGCTCCCGCGATATGCCAGGCTGGATAAGCCGTTATAACGAGGCCGGTACGGGGAATGACTTACCGCCTGAGGCAAGCCGCGCGTTAGCAGCCAGAGCGGGCATTGTTATCAGCAGCGATTTACCTCGTGCCCTCTCTTCTCTAAAAACAATGGGGTGTGATCCAGTGCAAACCGATGCGCTATACCGGGAGGCAGAACTGCCGGTGCACAGTATTGGCAGGCTGCGTTTGTCGCCGCTGGCCTGGAGTGGCATTTTCCGCATGTTATGGCTGTGCGGGTTATCGGGCAATGCTGAAACGCTGCATGCCGCAAAAGCACGCGCGGCAATGGCTGCGCAAAATCTCGCTGCGCTTGCCGGTAACGCGCAAAGTCCGGTGCTTTTGATGGGGCATGGCATCATGAATCGTTTGATTGCCCGCAGCCTTGTTCGTCAGGGCTGGCGTGAAATCCGTAAACCGGAAAAAGGCTACTGGGGAGCAGGGGTCTACCGCCTTGCGGAGTGATTAAGCCCATCAGTATGGGTTCATTATTATTGCAGGTTAAAAAATCATGACTGTACAACATATCCTGATTATCGGCGCATCGCGCGGGATTGGCCGTGGTCTGGCGAATGCTTTCGCGCAGGAGGGCGCCGACGTGATAGCGACGGTGCGTGACGCAACGCACAAAGACACCCATCCGCGTATCACCACGCAAATCGTCGATATGACCGACACGGCAAGCGTAGTCCACCTCAAAGAACACCTCAGCGCTGTGACCTTTGACGCGCTCATCGTCAACGCCGGTATTTTTGGCCCCGATCATCAGAGCGTATCGCAGGCCACCGAACAGGAGATCGCCTCACTCTTTCTGACCAACGCTATCGCACCGGTGCGACTCGCGGAGACGATGCTCTCGCAGGTCCGTGAAGGCGGTGTCATCGCGTTTATGTCCTCCAGTACCGCAAGCTTTACAAATAACGATACCGGCGACATGGCGCTCTACCGCGCCAGTAAGAGCGCGCTGAATTCGCTGGCGCGCTCATTCGCGGTGACATCGGCGCTGCCGGGTAAACGCAGCGTGCTGTTGCTGCATCCCGGCTGGGTCCAGACCGATATGGGCGGCGAACGTGCGCCGGTGACGGTAGACGAGAGCGCGGCTGGACTGAAAAACGTCATCAACGCCGCGCTGGATAATCTGCAGTGCCGGTTTATCGATTATCGCGGGCAGGAGATTGCACCGTAACCGGCGTTACGCTTTACCGGACCGGCCGGGCGGCTTAAGTGATATCAGCCCTCCGGCAAGGGCATCTTCAGAGATCGGGGCGTTATGGCTGAGACTTGAGAGTAAGTCCTCCTGTCTCGGCTGTCCGAACGCCAGGCGATACAACGCGAGCCCCTGCTTCAGTCGTTTGAGCTTGCCGGTTTCCCGGCTGTAAGGCAGCACGGGAATACGGCGCTCCACGCGCGCCGGGCCGTTCTCAAAGATCCAGTAAGGGATAAGTTCGGACTGCCCAGGCGCTCTGTCCTGCGCTGCCCGCGCAAAAAGGGTTTGCCACGGGTCGCCCGCGTTGTGGCCCTTAAGGCTCGCAATGCCATAAGCATGCGCGATATTTTTCCGCACCGCATGCCCTTTGTAACGATGCACCCGGCCCTCGCGCTGCTCTAAATCGACAGGATTTGCGGGAAGATTCCAGTGCATCACCGCATGGCACCACGTATGAAAATCGAGCCCTTCCTGGCCAATGGACGTGGAGGCCAGCACAAACGGGCGAAACGGCGAATTGAAAGCATCGCGAACGCTTTCTGCCCGTACCAGCGCGTCGTTATTGTCATCCCGGATATCACCAAACCGCAGCGCAAAGCGGCAGCGGGTCGAAAACTCTACACGCTCAAAGCCCGCATCGTTAGCCTCCAGCGCGTCCAGATGCAGCCGGGAGACACGCAACGATAGAACAGACTGGATATGCGCGGACAGAGTGGCCACCTGTGCCGCGACGCCAGATCCCTGCACGCCGGGCGATTCCCGTAGCGTATGGACATATTCATCCAGCATGGATTGCAGATTGCCCTCAACGCCATATTTCAGCGTTAAACGCCAGTAGGTCTCCTCACTTGCGCCACGCAGCATCGCAATGGTCTCCGGCATGTTGAACAGGGTTCTGAACCCCGAGGCGATGGTCGCCGCACCGGTGAGAAGGGTCATGCTGTCGCCCGCCGTCTGCGGATCTACCCTCTGTAACGCACGCAATGCGCAGGTACCAGGCCCGCCAAGCGCGAACAGTGCGAGCACGTCCGCCAGATCGTCTGGCTTCGGCCCGAGCGTAAGGCGTCCCTCGGCGGCGTCTGTCAGCTGTTCCAGATGCGCGGTGAAGTGGGAGTCGTCATCCGCATCAGGCGTCACCAGCGCCCGCCAGCCTTGTGGGTCTTTACACCACGCCAGTAGCCCGCCCTGCGCATCGAGCAGCACCGGCGCAGCCCAGTACCAGCGCGGATCGGCTTTGCCCTCCGCCGGGCTGGAGGGTAAAGCGGCGACAAGCGTCTCGCAGATGTCACGGGCGGCTTCCAGCACGGTTTCCAGCGGGAGCGGGCCGTTATCCCCGGCACAGGCCATCGTGAGTGGATCAATCGCCGTCGCCAGGACCGGTGAGGGCATCAGCCATGCCATGACTGGCATACCGGTCAGACGGTCGTCCGCGCTGGCTTTCGCAAACCGCAACAGCGGTTTGATTTTCTGATAAAGCTCGCGATGCGTAACCGACGCGCCGCTGACCATCCGGCGCTCTGCCTCATAAGAGCAGAGCGTGGCGATAGCATCCGGCACCGCATTCCAGCAGGAGAAGATAAGCGTCTTGGTCAGATGGGTTTTCCCCTGCCAGACGCCGCCTGGTGTGTAATACGGGAGCGATGGCGGCATCCATAACAGTTGCCAGAGCCCGTTATCGATGGTGTCTTCAAAAAGAAGCCGCATCCGCGCGTTGCCGGGTTCAAGCGGCTGGTAATCATCCAGCTGACCGGGCGTCAGCCACTCATCGCGGGCCGCTCTCAGCGCCGCAGAGAGCGCAGGTGACGGCGCATCGATAGCCGCATCAAGTTTATTACGCAGCGCATAGCGCTTCAGAAAGTTGAGCAAATGGGGCGTCGATTTCCAGTACTCCACCAGATCGCCTGCGTCCACACAGGCCGCAACCGCATCAACGGCACGAATATGCCGGATATCCGTGGCCTGCAGCGGCGCTATGCGGGGAACTTCAACGAGCATGGCGTTACGGTCGCGGGTATCAGAAATCCTTTCGGTGCGGCACATCACACGCAAAAGCGCATCCTGAAGACGTGCTTTTTCACCTTCAGGCATACCGGCATGCAGTGCGGCCCGGTGAGCGGAAAGCAGCGCGCTGACGTGGTTGACCTGCGCCGGATCGCGCATCAGAAATGACAGTGTGCGGATAAAATCCGGGTAATGATCGTCTTCCCCGGTTTCGTTATCCAGCGTGAACATTTTATAAGGCGTGGCGGAAAGCAGCAGAACACGCGCCTCCTTCTGTTCAAACAGGGCCGTGGCGAGCCGCGCGGTATCGTCTTCAGCGTCCAGTAGATGCTTAAACCGCTGAAACTCATCGAGGATCACCAGGTCGGACTTCAGGGCCTTCAGACAAACGAAAGCCAGTTTCTGACGCAGCGCCATGATAAGCCGAAGCCGTAACTGCGTATCGTCTGGCGGGATCCGGCTGCTGTCACGGTAACGTATAAACTGCTCGCAACCCTGCTTAAGCTGCGCGTAAAGCGGTTTATCGTCGAGCACTTCGCGTCGGAACATCCTGCAGAGGTCATTATCCAGTTCATCAGCCCGCAGCCCCTGCGCGGTGGCGCGCCAGCTCGCTTTTCCCATTCGCGCCTGTAGAAGATTTAACAGCCCTGTACGCAGCCGGGTGCGTCGCTCGCCCTGGCCCAGCGGGAGGTCGTACAAAATCCGGTACAAAATGGCGCGCTCTCCCGCATGGCCTTCACGACTTACGGTATGGTCGAAGGTTGTGCCTGACGTCAGGCTGATAAAGTTAACTTTATTATTGCGCAGCTCGCTGACCTGCCGTGGCAGATAGGTCAGCCGGGTAGAGAGCGAGAACCCTTCAGAGCCGCTGAGATTGAGCCTTTTTTGATTCTGACCAGCAATCGCCGCGCTGGAGCAGATATAGATGATATCGACGCGATCTTTTTTATCCTGCAGATGTTCCAGCGTTCTGGCGATAACGCCCCGTGCAATCAATGTTTTGCCAAGCCCGACTTCATCGGCGACAAGAAACCGTGTGGTGTTGTTTTCGCCAAACAGCCGCTCAAACACATAATCGACCGTATCACGCTGAAAATCTTTCAGCGTGGCCAGCGCTGCCTGCGCAGAAAATCGATTATCAGACATTCGCGTCCTCCATGGCGGCTTCAAATACCGTCCAGAGCGCCAGAAAATCCTCCGGGATCACCGCGTTCCGGTTTCCCTGGCGCAGCTCACCGATAAGCGACGCGATTTCTTTTAAACGTTCTGGCGTGCGGCTGGCGGCGCGTGTCAGCATTTCCAGCAGAGGAAAATCCTCGCCATCGGCAAGACGGGCCAGCCACCCGGCAGCGACTCTGTACTTTTCCTGTAGCGGCAGTGCGGGGTCATCCTGATCCAGCAATAACAGCAGATAACGCAGAAAGCCGTCAGGGTTGCTGATAACGCTTTGCAGAATAGCCGCGTTGCGCTCTGAAGGCATGCCCGTCACGGGCAGATTAAGCACAAACCGGACGCACAATGCGGGCTCGCGGGTAGTGAGCTCAAACGCCGTCAGCCCGGTGACAGCCCGCAGCGAAAACTGCCCGAGGGGGAAAGGGCCGTCAGCGCCTTCTGTCGGCAATAAAACCGCATGTTCGCCAATGAGCGTGACCGGCCACGCCTTGAGCGTCGCAACACCTTTAAACTTCGGCAAAACGCCCTCCAGCGTGAGCCGCCATTGCTCATCGTCCACCGGATCGCAGGTAAGCGACAGCGGCAACGCGGCCAGTTGTGCTCTGGCGTGTTCCAGCGCCTGCGCGGCAGCCTGGGCGCTTGCATCCACCGGCGGTAACTCATCTGCCTGAAAATCCACCAGGTATTCGCCCATCCCCTCTTTGTCAAGCAACGTATCGATGCCGCCGATATCGCGCTGACGACCCTTTAGCTCGACCAGCAGCTCAATATTTCTGGCAGCTTTTAGCGCGGCATTAGTCGCGTTGGCAGAGCCCATTACGAGGTGCGTATATAAAGAATAATATTGGGTTTCAAAAAGATACGCTTTGGCGTGCAGGCCCGTCGCGAGCGATGCCGCCATATCGACAGCGTCTGTGTCTTCACCATCGTCGGTTTCCGCAGCATCGTCTAAATGAGAGCACTGCGTGAACGCCTCCCGCGTGGCGGGTTTTAACGCTGCCAGCGCCTCCGGTCGGGAAATCAACGCCTCGGCACGCTGTGTCGTTTGTACCAGCGCGTTCAGCGCCTCATCGGAACAAAACGGTGAAATGACAGCCATGCGCAGTGAGGCAGGCGGGATCCAGTTAAATGCCTTAATACCCGGCAGATAAAACGCCATCTCCTGAAAACCTGCCGGTAACTCCCATTCAACGCGATAAAGCTCATCAGCAATTCGCTGCGCCTGCATCGTTTTCTCATCTGCAATGCCTCTGCTCGCGAGACCCGGCAGCAGGCGCAGCAGATAAGCCAGCGGCTTATTCACCGGCCTTTTTTTGCGCCCCATGACGCCTTCAAGCTGCAGCGAAAGATCCCACGAGCGATCGGTCGTTATATTGCGGGTCAGCACCAACAGGCGGTACATCACCGTGTCCTGACCGGGAGCGACAAAACGCAACACCCAGATTTTGGGGTGAAACACACCGACGTTGGGCGCGCTCACTTCGACAATCATCGGCTCAAGCAGACTAAATAACGGATTGGGTCGCACTATGGCAGGCAACTGAATGCGTCCGCGCTGAACATAGACCGTCATGCGTCCGGCATAACGTCGCAGGGATTCAAGCATGGCAAGGCCGTCCTGTTCCGCCTGGTTTTCCATGGACATCAGTGCAAGATGCACCGGCGCTTCGAGCAGACAGGTAGGATCCAGTGAAAATGTCGTGGCCAGCGCTTCATCAAAACGCATACCCGGCGGTGGCGTCAGCGCGGCGGTATAGAGGCTTCTTGCATCCGGGCTCAGCATACCGCCTCCTGACACAGCCCCTGGTGCAAATCAGCGAGCAACGTTTTAACGGTATTCCAGCGATAATTGATCCGTCTCGTACCCGAGTGACCGCGCCATTGCTCCTGCGCGCGCTTGTTAGTGAACCGCGAGCGCGGTCCTTTTAATTTTTGTTCACGATACTGAATCAGCGCGCTGGCATCGCCCTTCAGAAGCGCGTCTGGCGTCGTGCGAAGATACCGCACCCAGGATTCGATAAAATGGCGTGTCTGCGGAGCTATCTGATGGCCTTCCCGGTGAGTAAGCGCCCACAACTCGTTTATGTTCCAGCGTGCAATCTCCGCAAGCGGCAGAGCATTGCGCCATTCCTGGAAATTCTCTTCATGCAGTTCACGCAGCCCCTCACGCTCGATCTTTTCGGCAAGCTGGTAGTTATAGGAGAGCGCCGCGCCATGCATGACTTCCGAGAAAAGGCGTGCATGGTGAAGGATCGTCTGATGTGTCGCGGAAAAGCGACCGCTATTGGCATACTCCCAGGGATACGCGCCTGTCGGCTTATCGTCCTGTAAGGCCAGAAAGGCCAGCAGGCTATGCGGACATGCCGCCTGGAGACGGTCGCGGATGAACTCAGCCTCATCGCGAGTGAGCAGGAACGTCACCTTTTCAGGAAAGTCAGCAGGCGTCGCCGGTAATCGCGGATGCCAGTTATGCACGTTGTCGGGTTCGGTATCGGGATCATCCGCGCGATCGCGGGCGTGACGCTGCTGGCGTGCAATGCGGCGCTTCTGGCGATAGGTCTCATCGATCCGCTGGTGATACTGGCCCTGAGAAAAAGGTGTAAGCCGAATGTGCCAGGCACCAAGACCAGCCCAGTAAACGGAGCTGGGCAGACGTTTAATATCTCCACCGGCATTTTTACCGAACATCCCGTGATGGTCATCGGCCGTCTGGAGCCGTCTGACCAGTTCTCTTTCGTGCTTATCCGCCGCGCCGGCAAACTGCGCGGCAGTCACTTTTTTGTCTTCCAGCGCCCGGTAAATCCAGGGAACGAAGAGCATGTAACGCAGCCGTGTCTGGATGGTGCTGGTACCGGGAAAAAGTAAGTCCGCGAGGCTATCACGCACCGTGCCGATGCCGAGTTCATCCCGGCTCTCTTTTTCCTGAAACTGTGCGAGGATGCGAAGTGTGCGTTCACGCGCGCGGCTGTCGTGGTCAATCCATGTCAGTGTTGAAACCATACCTGTCCCTGGTTTTGGAAGTTGAGAAAGTGTTGAACGATGATGGTGAGCGTAACATTTTGCCGGGCCACGCAATGGGCCGTTAACCGCTTTTTTAAAGCTTAATTTTGCCTGCCGCGCGGCGCAGGCGGGCATCGCCACGGCGGTCATATTTTTGTGTTGTCGTGACGCTGGCATGGCCCATTGCGTCGCGTACCGTTATCAGATCTTCGCCGTTATCGAGCATCATGGAAGCGAACGTGCGGCGAAGATCGTGCGGTGCGCAGTTATCAATGCCGCACTGCATACGGCGTTCGTTCAGAATATGATACACCGCCTGTGGGGTCAGGCGCTCAGACGTGACATCGTCACCCGCGCGGATGCGGGTGAAGAGCGGGCCGGGGTATTCGCCGCGTACGCTGTCAGTCCAGTGCCGGAGCCGCTGCCAGACGGTGTCCGGCATAAATGCCAGCCGCTCTTTGTTTCCTTTGCCGAGCACGCGCAGCGCCTGGTCCTGCTCAAGAATGCTCGCATAATCCAGCCCGACCACTTCCGAACGGCGCAGTCCGCAGCCCAGCATTACCGCCAGCATCGCCGCGTCGCGCGGGCCTTTACAGCTTTTGTCCTGCTCGCAGAGCGAAAACAGCGCGCGCACTTCTTCCGGAGTTAATGCACGCCCGCGGGTGAGACGACTGCCGCGTACCGCCCGCACGGCAAGGATTTGCTGATAGCTGTCGGTGTCCATCAGCTTCATCATCCACGCCTCGCGGGCGGTGCCTTTCAGGGCAGACAGATAGGTATTGATGGTGGCAGGTGCGCGCCCGGAAGCCGAAAGCATCTCCAGCAGTCCTTGCACATGATGGCGGCGCAGGCTGCCCCAGGGGCAGTGCTGCAACGCGCGAGCACCGAGCATGCCTGCGACGATATGCAGGAAGGATCGCATGGTCTGGCGGCTCGCGGCGGAAGGCAGGCTTAAAAGATATGCCATCGCCGGGTTGAGGGGCAGCGCCTCGTCACCCACTGACAGCGCATGGGGATCGAGACCTGAAAAAGCGCCAGGCAGCAGATTGTCGTCAGGCAGTTCCGTCATCATCCCCTCGTAAACGCACGCAGCCGCGATGTTGCGCCTCGTAAAAAGTAGCAGGATTATCCCCTTAAGCGTGCTTTTCGGTAAAGCTACTTTTTCAAAGGTACATTTTAATAAGTAGCAATCTGCAGAGGTGGTATGTGGAGGAGAACAGAAAGGGCGGAAACAGCGGATCATCCGTTTTTGCTATGACAACCGAATACAGGGGTTATGGTAGCGTAAATCAGCGGGCGTTTTTTTCACCAACATGGACGTGCATAACAAATAACCTCGGGATAAAACCTGCGCCGGTTTAACGTGCTATTGATAATGGATTGCGCCACAGAATATTATTAAACGCAGACTAAACAGCCCTGAAAATAATAAAGATGCATCTGTAATATAGATTCATGTATGATATACCGTCATTATTAAAATAGTCGCACCATCAGGAAGGTTATCGTCAAAATGACCATAGCATTGATCGTCTTTTTGGTTGTCATCATCGGCTATGCTTTTTATAAGCATACTGTTCTGGTGAAATCGCGTACGCTGCCTTCACGCGGCGGCAAGCGCCGTTAAACACTCTCCCGGAAGCGTTATCAGGGCCGATGACGCTTCCGATCTCTCATTAAATCTCCTTTTTTCACCCACTTATCTGTATCTTCTTTAATCACCGTGGTGAAATAGCGTACGGCTTTTATTACCTCACCCATTATTCCTTTTATTTAAAACACAGTTTTAGAACTTATTGAAAAGGTTATATCCTGCCATCTTATTTAAAAAAGTATGGAGATATTGTCAGGAAAGTATCACTAAAGGTAAGCCTGATGAAAAAACACAAAAATAAAGACATGTGAGGATTTTATGATGAGACCGGTTTCAGAAACCAAGAAAATTCTTAAGCGTTTCTAATATTATTCTGCTGTTTTTAACCATTCATAAAAAGTAAAGGGAGACGGCAGGCATCAACGCCTGGCATGGTGTGTGTTTATGCGCTGCGATCCGTCACTCCCAACGGTCACGTCCTGGGATCCCGGCGCGCCTTGTGGATGATAACTGGCCTGATAATTTGCACCTGAACGTTCTCTTCAGGCAGCCGACGCTGCACACTGGCGTGTGCAGCGATAGATTAATTTTGTTAAAGATAAGTTACCGTTTGACCTGTTCCGCTAACGCGTAACCGTAGTGCACACATAGCATTCAAAGAAGCCAGCCGTTGTGTGGTTTCCCCGCCGCCATAGCGGGTGAACAGCCCACGGAACCGTTTAAAACGTGACAATGTCACTCATCGGGTAATATTCCTTCTCCCGACTGCCCCTTAGCCCTTCGGTGCGTAGAAGCGACACAGCACGGCCATCGCCAGCGCGCTGCACAACGGAAAGACCGCCAGCAGCAGCCACGGCACCGCCGCCTGCGGGCCGGGCGTCAGCGCGTTATCCAGCGCGTCGCCCAGCAGAAAATTACCGGCCAGCACCGCCACGCCGCCCATCGAGGCCAGCGCGCCGTAGTGCGCGCCGAGATTACGGCCCGCGGCGAAACGCGGAACCAGATCCATCCCCACCGGAACGATAATCATCTGACCCAGCGTCAGGAGCGTCACCATACATGCTGCAGGCAACAGCCGCAGCCAGCCCGCGAAAGGCGGGAGCGGGGCAAACAGCGCCACGCTGACAAACGAGGCCGCCAGCAGCCCGAAACCGAGCGGTAACATACGCGCCGCCCCGAAACGGCGCGAGATCCGCGCGAGCGGCAGTTGCAACGTGATAATCAACAGCGAGGCGAGAATAAAGAGCGGCCCGAGCGCGGCATCGCTGCTGCCGGAGCGGCGCAGCTCCACCGGCAGCGCCAGATAGAGCTGGTTATAGCTGTAAAGATACGCGCTGTAGGCGAGGATAAACGCGACAAAGCGCGGCTGATGAAAGGTCTGCCACCAGGGAACAATCTGCAGCGGGCCGTCGCGATGCGGCGTGCGCGGCAGCAGTATAAACAGCGCCACCAGCGCGACAATAAATACGCCCGCACCCGCGAGCGCCATCGTTTTAAAACCAAACCCGGCCATCAGCGAGCCAAGGACCGGGCCGAGCACCGCGCCCAGTTCGCCACAGACGGCAAAGAGCGCGAACCACTCGGCGCGGCTGCGCTTGCCTTCCGCTTCGCTGCGCGTGCCGGCCTGCGCCAGCAGCGATTCAATCGACGGCGAAAACAGCGCGCCGCCAACGCCCGTCAGACACGCGCCGAGTACCACCGCCCACAGCGAGCCGCCCAGCGCCAGCAGCAGATAGCCCGTAATTCGCACCACACAGCCGCACAGGATAATGGCGCGCGCGCCGTAGCGGTCGGAAAGCGCGCCGCCCAGCAGAAACATGCCCTGTTGTGAAAACGTGCGCAGCCCGATGATAGTGCCGATAAGCCCACCGGAGAGCAGCATGTCATCGCGCAGATAAATCGCCAGGAACGGCACCACCGCGTAAAAACCGATGTTAAATACCAGCTGGCTGGCGGAGAGCAGATAAGGAGAAGTATGCCTTGCGGCATGGGGTGCATGAGTGGACATGAAAACCGCATAACTGTTCAGAAAAAGTGAGGGCTCTCTTAAAACATATTTGCGCCGTCTCTGGCAACTTTCGCCTGCCGAAAACCGTCAACGAGACGATATTGACTTCCCGCAGGCGCCCCGGTATAAGACCTCCTCTTAAGAATGATTTTCATTTGCATAATACAAATTCTAATTTGTCCGGCCCGTAACCATTCCCGTGCGGCACGCGGCGATAAAACACGTTAAGGTTGATGTTGATGAATGCTTTAGTAAAACACGCGCTGGCGCTCTGCCTGCTCTGCGCCGCTTCGGAACCTGTTCTTGCCACACAATACCCGCTGACCCTTGATAACTGCGGCATGAAAGTCACCTTTACAAAAGCGCCGGAGCGCATGGTGGCGCTCGGGCAGAACACCGCCGAAATCATGCTGCTGCTGGGCCTTGAAGACAAAATGGCCGCCAGCGCCTTCTGGCCGACAAAAGTGTTGCCGCAGCTCGCGAAGCAAAATGAAAAGGTCAAACTGCTGACGGTTGAAATCCCGACGCTTGAGTCAATCCTCGCGCAGAACCCCGATTTTGTCGCCGCGCAGATCCCGCTGCTGTTAGGCCCGGACAGTAAAGTGGCGAAGCGTGAAGATTTCGCGGCGGTGGGTATCAACAGCTATCTCTCACCTGGTGTCTGCGTTACGAAGAAAAACACCGGCGATATCTACGGCAGCCGCAGCCAGCTGTGGGATATGACGTACCTCTATAAAGAAATCGACGATCTGGCGAAGATTTTCAACGTCGAAGCGCGCGGTGAGGCGCTCACCAAAGATTTCAAAGCGCGCGAAGCGGCCCTGAAAGAAAAATTCGGCAAAAATCATAAAAACCTGTCGTATCTCTTCTGGTTCTCCAGCGCGTCGCCTTCCTCTGACGCCTACGTCGGCGGCAAAAACGGCGCTTCGGGTTACATCGCGCATCTGCTCGGCGGCCACAATGCCGTCACGTCAGAAAGCGAGTGGCCGACGCTCAGCTGGGAGAGCATCATCGCCACCAACCCGGATGTGATCGTCGTTTCAAGCCTTGACCGCAACCGCTGGGCGCTGGATAACGCCGACGCCAAAATCCAGTTCCTGAAAACCGATCCGGCGGTCAGCCAGCTCGACGCCGTGAAAAAGGGGCATATCGTGGTGATGGATGGCCAGGCGATGAATCCGACCATCCGCACGCTCTACGGCGCGGAGCAGGTGGCGGCGCAGCTTGAGAAGCTCGGGCTGAACTGATGGCGGAGGTCTCTTTAACCGTCACCCGGCGTCTGCCGTCGTTCATATTGCTGGCGCTCTCTGTCGTCGTGCTCGCGTTGGTGATCGCGCTGAGCGTGGGCATCGGCGAACTCTCCATTCCGCTGCAAACCACATTTGCAGCGGTGACTAACAAACTCGGGCTGACCGCCGTTCCGCTTAACCGCATCCATGAAACGGTTATCTGGGATTTTCGTCTCAGCCGGGCGCTGGTGGCCGCGTGCAGCGGCGCGGGCCTCGCCATTTGCGGCGCGGTGCTGCAAAGCCTGCTGAAAAACGCGCTGGCGGAACCTTACGTGCTCGGCGTCTCCGCCGGGGCGTCGACCGGCGCGGTGTCGATCGTCGTACTCGGCATCGGCAGCGGGGCGGTGTCGCTCTCTGTGGGCGCGTTTACCGGGGCGTTCGCCGCGTTCGCGTTCGTCGCACTGCTGACCAACGGCGCGCGCGGCGGCAATGAGCGTACGATCCTCGCAGGGGTCGCCGCTTCTCAGCTTTTCAACGCCATCACCGCCTATACCATCAGTACCGCCGCCAGCGCCCAGCAGGCGCGCGACGTGATGTTCTGGCTGCTCGGCAGCTTCAGCGGCGTGCGCTGGCCGGAATTTCAGCTGGTGCTGGCGGTGGTCGTCATTGGGCTGGCGGTCTGCCTGTGGCACGCCAAAGCGCTGGACGCCTTTACCTTTGGCGATGACGCGGCGGCCTCACTCGGCATTCCAGTCGGTTACGTGCGCCTGATCCTCTTTGCGGTAACGGCGCTGATGACGGCGGCTATCGTCAGTATGGCGGGCTCGATTGGTTTTGTCGGACTGGTGGTGCCGCACGTGATGCGCTATTTCTTCGGGCCGCTGCATCGCCGGTTACTGATCGCCTGCGCGATGATGGGCGCCATCCTGATGGTGCTGGCGGATATCGCCTCGCGCACGCTGATAGCGCCGCAGAGCCTGCCGGTGGGGGTGGTGACTGCGCTGGTTGGCGTACCGTTCTTTGCGGTGATCCTGTATCGCTCAAGGAGATTCTCATGAGCATCCGCGCGGAAAACCTCAGCTGGTCGGCGGGTAAAAAGCGTATCGTGAATAACGTGTCGCTGAGCGTGCCAACCGGACAAACGCTTGGCCTGCTCGGGCCGAACGGCTCCGGGAAATCATCGCTGCTGCGCATTCTCGCCGGGCTTCGTCGCCCGGATGCGGGCCGGGTGCTGCTGGACGATGGCGACATCGCGCGGTTGTCCAGGAAAAAGCTGGCGCAGCGCGTGGCGTTCGTTGAACAACACGCGATGACCGATGCCAACATTCGCGTGCGCGACGTGGTGAAGCTTGGGCGCATTCCGCACCATTCGCCGCTCTCGTCCTGGACGCACCAGGATGACGAGATCGTGCGTCAGGCGCTGGAGCGCGTGGATATGTTCGACCGTCGTGACGACGGGTGGCAGCATCTTTCCGGCGGCGAGCGGCAGCGCGTGCATATCGCCCGCGCGCTGGCGCAGTCGCCCGGCGAGATTTTGCTGGATGAACCGACCAACCATCTCGATATTCATCATCAGATGCACCTGATGCGCCTCATCAGCGAGCTGCCGGTGACGAGCATTGTGGCGCTGCACGATCTCAACCACGCCGCGATGTTTTGCGATGCGCTGATTGTGATGCAGGGCGGGCAGGTGGTGGCGAGCGGCACGCCGGATGAGGTGCTGACGGAGGCGATGCTGCGCGAGGTATTCAAGGTGGAGGCGCGCATTGAGGTTTCACCCCATCATGGCAAGAAGCACATCCACTTTGTGTAATCAGAAACGGTAATGTAAAAACGGCCCCGTAAAGGGGCCGTTTTTTTTCGCAAAGGCTGTGTAGCGCAGAGGCGTTACTCATTGCCCCACTGATTCAGGAAGTTGGCGATTTCATCGATACGCCCTTCAGGGATCCCCGCTTCGCGCGCCATCTCATGCTGCGCTTCTTCGCTGATTTCTTCGTTGTTCATCAGACGGGTGATTAACAACTGGAAGTAGTGCGCCAGGCGGTCGCGCTCCGCATCGCTTACCGGCAACTCTGTTTCCGTCGCGTACTCGTCAGCGATGTCGTAAAACTTGATAGGAATATCATTACTCATAGGGCGTTCCTGATGGTGGTGTTTATGCCTGCCGGGACAGGGCGTTATGAGTAAGATAGTATCATTTCTGGCTGCGCGCTGGCGCGGAAAATGGCGAAGCGGGGTCAGCAATGGCTATCACAGATCACGCGTTACCTGCATTCCCTGAGCAAGCGTATTGTCGATAACGCTTTGATAGAATTGCGTAAATGTATCGCTTAACCTGTAAAGGTTGCCGCACTCATTTTGCTCAGGTATCTCAAACTGTTGAAGGATATCTTCAGCATGCAGATGCGTTCTGTCCCAGTAAAATATGCCCTGCTGGCGTTCTCCATTCAGCATCAAATAATAGTTACCACCCGGATCGTCGCCGATGATTAATTTGCTGTCGATAAAATCCAGTTCACTGAATAGTTCTTCATTATTATACTCAATATCACAGTATTCATTTTCAGTCCCCAACCCAAACAGGGCATTAAACGCAATAGCGCCCTCATCGACACCGCCATACGCTAAATTACAATAATCCGGGCTTTTAACCACAAAGCCATTATTTAACAGAAGGAACGTTTTATAATCTTCAGGCAAGCTGATGCAGTATGTTTTTTCCAGGCGCTGGATATCCGCTTCTGTAATCATTTTTCCACAGGAAACCGGCATACTTTTCCTTCTCTGAGTTATGTTGACTGGCTCTTTCAATCTACCAGGAGAGATTTTATCTTGACAGCTAAAGATAAGTTCACGCCAGATTGCTTTAAAACACTATAAAAATGCCGTTTCGCTACTACCTGTTTTTATCAACTGCAACCCATTGAATTTTAATCCCAATCCGTGTTCGGGATCCACATCGACAGAAAACATAAATCCAACGCTTTTTTCCGTCTCAGGAGAAAGATAAATTTTTATCAGGAGAAGATTTTTTGCAGCGCAACCATACACTCGCTGGCAGTATTCCCTGGCTTCATCAGTGATTTTCTCAAAAAAAGCATTTTGATTCTTAATAAGAAATTGAATATCGGCCTGGTATTTTTTATCGACTGTATCAGCATCCAGATTTATGCACTGGACAGGGTTTTCGCCAAACGCCGACAACACCAGGTCAACGGAAATTCCTTCATCATCCACATAAAACGTCAGTTCTGGAGCTGTCATAAAATGCTTTTCTCTTTGTCGTTTACGCTGTTGATAAGCCCAGGATCCGGCTTTGTGATAAACGTTTTATAGTAAGCATGACATGGAGAAGAGTGGCAACTGAAAACCGGAAATTATCAGCCACAATATGGTTATTTAACATAAGATAGATTGCGCGCACTATGGAATTTGATATCGACACCGCAGCATCTGCCTCCAGACCGTAACATTTGTCTGCCATTTACGATACACTTGCGCCACTTTTCATTCTCGCTGTTTATGCAACTACATGGCGTCGCCAGCCGGTACAAACACCAAAACACCGCGGGAAAACAAACCGGAGAGATCATGCTGGAAAAACTGCGTACCCGTGACGGGAAAAAATTTCTGACGGCACTGGTGATTGTTTTCATCACCGTTCTGACGGTCGTCTCCCGCGTCACGTTTGAGGGCGTGGAAGAACAGTACAACATGCCGATGGAGCACTGGAGCGCGTCGATGTTTATCATGCAGGGCGCGTGGGTGCTGATTTACAGCGTGCCGTTCTCGTTTATCATCTCGCTTCCCTTCGCGTTCTATTTTCTGGGGCCGAAAGACGATCGCGGCTGAGCTTGCCTGCGGGCGAGTTTTATTGCCGCGCTGAATGGCTTTGCGTGAATTGTCATGATTACTTTACAAAACAGCGCTTGCCCGATAACCGGGCGCTCACTATTCTTTTGCCGATGATGACGACCGCAGGCTCCGCTTACACAAAAAACCGGCAACTGAAAGCAACACTGCTTTTGGTCATTGCCTGTTGCGTGATGCTGATTTGCCTGACTCAGCGCGCCAGCATTCTGCATCAGATGCAGGTCAAAGCGGCTGAGATCAGCCTCGCGACGCAAAACAGTGGTCATGAAGCGACCACGCCGTCGCTCTCCCCGTGCGAACTCAGCGCACACTCACTCCTTGCCGCGCAGCCGCTCCACTTCGACACCATCATTCTCTTGCCCGGCCTGCTGGTTATCCTGCTTGCTGTGCTGGTCACCGTGAACGTCCGCGCCCTGCCGGATGCGATCCCGCGCCCTCCGCTATTACGAATACACCTTAAAAACTGCGTCTTCCGTGAATGACTGACCGGGTTCGTCCTGTTCAGTTAATTATTCATGGAGAAAATAGATGAAAATGCTTTTCAGAAGCCTGTGGCTTCTGGCGCTCAGCATGTCTGCGGCCTGGGCTGCGGACAGCGGCTGGCTGCTACCGGCGCAGCCTTCCCACGCCCATATTCAGGTGCGCAGCAGCGCGCCCGCCGACGGTAAAGTGCGTCTGCTGCTGGCTATCACGCTCGATAAAGGCTGGAAAACCTACTGGCGAACACCCGGCGACGGCGGGTTCCGGCCCGTTATTGACTGGTCAACACCAGCGCAGACCACCTGGCACTGGCCGCAGCCGGTGCGCTTTGACGCCGCCGGGTTCAGCTCGGTCGGCTATCATGACGGCGTGACCTTCCCGCTGGAAGTCACCACCACTGAAACCGCGCGGCTGCGCGGCACGCTGACGCTCTCGCTGTGCAGCAACCTCTGCGTGGTGAACACCTTCCCGCTGGATGTTGATCTGGCCGATGGTTCGTCACCTGGTTTTGATGATGACTGGAACGCGGCAATGGCGACCGTTCCGCCAGACACCGGCAACATTACGGTGAAGAACGTCTCCGCTCGCGGTTCGACGCTCAGCCTGACGGCGACCTCACCCGATGGCTGGCCGCAACCGGCGCTGTTTGCCGATAACCCTGACAACGTGTCGCTTTCGGTGCCCGTGCTGGAACCTTCAGGCGACACGCTCACAGCACATTTCACCGCCCTCAACGAACGTGGCGAACCTACAGACGCCAGCCGTATTCAGGCGGTTTCGCTGGTGCTCAGCAGTGGGACCACCAGCCAGCAGATGACGGTAAAACCGGACGGCGCGCCGCTGTTCTGGCAAGCCGTCGCGGTGGCGCTGCTCGGCGGGCTTATTCTGAACCTGATGCCCTGCGTGTTGCCGGTGATGGGAATGAAGCTCGCCTCGCTGATGACGCTGGCGCAGGCGGACCGTCGCCAGACCCGCATCCGCTTTCTCGCCACCAGCGCCGGGATGATTTTCTCGTTCATGGTGCTGGCGGCCATCATGAGCGCGCTGCGGCTCTCGGGCGCGTGGACGGGCTGGGGATTTCAGTTCCAGCATGCCGGATTTATCGCCACGATGGCGGTCGTCACCTGGGCTTTCTGTTTTAGCCTCGCGGGCGTGATAGAGATCAGGCTGCCCGCCGCGCTCACTACCCGGCTCGCCACGGCGGGTGGCCAGGGCGTGGGCGGCAGTTTTCTGGAAGGCGCTTTCGCGACGCTGCTGGCAACGCCCTGCACCGCGCCTTTTCTCGGCACTGCCGTCGCTTTTGCGCTGGCCGCGCCGTTACCGGAGCTGTGGTTGATTTTCCTCGCGCTCGGCACCGGCATGAGCCTGCCGTGGCTGCTCGTCAGCCTGATGCCCGGCGTGGCGCGCTGGCTGCCGCGGCCCGGCCCGTGGATGAGTAAGCTGCGCCTGGTGCTGGTGCTGATGATGCTCGGCTCCAGCCTCTGGCTGATGTCGCTGCTGGCGAAGGAATGGGGCGCGCGCTACGTTCTTATCGCAGGCGGTCTGATGATTGCGCTGTTTCTCTGGCGCTGCGCAGTAAAACTGCCGCGCCATCGGGAAAATCTGCGAACGCTGGCGTTCGGCGTGCTGTTCGGTGCCGGGTTATATGCGTTTCTGGCACCTGCACCGGACGGCCGCCGCGAAGGGCCGCTTCACTGGCAGCCCTTCAGCCAGGCGGCGCTCGAAAACGCGCTTGCCGCGCATAAACGGGTGCTTGTCGATATCACCGCCGACTGGTGCCTGAACTGTAAGGTCAATGAAGTGATGGTGCTGCACCGCCCCGATGTCGTAGACGCGTTGCATCAGAATGACGTGGTGCTGTTACAGGGTAACTGGAGCAAACCCTCGGCAGAGATTGAAACATTTTTGCGCCGCCACGGCGCAAGCGGCATTCCGTTTAACGCCGTGTTCGGCCCTGCTATACCGGATGGCAAAATGCTCTCCTCGCTGCTCAATAAAACGGAACTGCTTAGCGCGCTGGATAACGCTGGCGCGGCCACCTCTCAGACAATGAATAAGGACAGAAAATGAAAAAGATGCTGATGGCGGGCGCGCTGCTCGCGGCTTTCCACGCGCAGGCTGATGATTTACCGGAGCCGGTAAAGCAGCTGGAAAAACAGGGCATTACGATTATCAAGCCTTTCACCGCACCGGGCGGCGTTCAGGCGTGGCTCGGTAAATATCAGGATACCGGCGTGACGCTTTATCTGACGCCCGATAAAAAGCATGTCATCACCGGCTATATGTATGACGCGCAGGGTAATAACCTCAGTGAAAAGCTGATTAACGACGAGCTGTACATCCCGGCCGGGCGCGAAATGTGGAAAACGCTGGATCAGGCGAAGGGCATTCACGAAGGCAGCGAGCAGGCCGCGTGCAAAGTGGTGGTGTTCGCCGATCCGTTCTGCCCTTACTGCCATAAGTTCTGGGAGCAGGCGCAGCCGTACCTCAACGATAAAAGCATCAGCCTGAAAACGCTGCTGGTGGGCGTGATCCGCCCGGACAGCGGGCGCTACGCCGCCGCGGTGCTGGGCTCCGACGATCCGCAAAAAACCTGGCAGGATCTTGAAAGCTCAGCCGGGAAAAACAAACCGGCGCTGCCGGAAAAAACGTCGCCTGCGGCCTTTAAGCAGATTCAGTATAACCAGCAGCTGATGACGCAACTTGGCGCGAATGGCACGCCAGCGATTTATTATCTGAACAAAGACCGACTGCTTCAGCAGATAATTGGCCTGCCGAACGCTGAACAGATGGCCGATCTGGTGGCCTGTAAGTAATAAAAAGGGCCACTTTTGCGGGTGGCCCTTTCTTTATTTGTCGTTAACCGGCTGAAGCGTGAGGCGATTATTGCTGGCCTCAATAATTCTCGGCGTATCCGGTTCGAGATCGTCGCGTGACAGCACCAGACGCCAGCTATCGTTGGTGTCGTCAGGGGCCATAAACATCCCCGCCACGGCCACATACTGCGCCGTCTCCTCCAGAGGCATATCCAGTGAGAATGATTCTCCTGGCCGCAGCTGGATATCTTTTTCAGCGACCAGATCCGCTTTAATGGCCTGGCTGTCATCGGCGAATAGCGAGGGGTAATCAGTGCTGTCAAACGCCTTACGGTCTTTCAGCTGGTAAATACGCACGACCGTCGCCAGCGCCGCCCCGCTCTCATTGTTATTGACGCCTTCCCTTGCCCGGATATCCAGATGTGGGGTATGGCATACCGCAATTGCGCACTACATCATCACTTGCCAGCAACAGCGCCGCCAAACCATCGGAATAGTTTTCTTCTCCGCTGAGTTGCATCACAAGAATTAATTCAGCCGCCAGCTCTGCTTTTTTTAGTCGTTCTTCTACGGCCGAAAAAGAGAGTGAAGCTGTAATTCGCAAATTTTCTGGGGTAATCGGTTGAGTCAGATATTCATGCCAGACAGTGAAGAAATCATCCGTCAAACGATCACAAGGACAATCGCTCACTATCGTAATTTGCAATGGCAACTTTGCAGAAACATCCCGCAGCTCATTTTCTACAGCGCCGATCAGTAATCTGAGGGTACTGATATCATCTCTCTTCTTACCGACAGGAAAAACTAATCTGCGAGAAAGTCCGTATTGTTGCACACGCTCTGTCCCAAAATCGCGGGCAGAAAAATGGTCGGGCAGCATGACAGCGCTGGCTAAAATAGCAACATAGCGCTCAGCCCACTGCGTCCATTGTTGCTGACTGTATTGCGCTTCTTTCTGCAAAAAAAGATGCTGTTTTACCTCCCGCAGGCGTAAATAGCATCTGACAAAAAAGATCAAAAGCCATGCTATGATAGGTAAAAAAGAAACCGCCCAGATATTAATCGCTGATAACACATTTATTTTACTGGACGCATGAAGTACAAATAATAATGCTCCCACGATGAATGCTAAAACGCCTGTGCACAGCCATCGATATAATGATGGTGCCGGAGGCAACTCTGTTACAACAGCGTTCTTCCTTTCCCAGCTCATTACTCATCCTATTGAACATTCCGGGTCAGCAGAAATGACCTGGCAGCCACATTCACACCGACATCCATTAACTACAATAGCCTTGCCATCTGAAATCCACTCTAGCGAGCCTTCAATAATTTTATTCGTACCATGCCCTGGAACCGGGCAGTTTACTTTATCTCCTACCAGTGCCACAATGCGCCCATTGACTACCATTGTTGAAGAGGCAGAAATCACCACGCCGCCATGCGTAGTTTTATCGCCCAGCACGACGAATCCTTTTGACAATTTTATTCTCCGTTTATTAGCAGGAAAAGAATACAGAATTTAATTTAGGCCGAATAAATAACTGTTAGCTCACCAGTTTCCGTAGGGATAGGTTTTCCCTTTTATAAAATTTTTAGTAGTATTGCTATAACCTTTGGAAAAATCACTTCCCGTAACTCCCTTGCACATATTGAGATCTTTCCCTGACCTGGTTTTAATCTCCGTCTTCGTTTGCTCAAGGTTAGGACGGCCATTATTATTCAGCCACACCCGTACTTTGCCTTCCGGCGCAAGACCGATAACCATATACTGAAAGTAATAAATCTCTTTCGGGCTGTAGTTACTTTTCTCCGTGCTCAGCATTTTATGCCAGGTTTCGGGCGCGAACAGCAGCGTGGTCTCGTACACTTTCTTGTCAATGATCGAATCCCAGCAGAAAATCATGATAGTCGGCGGTGAGGGGGCCTGGTTAAAAGGAGATGGCCCCATCCCTGCATACTGATCCCAGCTTCCCACACTGCTGCCCTGGGGCTGGTCTATCGTGCGGAAAATCCTGGCGTACCCGTTGATGTCGAGCATTTTTACCAGCGTAACCTGCGCCGGCAACGCCCGGGGCGTGGTAAAGGTGAAGTACCACTCATCAAAAGGCGCTTTTATTTCACCCTGCTCGTTCGCAGACAACACCCTGTTGCAGGCTGTCAGTAATAACGCTGACAATAGTGTAATGGACAGCTTCATGCTTTATCTCCGTTCATATTCCAGACTGATTTGCTGGTTCCCAGAATTTCAATATTAAGTTTGCATGGCATCACCGTATAAACAGGAAGGAAGGTTATCTTACTGTATAGTAGTCAATTATCTTGTCGTTGAGTTTGTTTCCGTCGACTGTCAGAGCAACCCGGTTACTTCTGGCCAGAAAAAAGTTATCTGGTGTAAGATAATTTTTCCCAACCTTGGGGCTACGCATAAAAGGTATAGTGACTGTACCAATATCATATGAATGAGTACTCGGTAAAAATTGATAATAACCACTTAGCTTTATCTTTTCTGTCAGTTCGTTACCCGGCACTATTTCAATATAATCCTCTACAGAATCAGGCGCAGATCCGAAGTTAACTTTAACGCCGAGATAATCCATTCTTGTTTTTTCGGAAATTACATTGAAAAAATCTCCGGAAAGTTGGTTTTTAAAAGCATAAAGATTTCCTTTCCAGGCGTATAGATTTTTTTACCGGTGTTTTTGATACTGACGTAGGCGTACAGATCATTTATAACATTATGTATAGACAAAGAGAATAAAATGCCCTCTTGTTTTTTTATAATTTCATTTTGCGAATCATTAATATCGTATGCATATTTTTCACCATCGCCAGCAACCCTAAACACTGAATGTAGGCTTTCTCTTTTATTATAACGATGGTTATAATATCCATTACTATTAATTTCGTCAGCCATGCTCTCTCCTGTGATCGTCAAAAAAGCAAGAAACATATACAAGATTATCATTTTCATTGAAAATACCTTTCAAAGTTATAAGCATTATCAAGCGCATTATCTGAACAGTCTTGCGCAAAATTAATCGCAGCTTTCTCAAAATCCATATTTCCGATAGTTATATCATCAGTTCCCAAAACATCATTATAATGTGACATTTCATGGCTGAGAGTCACTACCTGAGAATCCGGGCCAGTTAAAGGATCTCCAGAAAATTTATTACCTATATAGATAAAATGGTCCTCTGTGTCTCCTTGAAAAACATATGCATGTACATTCTGATCGGCAAACTTGAAGTTATCGTAGGACATTGAGTCGTTGAGTTCGATTTCTTTGTCAACCGCAGCAGCGATCTTTTTTCTGGAAGCATCATCTGTACGTCCAAACGCTTTTTTAAAGGCTTTCTGATCCTCTTCGCTCCAGCGTTCCAGTTCGGCTTTCCTCTTAAGCAGCATCTCTTTCTGAGCCTGCAATGCCTTTTTCATAACCTCCGGAGAAGGCCGCTTACTTTCCTCCATCTCATAGACGATATTACCATTCGCATCTCTTACCGGATCGCCATACTGATTTCTTAAAATAACTCCGTTTCCCTTGCCCAATTTTGACCAGCTGTTTCCCTTGTATTCATAAGGAGACATTTTTTGCGCATTCGTTGATCTGAGTAAAATATTTCCGGGGCATCCCAGTTCGATATTTCCGTCGCTGAGCCGGATATAGGCGCCCCCGCAGTTAATCACCAGTTCTGTTGCCGCCGTGATGTCCACCCGACCTTCCGTACTGGTGACGGTGACTTCCTTTTTGGCCAGCGCCTCCAGCGCATCATCCTGCGCCTGGATTTCCACTTTCCCTTTCGCCGCAAACAGCTTCATACCAGCCTGTTTCGCCAGCACGCTCACCGCCTCACCCGCCGCCACCGTAACGCGACTCAGGGCGCTGATGTCCGTGTTCTGCTGAGACATTATCCCCACGCTCGCGCTGCCGGACGCCACGCGCACCGCCTGCGGGCTGGTGATGCTCACCCCTTCCGGCGCATTCAGCACCATCCCCGGTTTCACCAGGTCTTTAAGGGCGTTCGTCAGCGTCACCTGGCTCCGGATATCCGACGGCAGCGCGTCTGCACTTTCTGCCGCATCCGACAGGCTCCGCGCGATGCTCAGCGCGTTCTCCAGCTGCGCAATCGCCTCTTTCATGGAAAGCATTTTATCGCCCGCTGACTGCTTGTCCGCCGTAATAAACACCCCGGCGCCGCCGCGGATACTCACCCATCTGTCGGTGCGCAGCTCTGCGCCTTCGCCACGCAGTGACCGCCCCGCATCCACGTTATGTCCCAGATTAAGCTGCGACTTGCCGCCGTACTCCGTACTGAGTTTGATATGTTCCTCGCCGCGTCTGTCCTCCATCCGCAGCTTGTTGTTGGCCGGCGTGCGTATCACATTGCGGGTGTTGTTCGCCTCCGTCACGTGGTCCGGATGGCGCGAATCGTGCAGCGCATGGGCGATATATGGCCGGTCCGGGTCGCCTTCGTGAAAGGCTATCGCCACCTCCGTGCCCTGTATCAGCGGGAAGTGAAACCCGTACACGTCCCCGCCGTAGGGTTTCGCCAGGCGTACCGGCATGCTCTCCTGGCCGGGCGATTTGTCGTCACGGTCTGCGTCAAACTTCACCCGGTACAGACCGGCCGCGTCCTGCCAGGCGTAGATATCCCCCGCCCGGGCGCTGGTCACCCGGGCCGTCATGGTGCCGCTGACCTTCGGGCGCGGCAGCAACGGCGGACGCCAGCACACTGTTTCGCTGTAGGGCATTCCCACCCACGCCACGTGCAGTGCATTTTTACGGCTGGCAGAGTAACCGGCACTGATAATGACGACGCCATTGTCGATCTCATCCGGCAGCGTCGGCGGAATGGCGGTCTCAGTAATGGTGAGCACCTGTGCCGGGCTCAGCGTATGGTCGGTACTGCTGCCAGTTACGCGGGTCTGCTCAGACAGAAAACGCTCATGCTCCAGCCGCGCCCAGAAATTTCCGGTTTCCGCTGCTGGATCGAGTTTGTCGCCTCGCTCAAGATGGCGCGGACGATAGTGATATACATCGCCGTAAGTGACGCCCTCTCCGTCGCCCCGGGTCATATCCGCCGGGGCGGACATCAGTATTTTCTGCGCCTGTCGGTGGTTGTAATCATTGGCCGTCACGCTGCGTTCGACTACGTTGTGCCGTACACTCACGCCCCACACCGAATCCACACCGTTGTCATGCGCGCCTGACGGGCTGTTCAGCGGCAGTGTTTTACCAAACTGCCAGGCGCTCTGCCTGTCGGCAAAATGCACCACCTCCGTCCTGGCGTCTGGTTGCAGGGTAAAGAAATAAAATATTCCCAGCTCAGACAGCAGACGTTCGATAAACGCCAGGTCATTTTCCTGGTACTGATTAATTTGCTCACGCGGCGGATAAACCTGTTTAAGGCGGAACTCATATTCCCACTCGTGCAGGCCGTGTTCCCGGAGGATCTGCTCCACCACTTCCGGTACTGATTTATTGACGAAAAAGCGGTGGGTGCGGAACTGATTACCGAGCAGCGCCAGAAACGGCTCAATACTAATCTGGTATGTCGCCTGGTCGCGTGAGCCGCTGATACGCTTAAAGTGCGTCACCACGCCGTGCACCACATTCTGCTCAACCAGCCCCGTCAGTGGGCCGGCACCCATGGTCAGCGTGGCCGGTTTGCTCAGCAGCTGCGTGGCATCAATGTTAAGGTCGCTGCTGGTGAACCGGATGTCATAGTGGTAGAGCTGGCTCATTGCCTCGACGCCGCTAAAATCTTCGACATCCAGTAATGAAGGGCATGACGGAATATCCAGACGGTAGCGGTTCAACCTGCTTCCCGTTAGCGCAGCCAGGGTATTTTTAAGCGTATCGGTCCGACTCATGATATTGGCTCCTTGGGGTAATCTGCTGTCCATAACTTTATTGCCAACGGCAAGTAACAGGTTTAATCAGGGGTACTCAGCGAGCACGAAAAAGGTGATTACGGCCCCATGCCTTAAAGGCGCAGGCAAGAGCTGTAATACTTGATAAATATTTATCTGAAATAATTTTCCGGTCATGATATGCAGGCAAGAGATAAATACTCTTGCCTGATTAACCAGTACGATGTGTAGATTCCCCAATGTAAAATCCATATTTACGAATGCGTCGTTAAATACGGATATTTATTATTCTGGAACCTGAATTGAACCATACGGCCTTGCGAATTCACGTTCGCTCAAAGGAAAATTATAGACATGATTATTATTTACTCCAACACCGACAACAAAACTTCTCGGATCCTTAACTCCTGAAGTTGCATGAAGTACAAATTCAACAATATACTTATTACCATTTTCAAAACTATAGTATGAAGGAGGAATACACAGCTCCCCGGCACTAATCCTGAGACCTGGTGAAAAATCAAACTTTTTCTCTTTTGGGGGTATTCCCCTTAGATTTATCCCGATATCCACTGGCTGATAATCCTGTGCATTATCAATATTTATACAAACATCCCTCCCTCTGCTGCTCACCTTTGCGGTTTCATCAAAGCGCATTATGTCACCGGGCCCCGGACATCCCGTCAGGATTGAAACACAAGCAAATGATAAAAACAGAAGGTTAAACGTATTAACGTTGTTCTCACTTACCATGGGAACCCCTTTAAAGTCGCTCTGTAACCGGCACGTATCACCGTTTCAGAAATATCCCCATCGAGGGTGATGTCAGGGTATTTTTGATTTTCAAGGTGACTCCATATTTCATAGCCAAATGTCTGCAAAATAAAATTATCCGCAATAATCTGTGCTTGTTGCTCCATTGGATATTCACTGAGCAATCGACCATCAAGTGTATATCGATAACTAACCAGCCAACTCACCAGGCCCCGGCAGATAACGTTCATTCCTCTCTCGCGTTGCCAGACATGGCTCATTTCATGAATAAATATATGTTGCATATGATCTGTAGACTGAGAGAAATCATCCCGGTAATGGTCACGAAAATAAATTTCACCATTAGGGGTCATTGCTGCATTTCTATTCTGAAGATTGAAGGGCAGATAACTTTCCCTGTGGATCCAGACTTTCGAATAGTCAATAGTGGATTTAAAACAGATTGCGCCAGCATTATTTCACCTGGCGTAAGCAGCCTGATACCACCTTCTTTGATTCTGAACTCATCCTTAGTTTCTTCAGTCATGTTTAAACTCCAGCAAAATCCCCTCTTCCTCACTCCAGCCAAGCGTCAGGTGCTGGGGTTTCTGTCCTGCCGCCCTGTAGCATAACAATTGCTGGCTCAATACTGGCAGAATTTGCTGCGCCAGTAGGCTGTCGATGTTGCGTGCCCCGGTGTCCGGCAGCAGGCAGGCGTCGGTCAGAGCGTCGTAAAGGCTCTCATCAATATGCGTCGTCAGCCCGTAGTGGCGGCTCAGGCGCTGGCTGACCTGCGACAGTTTCATTTCCACGATGGTGCGCATCGCCTGCGAATTTAGCGGGCGATAAATCACCGTCTGGAATCGCGCCAGCAGCGCTGGCTGGAAGTGATCGCGCAATATCGGACGCAGCAGTTCATGCAGATCGGTCTCGCTGGCGTCCGGTTTTTCGTCCAGCAATTGCATGATGTGATCACTGCCGAGATTGGAGGTCATCAGAATGACCGTGTTGCGAAAGTCGATTTCCCGTCCTTCGCCATCGCGCATGAAACCGCGGTCAAACACCTGATAAAAGAGGTTCATCACATCGCGGTGCGCCTTTTCCACCTCATCCAGCAGCACCACGCTGTAGGGGCGCTTGCGCACCGCTTCCGTGAGGATGCCGCCCTGGCCGTAACCCACGTAACCCGGAGGAGAGCCCTTGAGTTGCGAAACGGTGTGCGGTTCCTGGTATTCCGAGAGGTTAATGGTAATCAGCGATTTCTCGCCGCCATAGAGCGTGTCCGCCAGCGCGAGCGCGGTTTCGGTTTTACCTGTACCGCTCGGCCCGGTCAGCAGGAACACACCCTGCGGGCCGTTTTCTGATGCCAGCCCGGTTTTCGATGCGCGTAAGCGCTGTGCAATGGCCTCCAGCGCCACGTCCTGACCAACCACCCGGGCGGCCAGCCGCTGCTCCAGGCTCAGCAACTCCGTCTGTTCATCCTTCATCAGGGATGAAAGCGGTACGCCGGTCCAGTCGGCAATCACTGTCGCCACGGTACGCGCGTCCACGTCCAGCCCCAGTAGCGGAGTGCCCTGCTGCACAATCGCCAGTTCGCTTTGCAGCGACGCGCTCTCCGCCTGCCGGGAAAGATCACGGCGACAGGCCAGCAACTGTTCTGTTAAGGTAATTTCCTGACCGTACTGCGTTTCCAGTACGTCCAGTTCCGTGAGGATATTGACCTCTTCCTCTTCAATCTCTGCCAGCCGCTCGCTGTGGGCGTGGCTACCCATTGCGATATCTTCCAGCAGCGCCTGTTTTTCCATCGCCAGTGCGCTGATACGGGCACGCCGCTGCGTCAGTGGCTCCGGTACGGTGTCGAGACTCATTCTCACGCGCGCCGAAGCGGTATCCAGCAGATCCACCGCTTTATCAGGAAGCTGACGACCAGTGAGGTAGCGGCGTGAGAGCGTGACGGCGGCTTTGACCGCATCATCAGTGATATGCACACCGTGATGCTGCGCGTAGCGGGACTTGAGCCCCCTGAGCATCAGGCAGGCGGTGTCGTCATCCGGCTCGTCGACTTTCACCATCTGGAAGCGACGCTCCAGCGCAGCGTCACGCTCAAAGTATTGCTTGTACTCGCTCCAGGTGGTGGCTGCAATGGTCCTGAGTTCACCGCGTGCCAGCGCCGGTTTCAGCAGGTTAGCCGCATCTGCGCCGCCCGCCTGGTTGCCCGCACCGATAATGGTATGCGCCTCGTCGATAAACAGCAGGACCGGCGTCGGCGACTGACGTACAGCCTCTATGATATTTTTCAGTCGCTGCTCAAACTCGCCTTTCACGCCTGCGCCTGCCTGTAAAAGCCCAAGATCAAGGGTACGCAAGGTGACACACTTCAGGCTCTCCGGCACATTGCCCTCAGCAATGCGCAGCGCCAGTCCTTCCACCAGCGCGGTTTTCCCGACGCCTGGCTCGCCCACCAGAATCGGGTTGTTTTTACGCCGACGCGAAAGAATATCCACCATCTGGCGGATTTCGTTATCGCGACCAAAAACCGGATCAATACCGTCGGCTTTCGCCTTCGCTGTAATGTCCTGGGTGAATTTATCCAGCACCGCCTGGAGCGCTTTGTTCAGTCCTGGCCTTGCGGAAAGCGGATCCTCTGTCGGGTCGCTGGGGAGCGTTACAGGTGACGTTGTTGTTTCACCGGCAGGCGCACGGGATAACAGCGCTTCCTGCTGCGCCTCCGGGCGTTCGTCTGACTGCGCATCAAGCAGTCCGCGCAGCCGCTCAAGCTGACTACGACCCACTGTCAGTAGCGGCCAGAGGCCATCGCAGGAAAGCAGTGCTGGCATCTCAATCATCGCGGCCAGCAGATGCACACTGCGGATCTCCTCGCCGTTTTCAAGTGAAGCGATAAGCCAGCTCTGCTTCAGCAGCGATTCCAGATTGTCAGACAACTGCGGTCGACCTTTGACCGAGCGTGGCAGGCGGTCAAGGTAAGCCAGCAGATCCAGCCAGATAGCATCCATATCCCACTCGTAACGGCGGGCCAGCACGGTGAGATCGCCCTCGCCCTGCTCAAACAGTTTCAGTACCCAGTGTTCGGGCAAAATTTCCGCGTGGGCGCGGGCCTGGCACAGGCTCGCAGCGCCTTCCAGCGCGCGGGCGCAGTATGGATTTAAACGGCGCAGTAATACGGCTGACTGGTGTTCCATGCTCATCTTCCTCTGTTTTCAGACACGCTACCGCCCCTCGCTGTTACCCGAAGCGCACAGGGGCGGAGTGGTGATATTTTTTGTCTGCAGAACATCCGCACCAGGCGCTCTGCAGACAAAAAAGCAGACGGTCTCCCGTCTGCTGGCTGGGTCAGGCAGTGGTACGTTCGTTCCACGAATCGGAATGGATGATGTTGCCGTCCTTGTAGGTCCAGGTGATTTTTTCGTAGCGCAGCTCAATGCGCTCAAGATGGTTGTGCTTCTCCTTGGAAGGCTCCTTGATGTCGTGCATCAGCGGCGCCACTTTCACCAGCTTCACGTTCTCAAGCTTCGTGTTGAAATACTCCACCTCCTGGCCCGCGTCGTTGATGCGGTACCATTTAAACTCGGCGGACTTCAGGGTCTGGCCGGTGGTCACCGCCTTGTACAGATACGGGCTGGAGGCGTCGATTTCCTTGGTGAACAGGAACGGCGTGTGGATACGGGTGCCGGTCAGCTTGCCGGTGTTGTTGTCGGTCGGGATGTACAGCGAGTGCTCCTGCGCCACCACCTCAATGCTGCCCTCGCGGTCCTTCACATCAACGGAACCCTTGATGTCCGCGCCACCGTCGTCCTTCAGCCAGAGATAAACAGGAATTGCCATGGGATTGTCTCCATTTAAGGTTGAGTACCGCTCTCATCCTGTGAGGGCGGCAGGGGAATGTCCGGCAGCCGGCAGGCGTCCGCCTGCGGCACCAGACTGATTTCAACGCGACGGTTCAGCGCCCGCCCTTCTGCCGTGGTGTTGGGCACCGCCGGGCGGCTTTCGCCGTAGCCCTGCACCGCAAAGCAGCTCTCCGGCACGTCGCCGGTGTCGCGCATCCAGTCGCGCACCGCTTCGGCGCGCTTAAGCGACAGCTGCTGGTTGGCGCGTTCGTCGCCCACATCGTCGGTATGCCCGGCGACCACAATCAGCCAGCCCGGCCTGGCCTTAATGCCCACCAGCGCGTTCACCAGCACTTTCGTGGAGCCGGTTTTCAGCCGCCACTGACCGGTGTCGAACAGCGAAAGCGCGTCCAGGCGGATCGTCTGTGGTTCGGTAATGATGTTCTTGTTAACCGGAGGTGATGAGACAGGCGCTGACCAGTCACTGATGGCCGCGTCTAATGGCGGTATCAGTTTCTCGCCCTGGTAGAGTCCAAGCCCGTAACGCAGCGGTTCGCCGCGCCTCAGCCAGTCATCAAGCAGCTGACTGTCAGTACGCAGGCGCTGCTGTGCCTGCGCTTTTGGTGCGGGTGGCATCCCGCTGAGATGGTGATAACGCGCAAGATGGTCGCCAATACGACGTACCAGCCGCTGGTTATTCATAAACGAGGCACACAACGCCAGCCCGATAAACAAGAAGGTGATAACCCCCGCGATGCGGAGATCCCGCATTCTGCAGCTAATGCCTCGCCAGCAAGGCAGTGACGCCAGCAACATATCGGGCAATGGCAATGGTTCACTGGATTTCTGTGTCAAAGGCGGGAGTGTGGTCATGCTGGCAATCTGCTTATGCCAGAGGTTATCAACCACTGATTCAACAGACGTCATGCAAACACCCACTGCAGCGAGAGGCAGCGCAGGAAGCTCATTTTGAGGGCTGGCGAGTGGCTGACAGATATACCGGTGAATAAAAGCCATCACGCTATCCAGCCAGAGTACCGGAGATAAACGTGATGGGCTGAAAGCGGGCTCCCGCTGCCACTCTGCTATCGGTAATGTCACATGGTCAGCCTGCCGGGCCTGTAAACCCGGACGCCCCGGTGTAAGGGTAAACCACAGGGTGTTACCACCGGCATCAAGCGTGTTGAGCCAGACCACGCTCCATACGGGCGGCAAGCCATTAAGCCAGTTACGGCACGCCAGAATACTTCTGTGCCATACCCGCAGCGACTGCGTCAGCGTGTCATCGCAGACCTGCTGCTCAGGCACGACAGCCAACAGAATCGACAATTGCGACACCAGAGCAGGCCGGGTGAGCGCAATATGCTGCGCCAGTAAAGGGAGCTGCTCTGCATTTGCCGCGCGAAGATACCAGCCCTGTCGGCTTTCCCGATAATCACCCCCTGCCGGAAAGAGTGCTCCTGTGTCACCGCCGACCAACACCAGCGCCCCCTGGAAATTTTCCGGCGGCAAAAGAGCGGCTGCCACCTGGGCGCACGAAGCCTGACGACGCAAACTATAACGCCGCAGGTACCACAGCGCTGCCCCGCCTGTCAGAAGGATACCGACACTCAGTAAAAGCTTATTCAACGCAGAAAAGGGCCAGAACCCCAGCACCAGCCATAGCGCCAGCACTGTGGCAAAGAGAGTAAAAAGCGGGCGGTTTCGTTCACGCATCCGTCATCCCTGCCCTGCTATTTGCGCAACCTGGCGCGTCAGCGCAGCGGAAAACGCAAGCCACAGCGCCGCCAGCGTCACTATCCCCGCGATCCACCCCAGCCAGTAGAAACGACGTCCGCTTCGCAGGCGGGAGGCGCTGACTACAACAGATTCCCCCTGCGTCAGCTCAAACGGAGGGACATATTCACTCAGTGCGCGTACCACATCTTCGCGCCGCTCGTCATCCTGCGCGCGGTACAGGCCGACAAAACCCAGCTGCAGAGTGCGATACAGACAGGTCAGCACGGCACTGTCCGGCGCAGGATCGCGAAGGGCAATGCGGATGCGTTCCCACAGCTCTTCACCTGCATTCAGCGTGCTGAAAAAACGCGCCTGTAACGGATCCTGGCGCCATTTACGATACCCGTCGTCCTGCCTGTCACGGTTCATCACGCTTTCATCGATCAGCGCGCAGTACGCATACACCATCGTTTCACAACTCGCCTCGCTGAAACCTGCGTCAGTCAGCGTCTGGCGTGCTGTAGTGATCCACTGGCAGGCGCGGCGATAAAGCGCTTCACCATCGTTGATCGCCTGCCCGCTGCGTAACTGGCTGACCATCAGCCAGCCAGGATAAAACACCCTGTTTATGAGGTTTATTTCATCTTTTTTCATGACCGCAGCACCGCAAACAGTTCCAGTTTTACCTCACCGAGAGACTGCGGCGTGTAGAAGGCGCAGTTCCCGGCGTCGAGCATGGCGCGGGCGGCATCGGTGGTCAGATCCAGCGCGAAATACTGATTCTCAAGACGCAGCGGAATCGCTGCAGGAACATGACTGAGCGGTTTGATTACCATACCGCTGAGCGCGATATTGACGACCTCTGAAACGTCGTCATGGCTGCCCGCTTTGCACAATTGCGGAAAACGTGTCTGGAGTTCGTGATTCGGCAGCGCTGAACGCACCGAAAGATAGAAATCCGCCCCTTCGCGCAGCCGCGCATCGTGTAACTTCCCTCGCCAGATCTCACAGTCCGGCCCCTGTTCCAGCGCGACAGCAATGACACGTGAGGGCAGGCTCGCTTCCAGTAACGTATCCAGCAGAGCAAAAAGCGGCGGAAATACCTGTTCCGGCTGCTCATGCTGATACGCCGGGATTTCCTCCGCGTGATGTTCAAGCGAAAAGGTCAGCAGGCTGCCAGTCAGTCTTACCAGCTCACGGTAGAGGATTTCAGGGTGACGCGAGGGAAACTGATAGAGCTCACTTAAAACGGGCTCTGCGCTGTTCAGGGCATTTAACAGCCAGAACAAAGAAACGTCCGCCACGGCGAAATCAGCCATACGCTCATTACTTTCCCGCCGCATCGCCATCAGACGTTTCCGCCTGGCCTGCAGGCGGTGTAAAAGATCGTGGAGTTCGCCGCACAGCACAGGGCTTGCCGCCAGCGATAGCATCGGCGGGATGAAACGCTTATCCATTACCCACTGCCCTTGCAGATTGCGCTGTAATCGCGCCACCGGGCAGGTGAGATAGGCGCCGTTATCCTGACCTGAGAGGCGAAGCGTCAGTGCGTGGCGCAGA
The DNA here is from genome assembly GCF_011605905.1 of Cronobacter sp. HA18003. Taxonomy (NCBI): domain Bacteria; kingdom Pseudomonadati; phylum Pseudomonadota; class Gammaproteobacteria; order Enterobacterales; family Enterobacteriaceae; genus Cronobacter; species Cronobacter sp. HA18003. Next base: position 86,075 of record NZ_JAANQO010000028.1, on the reverse strand, counting down.
ACAGCCAGCTCGCTACGCTCATGTCCCGCCAGCTCCTGAACGGTTACCCGTTCAGACTGCCAGCGTCGCGGACGGGCGCTGTCCTGTCTATTCTCCAGATTGCCGCCATTTGCACTGAGGAGCGGCAGGCAAAGTAAAACGTCGACACTTTCCTGTTCCAGCCCGGATAAATCGCATACTGGCGGTAAATTATCGGCAAGATCGGTGTCAATCAGCGTTCCGTCGGCAAAGCGTACCACCAGGCGCGTCGCATTGAGTCTGGCGAGCGTTAACGCGCCTTCGTCAAATTCTGCGCAAAGCACTCCCCACGGGTTCGCCAGGGTCATTCTGGCAACCGTATCCGCGACCCAGGCGTCCCAGCGGGCTTGTTGCTGAAATTGCTGCGGGGCCAGAAAGGCCCCGTCTTCCCATAACGGGCGATAGATTTTCATCCCGACAGCCTTATGACTTCGCTTTCGGCATCTGCGACACCAGCGACAGGCTGACGTCCATGCCTTCCACCTGGAAATGCGGCACGGCGTACAGCCTGACGCGGAAAAAGCCCGGGTTGTCTTCGATATCTTCCACCACCACTTTCGCGTCGCGCAGCGGGTGCGACGCCTGCAGCTCGTCGCCCGGGTCAGTCATCTCCGTCACCAGACCGCGCACCCAGTTGTTCAGCTCCAGCTCCAGCAGACGGCGGTCTTTGGTGGTGCCGATGTTCTCGCGCTGAATCAGCTTCAGGTAGTGCGCGATGCGCGACAGCAGGAAAATGTACGGCAGGCGCGCGTTGATGCGGCTGTTGGCGGTGGCGTCCGGCGTGTCGTACAGCGCCGGTTTCTGCGCCGAGTTCGCCGAGAAGAAGCAGGCGTAGTCGCGGTTTTTGTAGTAGGAGAGCGGGATAAAACCGAGGTTCGCGAACTCAAATTCACGCGTCTCCGGGATCATCACTTCCGACGGGATTTTCACCTGATTGCCGGTGCCGAGGTCATAGAGATGAATCGGCAGGTCCTGCACCGCGCCGCCCGCCTGCGGGCCGCGGATCTGCACGCACCAGCCGTTATTAATGAAGCTCTTCACCATATTGGCCGCGAAGGCAAACGACGCGCTGGTCCACAGGTATTTTTCGTGGTCCGGCCCTTTCACCTCTTCCACATAGTTAAAGCTGCGCACCGGCACGGTGTCCGGGCCGTACGGCAGGCGGCCCAGCACGCGCGGCAGGGTCAGGCCGATATAGCGGGCATCGTCGGTGTCGCGGAAGGATTTCCACTTGATGTATTCGGCGCGGTCAAAGTAGTTGCCGATATCCTTAATCGCCGCCACCTCTTCCATGGAATCTTTGAGGAAAAATTTCGGGCCAACGGCACCGATAAACGGCATGTGCGCCGCGGCGGAGACTTTAGAAATATTACGCAGCAGCGCCATATCCTGCGCACTGGCGTCAAACTCATACGAGGAAATCACCGCGCCCACCGGCTCACCGCCGGGCGTGTCATATTCCGCCGTGTAGGTGTGCCAGTAGAGGCCGCTCTGGATGATTTCCGGCGCGTCCTCGAAGTCCTGGCGCAAATCCTCTTTGGCGATATCGAGAATTTCCGTGCGCACGTTCTGGCGGTAGTCGGTGCGGTTCACCAGATGCTTCAGGCCGCGCCACAGCGATTCCACCTGCTGAAACTCCGGATGGTGCATCACCGTATCCAGCTGGCGGCTGATTTGCCGGTCCAGCTCAGCGATATGGTGGTCAAGCAGCGTTTTGTCGAGCTTTTCAACCTGCTGGCCGGACTGTTTCAGGCGCTCCAGGAAAACCCGGACCGCGGCGGTCACGCGCTCATCGGCGGAGGCGTCCGCCAGGCGCTGGCTGTCCTGCCAGGCGTCGATATCATCAAGCGCGTCGACCGGATGAAGGTTAATTTTTTCAAACAGCGAGGCGTAAACGCCGCCGGTGGTTTCCTGCACCTGCGTGGCGCCGGCAGCAGTGGGGGTGTTCTGAACAGACATCAGCATTTCTCTCGTTAATCCGTAATAAACCCGGTGCGCCTCAGGCGTGTTTCGGGGCCAGCGACGCCAGTTCCGCGCGTAAGCCATCGCTCAGCGCCGGATCCTTCAGGATGGTTTCCAGCTCCCTGCGGAAGGTGGCGTTATCAAGGAGATTGGATTTCAGGTCGCGCAGTAAATTGCGCATCGCGAGCATGGCTTTCAGCTGGGGAATTTGCCGCGCCACCTGCTCCGGCTCGAAATCTTTCATCTGGCGGAAGGTCAGGCGCACGTTTTCTTCGCACCCGTCACCGGTCAGGGTATTTTCCACGGCGAGATTCAGCGCCGGTGAAAATTCCGAAAGCACGCTGTCGAAATTATTTTTGTTTATGTCGATTTTTTTGCGCTCAGACAGCGGCCGGTGCTCCTGGCCGTGACTGAAATCGCCGGTGACCAGTAATTTCAGCGGCAGCTCAACTTTTTTCTGCGCGCCGCCGGTGTGCAGATTTAACTTCAGGTTAATACGGGCTTTAGGAATTTCTTCCTGAAATGAACCAGACATGACGTGTTCCTTCACAATAAGGTTTCAGGTTGTGGAGAACCGGAAGCCGCGAGACTCCGCCCACCACATCTCACTGCGCTTACGGCAATGAACAAGGAGCTTTAAAACAGAGAGTTACATTGATAAATGCTACGCGCATCGTGGTTATTCACAAGACAATGAACAACGGCAAATGTAAATGAATTTTGCTAAAAAAATGACAATCTATCCATTTTCGAACCTGTATTAATGGCAAATTATTTTCGTCATTAGCGATATCAGGGCGTACCCCCGTGTCCGAAAGCATTCATATACTTAATTAAAAAAACATTATTTCCAGCGCGTAACAATTGCGCTGGAATTTATCATCCTTTCCTTAAAAAAGGCAAAGAAAATGGACTAATATCATGTATCCAAGGAATGAATCCGCGAAAACAATTGGCATAAAAAATATTAAACCCACACCAGCCTCACGAATAAATTCAGTTGTCTTTCAGTAACGTTATTTTTCTTCCTGCCAGATAACAACACCCCCTACTTAATTATCGAGAATTATTTCGGGAAAATGCCAGCGCTGAATAATTAATAATTTATATACTGGAGAGCATTAATCATAAGGACACAAAATATACGACAACACCGTCCGGGAGCGTATTATCGAAGCTACGGCCTGAGCAACAAAGATGTTGGCAGCAGGCCGCCTCTCCGGGCTTCTAAAGATTTTCCTCATACAGTATCGTTTCCCGGATCGTTTCAAGCGCCTGCCGTAGTGTCTCCAGCGGTAAAGAGCCGAGTGCGAGCCGTATCGCGTGGGGTGTATGAAGTGATGCGCTGAACGGCTCGGCGGTCGAAACCGAAATCTTTTTATGCAGCAGTTTTTGCGCCACTTGCTCGGCCCGGACGCCTTCCCGCAGCGGCAGCCAGAGGAAATAGGATGACGGATTGCCCATCACCTCAAGCGGAGCCAGCGCCTGCCTGGCAAGACGCTGGCGCGCCCGCGCATCGCGGCGCTTCAGCACCTCAAACCGGTTTACCGTGCCGTCACGCAGCCAGTTGCAGACCAGCGTGGTCATCAGCGCAGGCGTATTCCAGGCGGTGGCGCGGATGGTTCGTTCGAACGCGCTCCGAAAACGCGGCGGGCAGACGACCGCGCCCACGCGCAAGCCCGTCGCGATATTCTTCGAAAACCCGGTCACATACACCGTTCTTTCTGGTGCCAGCGCCACGAGCGGCACCGGCGCGGGTTTCACCAGCCAGGCGTAAGGCGCATCTTCAATCAGCAACAGATCGTATTGCCGTGCAATCGCCACCAGCGCGCGTCGCTGGCGCGGCGTCATGACCCAGCCGATCGGGTTGTGCAGCGTCGGCATCGTGTAAACCGCCCGCACACGACGCTTTTCGCAGAGCGCCTGCAACGCCCCGAGATCCGGCCCCTGCGGGGTAAACGGCACCGCCACCAGCTCAACATGACAAAGTTGTGCCGCCACTTTAAAACCGGGGTAAGTCAGCGCGTCCACCGCCACGACATCGCCGGGGCGCAGAAGGCTCATCACCGACACCGCAAGGCCATGCTGCGCGCCGCTCACCACCAGCACGTTCTCCGGCGAGGTCTTCAGCCCTGCGCCCGCCAGATACGCGGCGATAGCCTCTCTGTCTTTCGCGCGTCCGGCGTGCGGCTGATAACGTAACAGCGCCTCGATATCACCGGCCGAAGCAAGCTGGCGCAACGCGTCGCGCAGCCGTTCCGCCTGCCCTGGCAGGGCGGGATAGTTAAAACTCAGATCCAGCGCATCGGCCGCCACGGCATGTTGATCAATGCCCAGCCCCGGCGGCAGCGCGATATCCCTTACAAAGGTTCCCCGCCCTGTTTCACCGCTCACCAGCCCCATCGCCTCCAGCTCGGCGTAAACGCGCGTCGCCGTGGCAAGCGAGACATGGTGTTCCGCCGCCAGCCGCCGGTGCGTGGGTAACTGAACGCCTGCGGTTAACTCACCGCTGCGGATGGCCGATGCATAGCGATCGACTAGCGTTTTGTAGCGCGCTTTCACGGCAATGTATCCATGACAATTTTTTGATTGTCATGAATCTAGCGCTCTACGATGGCGGGCGTCAATGGCCGCAATTTATCAGGAGAGTGTTATGGAAAATCCGTCCCGTCCGGGCCCATGGGCAGGCTGGCTGAATGGCCTGCTGGGCGTGGTTATTTTCAGCGGTTCGCTGCCTGCCACGCGTGTCGCCGTTGGCGATTTCTCACCCTTTTTTCTGACGTTCGCCCGCGCCTCCATCGCCGGAGGGCTGGCGCTGCTGCTGATAATGCTGCGACGTGAAACGCGGCCAACGCGGCGGCAGGCGGCGTCGCTTGCTATCGTCTGCGCAGGCGTGGTGGTGGGGTTTCCGCTGCTGACCGCGCTGGCGCTACAGCATGTGACGTCCGCGCATTCAATGGTGTTCATCGGCCTGCTCCCCCTGGCGACGGCGCTTTTCGGCGTACTGCGCGGCGGCGAGCGCCCCCGCCCGGCCTTCTGGATCTTCTCATTAATAGGAAGCATGCTGGTGGCAGGGTTTGCTCTCACCGGTAATGTGCGGATCTCGCTACAGGGCGATCTGTTGATGCTAACCGCCGTAGTGCTCTGTGGTTTAGGGTATGCGGAGGGCGCAGCGCTGTCGCGCCAGCTCGGTGGCTGGCAGACAATTGGCTGGGCGCTGATCCTCGCGCTGCCGCTGATGTTGTGCGCCGCCTGGCTGACGCAGCCCGCCTCGTTCAGTACGGTGGCACCTGCCGGCTGGGTGTCTCTCGGGTATGTATCGCTGTTCAGTATGCTGGTCGGCTTTATCTTCTGGTACCGTGGGCTTGCCGCGGGCGGGATCGCCGCCGTCGGCCAGCTTCAGCTCTTACAGCCGTTTCTCGGCCTCGCGCTCGCCGCGACGCTGCTCAATGAACACGTTAGCGCGCTGATGTTGGCCGTGACGCTGGGGGTGATCCTCTGCGTGGCAGGCTCGAAGAAATTTGCACGCTGACAGGCCATTTAATAAGGAAACACCATGTTTAAAGGTCTCGCCGCTTTCCCGCTGACGCCGCTGATTAACGGCAGGGTGGATGAAAAAACCTTTGTGTCGCTGATTGAAAATCTGGCGGCTGCGCGGGTGGATATTATTGCCCCGCTCGGCTCCACCGGCAGCTACGCTTACCTCTCCCGGAAGCAACGCGCGCGCATCACGGCGCTGACGATCGGGGCCGCAGAGGATATTCCGGTAATAACGAGCATCGGCGCGCTGCGCCTGGACGATATCCTGCAACTCGCCGATGACGCCCAGCGCGCAGGCGTGCGCGGCCTGCTGCTCTCGCCGCTCTCCTATCAGCCGCTCAGTCAGGAAGAGGCATACCGGCTTTATGAGCGTGTCGCGCACGCGGTTTCGGTACCGCTGTGCATTTATGATAATCCGGCCACGACGGGCTTTACCTTTACCCAGGAATTACTGTGCGCCGTGGCGCGCCTGCCCAATATCGGCTCGATTAAACTCAGCCCGTTCAGCGATGCCGCCCAGGCGGCCGCGAAAATCTCCGCCCTGCGCCGCGAGATCCCCGCCACCGTCACCCTTGGCACCAGTGGCGATCCGCAGGCCGCCAGTGCTCTGCTGGCCGGGGCCGACGTGTTCTATTCTGTCGTCGCCGGATTATGGCCACGCGACATCCGGGCGCTGACCGACGCCGCGCTGAAGGGCGACGAGGCGCAGGCCGCGGCGCTGAACGAGAAGTTTGAACCGCTGTGGGAATTATTTCGCCGCCACGGCAGTTTGCGGGTGATTGCGGCCGCTGCGGAAATCTGCGGACGCGTCGCGGCGCCCTGTCTGCCGGAGCCGCTGCTGAGTCTGCAGGGCGAAGCGCGCGCACAGTTGCAGGCGGTGCTATCACAACAGGAATATCACTAATCCACTAAACATATTCGGAAATACGAATATGTTGTTGACGTCAGTGTTTGAGCGCTCCACACTACCCTCCACTGTTTTATGGAGGGTGAATGATGTCTCTCACGCCGCTACAGCTGTTTAAATTACTGGCTGATGACACCCGGTTGCGCCTCGCACTTCTGCTGCGTGCCCAGGGCGAGCTGTGCGTTTGCGAGCTTTCGGCCACGTTAAACCTCTCCCAGCCCAAGATCTCCCGTCACCTGGCGTTGCTGCGCGACAGCGGCCTGCTCAGCGATCGCCGCGACGGTAAGTGGATCCACTACCGGCTTTCGCCTCATATGCCCGCCTGGGCTGCTGCGGTGATTGAGCAGGCGTTTTTATGCGAACGTGAAGCGATTGCGTCGCTGGCCACGCAAAACGCGGCAAACACCAGACGCTGCGGCTAAAAATTTTGTTAATACATATATGAATAATCATATTTGTTACGTCGTTCACTGGCATCAAAGCCATGAAATTCAGTCAAGGAGAGCGGTATGTTTCTGGCGGGTGCGATTTTCATCCTGACCCTGGTTCTGGTTATCTGGCAGCCGAAAGGGCTCGGCATCGGCTGGAGCGCGTCGGCAGGCGCAGCACTTGCGCTACTCACCGGCGTGGTACACCTCAGCGATATTCCGGTGGTGTGGAATATTGTCTGGAACGCCACCGCGACGTTTATCGCTGTGATTATCATCAGCCTGCTGCTGGATGAGTGCGGTTTCTTCCGCTGGGCGGCGCTGCACGTGGCTCGCTGGGGCAACGGTAAAGGAGCCCGGCTGTTTACCTGCATAATTTTACTGGGTGCGATGGTGGCGGCGCTGTTTGCCAATGACGGCGCGGCGCTGATCCTCACACCGATTGTTATCGCAATGCTGCTGGCGCTCGGCTTCAGCCGCGGGGCCACACTGGCGTTTGTCATGGCGGCAGGTTTTATCGCCGATACCGCCAGCCTGCCGTTGATGGTCTCGAATCTGGTGAATATCGTGACCGCGGATTTTTTCTCGCTCGGCTTCAGCGATTACGCCGCTGTGATGGTGCCGGTAAACCTCGCCTCGGTAGCGGCTTCACTGGTGATGCTGCACCTCTTTTTCCGCAAAGGCATTCCGGCGACATACGATCGTGAAAAAATCAGCGCGCCGCAGACGGCGATCCGCGATCGGCGCACCTTCATGACTGGCTGGCTGGTGCTGGTGTTGCTACTGGTGGGGTTTTTCGCGCTGGAGCCCCTCGGCGTGCCTGTGAGTCTGGTCGCCGCCGTGGCAGCGGCATTGCTCTGGCTGGTAGCACGCCAGGGACACGTTATCGATACGCGCAAAGTGCTGAAAGGCGCGCCGTGGCAAATCGTCATTTTCTCGCTGGGCATGTATCTGGTGGTGTATGGCCTGCGCAACGCCGGGCTGACTGGTTATCTCTCCGCCCTGCTTAACGTCTTTGCACAACACGGGATCTGGGGAGCGACGCTCGGGACGGGCGTTCTGACCGCCGCGCTCTCCTCGGTGATGAATAATATGCCGACGGTGCTGGTTGGCGCGCTCTCCATTGAGGCCAGTGCCGCCACGGGCGTGGTTAAAGAAGCCATGATTTACGCCAATATCATCGGCTGCGATCTGGGCCCAAAAATCACGCCGATCGGCAGTCTCGCCACGCTACTCTGGCTGCATGTGCTGGCGCAGAAAAATATTGCGATTAGCTGGGGCTATTACTTCCGGGCAGGCATTGTGATGACCCTGCCGGTGCTGCTGGTAACGCTTGCGGCCCTCGCCCTGCGCCTTTCCTTTTAACCTGGTCCAGGGCGCGGCAAAACGCGCCCTGACGGAGAACCCTGATGACCCCGATTACGATTTACCATAACCCGGCCTGCGGCACCTCACGCAATACGCTTGGCCTTATCCGCAACAGCGGCGTGGAGCCGGCCATTATTCTTTATCTGGAAACGCCGCCGCCCCGCGACGAGCTGAAGACGCTGATAAGCGATATGGGAATTAGCGTGCGGGCGTTGCTGCGCAAAAATGTCGAGCCGTATCAGGCGCTCGGGCTGGACGATGAGAAAATCGGTGATGAGGCGCTGCTGGATGCGATGCTGGCGCACCCGATTCTTATTAATCGCCCGATTGTGGTAACGCCGCTCGGCACCCGCCTGTGCCGTCCCTCAGAAGAAGTCCTGGCTATTCTGCCCGATCCGCAGCAAGGCCCGTTTACAAAAGAAGATGGCGAGGTTTTGATTCCGCAAGGTCGGTAATGCGTTAAGCGCAGGCAACGGCTCCCGTTCAGGGGGCCGTTTACCGCCAGACTCACGCACGCCAGAAAAACCGCGACAGCAGGATCAGAAACGGATAGATCTCAAGGCGTCCCAGAATCATCGCGAGACACATCAGGTATTTTGCGCCGTCACTAAGCGTGTCAAAACTCGCCGCCGTCACACCGAACCCAAGCCCCATATTGTTGATGCAGGCGGCCACCGTGCCGAAAGCGCTCAGCAGATCATAGCCCATTAAGGTCAGCGCCCAGATAAACAAAATACTGGCCAGCATATAGAGAAAGAAAAAGCTGCATACCGAGCGCAGCACACGCTCATTGACCACACTCTGTCCGACATGCAGGCTTAAAATTGCCCTCGGATGTGCCAGCTGATGCACCTCATTACGGCTTTGTTTAAACAGGATCAGAAAGCGCAGCGCTTTAATCCCCCCGCAGGTTGACCCCACGCACCCGCCAAAAAAGCTCGCCAACAACAGCATGACGATAGTATGCGCAGGCCAGCTCGCATAGTCTGACGTCGCAAGGCCATTATCGGTAATCATTGAGCTTGCCAGAAAGAAGGCGTGAACCAGGCTGCCCGTCAGATCGTACATCCCTTCATGCCAGACCTGCCAGGCGGTCAGCAGCACGATAATCAGCGTGACCAGAAGAAAAAAGTGCAGCTCCGCGTTGCGGCGAAATGGCTTCAGGGTTCGCCGGGTGAAAGCGACAAACCAGACGGTAAAATTCACGGCGGATAACAGTGAAAACAGCCCCGCCACCAGCTCGACCGGATAACTGTCATAAAAGCCGATGCTTTCATTACGCGTGGAAAACCCGCCAAGAGAAACCGTTGAAAGCCCGTGGCACAGCGCGTCAAACCACGGCATGCCCGCTATACGGTAAGCCACGGCGCAGGCTGCGCCCAGCAAAACATAGGTGAACCAGAGCGTGCGCGACGTATCAGCCAGACGCGGCGTTAAGCGCTCTTCCTTAAAAGGCCCTGGCATCTCAGACTGATACAGTTTCATGCCGCCGATCCCAAGCAGCGGCAGCACGGCAACCGCGAGAACAATAACGCCAAGACCACCGATAAAGTTGAGCTGTGCGCGGTAGTAAAGGTAAGCCTTCGGAAGCCCGCTCACATCGTTAATGATGGTGGCTCCCGTCGTCGTTATGCCGGATACCCCTTCAAAAAGCGCCTGCGCGGCGTTCAGGCCGAGCGCGTTATCGAGCCAGAACGGCATTGCGCTGATAAGGGAAAACAGGATCCAGAACAGCACGATAATCAGAAAACCGTCACGGGTTTTGAGCGGCGCGATGTGGCGGCGTGTGGCAAGCCATGCAGCGCAGCCCGGCACAAAAAAAATGACAAAGGTCATCAGAAAAGAAAAATAACTGCGATCCTTGCAAAACAGCGCAACGAGCATCGGAGGCAGCATCGAAAAGCTGTAGAGCAATACCAGAAAACCACACAGATGAATGACAATGGCGGGACGCGAAGATGTTGCAGGAGCGAGCTGTAGCAAAACCAGGCCTCAAAACAATCGACTGACAGATCCGCTTATTAAACTGCCCTGCGTATAAAAATGTTGTAAAAAAAGTGGTATAGACCGCAGCAGCGCGGCCATACATCCCTGTACAGAGACCATCAGGCCTGCATGTTATGGCAGGCCTCAGCGCAGCGCAGACACGCCTGCGAGCACTGCTGGCAATGGTCAGCCTCGTGTTTGCCGCACGCTTCGCCGCATTGGCGGCATATTTGCGCGCAGAGCTGACATACCTGGTGCGCTAATTCACTCTCCTGTGCCATGAATTGCGCGGCCAGACGACACAGACTGGCGCACTGCATATCCAGTCGTATGCATTCTCGCATCATATCCAGATCGTCTTCTTTCAGACAGGCCGCCGCGCAGCGATCGCACGCCGTCGCGCAGGCGTAACACGCCTCAATACATTGCGCATAACGTAGCGTCATTCGGTTTCTCCTGTAGTGGTTAAACACAGGAAAAGTGTGTCAGGCAGGATTCGACTGCGCCATGTTTTGGGCCGTTTATGAATAATCTGTATAAAAAAGCGCTCAGCATTGCCCGAGGTCATAACCATGACCAGAGCCGGAGAGAAAAGATGCGGGCGGGGCTAACGCCGCCGCCGGAGAAAGGAGAGCAAAGCGACGGTTGCCCGCCGCATGCGGGAACGCTACAACCGGCTCGCGATATTCTGCAGTACGGTCATCTCTTCCTGAGTAAACTGCTTAGTGCCGCCACGCAGCGTAGTGAGTGTGATTTGCCACGGATTGCCACGGCTGATAACCACTTTTGAGCGGATATCATAGTGCTGTGTCGCGAAATCCTCGGTGATGAGCTTTTCGACCGGCGACAAATCGGCGTAAACCGTCGAGCCGCCTGGGCCTGCCGCGAAGCGGGCCGGATGTGAGGCAAGACCGGATTCAAGCTGTGTTTTCGCTTTCGCCGGATCTTTCACTACCTTGTTATTGGTCTCTTCGAAAAACTTATTCACTTTGGTACGGATTTTCACGGCCTTTTTTACGGTTTCCAGAAAGCGTTTGTTATTCGCCGTCTGTCTGTCTGACATCGTATTGCGCAGGAGTACCAGAAAGCCACCCACAACCCCGCAAAAACCGCCTGCGACCAGAAATGCGGTACGAACCCCGGTTGTAGACGCCGCTTTTGCCGCTTCGCTCCCTGTTGTGACAACCGCAGTGACCCCGGCGGAAACACCAAAAATCCCACCAATGCCGGCAATAACTTTTCCGGCATAATCATAAGAGATTTTGGTGGCTTCATTATAAATGTTACCCGCACGGCGGCCTAAAAGCGGTACGCGAGTATTAAAACGGTTGAAAAAATTACTGTTATTCTGAATCGTCGTATTCGGTCCCGAATTAAGTAACCCCAGCTCGATATCGCGCCCGCCATTATTGATGCCAATAGGTCTGGAACTGGCCAGCAATTGCTCATAGCTATACATTACGCTGCGTTCTTCAGCATTTTCAAACTGATACAGCATGTCATCATCGAGTTCATTCACGAAGTCGATAATGGTATGTATTTCTTGTTCAGTAAAGTGGGACCGATCGGAAAGAAGGGCATTTATCATGGAGTTAATTTCTGCCATCTTGCCACTCCTTTCTTATCAGAGCTCTTTATTTTGTTTAATATCCCAACCGGCTTTGGTTTCCGCACCTTTGGTACCCTGGTTCGACTGTTCCCAGTAATGGAAATTCACCTTCGCGGCCTGGAAGTAGTAACTGACAAGAACCGTATCTGTCTGCCCCACGCCCGTGAATTCCGTGCGGGTCACCAGCACATCTTCAAGAACGATTTTTGAATATTCTACCTGCTGACCACCGGCCTTACAGACAGAAAGCTCCACCTTATTGACATGTTTACCGCTGGCGCAGAATTTAAGAATGGCGGGCGTGCCTTTATCCACAATGGCCTGTACGGCTAAATCCTGAAAGTTAACTTTACCGGCACCGCCGCCACCGCCGACCGCCATATTGCCCGGCTGCGCTGCGCCCCAGTTAAAAGAAAGGACATCGATCCAGCTGGCATGATTAGCATCTTTAGATTCGCCGGTCACGCCTTCCACTTTCAGGAACATATCAATAGCCATGTAATACTCCGTGTTATCAGATAGCAGGTGAGAATAAGCAAAGCCCGGAGGCAAATAATTCGGTTTCACTGTAAGTTCATTCAAAACGCTAAACAATACCGCTCCGGAAATTAAGACGAATCTCATTCGAATTATTTCCGCGTATATCCTGTATGTGTTTCACTTTTATTGCAGGAGCATTAATCGTTATGAACGAATTAAATGTGGAGTGGTTCACAAAAAACCCCGGGATCAGGATAAAGAAAATCATAATGAAATTTATTAAAGGTAATAAGGAAAAAATATCACACCCATTGCCGATGCGTTGCTCTGGAAAGAATACGTTATAAAACAAAAGGGTTTTATCATGATCTCCATGCTAATAAAAAAGCGAACCTGCGATTTATCTTAAATCTCATATTTAATAGAAAATGAAGTATTAATAATGTAATTAATCGCGGAGAAAAATACCGCCCCTCCCAGAACAGGTAGGGAAAACCATACAGCCCTAAAGGGTTAATTTAACAGGCCGATAAGCTTCCTGATGCTATTTCAACCGGAAGGAGTTCGGAAAGTGACCGCCATCGTACCCGCCATGCAGGACAGCTACGCCGTAAGCAGTGATTATTACACCCGTAAAAAAGCCCCGGAAACGGTCGCTATTTCAACCGACAAAACCAGCGCCGTGCAGTCCGGCAGTGACACGCCCGTCAATGTCGGGCAAAGCAAAGAAGAGCGTGAAAAAAGCCTGCAAAACATGCTGGCACAGCGTCGCGCCGTGCTGGAGCAGCAGGCGAACAGCAGTGTGCCAGGCCTTGTCCTGCACAGTGAAATCAACGATAACTTTGCAGACTTTTCTAAACTCTCCACACTCGAAAAAGCGCATGTCGATGCCCTGAAAGCGCAGTGGGACACGTTCCTGGCGCGTGTCAGTAAGCATTAAAGCCCCCACACCGTCAGGGGAACGCGCCTGACGGTGAATCCCCGTCGTTTACCCACGCACGCCTTGCCCTGCTCCACGCGCCCTAAGCCGCATAAATGGATTTATCATTGCCGGTCGCAATGGTATTTGAGAACCGGTATGCCTGATTACGCCCGTGGTTTTTCGCAAGATAAAGCGCAGTATCGGCACCACGAATGAGTACGCTGAATGCGTCCTCGCGCCCGTTGCCCCGCACCGTATGGCAACCGGCGCTGATGGTGACGATCTGCTCCGGCAGATCCGTCGACGGATGCGGCAGATGTTTTTCCCTGACCATACAGACAGCCCGCTGCGCGAGCGCCAGCGCTTCTTCGCCGGTGGTATCCGGCAGCACGATCGCGAACTCTTCTCCACCGTAACGCGCCACCAGATCGCTGGTGCGCAGCGTCACCATCTGCAACGTATTGCTGATAAGCCGCAGACAGGCGTCCCCGGCGGCATGGCCGCGGCTGTCGTTGTAGCGCTTGAAGAAATCGATATCGAGCATAATCAGCGACACAGGGCTTCCTGTAGCCGCGGCGTCCGCCAGCACTTTCGCGAGGGTGGTATCAAACTTGCGGCGGTTGGCAAGCCCCGTCAGGCTGTCGGCCATCGCCATCGATTTAAACGTCTGGTTTGCTTTGAGAAGCTCGTCGCGCAGTTGTTTGAGCTCCTGCTGATCGCGAATGCTGCCCCGCACTTTGCGAAACACCACAGAACTGAACAGCAGAAACCCGAGCAGCAGCATAAAGTTGGAGAGCAGACCCGGCAGATTATTACGCAGCCAGTGCATACGCACTTCGGCGCGATCGTAACCGGCGACCACCACCAGCGGCAGTTTTTCCGTACGGGCAAAGCCGAATACCCTTTCAATATGATCGAGCGACGCCACCCAGGTGCCGGTGCCGCGGTCGGCGCGAATCAGCTCGCGGGTAAACAGCGGACTGCCGGCAATATTCATGTCAATTTTCGCTTCATCGTAGGGTCGCACACAGAGCACCGAACCGTCAGTCAGCAGCAGTGCCAGCATGTCGCGCGGGCCGAGCTCGAAATAGCTGTAAAAGCGGCGGAAATAGTCAAGCTTAACGGTAGCGAGCACCACGCCCGCGAAGCCACCGCTGAGATCGTTAACTCTCACCGATACCGGGATCACAAGCTCACCGGACGCCAGGCTTTTAATCACGCGCCCGATATGAATGCCGGTCTGGCGGTTCTCATAATGAAACTGGAAATAGTCCTGATGCGTGATATCGCCCGGAATGCCGCTGATGCCGGATGAAGAACCTTTGATAACGCCCTGCGCGTTGTAGAAATAGAGCCCGTCGAGCAGCGGCTGACGCGCTTTCAGGCGCACCAGATAGCTATGGTACGTTGCGGCCTGCCCGGCACTGACCGCCGCGCGCACGTCATCAAGCGTCTGGCCGACTGCCATAAAGGTATCTTCCGCCTGACGCACCTGGGCGACAGAAAGGTTGACTGCCTTATTGGCGGCCTGTGCTATCTCATCATCCCAGGAGTGCATAAACACCAGTACGTTCGTGCCGATCCCGCCCACCAGGAGGAACAGAAGTAAGACAGCCAGACTTCGGCCAAGCGACGTGCTCAACCCAAGTCGGTAGGAAATAAACTGTCTGAGAGTCACGAAACGGTTCCCCGGAAATCACCAACATGGCTTCAGGGGTTATCGGTATCGGCGGCCGTTTCTGGAGGGGCTTACGCCCGTCTGGTGACAATAATTTAACCGTGCGGAGTACAGGCTCACACCGTTAACGGTAACATGACGGATAATGTTCAGACGGCAGGCGTGCCCTGATGAAAAATAAGCTGCCAGCGGGCTTCGTCCACTTTTACCCAGTGCGACGCGCGCCATGCCGGACGATGGCCTTCGGCCGTACACGTGCGGTAGCGCAGAATAGCGCTACCGGCGTTTACCGACAGCAGCGAAAAACCATCGCTCACAATAAACGCGGTGCCGGTTTCCTGTGTCAGCGCATCAATTGTTTCATCCCGATTGACCAGGACACCGGAGCGTGTCACCTCGCAAAACTGCGGGTGAAGCAGGTATTCAAGCCAGGCGGGGTCGCGGCGCTGGTCGCCATGCAGGCTTTGTTCGAGCGTAGTGAGCCTTTCCAGTAACATGATGCCTCTTTTCGATCGCACTGAATAAGTGCCGTTCAGCCCGTTATTTAGGGTTATCTCTTAATGCACTAAAAGCGTATTATTGCGCTGAACAGCAATCGTTTCGTAGAAATCAATAACGACAATAAGGATACCAAAATGTCGATGGTGTTTTGCCGCGGGTGCGGGAAAGAAATTCATGAATCGGCCAGAGCCTGCCCGCAGTGCGGTGCGACGCAATTCACTGGCGGGAATAAAAACAGAATCAGCGCCGCGTTACTCGCATTTTTCCTGGGCGGTTTCGGAGCACATAAATTCTATTTAGGTAAAATCGGCCAGGGCTTACTTTATCTCATCTTCTGCTGGACCTTTATTCCTTCGATTATCGCGTTTGTCGAGTTCATCATTTATCTGTGTGATACCGATGAAAACTTTGCGCGTAAATATGGCTGATAAGTCCTGATGTTAAAGTCATTCCGCATGCCGCTCATGTGGAATGACTTTTCTGTTTTTTGCTTCCGGGCAGCCCCTGCCTCACGCTTACCCGCAGCGATTCACCACACAGCTTTCCTTCCGGCAGACTGAAAAAAACGCCGCTAAATGATACGCTTGACCCCGCGCCCCGCCGACGTTATGCAGGTAAAGATAATGAATAAAACAGAGTTTGTGACTCAGGATCTGCTCAGCAAAATTTACCAGGACACTACGACTGGCCCGCGGAAGCTGTCGCCGGAACGGCAGTTAGCGGAAGAATATGGCGTCTCGCGTTTTACCATTCGCCAGGCGCTGGAAAAGCTGGTGAGCATCGGCGTGGTGCGGATTGTTCAGGGCTCAGGCGCCTGGATCAACGAGCAGGCGCGCAGTAATCCGCTGGTGTATAACTCGATTACCGAAAAACGCTTCGATCAAATTCGCTACCGGATGATTAGCCTGCATAAAAAGCGCCCGGACAAAGCGGCGCAGCAGATTTTCGGCATTAGTGAGGAGAGCTTCATCTGGCATTTTTGCCGCCTGCGCTATGTCGACGACGCGCCGGTTCAGCTGGAAATCTCCAGCATGCCGGCGGCGGATTTTCCTGACCTTAACCAACAGGTGATTGAGCATTCCATTCAGCAATATGTGCTGAGTAAAGGGCTGACGATTTCGCACCTGCTGACCACCTACCGCGCCGTGAGCGTGGGCCGCGAACAGGCGATACTGCTGGGCTGCAAGAAAGGCAGCCCGGCGATGCATATTAACAATAGAGGCATTCTGGAAGGCGGTCGCGTGTTTGAGGTGAGCGATATTATTGATATCAACTACACCTGCACCTATGTCATTCCGTATAACCGCGACACGCTGACCCGCCGCCAGCATCAGGGCGTGTGAAGCGTGCCGTCCGGCAGGCGGCTTTGTGTCCATTCATGCGGGCGATACATCACCGGATGCGCCTGCGCCAGCGCCTCGTTAAATCCGACGCCGATGCCGGCATTGACCGGCGGATAGATAAACCCGTCTTTCACCTCCGGCGCGCCGGGGAAAACCCGATCGGTCATGGCCGAGCGCGGAATAAATTCCTGAATCGCCGCGTTATGCAGATGAATGTTTAAATGCGTGTTCACCGCCACGCCAATCGGGGTCATATCGCCCGGGCCATGCCACGCGAGACGCACACCGAACGCCTGGCACAGATGCGCAAGCTTCAGTGCCGGGGTGATCCCGCCGATTTGCGAAACGTGGCAGCGGATAAAATCGATACGGCGGTTGACGATCAGATCGTGCCATTCACTTGGGTTATTAAAGAGCTCGCCCATCGCCAGCGGCACGCAGCTATGCTGGCGTACCTGTTCAAGCCAGGCGCTCTGCTGGGGAGGCAGAATATCTTCAATAAAATAGGGCTGGTAAGGCTCCAGTTGTTTCGCAAGCTGTATGGCCTGCTGCGGGAACAGACGCTCGTGAACATCATGCAGAAAATGCAGGCTCCAGCCATATTTCTCACGCAGCGCGCGGAACATATCGACGGTATTGCGCATATATTCCTGCTGATCGAACCACGCGCCGGGCGTCGGGTTTTCCGGCGCGTGCAGGCCGGAAGGCGTGCCGCCGTAAAAACCGAGCTGGCAGCGAATATGGCGATATCCCTGTTCGATGAGCGCATCCACGGACGCAAAAAGCGCGTCCAGCGTGTCGCCGCTGGCGTGGCTGTATGCCGGGATCGCGTCACGGGATTTACCGCCGAAAAGCTGGTACAGCGGCATACCGGCGAGCTGGCTTTTAATATCCCACAGCGCCATATCCACGCCCGATATTGCGTTGTTCATCACCGGGCCGTTACGCCAGTAGGCGTTGACGTTCATCATCTGCCACAGATCTTCGATATTGTTCGCATCACGGCCCGTCAGCAGCGGCTGTAAATACTCCTCCACCAGCGTTTTAACAGCGAGCGGGCGCTGCTGGAACGTGGCGCAGCCGTGCCCCGTCACGCCCTGGTCGGTCGTCACGCGAACCGTCACCAGGTTATGCCTGTCCGGGCGGGTGATAAAACATTCGATATTTTTGATGTTCACAGGCGTCACGAAATCACTCCTTTGCAGCGCTATGGAAATACGGAATGTCAATATCATGACCTTAAAAATAATGGCGGGTAAACCCTTTTTTTGACTATTTATTTTGGTCAGTAATTTCTTTTTAAAAGCACCAATAAACCATACCAATTTTACCATTACACTGCTTTCAATCCACACCAGAAGCAAAGATGTGAGCAGAATCAACTTTTATTGGTTTGTTTTGTCAAAAAGGTTTAATTATCCTTCACAGGACCATTAAAACGACAACAACATTCGGCAGGAGTCATTATGGGGACGCAAGAAGCCATTAATAATATTATTCGTCTGGTCGGCGGCCAGGGGAATATTAATAAAGTCTGGCACTGCATGACGCGGCTGCGCTTCGATTTAGTTGATGATGATAAAGTCGATCAGACTGCGATTAAAAAGCTCCCCGGCGTGCTGGGCGCACAGCTTCAGAGCGATCAGTTTCAGGTCATCATCGGGCCGAAGGTGAATAGCTGGTACGAACAAATGCTCAGCGCGCTGGGCGATAAACCCGCAGCCGCCACGACGCCCGCCAAAGGACGCAAAGGCCTGGTATCGCTCTTTATGGATACGGTCTCTGGCGTGTTCGGCCCGATTGTGCCGGCAATTGCCGGAGCCGGGATGATCAAGGGCTTGCTGGCAGGCTTAGTCGCCCTGAAAGTGGTTTCCGCCAAAAGCGATACGGTCGTGATCATCGATCTTATCGCCAGCGGCGTCTTTTACTTTCTGCCCTTTTTGCTTGCAGTCTCTGCCGCCAGAATCTTTAAGGTCAATGAGTATCTGGCGGCTGCTGTCGCCGCGTGCCTGATGTATCCGTCGCTGATTGAGGCTGCCAAAGCGCTGGCGACGCACCAGGAAGGCGCGGTCAGCGCGCTCTGGCTGCTCAATGCCATTCCGGTCTCGGTGTTTAACTATTCGGCAAGCGTCATTCCGGTGATTTTCTCTGTCCTGGCGTTGAGCTACATCTACCGCTGGGTCGACCACATCATGCCTGACGTGCTGAAAACCGTGTTTACGCCCACGTTAACCCTGTTTATTGGCGCGCTGGCGGCGCTGGTGGTGATAGGCCCGATTGGTATCTGGCTTGGCAAAGGGCTGGCGCTGTTTATCGAAGGGCTCTTTAGTGTCTCGGCGAGTTTCGCCGGGCTGATTGTGGGCGCGATCCGCCCGGTGGCCGTCCTGACCGGGATGCACCACGCCATGACGCCAATTGCGCTGCAAAACTTCAGCGATCGCGGCTATGACATGCTGATGCCGATGATGTTTATGGCGAATATGGCGATTGCTGGCTCGACATTTGCCATCTGGCGCCTGAATAAAACACGCCACGAGAAAACCGTCACGTTGTCCGCGGCCATCTCCGCGCTGCTGGGCATTACTGAACCCGCGCTGTTTGGCGTCCTGACGCGCTATAAAAAAGCGTTTATCTCCGCAACGATCGCAAGCTCGCTGGCCTCAGCGTTTATCGCGTTCTTTGGCGTACGGCTGTACGGTTACATTCTGTCGAGTATTTTCAGCCTGCCCGCCTATATCGGCCCGTATTTTATCTTTGCGCTGGCAGGCGTCGTTATGGCGCTGGTGATATCGTTCGTGTTAACCACGCTGCTGGTGGGAAAAGAGGCCTCCGGGGAGGCGTAACGCCGCAGTGATACGCTGGCCGGAAAACCGGCCAGCCAGAGCTGTCTTACAGGGATTTCAGGAACGCCAGCAGATCGTCGTTCAGCTGGTCCTGATGGGTCACAGCAAAGCCGTGCGGGCCGTTGTCGTATACTTTCAGTTCCGCGTTCGCAATCATTTCCGCCGCCACTTTACCGGTGGATTCAAACGGCACGACCTGGTCGTTGCTGCCGTGAATGACCAGCGTCGGCACATCCACTTTTTGCAGGTCGCCGCGGAAGTCGGTTTCCGAGAAGGCGGTCACGCAGTCGATAGTCCCTTTCAGCGAGGCCAGCAGCGCGATATTCAGCGTCTGGGTCAGTACGCCTTCCGACACCGTCTGGCCTGCGTTGGTGCCGTAGAACGTCGCGGCGAAATCACTGATAAACTGCGCGCGATCTTTACGCAGGCCATCGCGAATACCTTCAAAAACAGAGAGATCCACGCCCTGGCTGTAATCGCCGATTTTACCGAACACCGGCGTCACCGCACCCAGCAGCACCAGCGCCGCAATGCGCGACGTGCCGTAGTTGCCGATATAGCGCGCCACATCGCCGCCGCCCATGGAGAAGCCCACCAGCGTGACATCGTGAAGATCCAGCGCCTCAATGAGGTCGTTGATGTCAGACGCAAAAGTGTCGTAGTCATAACCGTTCCACGGCTGATCGGAACGCCCGAAGCCGCGACGGTCAAACGCAATCACGCGGTAGCCGCGCTCAGCCAGAAAATTCATCTGGCTGTCCCACATGTCTGCATCCAGCGGCCAGCCGTGGCTGAACAGCACCGGTTTGCCTGCGCCCCAGTCTTTGTAATAGATCTGCGTGCCGTCCTGCGTCTTGATCGTGCTCATCAGTGGTTCCTCATTTAGCGATGGTCCAAGGCTGATAAGTATAGTGTTTGCATGACGGGACGATGAATTATCGTGCGGTTTTCAGACTGTTACCGCGCCATTAACAGCGAAGACGCGTTGCAGCGCAGCGCGCCCGGCGGCGGTGACGGTCACTTCCCGGTAGCCTGGCGTTCTCAGAAGCCAGCCTTCCTGTAAAAAGAGCGTCAGTAGCGCCGCACCGGCATCACCGCCCAGGTGATAACGCCGTTCGCTCCAGTCGAGACACGGGCAGCACGCTTTGCGCCGGGGCTTTGGATTAAGCGGTACGCCAAGCGCCGTAAAACGCTCGCGCCCGCGTTCGGTGAGCGCATTGCCGTCCGGCGTCAGCCATTTTTCCTCCAGCATAAACGCGTAGAGCTGCACGGCGAGCTCGCCCGCCAGATGGTCATAGCAGGTGCGCGCCTGGCGTAAATGTCCGGGTGTGCTGGACACTGGCTGGCGCTGTGGATTCATGGAGACGCCCATCAGCGTCTCCAGCAGCCCGGCGATCTCATGGCCCGCCAGCCGGTAGTAGCGATGCCGCCCCTGAGAAAGGCAAACCACCAGACCGTGGCTGAGCAGCCGCGCGAGATGCGCGCTCGCGGTGGACGGCGCGATATCCGCCACCGCGCTAAGCTCTGTCGCCGTCCACGCCCGGCCATCCATCAGCGCGCACAACATCGCCACGCGCGACGGATCGGCCATCGCCGCCGCGACGCCCGACATCGCCTGTCCAAGCTCCGGCGCGGTGTCGGCGTCTGTCAGGGGGTGTCGTCCGGGATTGCCCATGGTCTGGTTACCTTTTCTGCCTGTTCAGGATTATCGGTGACAAGAATCAACCGGTTCGCGTGATCGCTGTACTGCACAAGAATATTCACGCCGCCTTCGGCGAGCGCGCGGGCTATCTCGCCAAGTTCGCCCGGTCGTGCCTGCGACAGTTTACGGATAAGCGGACGGGTGACGTTTTGCACCGTAAACCCGGCGTCCTGCAACACGCGCCGTGCCGTTTCGCCCTCTTCCACCAGAAAATGCGCATGGCTTTCCTGCGCCAGTGAAAACACGCCGCCGCCTTCAAGGCCGACGCCATTTTTACCAAGCAGCGTCCCGAGCGTCGCCAGCGCGCCCGGCGTGTTACTGATGATCACGTGGATATCATACATGTGAGTTATCCTTTGTCTCAGAGGAATAGTCGCGGAGCACCTGCGCCACGCGGATACGATAATGGGCAAAAATATGTTCCCGTCCTTCCTGCTGCGCGGCCTGATGCATCAGGTTGCCTTTCCACGCCCGCACCGCCGCTTCGCTTTCCCACCAGGAGAGCGAGAGAATTCTCTCGGGCGCGGTGAGGCTCTGAAACCGCTCAAGGTCGATAAAACCTGGCGCATCCGCCAGCAGCGGCTTCAGCGCGGCGGCGAGTTCAAAATAACGTTGCTGCGCCTCTGGCAGCGCCTGCGCTTCAAATAAAACGGCTATCATGGGCTTTCTCCATCACGGAATGTTGTTGCAGTGTAAAGTGATGAAGAAACGATGCTTCGCCCGCGGGCGAAATATGGATACGGCATAACAGGGAGCCCGAAATGACATTTAGAATCAGAAAGACCGTAATCAACGATATCGCAAGCCTGGCAGCCATTGAGCGCTCGGCAGACAGCGCCTTTGAGACGATCCCGGCGCTCGCCTGGGTGGCGACCGATGGCGTTCAGCCCGACGATTTACATCGCCGGTTGTGTGAGCGCGGCTATTCCGCCGTGGTGGTCAATGCGAATGACGCTCCCGTCGGGTTTATTAACGGCGATTATATTGACGGCGCGCTGCACATTCTGGGCGTGGCGGTAAAGCGCGATTGTCAGGGAATGGGGCTTGGGAAAAGGCTGATGGCCGACGCCATTCGCCATGCACGGGAAAAACAGCTCACCGCGCTGACGCTTACCACCTTCCGAAACGTGCCGTGGAATCAGCCGTTTTATGCGCGTCTGGGGTTTAGCGTGATTTCAGAAGCAGATATGCCGGACGCGCTGGCACGTCTGCTTGATGAAGAAGCCGCGCACGGCTTTGCGCGTGACAGCCGGTGCGCCATGAGGTTATCGCTTTAGTGTGTGACTGATTACTGATGCGACAGTGCAGAACGCATTACCACGCCTGATTTTGCACCACTACACGATAACCATCATGGTCCATCCAGGTTTGCCCGTTCATATCCCAGTAAGGGTTAAAAGAGGGCGTGCGGATAAACCCAACTTCTTCAAGCGAGCGGCATACGCGCTGCCATTCGTCGTGCTCAGGGTAATAGAGCACCAGCAGATCTTCATGGCCGGGCGACGGTATAACAGGACTATCGAGGCATACCGTAAATTCCAGGTGCCAGGGCAAATCCTTGCGCCCCAGCATCACGCCGCTGAAGCCTGCGTGATCGGTAAATTCTCCCAGTCGTACAAGGCCGAGCCCCTGCGACCAGAGCCGGAAAGAAGTTTCCAGGCTGGTGACTGGCCTTGCGATACGCATATGAGTAAAAGACATATCCACCTCGAATGAATAATGAATGCGTCTCCAGTTTACCCGCCAGGCGCAGCGCCATTTGTCCTCAAAAGCTTTTTATCGGATGTTTTCTCAGCTGAATTAGCCTGCTAATAAATCCGCCACCAGTCAATATTCTGAGCAGGCTTATGGTTATTATGAAAAGCATTGAAAAATAACGCCACACCGTTCTCAAATTGTTAGTTTCGTCACAAACACAGAATAAGAAAAATAACCAACCCATTGATTTATCTGAAACGTAAAAAAGATTAAAGATATATCCTGCATAAACACTAATAACCTGCCGATAACACTTATGGATTAAACAGACTATAACTGGCCCGACGCGTTAAAAGCACGCGCACGCTTGCGGCGCGCCCGAAGGCGGCGTCGGAACGGGTGATATCATTATGATGAGCAGCTGAGGAATCAACAATGACAGGCAAACCCGGTATTTTTAAAAATCTTTCCGTAGCAGCGAAATTATTTGGCGGTTTTTCAGTATTAGTTGGCGTTATCATCATCTCCTCTGCCATTAATATTAAACAGCTTTCGGCTATCAGCGAGCATTCTGATAAAGAGCAACTGGTTAATCAGATTAATAACGATCTCAATACCGCCAGACGCAACCGTCTCACTTATCAGTTAACCCATGACGATAAAGCGGCCCAGGCGAATCTGGCTGCCATTAATAAAATGGCGGAAAAAATCAAAGAAGGCGATAAATTTACCTGGGAACAAGACGCTGGTGTGTTATTTGAGGCGCTGGGCTCACGGGTAAAAGAGTACAGCGAGGCGCGCAGCAATTTTATCAGCCTTGAAAGCGCCAGCATTGAGCAGAGCAAAAACGTGCTGGCCGCGGCCCAACAGCCCGTTTTTGATGAAGTCACGAAAACCTTGCGTAACAGCGAGTCACTGTCGAAAAGCAGTGCTAATCTGCTCTATTTTATTGAGAAAATTCGCTCAGACGCGGGCGTTGTCGTTTCATCACGCGGCGTCAGCGGGCAGCAGCAATTTACGGCTGACACACAGCAGGCGCTTGCTTTACTCGCCAGCCTCAACAGTGACGCCACCTCCCCTCTCGCGGGTTCCGTTACCGCGTTGCAGTCAGCGTTCAGTACACTCGACAGCGCGGTCAATGCCTACAGCCTCGCGCTGAAAAACGCAAAAGGCGGCGCGGATAACATGACGCTCGTTGCCGACAAGCTCAATAGCGCCACCGCAGAGCTGGCGCAGCTTCAGGCGGATAAAAGCAGTGCCAAAATCGCCCATGTTATCTATATCGTGCTGATTGTCGCGCTCTGCTCGGTGGTTATCGGCCTGTTCATCGCCTGGCTGATTACGCGTCAGATGACGTCGCAAATCCGCTATAACCTGAGCGTTGCCGAGCGAATCGCCGCAGGCGATCTGACCGCGGAGATTGAAGCGAGCTCCACCGATGAACTGGGCCGTCTGAGCGCCGCGATGGCGACCATGAACCTGAGACTGCGTGAGCTGATTACCCAGATTAAAGAGTCAGTGGTGTATGTCGCCTCGGCGTCTTCACAGATTTCCATCGGCAACACCGATCTGGCGTCGCGTACCGAAGAGCAGTCGGCAGCCGTCGTGGAAACCGCGGCCAGCATGGAAGAGTTAACCTCAACCGTGAAACGTAATGCCGATAACGCCCGCGAGGCCAGCACGCTGGCGAACACCGCCGCGCAGAATGCGCGCAGCGGCGGGCAAATTGTCTGGGATGTGGTCGAAACCATGCAGACCATTACCGACAGCTCAAACAAGATCAAAGATATCATCACCGTCATCAATGGCATCTCCTTCCAGACCAATATTCTGGCGCTGAATGCCGCTGTGGAAGCCGCCCGGGCGGGCGAACAGGGTCGCGGGTTCGCGGTGGTCGCCGGTGAAGTCAGAACGCTGGCGAGCCGCAGCGCACAGGCGGCGAAAGAGATTGAAAACCTGATTCAGGAATCGGTAGACCGCGTCAGTTCTGGCTCTGCAATGGCCAACAAAGCGGGCGCCACCATGAAGGATATCGTCTCCTCCGTCGAGGGCGTCAGCGGGATCATGACGGAAATCTCTCACGCTTCGGATGAGCAGAGCCGCGGTATCGACCAGATAAGCAAGGCCGTCAGCGAACTGGATTCCACCACGCAACAGAACGCCGCGCTGGTACAGGAATCTTCTGCCGCCGCCGCGTCGCTCGAACAGCAGGCGGGCGAACTGTCGCAGCTTATCTCGCGCTTCAAACTGGGCGACGCCATTGTGAAAAAACCAGTCGCGCGACCGGCGATGGTTCCTTCAAGGACGCTGGCTGTCGATGGCGCGGGAAGCTGGGAAACGTTCTGAGCGCTGTTCTAAGCGCAACAAAAAGCCCGGCCGGTGCCGGGCTTTTTGCGGTTCAGTGAATGACCGACATGTTTACCGTTACGCGGATTTATTCCCGGTCAGGAAAGTAATGGCGTAACCCTGCGCCTTCCAGTGCGCGGCGCGCTCCTGCTGCTCAGCGTTGAGCGGCTCGTCAGTCCAGACGAAAAAGTGCTGATTGGGAAAGAGCTCCGGGTGCGGCAAATCGAGCGGCTCGGCGAGTAAATCAATATGCCAGCCCTGGTGCGCCAGACGGCAGGCTTCCAGCCACAGGCGGGCGCGATCCACATTGCCCCAGCCCATCAGCAGCGCTTCTTTGGTGGTTTTTTTGCGCGCTTCGGCCAGAAACAGCGTGGCGTATTCGATAAGCGCGCCATCCATCATGCTGCGCATCGACGGTGCGGTGTATTGATCGAGGCTTAACCGATGGCGTACCGGCAGAAAGACGTTATCGATAAGCCCGTCCACGGCGTTTTCACGCACCAGCGCGGTGATTTTGGCTCGCAGCGTCGCCGGCCGCGCCTGGCGCACCACGCCCATCATCTCTTCCTGCACCACATTCCACGCTTCCGGCCCCACCACGACATCTTTATCCAGCAGCGCTTTCACTTTGCCGACCGGCACGCCGCTTTTGATCCAGCGTTTAATCTCTTCGATACGCTGAATGTCATCTTCATCAAACTGGCGGTGGCCGCCTTCGCTGCGTTGAGGTTTTAGCAGGCCATAGCGCCGCTGCCAGGCGCGTAGCGTCACGGGGTTGATCCCGCACCGTTCTGCTATCTCGCCAATGCTGTAAAACGCCATAGGATCTTCACTCACGATCAAAACCGACACAGGAATCTCTCAAAAAGTTAACTCCCCTTAGCTTGTACAATTTTTAATAATTGTACAACCGTGAAGTTAATTTAAGAGCCGTCTGGTTGATAAGGGTATGAATTCAACGTGCTGCGGGCAACAAAAAAGTGTACATAAAATGCATTAAATCACAGAGAGATGGCGCATGCGGCTTTGACATGCGCCAGAGAGAAGGTCAAACCGTTACAAGCCGAACTTTTTTTCAGGCCAGGCGACGGCAGGAATGCCACCGAGCGCTGGTTTTGCGAAAAGATGCCCCTGGAAGAGCGTAATGCCTGCGGATTCGAGCCACATCCACTCTTCGGCTTTCTCCACGCCCACGGCAGAAATCGCGATTTCCAGCGACGCGCAGCATTTGATCAGCGCCTGCACAATGGCCTGTCGCGGGCCGCTCTTATGCACATCGCGAATAAGCTCGCGGTTGATTTTGATGCGGTCTGGCTGGAACTGCGCCAGCAGCAACAGCCCGGCGAAACCGGCACCAAAGTGGTCAATCGCCACGCGCAGCCCCGCCGCTTTTAGCTGGCGAATCGCACCGGTAAACTCATCGAGACGGGAAATCACTTCGCTTTCGGTAAACTCAACAATCACCTGATCCGGCACCAGCCCGTTGGCGTGGATCTCCTGTACCAGAAACTCCACCGCGCCAGGGATTTTCACCAGGGTCATCGGCTGCAGGTTTACGCACAGCGTCTGCTGGCCAATATTCAGCGCGCCGGCGATTTCAAACGCCGTTTTCTTGCTCTTCAGATCGGCCTCATACAGCGCTTCGCCTTCCAGACCTTCAAAAAACGTCTGCGGCGGCGCGCCGTCAGGGGTACGCAGCAGCGCCTCCAGCGAGACCACTTCGCGGGAGAGCGGGTCGATAATCGGCTGAAACGCGAAGGTACAATCGGTACGCGCGCTGACAGACGCGGGCGCCTGAACGCCGTCGTCTTCGATGATGAAATCCCAGCTGTCACCCGGCGGGATCTCAAAATAGTTTTCTTTTTCAGTGGCTTCGACAAACGTCTGGAAGAACTGCAGCGCGCGGTCGCCGTACACCAGCTGGTATTTCGAGGTGCCTTTATCCAGCACATGCTGGAGCACTTCGTCACGCTCATAATCCCGTAAATCAAAGAGTTCCATACCCGATTTACCGAAGCGACGCGACGGCGCGTAGTCGCACAGCAGCTCCACCAGATTGTAATGACGCGTATCCGCGCAAATGGCGCGATAGATAGCTTTAACCCCTTCTTCCGGGCCTTCCAGCAGCTGGAAAAAGTGGCGGCCGTTAAAGAGCAGAATGCCGGTCACGTCGGCCTGGCCATTTTTGTTATTCGCTGCATCCACCATCTCTTCCAGCACGGTGACCGGAACGTCGTCGCAGATATGGCTGCGATAAATTATGGTTGTGAGCATCATGCATCCTGTGAATAGGTGAATAAGCAGCCACCTTAACAGATGACCTGCCGGGCGTCTTGCAGTGATGTCTATAAAGAGACAAATAATGAGTCAGGTAAGGATTTTAGCGACTGAGGCTCAGGTGGGTTTCTGTACAGGTTTTTACAAAATGGTTACGTCCATCCCGCCTTGTACAAGGCAAAACGGCATATTTTGCACGCCAGGATGCATAATAAGTACAATTTCAGACCAAAAGCTAAAAATAAATTTTACTGTAACCACATGAAATTAATGAACTAGTTATTATTTGCGCAAAAAAAGATCGCTAACTTATACAATAACGGTGTACAAGATTCACGTAATTAGTATACTGCTAACTATTCCTTGCGTAGTTACGAAATTTTAACAGGAGTGACATATGCGTCAGAACGGTTACATTCCGGATACAGCTAATGCCATTGCCCGATACTTTGATAAAGCGGCTCTGCCGACTCAGCAAGAAACATTAGGGCAAATCGTCGTAGAGATCCTGCGCGATGGTCGTCTCCTGAATAAAAAAAGTATTTGCACCAAATTGCTTAGTCGTCTTGAAATGGCGTCCAGCGTTGAAGAAGAAAGTCACTATCAAACGCTGATCGGTCTGCTTTTTGATCGCTAACACCAGGGCGTTCTTTCACCGAACCGTTTCCTGATGATTAAGACAATTGTGGCGGAGGGATATGGCAGGCCTTAGCACAGCCTGACAATTTTCAGTGGCAGGACGCCACCGGAAAGAAGTTGTATCCCGCGCGTGTGGCGCGGGACATGCGGCATTCAGAGACGCATTTATGAACAGAAGTGAAAAAGATCAACTGACAGATGAAATCATCGGAGAGGCAGTACTGTCTCTGCTGAGAGAAAAAGGCCCGATCAATATGCGGGTACTGATTGCGCGTTTGCGCTCGATGGAAACCAGCGAGTCTGATCCCGGTCGACGTGAGGCCATTGCCCGTGTCATCACCGAAATCAGCGCGACGGCGGTTTCCGGACGGCGTAACGGCACGCGTGAGCGTAAAGAATGGAGCGGCGATAACGTCCATTCGCTGTTTGGCGAGAGTGCGTCGCCGGACAGCAGTAAAAAACACTGACTACATCAGCAACTTTCAATTAAAACGGTGCCAGTACATGAGCCAGGTGATGCTTAACCCCATTGATTTACAGGCGGATCTGCCCGACACGGCACTGTCTGAATACTTTCGTAACGCCGGCGATATGCTGGCGCAGGAAGCCGCACTGCTGGGCGCGGTTGTGAGCAACATTCTTGCGACCGACGGTCACCTGACGCATAAAGCGATTATTCTGCAGCTCATTGGCGTGCTGGAAACCACGGATGACGTGGTGATGGCTGACGTCGTGCGCAAAACGCTGGAAATCGTTGTCGACCATACCGTAGACGACATCTGATCCTGACGTTGTATTCCTTCTTTTAAAAGCCAGCCCGTCTCTCACTTCGGCTGGCTTTTTTCTTTGTGACACCTTTCCCCTCCTTCTTCTATCATCATTTCACGGCCAAACCGATAAGACAGAAGAGCAATTCTTGATAATCGCGCAGCTTTCAGATATTCACGCCGCACCGGATAACGATAATCTGGCGCGTTTTGACAACGCCCTGGCGTGGCTTACGCCGCTCGAACCCGATGTGCTGGTGATAAGCGGTGATCTCACCGACGACCACTGGCGCGACGGTTATAGCGCCATTGCGGCGCGGCTGGAAACATTGCCCTGCCGGACGCTTATCCTGCCGGGAAATTCTGATGACTGCGCCGCCATGCGCGCGGTCTGGCCTTCGCTGGCGCAGGAAGGGCCGCTGCATGCGGTTGTGGATACGCCTGCGCTTCGCGTGATTGGACTGGATTCTACCGTGGATGGAAGTGCGGCGGGCAGCGTGGCCGCGCATCTCGACTGGCTGGCGCATCAACTGGATCAGGCAGGCGGACGACAGACGCTGCTTTTTCTGCATCATCATGTATTTATGAGCGGCATTCCCTCGATGGATGCGGCGGCGTGCCGCGACGCGCAGGCGCTCGGCGCGCTGTTGCGCCATCACCCGGCAAAACCGCTCGCGATTGCCACAGGGCACGTTCACCGCCCGGCGGCGGGAATGCTGGCCGGTATTCCGGCGTACATCTGCGGTTCGGTCTGCCCGGCGAACCCGTTATGGCTGGGTGGCTCGCACGTGCCTGCGGTCTTCGATCCGCCCGCGCTGATGGTGCAC
This sequence comes from Cronobacter sp. HA18003, assembly GCF_011605905.1. Lineage (NCBI taxonomy): Bacteria > Pseudomonadati > Pseudomonadota > Gammaproteobacteria > Enterobacterales > Enterobacteriaceae > Cronobacter > Cronobacter sp. HA18003. The sequence goes on along the minus strand of NZ_JAANQO010000028.1, from coordinate 56,234 downwards.
CGGCTTGAGAAGGGCACACTCGCCAGCCATTTTATGGCGGTCTCACCGGTGAATGGCCGCTGACCGCTTATCAGTACAACGCGGCGAAAAGAATGGATTACAGCGCCGCAATGGTCTCAACTTCATGCTGAAACACCCACGGATCGGAGAGCAGCTCAAACTGTTCATCGTCAGGGTAGGTCACCGCCACCTGATAATCCTCACCTGCAAACGCCTTCACGGCGTTCAGATCTTCCCAGTAGGTTGCCAGGAAAAAATGCGCCCGATCGCCCTGTATTTCCTGACGGACAAACGCGCCACGGTTACCGGCAGTGCGCTGCGAATGCTCCACGCCGGTTTTCTGTAAATGCGCGGCAAAGCCGTCGGCGTGTTCCAGCGGCACGCAGCCATGCCAGGTTCTGACTATCATGTTTTCTCCTTTATTAAATGCTTAATCAGGCGCAGCCCAGCCGAGATAACCAAAGGCGGCGCGGTGAATGCGGCGCTTCAGCGCAGCCGGCGAGCTCTCGCCTCGCGCGATGGCCATCGCGATCATGCCCTGCACCAGCGCGATGACATCCCATGCCGTGGTCTCACTCTCTTCAAGCGCCGTTGCAACACAGCGATGAAGCGTGGCCAGCATCGCCTGCTGATGCGCCTGAAATTCCGGCGCTGCCTCCTGCAAATCCAGCGTGCGTGCAAGCGCGGGCCGTGCAAACTCATAATCCACAGCTGCGTCAACCATGCCTGAAAGACGATCCGCCGGATCGGGACGCGCCGCTGCGTGCTGCATGGCCGAAAGCAGCGATTCATGTTCGCGCGCCACCAGCGCCGCCGTTAAGGCGTGACGGTTCGGGAAATACTGATACAGCGAGCCGATGCTGACGCCTGCGATTTCCGCGACGGCATTCGTCGTGCAGGCCGCCGCGCCCTCGCGCTCGAAAATGCGAGCCGTCGCCTCGATAATCGCCTCCACCAGCGCGCGTGAACGCGCCTGGCGCGGCGCTTTACGCGGTGTCAGCGGCGGCTGAATGGCATACATAAACGCGAGTCCCTGAATATAACGTGTCCCGATATCATAACGGCGTCGTCTTAACACAACATCTACAAGCATTAATAGTTTTCAGGGAGAGCGTTATGAATACCGCACCAGAGACCGTCACGCTGTTTATGCTGGTGAAAGCCAACCGTAGCTGGCTTGATGCCAGCGCCGACGAACGCCAGCGTAATATCGCCACGCACCTTGCGCCTTTACTCACGCAATATGAGGGCGCGCTCAGGCTGCGCTATTTCGATACCGAATTTTACTCTGCGCGGATTTCCGATATCTGGATCTGGGAGGCCGCAAACCATGCCGTCTGGCAGGGCTTTACCGAAGCGCTGCGCGATACGCCGTTCTGGAATGATTTCTTTGAGATCAAAGAAATTCTCCAGGGCGTCGAGGCACAGCATCTGTAAGCGATGGCCTGCGGAGGCGGCTCACCTCACGGTATCGGCTTTCAGAAACGCCCGCACGTCATCTATGATAAAAAGCGTGAATGATAAACGCCGCTTTATAATGTCGCTGTGAGACGCTGAAAGGATGCCGCTGCCATGCCTGTAAACTTTGACCTGAACGATATCTATGCGTTTCGCGCATTAATGGAGTACGGCAGTTTCCGGCTCGCGGCGGAGTCCATCTGCCTGTCGCAATCGGCGCTCAGCCGCCGCATTGAAAAGCTGGAGACAGCGCTCGGCGCGCGGCTCTTTGACCGCACCACCCGGCGCGTGGCGTTGACGCTCTACGGGCAGAGTTTTGCCGAGCGCTCAGAACAGCTGCTGGCGAATGTCGAAGCGGTGCTGGCGGATATTCAGCAGGCGAGCCAGGAACGCACGGGGCTTGTCACCGTCGCGACGGTGCCGTCGGGCGCGTATTACTTTATGCCGGACATTATCCGTCAGTTTCAGGCACGCTACCCGCGCGTGCGCATCAAACTCATCGACAGCAGCGTCGGCAATGTTATCGACGCCGTCAGCAGCGGTCAGGCCGATTTCGGCATCTGTTTTGGCAGAAACCTGCCGCCGCACATTGAGTTTGTGCCGCTGGTGGAGGATGTCTACGTGGCAGCCTGTCGGCGCGATCATCCGCTCGCGAAAAAAACGCAGCTCACCTGGAAGGCGTATTTTGAGCAGGATTATATCAGTCTGGATAAAGTCTCCGGGAACCGTACCCTGCTCGATCAGGCGCTGGGGCACATTACGCCCGCGCGTCCAAGTATTTGTGAAACCCGCCATGTCACAACGGTGCTTGGCATGGTGGAAGCCGGCATTGGCATCGCCGCGGTACCAGCAATGTCAATGCCTGTGGCGGGGCACTCCGTTCTGGTGCCGCTGCGGCTTGTCGATCCGGTCGTCACACGCAGCGTGGGGCTGATACGCCGCAGCGGGCGTATTCAGTCTTACGTGGCAGCGGAACTCGAAAAGCTCATCACTGAACAGTATCCGCCAGCCTGACCGGCGCTTTTTGCGCGACCGACCGCATGCCGGTGGCGCGTACCACCTTTTGCGCGTCGGGTGACGCCAGAAACGCCAGCAGCGCGCGGCCTTCGGCGGCATGCGCCGCGTTGTTCGTTACCGCGCCCGCAAAACGGGTGATGTACTGCACGCTGTCAGGCAACTCGCCGACAAACGTCACGCCGGGCTCCGGCAGCAGTTCGCTGACCTGCTGAAACCCCACGGCATACTTCCCTTTCGCCACTTCTGACGCCACCGGAATGCGCTCCACCATCCGCGCGCGGGTCTCCACCTGCGCCTCTATCCCCAGTTTTTTAAACAACGTCGTACTGACATAGCGACCGCTGGCGCTGTCGGAATAGGCAATCGAACGGGCCTGCAGCAGCGTCTGGCGCAGCGCGTCCGGGGTGTTTATCACGGGCACCGGCGCGCCCTGCTTTACCACCATGCCGATGGGAGAATCCGCAAGCTCCGTGCGCGACCCCGGCGCGGTACGCCCCGCTTTTTCAAGGCTGGTCAGGGCGTCGCCCACCATGATCACCACATCCGCCTTTTCGCCGCGCGCCAGCCGGTTCGGGATCGCCTGCGGCGTTTTGCCCATCGACGGGCCGGGAACGATCACAATCTGGTTGCCGCTCTGCGTTTCATATCCTGGGCGGAGCTGTTCCAGCGCCGCCTTAAAGCCGCCTGAAATCATCACCGTAATTTCCTGTGCCAGCGCCACACTGCTTAACGGTAAGAGCGTCAGCGCGGCTATCCATGTCGTCATTCTCTTATGCATGGCGGCGTCCTGCGGTCTGTAATGTCATGGTACTGCGGCGGTAAAGGTAGAGCGTCGCCAGCAGCGCGCAGAGCGCGGCAAAGCTCATCCAGTAGCCGGGTGAGGCTTTGTCGCCGGTGTACTCAATCAGCGCCGTGGAAATCACCGGCGTAAAGCCGCCGAAAATCGCCGTCGCGAGGCTGTAGGCGAGCGAAAAACCAGCGACACGCACCTCGGCGGGCATGATTTCAGTGAGCGCCGGGATCATCGCGCCGTTGTACAGGCCATACAGAAAAGAGAGCCACAGCAACACGCCCAGCATCATGGAAAAGCCAGGTGACGCGGCCAGCATCATCAGCGCCGGATACGCGGTGGCCAGCGCCAGCAGCGTCATGGCAATCAGCACTGGTTTACGCCCGAAACGGTCAGAAAGCGCGCCACCCACCGGCAGCCAGAAGAAGTTGGAAATCGCCACCAGCAGCGTCACCAGCAGGCTGTCCGAGGCGCTCAGCATCAGCACTTTTTTGCCGAAGGTGGGCGCATACACGGTGATGAGATAAAACGCCGTGGTGGTCATTGCCACCATCATCATGCCCGCGACAACCACCGGCCAGTGGGTCAGCAGCATGCGGAACACCTGTTTCATGTCGAGATGGTGACGGCGCGCGCTGAACTCCTGCGTCTCTTCAAGCTTGCGCCGCAGCACGAAAATAAACGGCACAATCAGGCAACCAAAGAGGAACGGGAGCCGCCAGCCCCAGCTGCTGATGGCCGACTGATCCAGCGCCGCGTTGAGGGCAAAGCCCATTGCCGCCGCCACCATAATGGCGACCTGCTGGCTGCCTGACTGCCAGCTGGTGTAAAAGCCTTTGCGCCCCGGCGTCGCGATTTCGGCGAGATACACCGACACGCCGCCGAGCTCCGCACCGGCAGAAAAGCCCTGTAACAGGCGGCCAATCAGCACGAACAGCGGCGCCCACAGCCCGATGGCCTCATAAGACGGGATCAGCACAATCAGAAAGGTGCCCGCCGCCATGATAGAGAGCGTCATAATCAGCCCTTTGCGGCGGCCCACTTTATCGATGTACGCGCCCAGCACTATCGCGCCGATGGGGCGCATCAGAAAGCCTGCGCCAAACACCGCAAACGTCATCATCAGCGAGGCGAACTCACTGCTCGCCGGGAAGAACGTGTGCGCGATGTAGGTGGCATAAAAGCCGAACAGGAAAAAATCAAACTGCTCCAGAAAGTTGCCGGACGTGACGCGCAAAATAGCGCCGATCCGGGAACGGGTGTTTACAGGTGAGGTAGCGGAATGCATTGATGTCTCCAGTTGTCATTAACGCTTGTGGTTGCGTCTCTTACTGAAGACTGGAACAGAAATATCGAGGTAATAAGCGTAATAAACGCATCGTCCGATGCGTTTTATGCATCAATCGCTTAGCGGTTAGCCATAGCGCTTTTATATACAAAGATTTAACAATCACACCCAGAACGGGAACAGGCCCGGATGAAAAAATGCCAGTTTTCCGTTTTGTGACAAAGGCCTGAGTGTGAACGTGCATGTTTACCGAATTTTCACAACCCTCAGGCCCGCTTATGGAAAGCGACCGGCACCGCTACACCAGCAAATTCTGTCCGATAAAATCGTCGATATCGTCCTGTGCCTGGCGGAGCGCGTCATCAGAAGGCAGCGTGTAGAGATGATCGCTGTAGCCGAACAGCATGGCGTCGAGCTGCCTTGCGAAACGCGCGGTATTGACAGGGCGAAACACGCCTTCCTGCGCGCCCGCCGCGAGAATATCCACCAGCGCGTCATGCCAGCGCGCGAGTATCGATTCCATTAACTGCGCATACTCAGCATTATGGGCCGCGAGCTGCCACAGCGAGCCGTACAGCTTCGCGGTCGGGTCCGGCGTGGTGGAAATCACCCCTTCGATAAACGCTTTCAGCCTTTCGCGGGCGGGCAACGATGCCGTCCGCAAGACAAATTCATTCAGTTCATTCTCAAGAAACGTGGAAATCGACTCCACGCACAGCGCCTGCCAGTTTTTGAAATAGTGATAGATATGGCTGCGCGAAATGCCCAGATGCTCCGTCAGATCGCGCGTTTTGACGTTTTCAATGCCCTGTTCAATGAACAAGGCGATCGCCGCATTAATGATTTTCTCTTTCACAAAGGCCCGCTCTGCTTTTCTCTGATTGACTTTGAGCAGTTGCTCAAATAGCATCCCACCCCACTTGAGCAAATGCTCTAACTGAAGATTAACAGAAATCATGAAGACGCACAGCGTAAATATCCCGACCTCACCTGCCACTGCCAGCGCCGCCGGCACGCTGAAAACGCTGGCGCGACGCCACCGCAAAAAGCTCTTTTTTACCTTCTTTCTGGTGATCGCCGAGAACGTCACATACCTGCTCTACCCGGTGCTGGCGGGGATCTGCATTAACGCGATTCTGGCAGGCAACGTCTGGAACGCGATGCTCTACGGCCTGATGGTGCTGTTTATCTGGCTGCTGGGCGCGACGCGGCGTAGTGTCGATACGCGCACGTTCGCCCGTATTTATGCGGGCCTCGCCGTCTCGGTGGTGCTGGCGCAGCGGCAGAAAAGCCTTAACCATTCGACGATTGCGGCGCGGGTCGCGCTCTCCAGAGAGTTTGTCGATTTCTTCGAGCTGCATCTGCCGACGCTGATAACCTCTGTGGCGTCCATGGCCGGTGCCGCCGTGATGCTGCTGCTGATTGAGTTCTGGACGGGGATGGCGTGTCTCGGCATCCTGGCCGTGCTGGCCTGCTTTCTGACGCGGTTTACCCGGCGCAATGAGGCGCTTTACGGCAGGCTCAATAACCGGCTTGAAAAAGAGATCGATATGGTGTCGCACGCCGCGCCGCGCGCCCTGCAGCGGCATTACCAGCTGCTGGCGAGGCTTCGCATCACGCTTTCGGATCGTGAAGCGATGGGATATTTCACCATTGGCGTGCTGGCCGCGCTGCTGTTCAGCTTTACGGTGATGATGATGACGCACTCAGCCGCGATCAACGCCGGGCATATCTATTCGGTCATGACGTATATGTGGATGTTTGTCACGAGTCTGGATGATGCGCCGCAACTGCTGGAAAAGTATTCACAGCTGAAAGATATCGGTAAACGCGTGACGACAGAGGCGGAAACCGCGGCCGCTGAATAACATCGGTAAGTCTGTGGCCGCCCCGTTGGGCGGCCTGGGATCACGCATGATCGCGCAGGAAAACCGTCAGCACATCCTTAAACGCGACGCCGCCGCATTCGGCAACCAGCCAGCCGACCGCGCCCCGGTGATAGGTGCCGTGGAAAAGCATATGGTTCAGCATATCAAGCGCTTTCATCTCGCCGTGGCTACCGTCGGTAAACCGAAAGCGAATGGTCTCATCGAAATCCGCCTCGCTCATCGCGCTCACGTGGGCGATATACCCGTCCACACAGTCGCGCATTGTCGTTTCCAGTGTTTCAACATCCGGCGTTTCCGGGGTATTGAGCGCCGTATAGCCGTGCGCCTGTCCCGTCAGGTTGGCCTGAAAAATGCGGTCGACCACATAAATATGGTTCATCAGCCGCTGCATCAGGCGACGCTTCTCCGGGTGCGCCGTGGCGTCAACGGCTTTGACGGACGCCAGCGTTCCGGCATCGGCCCAACGCTTATATTTCAGCAACGTAACCAGCGTATCCCTGTTCATTCGGTTTTCCTGTTGAGTATTTACTTATGCCACTAAATTAACACAGCGCTGCGCTGACCGTGGCTGCCAATATTAAGGGTTCAGGAAAATCTGTGTGTGCATTCCGGTATACTCGCTGCGGCGTTAACACTTGATAAAAAGGCCCTGTCATGCGCACACGTCCCGCCTCACGACTGCTGATTATGAGCCCCGATCACCGGTTATTGCTGTTTCGCTTTACCCACCGCGACGACGCGCTTGCCGGGCGCACCTACTGGGCGACGCCGGGCGGCGGCGTCGAAGACGGAGAGTCCTTCCAGGAGGCGGCGATACGTGAATTACGGGAAGAAACCGGTATTGTGCGCACATCCTCCGGCCCGGAAGTGGCGCGGCGCACCTTTACGATGCTGTTACCGAATGGCGAAACGGTACTGGCCGACGAGCGCTTTTTTATCATTCACGTTGACCATGAAGAGACCGACTTTTCAGGCTGGACCGCCAGCGAAAAGCGCATCATTCACGATAACCGCTGGTGGTCGGCAGAAGCCCTCACTAACACGACCGACACCATCTACCCGCGGGAACTGCTGCTGCAGGTAATGGCGGCGCACTGAAGGCAGATACCTACAAATTTCCACGGGTTTACAGCCAGGCTCAGGCTGTTAGTGTAACTTCTGACCTGAGGAAAAATGCCATGAACCTGCCGCTGCAACTCGAAGATACGCTCTTTACCGCCATGAAAAACTCTGACGTGGCGGCCCTTACGGCGTTAATCGCCGACGATCTGCTCTTTATCAATCACGCCGGACAGCGCGTCACCAAAGCGCAGGATATCGGCCTGCATAGCAGCGGTGCCATTACTATCCAGGCTATCGAGCGTGAATCCTTTGAATCCCGGCAAGATGAGCACTGTATTATTATCGATACCTGCGTGGTCATCACCGGCACTTACGCCGGTGAGCCGCTGAATGGTCGGTTTCACCACTTTCGCACCTGGGTTAAACGCCACGGTGACTGGCAGGTTCTCGGTTTAAAAACCACGCTACTCTGACGCGCGCCCCCGGCGCGGCTGAAGCAGCAGGCTGAACGCCGCAGGCAGGACGGTCAGCGTCACCACCGTCGCGACGATAAGCCCGCCGATAATGGCGAATGCCATCGGCCCCCAGAATACCTGATGCGAAATCGGGATCATGCCGAGGATCGCCGCACAGGCCGTCAGCATAATGGGCCGGGCGCGGTGCTGTGCGGCGGTGGTAATCGCCGCGTTGACGTCCATACCCTGTTGCAGATTGCCGTCGACCTCCGTTATCAGAATAACCGCATTGCGGATGATCATTCCGGCCAGCGCGATAATCCCAAGCAGCGCGACAAACCCCAGCGGCGTGCCGGTGGGCAGCATCGCCAGTACCACGCCCGGTAGCCCGAACGGAGCCATCAGCAGCGCCAGCAACATGCGTGAAAAGCGGCGTAGCTGAATCATCAGTAGCACCAGCATGACGATGAGCGTTACCGGCAACATGCGATACACCGAGCGGTTGCCCTTATCTGATTCCGCCACCGCGCCCGCCTCTTCGATGCGATAACCCGCAGGCACCCGCGCGCGGAATGCGTCAATGGCAGGCCGCAGTCCCAAAGCCGTAGCTTCAGCGCGAAGCCCCGGTGCGAGATCGGTCTGCACGGTGATAAACGGCAGCCGCTGATGACGCCAGATAACCGGATCGTCCAGCCCCCACACGGGGGTTGCCACCTCGCTGAGCGGCACTTTACTGCCGCTCGCGGTCGGCACCCTCAGCGCAGAAAGCGTGGCAATGTCGCGCCGTTCCGCATTGTTGCCGCGCAGCACAACATCCACCAGCCGGTCGTTATCGCGCACTGTGGTGACCGTCGCGCCGGACCAGACCGTGTTCAGTAACTGTGCCAGGCTCTGCGAGGAGACGCCCACGGCGCGCGCCGCCGTCTGGTTGACCTCAAGCGTAATGACCCTCTCCGGCTCGCCCGCCGTCAGGTTCACGTCACGCGTCAGCGGCGATGTGCCAAGCGTACCGGCAAGCGCCCGCGCGAGGCGTTGTACCTGCGCATAGTCCGGCCCACTGACGCGATATTTCAGCGGCCAGCCGACCGGTGGCCCTAGCTCCAGCGGCGATACGCGGGTGGTGATATCGCTGAACTGCGTCGCCATCAGGGTGTCGAGCTGGCGACGCAGGCGATCGCGCGCCTGAAGATCTTTTGCCACAACGACCAGCTGCGCCGTGTTTTCATTGTCCTGAAGGATCTCCATCGGCAGATAAAAGCGCACCGCGCCGGTGCCCACATACGCCGAATAGCGATCGATATTCGTGTTGCCGCGTAGCGCACGCTCCAGGCGTTCCACCTGGTTTTGCGTCTGCGTCTGTGACGCGCTGGCGGGCAGCGAAAGGGTCACCAGGAGTTCCGGGCGATCGGAGGCCGGGAAAAACTCCCCCTGCATAAATGTGGTGCCCCAGACCGACACCCCCAGCGCGAACAGCGCGCCGCCTATCGTCACAAGCCGGTGGCGCAACGCCTGTTGCAGAATTCTGTGATAACCGCGCGCCAGCCAGCCCGGTTCGTTGTGATGACGTTTGATCTGTGCGGGCAGCAGCCAGGTGCCGGTCAGTGGCGAAAACAGGATCGCCACCACCCATGAACAGAGCAGCGAGATTGCCACCACGACGAACAGCGAGTAACAATATTCCCCGGCGCTGGAGGCGGCAAAGCCAACCGGAATAAATCCGGCAATCATCACCAGCGTGCCGGTGAGCATCGGAAACGCCGTGGTTTTGAAAGCCCAGGTCGCCGCGCGTTGACGAGAATCGCCCGCCTCCAGTCGCGCCACCATGGTTTCGACAGCGATCATGGCGTCGTCCACCAGCAGACCAAGGGCGATAATCAGCGCGCCGAGTGAAATGCGCTGTAGCCCGATGCCCGCCAGCATCATGCCTGCGAACGTCATCGCCAGCACCAGCGGAATGGCGGCGGCCACCACCAGACCGGCGCGCATGCCGAGCGACACAAATGACACCGCGAGAACAATCAGCACTGCCTCCACCAGCACATGGACAAAGCCGCTTACCGCCTCGCTCACGACAGTGGACTGATCGGCCACTTTCACCATCTCGATGCCGTGCGGCAATTGCGCCGCGCTCTGCGCCATGCGCGCGTTCAGCGCCTGGCCAAAATCCAGCATATTGCCAGTGGGTGCCATCGAAATCGCAAGCCCGATGGCAGGCTGTCCGTTCACGCGAAACTGCGGCACAGGCGGCTCGGCAGGCTGGCGGCTCACGGTGGCGATATCGGTCAGCGGAATGTAGCGGCCACTGATATGCAGCGTCACGGCGCGCAGGCTCTCCTCCGAGGTGAGCGCGCCGCTGACGCGGATCGCGATGTTATCTCCTGCGGCGCGCAGCGTTCCGGCGGGCTCGACGGCATTCTGCGCCTTCAGGGCGTCACTCACCTCTGTTATATCAAGCCCCATCCCGGCGAGCTTGCGGGGAGAAAAGGCGATAACTATCTGCTCCTGCGGCTCGCCGAGCAGCGTAATTTTGCCCACGTCATTTAACAACATCAGCCCACGCCGGATAGCCTCCACCCGCTCGCGCAACGCCTGCATGGAATAGCCTTCGGCGGTAAAGCCATAAATCGTGCCGAAGGTGTCGTCAAACTCATCATTCACCACGGGCCCCTGCACGCCTTGCGGCAGCGACGAAGCGATATCCTGCATGCGGTTGCGAAGCGTGTTCCATATGCCCGGCACTGCCTGCGGCGGCGTGTCGTCGCGCAGGTTGACGTTGATAACAGCGGTACCGGCGCGGGTTTCACTTTCGAGGTTATCAAGCCAGGGGATCTCCTGAAGCTTTTTCTCCAGCACATCCGTGACCAGATTTGTCGTGTCAGTCACCGACGCGCCAGGCCAGCGTGCCGAGACAACCGCGGTTTTAATGGTAAAAGCCGGATCTTCATTACGCGGCAGTTGTTCGTAACAGAGCACGCCTGTCGCGATAATCAGCAGCATAAAAAAACTCACCAGTTGCTGGTGCGCCAGCGCCCACGCCGAGAGATTAAAGGTCGGTTTCATTTACATCGCCTCGCCAGGGATGACCTTTTCACCGGCGCGCAATTTACTGACGCCCGCCACAATCACTTTATCGCCAGGACGCACGCCGCCTGCGATGATGACGCTGTCTGAGGTGTACTGCGCGATAGTCACTGGCCGCGGCTGCGCCCGCTGTTGCGCATCGATGATAAAGAGCGTCGGATGACCATTCAGGCGGGTGAGCGCGCAAGCGGGCACGGTAAAACCCGGCGTCTGCGTTTGCGGGAGCGCTACCGTGACGCTCGCGCCGAGCGCCATGGCGTCAGGGGGATCCGTTAAAATCAGCCGCACTCGCCAGGTGCGCGTCTGCGGGTCGGCCTGCGGACTGATGTCCCGCAGCACGGCGGTCGCGGTGATGGCGGGCTCCGTGAGTGAGGCGACTTGCCACCGGGCCTGCATCGCGCGCGAAAACCGCTGCGGATCGCTGACATCCAGCACGACGTCACGCGCATGGCTGGTAGCGAGTGTGAAGATGCTCTGCCCGGCGCTTACCACCTGCCCTGCCGACGCGCTGACGCTGGTAATCACGCCGTCGGCAGGCGCCGCCAGTTGCGTCCAGTCAAGGCTCTCACGCGCGTTACGCAACGCGGCCTCGCTGCTTTTCAGCCGCGCAACGGCGCTCTGCCAGTCCGCCCGCGCGCTGTCGAGCTGGCTTTGGGCGATAGCGCCGGACGGCATTAGCTTCTGCATACGCTTAAGATTCAGCGCTGCCACCCGCTCCGCCGCCTGCGCGCCCTGGCGCTCCGCCTCAGCGCTGGCCTGCTGGTTTTCGCCGGTGGCGCGCTCAAGCGTGGCAAGCAACTGCCCCGCGTGAACCGTGGCACCCATGTCCACTTCACGGCTGGCGAGTCTGCCATCGGTACGAAAGCTCAGGGTGGTTTCGTCATGGGCGCGGATCTCGCCTGTGCGCAGGTCAGCGTGCGCAGGCGAGGAAGCTGTGATAACCAGATACCGCACCGGACGTGGCGGCGCGGGCCGGTCGGTCTGATGATTGTCGCCACAGCCTGTTAAGAGTGGCAGGATCGCAGCCAGTACCACAATGGGTAGCAGGGCAAAGAAAGAAAAAGCACGCGCCGCATGGAAAAGATGCTGCACGCAATGACGAAAATAATCGGTGAATGCTTCGGACATGACGCCGCTCCTTCAGGAAATCAGCGTCATTTCAGCGTGGTTGCGTCGAGATTCGTTCGTTTTTGCGTCAAGAAACCATCAAGCCAGCAATTTTTATTGGCTGGCATCGACAGTGGGCAGCGTCACGCCGATCCATAAGCCGCCCCCTTCCGGCAGTGCCGCCTGGATATCGCCGCCGTGGGCCTGGCAGATTGCACGTGCGATAGAAAGCCCCAGCCCGCTGCCGCCAGAATGGCGGGCGCGAGAGGTCTCCGCGCGGGTAAAACGCTCAAACATTACCGGCAGAAAACTTTCCGCAACGCCGGGCCCGTCATCCTGAAAATCGATCCGGTAGCCTTCTGCCGTAGCGTGCAGCCGAATATCGAGCCGCCCGCCAGGTTTGCCATAGCGCAGCGTGTTTTCCATCAATACCGTAAAGACCTGCCCGAGACGCAGAGGATCGGCGTACAGCGGCGACGCCGGTGCGGCATGGATAATCACGCTGATGCCTGCCGCGTCAGCCTGCGGCTTCAGCCAGGCGGCGCGCTCGCGCAACAGTTCATCAAGGCTTATCGCTTCACGATCGAGGATCAACTGCCCTGCGTCGGCGAGCGACAAGAGATGCAGCTCATCCGTCAGACGGTTCAGCAACTGAAGCTGCTTCATCACCATCGCCAGCTGCTGCGGATCGGACGGAAAAACGCCGTCCAGCATCCCCTGCAGGCGGCCCATCGCGGCGGTAAGCGGCGAGCGCAACTCATGGGCCATCGCCACGTGGGAGGCGCGCAGCTCTTTTTCATACCGCGCGAGCTGGCGGGTCATGGCATTGAAATCACTCGCAAAACGCACCATTTCCGCAGGCGCTTCCCTGACCAGCTCCGCCTGACGACCGAATTCGCCCTGCGTCACCTCTTCTGCCGCCTCCCGCAACTGACTGAACTGAGCCGACAGCGGGCGGGCATATTTCAGACCCATAAAAACGATAAATGGGATCATGACCAGCACCAGCACGCTAAGCAGGAGCCAGTCGCCGGAAGCAATGGAGGGCGTGGAGTAATTCAGCCCCCACCAGGTATCCACGATGTAATGAAAACGCGCCGGATCGGCCTGCGGGTTATCCACCAGCCGGAGAAATTCGTCACGCAGCGCGGGCGGCATCCTGTGCAGATTCCAGTAATTCTGCACCGCGAAGCGCAGCCACATGCAGACGGCGATAACGATAACTGTCCCGACGGCGAGCGAAATTATGCGCCCGCAGATCCAGCGCCAGAGAGACTGATGATGGTTATTCATGGCTGGCGAAACCGGTAACCGATGCCGCGCACATTGACCAGCACCCCGCGCAGGCCGCTATTCTCAAGCTTTCTGCGCAGGTTATAGATGTGCGTGTCGACAACGCGTTCCAGCGCCTCGCTCTCCGGCAGGCAGCGCTCAAGCAGGTACTGACGGGAAAAAGGACGCGTGGGATGGCGCATCAGCTCGGTAAGCAAAGAAAATTCAGTGGGAGTGAGCTCAAGGTATGTGGTTACGCCGTCCCGGTCTGTCGTCGCGGTGATAGCGACCGTATCCACGGTGAGCGTTTCCCAGCGCAGTATTTCGTCCTGCACCGGTGCTTTGCAACTCCGACGCAGCACCGCCTGCACGCGCGCGACCACTTCGCCAGGATGATAAGGCTTCACCACATAATCATCGGCCCCGTAGCGCAGCGCGCCGATGCGATCGGGCGTATCGCCCATGGCCGTCACCATGATCACCGGAACATCGCTGCTGCGCCGCAGGGTCGCCAGCACTTCGGTGCCGTTCATGACAGGCAGCATCACATCCAGCAGCACCAGATCCGGTTTCCAGCGTTGCGCTTTTTCAAGCCCGCTGCGACCATCTCCCGCGATCGCCACGTCGTAATTTTCACGCCGCAGATAGGCCTCCAGTACGCTGGCGGCATCGGCGTCATCCTCAATCACAAGTACCCTTTTGGTTGTCATCTGTTCACCTTGACAGTTTCTTAACAGTTTCCTGACCGTTCATTGATATGAGTGGCCCAGAATGCGCGTCGAACACGGTAGCCAGCCGTTCAGCCATACATTCTCTCGTCCAAAAGGAGACACGATGATAATACGAAACCGGGCGCTGTCCATGCTCATCCTGTTGCCAGGTATTGCCATCGCACAGGAGCCTCCGCCGGACAGCCTGACGGTGGGCGCAGCCGCGGAGTATGCGCCCCGCTACAGCGGTGACAATCATAATACGTGGTCTGGAGTTCCCGTCGTGCAGGCGAGGCACGGCGCGTTCTTTTTCGATACGGAAAAGGGGCTCGGATACGATCTGCAAACCGACAACGGGCTGTGGTTTGAACATTCACTGGGCGTGAGCCTGGGGCGCGGGGAGAAAAACAGCGCCTGGCGCGAGGGAGCGGATTCGCTTAAAGGCATGGGCAACATCAAAACCGCGCTGAATACCCGCCTCGCGCTCGGCTGGTCGGTCACGCCGTGGCTGACGCTGGAAGGCCAGGCAACACTGCCGCTCACCGACAGCCAGGGCATGCAGTATCAGACATCGTTCACACTGGTGCCCTTCCAGAGCAAGGCTGACACGCTGGCACTGGAGTCGGCAGCCCTCTTCGGCGACAGCCGCTACCTCAATACTTTTTACGGGGTCGATGCGCAGCAAAGCGCACGCTCTGGTTATACGCCTTACCGCACCAGCGGCGGGTTTTATGGCGTCAGCAATAACCTGAGCTGGAGCCACCAGTTTGATGCGCACTGGGGCGCGACCCTCAGCGCCGGTTACACATGGCTTGCTGATAAAGCCGACAACAGCCCGATTGTGCATACACGTAACCAGACGACCACCGCGCTGGCAGTGACATACACCTTCTGAGGGCGCGTGCACAACCACACACCAGACAAAGGTGACGCTGCGCGTGTGCTTAATGTTCTCTTAACCTGGCGAGAGGACAATGGCGGATATTTTCTGCCTGACTGTCTATTTAAAGTCACGTTTAACGCATTTTCACAGCAATTTTATACAGGTGCAGCACTATGCAGTTCAAAAACGTCATCGGAAACCTGACAGGCTGGCAACCCTGTGACGCGGCCCATTACGCGCGGATATACCATCAGTTCGGCGGTTCGATTTGCTGTCATCCTGATGTGCTGCATTTCTTAAGTCGTGAGCAAAATCTGACGCTCCGTTATTTCGCGCTCAGAGATGGTAATGAAGATACAGGTGCCTGCTTTTCCGTCAATGGAAAGTGCAGCCTGCAGAACCGGCATTATCCTGTTGTCTTTGATGATGTGTTATTCCCCCTGCGCGCCAATAAACGCGGCTATCTGCCGGTCACCAATAAACGCCTTTCACCCCACCATAAAGGCGCGTTTGTGAATGCGCTTTTCTCCGGGCGACTTAAGCATAAGGTTGCGTATATCAAAGAGAGCATCTCGAAAACGTCGGAGAAAAAGCGCCGCAAGGAGTTTGAGAAATTCTGCGCCATGGGTGGTGTGGTGCGTGACGCGAGCCATTTTTCCTCAGAAGAGTTAGCCGCGATATATATCGAGCTTTTCACCCTGCGCTGGCAGGGAAAAATTTACTGCTTTAAATATGAAGATCTGGTGCGCACCTTTGATGCGCTGCGGCACCTGATTTTTGGCAGCATACTGTTTCTGCATGACAGGCCCTGCGCGTTCGATATTATTTTTATGTGCAACAACCCTGAGTGGATCTATTTCGATGATATCAATGGCGGCTACGATCCGCAGTACACCACCCTCAATCTGGGCAGCATTTTGTTATGGCTGAATACAAGCAACGCCCGTGCACTATGCGCCAGAGAAAATAAGACGATGCGTTTTTCGCTCGGGATCTATAAAGCGTTCTGGAGCTATAAAAAACAGTGGTGCGATATTATCCCGCTCGGCAGAACTTTTTTCTGACTAGGGGCGTGAATGCAGGAAAACTGGCGCTGACCAGTTTTCCTCACTGCTGGTCACATTTCCGGATTGAGATAACAGACGCGCAAACGGTGGCCGTCCGGGTCCATCGCCGCGAAGGTGTAACCGAAATCAAGCTCGACCGGGCTCTGGATCACCGTCGCGTGACGCTCCATGCACCACAGCGTATAAAAATGTTCGACCTCGTCCCGCGCCTGCACCTTAAAGACGATTTCACCCGATGGCACCGGCGCACGCTGATTCACGACCGGCTCAACCGTATAGCATGACCACAGCCCCAGCTTAAAACCGTTCTCCAGCACGAATAACGCGAACGTAGGTTGTTTCTCAACCGGCTCGCGGCCGAGCAGCGTGGAATAAAAGTCAGCGCTCTTAAGGACGTTCTCAACATAGAGAATAGACATATCGGCAGTGATCATTTGGCTCTCCTTGTGTAGTGAGCCATGACAGTAACAGCGGGGTGTGACAGTTTTTGTCAGTAGGTTTTTGCCTGCGCAATCCCTTCCGCGCTCTTCCACTCTTTCAGCAATTTATAGCGCGATTGCGGACACAACTGCTCGCTAATGGCCACCTGTTGCATCCGGTCGATACGAAAATGGCGGAACGCCTGGCGCAGCTCGCACCAGCACGCCAGTACCCTGACCGCGTCAAAAAAACCCAGCGCAATCGGCCACACGAGACGCGATGACGCCGTGCCGTCTTTATCGGTATAGACCAGCTCAAGCTTTCTGCGCTGATGGATTGCGCTGCGAATATCCGTCAGAAACCGAAGGCTACCTTCATTGCCGGTCGGTGCCACCATCAGCGACGGGGAATTTATCTGCTGCGCGAGATTCTCCGGAAGAATGGCGTGAATTTTCGCCACCGCGTTACGGGCCGCGGCTTCCAGTTGCGGGTCGGTATGGCGCATCACCCAGTGCAGGCCGAGTATCAGCGCGTCAACTTCATGCGCATCAAACATCAGCGGCGGCAGGTGGTAATCGGATTGCAGGACATAACCAATCCCCGCGCTGCCTTCGATATCCACACCCTGCATTTTCAGCGTCTCGATATCGCGATAAATACTGCGCACGCTGACATCAAGCCGTTCCGCGAGCGTCATCGCCGTCACCGGGTAACGGTAGGATCGCAAAAGCTGGAGCAGTTCTAAAAGCCGTTGTGTCCGGGTCATGTCGGGTCTCGGGTGCAGTACGTGTTATGCGATCAGTAAAGTAAATCCAGCGGTTCTGGCCCGCGGACGAGCCGGAGTTTGCCATTATCCCCGCGAATAAAAATGGCCTGATAATGCACCTTATCGATACCGCTGATGAGATTATCCAGCTCTGAATCCGCCATACGCAGAGCGGGCGTCTTAGCCCATTGCGGCAGCGCTGGAATATCATACGTGAAGGTCGCATGGATGCCATCGCGCTGCGGCTTAACCTCCAGCGTTTTGACGCGCATTTTTCCGTAGCAGAAATCGTGATGCCGGTGAAATTCCGCGCGCCCTTTGGGCGTCAGCGCCCAGGTTTTTTGAGAGCCTTCGCGCCTGCTCAAGACAAGCCCGGCATCCACCAGCGCTGCCATCCGGGCGTGCAGCCAGGCATCAGCGCCCGCGCGGCTTGTTACCGGCCAGGCCGTTTCGCCAAGACACAGCGACCGGGCGTTGAGCGCCTGCTGTAGCAGCGCACGATAAGGCGCGGCCTGCTGCGCCATACTGTTCGTACTGATGAGGAGCATGGCCAGCGCCGCCCGCCGCTTCAAAGAAATTTATCCATATTCAGTGTGCGAAAAGCCTCGTCCACATCGCTGTAAGCGGCGTCCGTCACGTAACTGCCGGACGGCTGCCAGAAAAAGGCCGCGACGCCCGGATCGGCGGTATTACTGGCTATCCGGTAGCGCGTGAACTTCACTTTCGTGGCATCGGTTAAATCAGTACTTTCTGAAGACTCTGCCATTTTCACCGCCCGGACCAGATAAAAAATATGATTAACCTGATACGGTTCATAGCCGCTGATTTTCGTGGTTGAGGCGGACAGCCGAAAATCGCTCCACGTAAAGCCATCGTCATCCGGCACCGGAACAATCAGCCAGGCGTGGTCTTTCTGAATATAAACCGTCAGCGTGCTGCTGGGGTGGGAGGTATTATTGTCATAGGTGGCGCTGAAAATCAGATCGTTCGCGCCATCCTGATTGATATCCAGCGTGTTCGGGCCATCTTTCAGCGCCACGGGAACAGCCTGGCCGGCACAGACATAGCCCGCCATGAGCAGAGAGGCGATAAACAGCGCGCTCAGTTTCATCTCAATGGATCCTTTTGAAATAAGTATTGTCGGCAGAAAAATCGCCTTTCGCCAGCGCCAGTCGCCTGACGAAATATAGCATGATGGAAGTTCGCTTTCTGATCCACATATCGATTGAGGATATTCTTCAGAAGCGTGCAGTTTTAGCGGGGAACAGCCACGAGGAAAGGGATTAAGAAATGTTGACGAGGTTATCGGTACAGGTTATGTGTGAAAAAAACCCGCCGGCAGCGGGTTTTTTAACGGCATCAGAAACGGTACTGAAGACCTGCGGTAATTGTATAGTTTTTGTTTTGCAGGCCGGCGGCATCGCCATTATCCGAAAAAGACGTTCCGGTCGCGTTATTAATCATCTGCGTACCGCTTTTCCCTTCCTCATAGCGGTTATAGCTGAACTCAGCGAAAAGTTTCGTATTCGGGAGCACATAATAACCGGCATCAACGGCGAGGCCATAGTAACGGGAGTCGTTAGCTTTTTCACGGAACGTCAGATCGCGCATATAATGCTCGTCGTTATCCTTCGCGGTCACCCAGTCGCTGAATTTAAACTGCGCGTTCACTTCAAAGTCCTGATAACGATACTGACCGGTCAGGCCAATATACGGCATGCTGTATTTCTGCTGGTAACCGATACCGCGGGCACCGTTCGGGAAGCTGCCAACATCATTGCCATTCGCATAGTTAAAGGAGCCGCCATAGGCGGTCCAGCTGAAACGGGTTTGTTGATAACCGGCCATAACGCCGACTTTATAATCATCCCCTTTCAGTACCCAGCCTTTCAGGTTTAAATCATATTCATTGGCATAATTCAGATCGGTATCAGGATGGCGCGAACGGTCGGTCCAGTGAGACTGATCTTCTTTTTGCCAGTCATAATCTTCCATATGCCCGTTACCAGAACTCAGGGTTGTCCAGCCGCGCGCATTCAGGGTCAGGAAAGGCCATGCATCCCAGGAAACATCGCCTTTAAGGATGAGATTATTTTTAATTTTCCAGTTCAGCTGACTGATTTTACGACCTGTACTGGAGTCATATACAAATTCTTTCGACTCCCCTGCCAGCATCCCCAGTGATGTGGAGACAGCCACGCTTTGCGCAGAAAAATCCGGCATCAGTGTTACAGAAGAAGCGGCATTCGCCGAGCCGGAGGCAGCTATCATCGCCACGACAATAAGTTTCTTATTCATATATTATTCCATTAAATTTTTACGCACATTAAAAATGCGCGTAAAGAATATCCCTGTAGATATAGGTATTCAACCGACGCTGCAGATGACTCTGAAATATGGCAGGTTCAGCAAAAAATCTCTCAAGCTTTTAAAATAGCTGACGATAGTAGTAAGTTTGCAATATTTCTGCCCGTAAAGAATTTGCTTATGGCACTTACCCGCTACCGCTACGCTTCGGGCGTTTCACTTTATTTTGTGGCTTTATTATTCGCGGGCTAATAAAATCGCGTGATGTTATATTGCGCCAGCGCCGATCGCCTGGCGCAATATAGGCTAATAACGGTTTAATGACGCCGCCGCTCGCCGCTTTTCAGCCAGCAGCGCTATCATGGCGACGACCAGCGGCACCAGCGAGCACCACAGCACGGCGTTCCAGCCAACCAGCGTCAGCAGGGCACCAGAAGAAAACGAGCCCACGATCATCACGCCAAATACCACAAAATCATTCAGCGATTGCACACGGGTTTTCTCCTCCGGGCGGTGATAGTCGAGGATTTGCGCCGACGCGCCGGTAAAACCGAAATTCCAGCCAACACCGAGCAAAATGAGCAACAGCCAGTAGTGCCCGACCGCCGTTCCGGCAAGGCCCGCCGCGACAGAAAGCGCCGAGATCGCAAGCCCCAGTGCGGCGATGCGCGTGGCACCAAAACGGGTAATCAGCTTGCCGGTAAAGAAACCCGGCGCGTACATGGCAATGACATGCCACTGAATGCCCAGGTTCGCATCCTGGAGTGAAAGGCCATGCATATGCATCGACAGCGGCGTGGCGGTCATCAGAAAATTCATCACCATATACGCCACCGCGCCGCTGAATACGGTGCGGCTGAAGCCCGGCTGGCGCACGATGTCACGAAGCGGTCGTCCGCGTACCTGATGTTCAGGCGCGACCGGATCGGGCGCTTTTACGCCCCAGAGCACCACCGCGGACACCGCCGCCACCAGCGCCTGGGCAAGGTATGTGGCGGCAAAGGTATAGGGCGGCCAGAGATCCATCGTGCCGTTGACCAGCATCGGCCCGACAATGCCTGCCGCCACGCCGCCGCCCATCACCAGCGACAGCGCCCTTGCTCGCCGTTCGCGCGCCACGCCATCGGTGGCCGCAAAGCGAAATGAAACCGCGACGGCGGCATACGCGCCGCTCATAAACCCGGCGATGCAAAAGAGCCAGAAGGAGCCGAGCACCACGGCCAGAGCCGCCGTCAGTCCGGTCAGCACGCCCGTACTGGTGCCCGCCATAAACGCCGCGCGGCGGCCATAACGGCGGGCAAGCACGCCAAAAGGCAGGATCAGCGCGGCCATCCCGACAACGAAAATCGTCAGCGGCAGCGTCGCCAGCGCCTGATCCGGCGCCATCGCGTCGCCGACAATCGCGCCGGTCGCGTAAAACACCACCGAGTTCGCGCCCGCGAGCGCCTGGGCCGTCGCCAGCCGAAAAATATTCCTGTTCTGCTGCCCGACGGGCAGGGTGACTTCCGCACTCATTACTCTTCCTTTTTCGTGATCGCCCTGCGACACGCGTAAATACAGGAGGCCGGTGGCGGCGCGTCACTGTGTAAGCCCGATATATTCTCTTAACGCTTTAACCATAAACCATTTTTTAACGAACGTTCAGAGACTTAATCCTCGTCGCCAATTCGTCTGCGTAAAACCAAACTCGCGGATTATTCAGCTGTCAAATCGCCTTCCGGCGTCATGCTTTGTGCTCCTGGCGGAGGGGAAGTCGTTCTGTACCCGCATCTGCGCTATAACAGAGGCAACGCAATTATGAGGAAATACTTATGTTTGCAGAGACGGCGCGTCTGCGGCTGCGGCCGGTCACAGAGAGAGATGTGGACGATTTATTCCGGATTTACGGCGATCCGGCGACCAATACATTTAACCCGGCGGGGCCGTACCCCAACCGCGCGCACGCGGAAGGTGTGATGGATCGCTGGCTGACGCACTGGCAGGCTTATGGTTTTGGGAACTGGCGCATCGCGTTAACCACCGCACCCGATGAGACTATCGGTTTTGGCGGGCTGAGCATCCGCCGCTATGCGGACACGGAGATTAATAATCTCGGCTACCGTTTTGCGACGCAGGCGTGGGGACAGGGGCTGGCGACAGAGTTCGCCCGCTTCGCCGTTCGCTATGGGTTTGAAGATCGGGCGCTTGAGGCAGTCTCTGCGGTAGTGCGCAGCAATCATCTGGCGTCTCGCAAAGTGCTGACGCACGCAGGATTGCGCTACGTGCGTGAGATCCATGATGTTGATAACGTGCCGCCGAGCCTGCTGTACACTCTGGCTCACGACGAGTGGCGCGCGTTGTAAGCCTTCACCCGGCGTCGTCGACCGGGTTTTCCGTGCCGTTAAGGACATTCTCCAGATACGTCGTCTGCCCGTGGCGACGCAGATAAGCCGTAACCTCACGCGCCCAGCCTTCGCCGTTGCCGAGCGTGGCGCGGCTGTGCGTTTCGGCGTAAAGATAACGCCGGTCCCACAGATTAATTAACGTCTGATTAATGCCATCAATATTGCAGCCCGGATTGTTCGCCTGCTGTAACGCCAGCGCCCGCTGCACCCGCTCGCGCTGCGCCTCGTCCGCCGGGAACTCCCGCTCGGCGTATTCGCTCAGCACCAGGAATGACGGCGGGATGCCCTCTTCCATCGCGGCGTGCAGGCGATAATGGCCGTCCAGCACGATATAAGACGCCAGCCCGGCGACATACCAGACCAGCACCGGCGGCAGCGCGCCCTCGCGGCATTTTTTACGCCACCACTTAAGACGCCCGGCGTGCGGATCAACCGGATAACGGCCCATCAGCAGATGGCCGCCCCACCACCAGTCCACCAGCCGGACGTGCTCCGGGTCAGTGAGCGAGCGAAAATCTTCGCCATAAAGCGCCCAGTCCACACTCCAGTCGCCTGCGCTGGGGGGCGTTTTGAAATACCACTGGTCGATGTCGGGCGTGGTGTTGCGCAGGTATGACGACTGGCGTTTCGCGGGCAGCATCGGGCGCAACAGCCAGTCGCGCGGCGCCAGCAGCGGCGCGGGAGAATCCATCAGCTGACGCGCGAAATAGCGGCACCACTCGCCCGTCCACGCGCCGTCACCCTTGCGTTTGATGGCTTCAATGTCCTCAGAGCGCACCGGCGGCAGCAAATTTTGCTGATCGGGATGCTCACGGTTGGTGACGAGCCAGACGCCGGAATAATCTTTCAGCATCGAAGCCCAGAAAAGCGTTTCGCCGCGCAGCTGCAACGCCATGCGTCCGTGATGTCCGCTCAGCATCTCCAGCGCCAGGCCTGGGGGCGTTTCGCCCTTTACCGTCAGCGCAAGCCCCAGCCAGGCGTCATTACGATCGTGTAAATCTTTCCACCAGTAATGTGTCATTTGAGCTTCCTGCATGTGTACTAAGAGACAGTGTACGGCACAGGGCAGCGAGGGCAAAACCGTTGTGAAAGGAAAAACAGAGAGGAGAACCCGCGGCGCGTGCCGCGGGTAAGAAGGAAGAACTCAGAATACCGGTGCGCGTTTTTTCAGCGCTGCGCGATGCGGGAAGACCCACAGGCAGACCAGAATCATTCCTACCAGTGTGGCAGATGCGCCGTAACGGCTGAGCTCAAGACCGCCTTTGGCGATGGGTTTATCGAGGAAATCGCCCACCACCGCGCCGAGTGGACGGGTGAGGATAAATGCAGCCCAGAACAGCACGGTGCGCGAAATCGAGGTAAAGCGGCTCGCGAGCCAGATAACCGCCAGTGCGCCCACGAACAGCAGGATGCCGCCGTCATAACCGAAGCCTTCACTGTCTGCTGTCCAGTCGCCGAGCGCCGTGCCAAGCGTCTGGGAGAACATAATCGTCACCCAGTAGAAGCTTTCGGTACGCACGCTGTTAACCGAATCCACGGCAATAGTGCCGCATGTCACGCGCCAGACCAGCAGCGAAAGCACCAGCAGACTACTCAACAACACCGTACCGCCGAGATAACCGATACCTAATGAGCGGTCGGCGAAATCTGCAAGCGTGGTGCCGACCGTCGTGGTGGCGACCACCGTGAACCAGTAGATCCACTTATTAAAGCTGTGATGGCGGATCTGCACGACCACCGCTGCGAGGAAGATCGCCGCGAAGATGAGCGTGCCGGTGAGATAACCGAGATCCATGGACATCGTGACCGCATCGCCGCCGGTTTCACCCAGCGTGGTCGCGGCGATTTTCGTCAGCCAGAACGCGGCGGTGACGGCAGGAACTTTGCTGAGCGCAGAGGTAGTGTTTTGCATAGAGTGTGCTCCGGTACGGCCCGACAGGGGCAGGATCCAGAGTGAAGTTATAGGATTAATCTTAAGGAAGACTTAAGAGCGGCGAAAGTTTTCGGCGTTTATGACAGGTGTCGCAAATGGGTCGCGATGCCCCACTGAATGACGTCGCAGCGGTCCGCCGTAAACGTTAACCGCGCATAGCTGGCGTTAGGCTGCGCATAGCGCGGGAAGTTATCGATATTGCCGTCTTTGAGGAGCGCCAGCGCGCCCTGAAGGATATGCCCGTGCGTCACGACGCAGCAGGTTGCGTGTGAGGTTGCGGCGAGATCATTCTGGATGAAAGACAGAAGACGCTGCGCGGCATACGCGAGCGATTCACCGCCGGGCGGCGTAAATAACGCATCAGTTGAAAACAGCGCTTCTGCGCTGAGAGGCTCATCTCGCTGCAACTGCACCCGCGACAGGCCTTCGTAATCACCAAACGCCTGCTCACGTAATAGAGGCTCAACAGAGAGTGGGCAGCGAAAATGGCTCGCGATGGCGTCACCCATATGGCGCGCGCGGCCCGCGGGAGATGTGTACACCGCGTCAACAGAGGGGAATTCGTGCGCCAGAGCAGTCAGGAGCGCTGTGGTTTCCTGCAAGCCACGCGCCGTCAGCGCGCTGTCATGATGCCCCTGAATGAGCCCGCCACGGTTCCATTCTGTTTCGGCATGACGGATAAGGAGAAGATTCATAACGTCATTCCCTGCAAAAAAGCGGTTCCGGTCACAGACCGCCATGCTAAAACGGTAAAGGCCCCCTGTTTCCGTTATGGAAAAGACAGAAGACTCGCGGAAAATTATGAAGGTAATCACTCGCCACGCTCTTTTACCTCTAACTCGCTGTTTTTACAGAATTAAGAATCAGAGTTTCACGCTGAAATCGCCAGATTATTCACGGTGTTTCAGGATCCAATGTGGCACATGAGCTTTGTATCCACTGTAGAGAGTATACAGGCGTGAAACATCCACTAAGGAGAGTAACATCCACTATAGATAGCAAAATCCACTGTAGCGAGCATAAGAGTAAAATCTCCACATGCCGTACTCACTACAGTGGATATTCAGATCTGGCCTTTACGGATTTTTTCCAGCAGCGCCAGCTCTTCTTTGGTCAGCATCACCATTTCGCCCTGCTCTTCCGGTACAGCGCTGTTTTCTACCGGCAACTCGTCACCGGCAGGCAGCGCGCCTGGCAGGCTTTGTGGGCGAAGTTTTGGCCTTCTGTAGTGGATATGAAAGTAGACTACCCGCCCGCGCTTGATCTCGGTGTAATCGAGATAGCCAATCTCCTTGAGCTGCTCCATCGCCTTACGCACGGTGGAGTTCTGCGTGATGGTGCGGGAGGTGAGATTCAGGCGCGCGCGCAGGCGTGCAAGGGAGACAGGCGCAGGGTTAGGCGGCAAGCTCTCAATAAACGTATACAGCGCCTGAGCCGATTCCTTACGCGACAGCTCATTAATGGCCCGCAGCTGCAGCAGAACTTTTTTATCGAACTGGTATAGCTCAAAGATTTTCGGATCGGCCTGCAGCGTCACTTCATCCTTTTTGGCACTGTACTTGGCGGACTGCACCAGGTGCGTGACGTAATACTCCCCTTCTTTATTGCTGAAGGAGATGGTATTAGTGGCGATACGGGTCAGCGAGGCATCAAGACGTTTACGCAGCTTTGCCGACGAACGCGCCGAAGGAATACCGCACAGCTTCACGAACTCCACAAACGGCAGCGTCACGCTGTCGCCAAGCACGTTGTATTTGGCGAAAGCATGGATGATCCCGACCCAGGTTTTGAAGTCGTTATCCATGTCCAGGCGGGCACCGGTGATTTTGATATTCTCGTAGCCTTCAGATTTAACGAGCGAGAGCTGTTTCAGCTCTTCTGTCACATCCATCGAGGACATCTGCCCTTTACGGCCACGGGCGGTGGATTTCAGCGTCGGGACAAACAGGCCAAGGCGCATCAGCGCGACCGGCTGTACCGTGTTGTTACGGTTCGGCATCAGCGTGACCACTTCGCCGGTTTTACGATCCAGTTCACTGAAGGCATCGTTGATATTGATGTTCTCTTCATCAGCCACGTGCGGGGTCTCCTGTCCTGAATACCGGTGCTTACTCACCATAGTGGTTATTATCTTCGCCAGTGAGAGTATCACTCACCATAGTGGATATGTCACATGCTTATCCGCGCTGTTTACTCTCCACAGTGGATGTTTGCTCACTACAGTGGTTATTTACTCTCCGTAGTGGTTGTTTTAGTTGATAGCGTGACAGGATCCAGTCATTTACTCGCTATAGTGGATAGCCCGAACGCATACAGGAGCATGTCAGTCTGTTACAGTCACCCGCAGCCAGACATAAAAGACGTACTGACTCTGTGAATAAACATGTTGATGCGCAGGAGTAACTTGACAAGAAGAAGGTGAAACCCTTTTTAATACAGTCAGTTATAAAGAGAGGGCCGTCATGGAAAAGTCCTGCGTTTTACTCGCTACAGTGGATGCCAGGCACTCTCTTCAGCCGTTACTCTCCTCGCTACAGTGGTTATCCGGCTCGCTTCAGTGGATGTTCTGCTCGCTATAGTGGTTAGAAACTGCCGCAACCTTCTGATCGTATTAAGAAATTCAGAAAAGGGATCTTTAAGGATCATATAAGGGATCTTATCTGGATCGAAAACTTAGATCTGGCCTGTGGATAAAATCATGTCATATGCATCCCACGCCCCATTTAACCTCCGCTCTTTTGCGCTTCCTCAAACGAACGGCTGACGCACGTTCGTTTTTGCGGTGAGCGCTGCTGATTCTGGCACTAACCTCTTATGACGTCAGCGATTTGAACACGCGCACACAAGTACAACATTTATGTTTACCACCTGACTTTTATGCTGTATTTTCGTTTAAATTAATAAATCCTGCATACAGTGAGTGTTATGATGGATAATGAGCAGCAGTTAACGAAAGTTGCCGAACGTTCAGAAAGAATGCTTCTCGGGCTGACCGAGCAGATCCAGCATCAGAAAGATGAGCTTCAGGAAAACACCTTCTATCAGGTCTACGCCAAAGCGGCACTGGCCAAACTTCCGCGACTGACCCGCGCCAGCGTTGATTACGCCGTCAGTGAGATGGAAGCAAACGGATACGTCTTTGATAAACGCGCGGCGGGCTCTTCCACCAAGTATGCGATGTCCGTTCAGAATATTATCGATCTCTACCATCACCGTGGCGTGCCTAAATACCGCGACCGTCATGATGAAGCGTTCACCATTTTTGTTGGTAATCTGAAAGGCGGCGTCTCCAAAACGGTTTCCACGGTTTCCCTTGCCCATGCGCTCCGTGTGCATCCTCACCTGCTGTTTGAAGATCTGCGCATTCTGGTGGTCGATCTCGATCCGCAGTCTTCCGCAACCATGTTCCTTAATCACACCCGCGCGGTCGGCACTGTCGATACCACCAGCGCGCAGGCCATGCTGCAGAATGTGTCGCGTGAAGAACTGCTGGAAGAATTTATTGTGCCGTCGATTGTGCCGGGCGTGGATGTGATGCCAGCTTCTATTGAAGACGCCTTTATCGCCTCTCGCTGGGAAGAGCTCTGTGCGGAGCATCTGCCGGGCACCAGTATTTATGGTGTCCTGCGCCAGAACATCATCGATAAGATTGCCAGAGACTACGACTTTATCTTTGTCGACAGCGGCCCGCATCTGGACGCGTTCCTGATGAACGCGATTGCCGCCTCGGACGTTCTGTTTACACCGGTGCCACCTGCGCAGGTAGATTTCCACTCGACGCTCAAATACCTGACGCGTCTGCCGGAGCTCATCGCGCTGATCGAAGAGTCCGGCTGTCGGGTGAGACTGCAGAAAAACATCGGCTTTATGTCGAAGCTGCTCAACAAGGCCGACCACAAGCTCTGCCACAGCCTCGCCAAGGAGATTTTCGGCGGCGATATGCTGGATGTCGCCCTGCCCCGCCTGGACGGCTTTGAGCGCTGCGGAGAGTCATTTGATACGGTGATTTCCGCAAACCCCGCCACTTACATCGGCAGCAGCGAGGCGCTGAAAAATGCGCGTGCCGCGGCTGAAGATTTCGCCAAAGCGGTTTTTGATCGCATTGAATTTATTCGTATGAGCTGAGAATACTATGAGCACAAAAAGAGTCACGATTGGCCGTACACTCACCCATTCCCCGTTTAAAGAGAGCACGGACGCTGAAACTTTCACGTCAGTGTTTGTACTCAGTTCCGGGCGTAAAGCCACCTTCCGGCTGGAAAGCGTCGCGCCTGCGGATGTGGCGGAAAAAACCTTCGTTCGTCAGGAAACCAACGGGCGCGAGCAGTCAGCGCTGACGCCGGAATCGCTGCGCGATATCACCCGCACGCTGAAATTCCAGCAGTTCTTTCCGGCGATTGGCGTGAAAGCGGGTGACCGTATTGAAATTCTGGACGGCTCCCGCCGTCGTGCAGCGGCACTCATCTGTCATACTGGTCTGACTGTACTGGTGACGGAAGCGGCGCTGACATCAGAAGAGGCGCGCAAGCTCGCCAAAGATATCCAGACGGCAAAAGAGCACAACATCCGTGAAATCGGATTGCGGCTGATGGCGCTGAAAAACGCAGGCCTGAGTCAGAAAGAGATAGCCGAGCAGGAAGGGCTGTCGCAGGCTAAAGTCACCCGCGCTTTACAGGCGGCGTCGGTCTGTGCTGAATTGCTGGCGTTCTTCCCGGTTCAGTCCGAGCTGACATTCAGCGACTATAAAACGCTGAGCGCTGTCGAAGAAACGCTGCTGAAAAATGACATCGCACTGAAAACACTGACCGATTCCATCGCCAGTGAAGTGGATATCGTACTATCAGACACCGATCTGGCGGAAGATGAAGTGAAGAACCGCATCATGCGCATTATCGCGCGTGAAGGGGAGCTGCTCACGTCGCCGGGCCCGAAAGACAAAGCGGTTATTTCCCCGCTCTGGCGTTTCTCTGATAAAGACCGTTTCGCCCGTAAGCGCACTAAAGGACGACTCTTCAGCTATGAGTTCAACCGCCTGTCGCGTGACGTACAGGATGAACTCGACCAGGCCATTGAAAGCGTTCTGAAGAAGCATCTCTCCTGAGCGGGCTGCCTGCTCGCCATGGTGATTTCACCGTTAACGCCCTGAAATAACGTTTTTTCCTGAACGGATTTCACGGTGAAATCGCCACTATTCGCCTCGCCTTTCTTTATTCCACAGCATCGCCTCTGACTTGTTCGCCTGCTCTCTACAGTGGATGTGTTAACGTCTGCTGCCGCACGTACTGAAATTTCACGCATTTCGCCACGCTGATTATGAGGTTAAGTATTTGATTTTAAATGGTATTTATGAATTATTTCACGGTGAAATCGCCATGCTTATGACGCCTTTCCTGCCAGAAATTTCAGCGGACGGCGAAGGCAGAAAAGCCCAAATGACGGGAAAAGAAGATCGTTTCAGGTAGTTCGGGAAGAGTTATCAGCCAAAAGCTAAGGCACACAACACGGAAAGAACGGAAATCAATAACCACTACGGTGAGCCCTGCCGGCGAGCGCGTTTTTGCGAGACATCTTCAGAAAGCGGCAATAAAAAAGGCCGCGCTCAGGCGGCCTGTGTGGTGTGGCGGTAATCAGAACAGAACGGAATAATTCAGGCCAAACGTACGACCGCGGCCTTTGTAGGTATAGAGATCCGGTGAGCCATAAGTCGGACTGTACAATCCTGGCGCGCGCTGACCCCAGACGGTGGTGTAATCCTTATCCAGCAGGTTTTCGACACTGAACGCGATTTTACCGACCGGGAGCGCATAGCTGCCGATAAAGTCCATCGTGTTATAGCCGTCGATTTTCTTACCGGCATCATCAGACACATCGAATGTCTGGGTGCTCTGCAGGCGCAGGGTCCAGTTATCCGGTGCCCAGTTAACCCAGGCGCTGACTTTAGACGGGCTGGCGCTGTCGACCGTCAGCTTTTTCCAGTCGCCGTCCACGCGGGTTTCCGATTTGATGGCGTTAAAGTTCGCGCCGGTGCTCCACGCGCTGTCACTGAAGAAGTAATCGACCTGGCCTTCAAGCCCATAGATACGACGCTTGTCGTCATCCAGGGTGATGGTCATATCGGTCTTGTTAATGTTAATGGTCTTGTCAGAAACCGAGTAGTACGCCGCGAGCTGGGTACGCAGGTTATCGCCGGTGTAACGCCAGCCGAGCTCATAGCTGTCGACTTTAATACCGTCCAGACGCGAGTCATTCACGTTAACGCTTTTGAGCAAACGGTAGTGGCCATTCTCAAGACGATAGGTGCCGGAGCCATAATATTTGGCGAGATCGGGCAGTTCGAACCCCTGTGAGAAGTTAAACCACAGCTGCTGACGTTCACTCAGGTGGCCGAGAATACCGGCGTTAAACAGCAGATTGTTGTAATCCGTTTTGCCGCCCGGCACGGCATCCGCAGACGTCGCTTTACCGGTGGCGATGCCCTGCTGCTGGGTATAACCGACAAAATCATCGACCTTATTCTCGGTGTACTGATAGCGCACACCGCCGCTTAACGTGATCGCATCGATGTCATAACTTGCCTGCAGGAACGGAGCCAGGTTCGTAATGCTGTAATCCGGGTAGCGCCCGACGTTATATGCGTTATCAAGCTTCATGCCGCCGCTGGCGGCCGCTTTATTCAGATCGAAAAACTGCTGGTTGGCATTAAAGGTTTCATGCTCGGCATCCACACCATAGGTCAGAGAAAGGGAATCCAGCGGCTTGCTGTTGACTGTGAGTTTGCCGCCCCAGAAATCCGTTTTCTGCTGTGAGGCACCAATGCTGGTTACCCGCGTTTTATCGCCGTTCAGCGTCGGGAACGGGTAATAGGTCAGGCTCTCATCGCGGTAGTAAATCTGTGCGACCAGATCCTGGCCCCAGGCATCAGAATTTGAATACTGCAGATTAATCAGGTGGCGTTCAGTGCCGGGCAGACGGTCTGAATCCAGATTGCCTTTGTTGTAGGCGGTGCCGTTGCCGGTGACCGCTGAGAAATTCTCGCCGAGGAACAGGCCGTGTTTACCGTCGGACTGGCTTTTGTAGTATTGCGTGGTGAGCTGCAGCTGCTGGTGATCATCAATATTGAGCGTGCCGGTGCCCATCACGTCCAGTCGGTCAGAATACTGCAGGCCGGTCTGGGTGTTATCGATAATGGATTCATCGCCGTTACCGTCGTACCAGCCGCCATAGCGCTGATAGGCGACGGACAGACGCCCGGAGGCATTGTCATTGCCGCCGCTCACCGCTGCCGCCATATTTTCGTCATGATCGTTATGGCTGTTAAAGCCGGTTTTCATCCCGGTCTGGAACTCAACCTGCGTCTCCGGCTGGCCTTTTTTGGTCACGATATTGATAAGACCGCCGGTGCTGCCACCGCCGTACAGCGAGGTCGCACCGGAGATAACTTCGATGCGCTCAATGTTAAACGGATCGATGGAATCCAGCTGGCGGCTGTCGCTGCGTGAGGAGTTCAGACGCACGCCGTCAACCATCACCATCATGGAGCGGCCACGCATGTTCATGCCGTAATTGGTGCGCCCCTGACTGCTGACATCCATGCCGGGGATCAGCTGTGCCAGCACTTCTTTTAACTCTTTACCGCCCTGAACCTGCTGTTCAATGTCAGCCTGTTCGATAACCCACGTGGTCTGTGCCATATCCGCCGCGCTGTGTCCGGTACGGCTGGCGGCAACCACCAGCGTCTCTTCTTTCTGCGGTGCCCCCCAGGCGGAGGCAGAAATCATGGCAAGTAAACAAGGATTCAATACCCAAAGATGATGACGCTTCATTGTTATGATGTTCCTGAGTCTGTTAGTAGTCAGTGCTGTTTACAGGTTGAGAAACCTGGCGGGTGACCGTTTCCGGCCGGGAAAGCCACTGGATCACGCCAGGGGTGGTGCTCAGTTCAAACGGCGCATCAGGGTGCGCGACATTGAGAATGCGCGCGGCCCGCCAGGCCATCAGGCTGAGCTGGGGTTCCGCAATGCCGAGGCTGTGCATCCCGGCATTGACGGCAAAAAGATGGTTTGCGCCGGGGCCGTTCCACGCCAGCGTGAAATCGGTATTAACCCGGAAGCCTTCGCGTTCGTCCAGCTCCAGCCGATGCGCCAGCGGGGCGAGGAACGCCGGACGGGCAGGGCGATAGCCGGTCGCGAAAATCACCACATCGGTATCCAGCGTTTCCTGGCCGCCGTCCAGATGATGGCGCAGCGACAGACGCTGGCCCTGCGCCTGTGACGTCACGCGGGTGACCGAGCGCGACGGCAGCAGCTGCGCCCAGGGTTTTTCACGCAGCACTTCAAAGCGGTGGTACATGGCGCGATAGATAGCGAGCAGCGATTCGCAGGTCACGCCGTCAGACGTCATCTTCTGTTCGGCGAGCAGATCGCAGCGCGTTTTCTCATCGAGCGTGGCAAAGCTTTCAAGGTATTCCGGCGTGAAATATTCATTCGCGAACGCGGCTTCATCGAGCGCGTTGTAATTGTTGCGGCGCGACACCCAGTTCAGTGCCGCGGGCTGGCCCCACTCGCCGCGGAAAATATTCAGGAACAGATCGGCGCCGCTCTGGCCGCCGCCAACGACCGTGACGCGCTTACCGGCAAGCGATGGCGTACGCAGCATCATTTCGCTGGCGTGGAAGCAACTGTCGTTCTGCGCCGGCACACAGTCGGGCAGGTTAATCTGTTTGCCGATGCCCATGCAGACGTGGCGTGCGAAGAAACGATCGCGCTGGGTCACCACTTCAAACAGCCCGCTGGCCTCGTTAAAACTCACCTGCTGCACCTGCTGGCTGAACGACAGATTGCTCAGGTTATCCGCCGCCCAGCAGAGGTAATCGGCGAACTCTTCGCGGGACACCGTGCGCTGTTCGGTGGTCAGGAAACGGTAAAACTTTTTACGCTGCACCAGGTAATTCAGAAAACTGTAACGGTTGGTTGGCTCCACCGCGCTGACCAGATCTTTCAGGAAACTGGTCTGCATATGGCAGTCCGGCACCATCATGCCCGGATGCCAGGAGAAGTGCGGTTTGCGTTCAAGAAACAGCGAGCTGAAGCCGTCAAGCCCTTCGGCGAGCGCGGCGATGCTGAGATTGAACGGGCCGATGCCAATGCCGATGAAATCGTACGTTTTCATGATGCGGTCTCCCTGGTGACCAGATACAGCGGGTTATCAAGATCGGTGAGGTAATTGGGCAACATGCGGCTGCCGCCGTCATGCTCTGAGAAAGTGAGCTTTACCGGGTTCAGCACCACGCGAATGATCTGCGGTTTAAAGAGATCAAACAGCGCGAAGCGCGCCGCCATCTCCGGGTGCGCGGCCATATAGTCCTGCAGCACGTCCGCGAGCAGGCGATAGAACCGGGTTTCGCTGACGCCGCATTGTTCAGTCAGGCGCGAAACAAAACGCAGCACCGTAACAAAATGCCCGGTCTGTAAATCGTGAATAATGTAATCAGCAGAAAGGCGCGCCGTGACGGCTTTGACCGGCTCGGGCAGGCTCTCCATTTCCGGGAACGTTTCATCCACAAGACGCATATCGCCCTGGAAATCCTTCAGCAGAATGCGCTGCGGCACATGGTCTTTCATCACCAGCGTCACGTTCTGGCCGTGGGCGATCATCGCCACGCCGTAGCGGCACAACAAGTGATAAAAGGGAATAACAACCACGCGGAAGAGCTGTGAAAGCCACGCTTCGGCGCTCAGGCCCGAGCGGGCGATCCACGCGTCAATCAGCGGACGGCCCGCGTTGTCGGTTTCCATCAGCGCGGCCATTAGCACGGCCTGTTCGCCAGGGCGCAGCCAGCAGGAGGGGTTTTCCCGCCAGATCACGCCAAACATCTCCTGATAGCGATAGGGCGCGGTTTGCAGGGCAGCGTAGCCCGTGTGGGTCACGTAACCGGCCGCAGGCTCGCCGAGGATCTGCGCGCCCAGTGCCAGCAGCGTTTTATCAGCGGCGAACTGCTGTTGCAGCCAGCGCGAGGCGAGCGGCCCGGCGGCGATGTATTTGCCGGGAATGCCGCGATAGCAGGAGGTGTTGTAAATGGTGAGCGGCAGTTTGATATCGAACGCCGAGCGGCGACTGACGTTGGTCAGCGTGCGCAGCGACTGCTGGGCGATGTATTCATCGCCAAACACGCCGAGATCGATAATTTCACCACGCGCCAGCTGCGGCAGGAAATGCAGGGCGATTTTCTGCTGCCACTGCCACGGATGCAGCGGCACCGGCAGCCAGTGGTCATCCAGAGTGAGCGCCTGCCAGTAACGGGTAAAACGCTGGCGTTCGCTGTCGTCCATCGCGCTTGCCAGCAGGTTATTGATGTCGCAGTCGGCGTCGCTGCTCCAGATCATCAGGTCACGGCGTACCGCCACCCAGTGCAGGCGAAAACGGCCACGGTATTCCGGCGCGTAAGCCTTCAGCGCATCCAGCCCCCAGCCGCGACGCCCTTTGTTGAAGATAAATTTCGGATGGCCTGACATCAGGCACTGCAGTTCATCCGGATCCATATCGACAAGCGCGTCGGCGTTTAGCCCTTCACGAGCCTGGAGCAACTGCATATCGCCCCTGAGCGTGGCATAGAGATCTTCGAGATGCTCCGCCGTCTGCGCATCGCTCATTTTCAGCACCACGGCCAGCTGGCGCAGGGCGCTTTCAGCCTCAATGGCGCTGCCGCTTTCGTTTGCGAGCGTCGCCGGGTTGATATGCAGCCAGCCCCAGATGCCGCGCTTCGCGTCAAATGTCCAGGTCTCATCGCCAAGCGCAATCGTCCAGCGTTCTGCGTCTGTCTCCTGCGCCGTCAGCGTGCGTTCATATTCCAGCTCGGCGAGCATTTTCGCCACCATCTCGCGGTTTACGCGCTCCCAAAGCAAGGCCGTCATAGTCCCACCTCGCTGAAGAAACGGCTGCGCTGGCTCATCACCAGCCGCGAGCGCTTGTGCGGGAAATCGAACTCTTTCACGGTTTCAAAACCGGCGACCGGCAGATGGCGGAACAGACGCTGGTTATCGAAGCGCGGTTCCGCCACCAGACGCTGCGTGCGCGGCTCGTCCAGCCACAGATAGTGGCTGAGCCCGCGCAGCCAGCTGCGGATGTACTGCGCGCCGCGCCACTGCTCTTCGCCGACCAGCATGTGCAGCCCGCGATCGAACGGCTGCCAGCGGTAGTGGCGGCCGATACGGTCTTCCGCAGCCCAGTAAATTTCAAAATAGCCGAAAGGTTCGTCGTCGAAGCAGCCGATCAGCGGGTAGCAGTACGTCGCGTCGAGCTGCTTACGCAGATATTTTTCCTGCTCCGCCTGCGGCCCGGCCATCTCCCAGAAGGCGTTCACGCGCGGCGCGTTCATCCAGCGGGTAAAACGCTCCGCATCTTGCGACACATCCGCCACGCGGAAACTGAGCATGCGTTTGATTTGCGGATCGTAGCGGCGATAGACGTCGCCTTCTGGCCGCGGCGGACGCGCCGGGAACGCGAGCTGGCGCGTCTCGTCAAACTGTATTCCCGCACGTGCGGCGATGCGTTCGCCGCGCAGCCACAGCGGCAGCTGCCAGAACGTGTCGCGCGCCAGATAATCGCACTGCACGGCGTCAAACAGCGCCTGCGCCTGCGGCTCATCGCGCCACTGCGCCCACGGCAGCGTAATGCCCGTGAGGGCAGGCGCCGCGACAAACAACTGATCGAGAGCGGCCGCCAGCCACCCGTCTGGCACGTCGCCCGGATGATGCAGTACGGCGCTGCCGTCAAGCCCGAGGGTCAGCGGCAGCGCCAGATTGAGCGTCGCGCAGCGAAAACCGTAACCGTCATGAACAATGTGCGCTTCAGGCATCATGCGTGCTCCCTGCAAACGGATTGTCGAAGTTAAAGTAGATGACCGCCGGGTCGGCGATGGTGTTTTCATTGTGATCGTGCAGATAGCAGAAGAAGTTGCCCTTGCAGTTCCAGTGGCGGCTCTCCAGCACATAATCGAGACAGCGGGTGTCGCGCGCGGTGGCTCGCAGTTGCGCGAGCGCGTCACGCACCAGCGCCATCAGGTTTTCTTCGCTCTCAAACCCGGCGGCACCCAGCGCGGCGGTCACCGCCAGCGTGGAATTCACCAGCAGGTAATACGGGAAGTAGCGCAGCAGCTGGGCTTCGCTGAAGCGGTTTTCCGCTTCCGGCTCGCCGGCCTCCGCAAGCCACAGCAGCGCGCCATCGGTGAACCCGCTGCCCTGACAGTCGCGATAAATCAGGCCGACCGGCAGATCCTGCTGCATCTCCACCAGAATGTTTTGCTGATGCGCCAGCAGCACCAGGCCGTAATCGGCTTCGGCGCTGAAAAGCGGCAGCAGAATGCGTTCGCAGTACGCCTGCACCCAGCAGCGCGCCGCCTGTGCGAGCGGCAGGCTGAGGCGTTCACTGAGGCGGCGCACGGCGCAGGCCAGCAGGCTGTCGCCGCCGTCCGGCGCGGCCTGAGTCAGGCTCACCAGCACGTTGGTCTGTGTTTCTGGCGTGTCGAACAGCAGATTGACGCGCAGCGCCATCAGGCTCTCTTCCTGAATAGTCCCCTGCGTGTCGCAAAGGCCCACCCAGCCATCTTCCTGCATGACGCGCATCGTCGGGTAGCGCGCCTGCAACGCCTGCCAGCGGGGAGTCTGCGCCATCCGCGCCAGACGCATGCCGCGTTTCACTTCTTTCACCGACAGCGTGCGCACCGAGTTGGTGAGGCGCACGCTGAGCGAGAATTTGATCATGTCGTTATTGGTTTCGCTGTAAAGCGAACGCGATGAACTGGTCGGCAGCCACGGCGCGCCCGCTTCGCCCAGATCGGTAAGCTCGCCCTTCTCCACCAGCGCCTGGCACCACGGTTGCGCGAGCAGATACTCGGCCTGCCACGGGTGCATCGGCACCAGCCAGCGTGTATCGGTAAAGAGCTCAAGCAGCGCAGGCGCGCTCTGGGCCGCGAAACGCAGCAGACGCGTACGCAGATTTAACGCCAGGCTCTCGCCTGCCACATACGCCTTATTCACCGCAAACCAGCGCAGCGGAAAGCGTGGCGCGAAATCCGGCAGATAGCGGCGGGCTTCGGTCTCATTAAACGGCTCGTGCGATTTCGGTGCCGGGTGAAACGCATGCCCGACCAGCAGCGCCTGTTCAGCCTCTGCAAAGTTGAGCGGCTGCGCGCGAAGCGTGGCCCAGTCGTGACGCAGTTCAATCGCCTGCCAGGTATGGCGGTGGCTCTCCTGAACGCGGCGCGCAAAACGGGCCAGCACGTCATCGGTCAGTTCGCCTTTTACGGCGGGCTTCGCCAGAATGAGGTCGACAAGCTGCGTGAAATCAACGGCTTCGCAGCTATCGTTATCGCTTGCCACCAGCATTGCCGGAAACAGATACTGATGATGTTGCGTCGGGGAGAAGTAGCGCAGCGCAATGCGGATTGCCTGCGTCTCAGAGAGCGGTAAATGGATCTGCGCCGGCTCCTGCGGTAATGCGCCGGGGATCAGTTGCCAGTCCCGGGTTTCACGCAGCAGCGCGTTAAGAAAACACTGAGCCGCAACATCTGTCGCGGCAGGGCGGGGCAGGGAAACCATAACAAACACATCCTTTGTTGATAATGATTATCGTTATGATAGGGATTCTATTTACAGTGGCAACTATTTTTGCAATATTTGTTTTCATTAATTTCATAATTCCCTCATCTTTATTGACAATATATTTACCTGCTTATGGATGCTTCTTCTCACGCTGTACACGCCCGCCGCACAGGACAATCGCTCTGGCCGCTGGCGCTGTGCGCGGGTCTG
Organism: Cronobacter sp. HA18003; assembly: GCF_011605905.1. NCBI lineage: Bacteria > Pseudomonadati > Pseudomonadota > Gammaproteobacteria > Enterobacterales > Enterobacteriaceae > Cronobacter > Cronobacter sp. HA18003. The sequence continues at coordinate 18,537 of NZ_JAANQO010000028.1, read as the reverse complement.
CTCGGGATCGGGCAGAATGGTTTGCTGGTGGTGTTACCCCAACTGGTGCAGATGACGGGACTGTCGCTCTCCGTCTGGGCCGGCCTGCTAATGTTCGGCTCGATGCTGTTTCTGCCCGGATCGCCCTGGTGGGGACGCCAGACGGAAATACGTGGCTGTAAATTTGTGGTCGTGGCGGCGCTCGGCGGCTATCTGCTGAGTTTCGCCGTGATGGCGCTGGTGGTCTGGGGGATGGCGCGCGGCGTGGTCGGCGCTGCCTCAGGGCTTGCCGGGCTGATTGTCTCGCGCGCGCTTTACGGCCTGACGGTTTCCGGCATGGTGCCCGCCGCGCAGACGTGGGCCATGCAGCGGGCGGGCATGGAGCACCGGCTCGCGGCGCTTGCTTCCATCAGTTCCGGGCTGAGCTGCGGGCGTCTTATCGGCCCGCCGCTGGCCGCCGCCGCGCTGAGCGTCCACCCGCAGATGCCGCTCTGGCTGATGGCGCTCGCGCCCTTTATCGCGCTGCTGCTGGTGGCGCGCCAGCATAACGATCCGCCGCTTGCGCCCGTGGCGCACCAGTCGGCGCGCCTGCGTGCGGATATGCTGCCTTTCCTTTTGCTCGCGTTACTGCTGGCCGCCGCGATCAGCCTGATGCAGCTCGGCCTGTCGCCGCATCTGAGGCCGCTGTTTCATGGCGATCTCCGTGCCGTTAGCCATCACGTGGCGCTGCTGTTAAGCCTGGCGGCGGCGAGCACGCTGCTGGCGCAGTTCCTGGTGGTGCGCCCGCAGCGCCTTCAGCCGCGCGCGCTGCTGCTGGCGGCGGCGGTACTGATGGCCGCCGGTCTGCTGCTGATGATCCTGCCGGGGCTTATTGCCTTTTACGCCGGTATCGCCGTGACCTCTTTCGGCGCGGCGATGGCGACGCCTGGCTATCAGGTGTTGCTGAATGACCGTCTCACCACCGGTAAAGGCGCGGGGGTTATCGCCACCAGCCACACGCTCGGTTACGGTGCCAGCGCCCTGCTGGTGCCGGTGATTTCTCTCTGGTTTGGCGAGCACATGCTGATTGCTGCCGCCTTTATCGCCGCCGCGCTGTTTTTACTGTTAAGCATCGGCGTCTGGCGTCACGCCGCGCCGCAGGAGCCTGCCGTATGACCGCCAGTTACCGCATTTTTAACGTGACGCTGCGCCGTCGCATTGCTGTCACCCCTTCGCTGCTGCGCTGCGTGTTTACCGGTCCGGACGTGGCGCACATGAAACATGAAGCGCCCGATCAGCGCATCAAGCTGATGTTCGCCAGACCCGACGGCAACACCGCCCGGCTGCCGGTGAGCGACAGCTGGTATCAGGATTATCTGGCGCTGCCGCGCGAGCGGCGGCCTTTTATGCGCACCTACACGCTGCGCGCGCTGCGCAGAGAGGCGTGCGAGCTGGATGTCGAGTTCGTCCTTCATGGCGACAACGGCCCGGCGTCGCGCTGGGCGATGAACGCAGCACCAGGCGATACGCTGCAAGTCGTCGCGCCGGATCGTGATTTCCCTGGCGACAGCGGCGGCTATGAATGGAGCACTGACGACGCCCTTCGTCAGGCGCTGCTGGTGGCCGATGAAACCGCGCTGCCCGCCGCGCTCGGCATCCTTGAACAGCTCGCGCGCCAGCCTGCGCCGCCGCGCGTCCAGGCGTTTCTGGAAGTGCCGCTGGCGCAGGATATCCAGCCGCTGCGTTACCCCTTTGCCGATATTCACTGGCTGGCGCGTGATGAAAACGCGGCGCATGGCGAGCGCCTGCTGGAAGCGGTGAAAGACGCCGCGACGTTACCCGTAAGCGGGCAGGTGTCGGCGCAGGTGACCGAAGATGACGACGAAGAAACGCTCATCTGGCAGCGTGCTGGCGGGGCAGGGGCGTTTCGCGCCTGGGTGGCCGCGGAGTCCGGCGCGGTGAAACGGCTGCGTCACTACCTGACGCGTGAGCGCCAGCTCGATCCCGCCCGTGCCTGTTTTATGGCGTACTGGTCGCGCGGTAAAAGCCACGTATAATGCCGTTTTACAGCGTTCAGGCTGTATTCTGCGTTTAACACCCTTTATGCTGTAATTGCATGCTACAGCCTGAAGGGTGTAAAATAGAGAATACAGCTTATCGTATGTATCTGAAGGTGCGACCAGCAAGATGAACACCCGGTATCCACTGAAAACGCTCAGCCAGCTGCGCCCGCTGCTGGTGGGCTTTCGTAAAAAACAGGGGCTGACCCAGAAAGAAGTTTCGGCGCGGCTTGGCGTCACGCAGCAAACCTATGCGCGGCTGGAGGCGAACCCCGAAACGGCCAGCATTGAGCGCCTGTTCCGCGTCTTTAACGTGCTGGGCATTGAGATGACGCTGTGCGAAACGCAGGCGGCGGAGTCTGACGCGCCCGCGCGTGACGATTCGCCTGCCCGTCGCGAGGCGTGGTAATCATGCGCCGCACGTCGCGTTTAGCGCTCTGGATGAACGGCCTGCCGGTCGGTTACTGGGATAAACACAACGGCGAAGACCGGCTGACCTATCTGCCGGAGTGGATTGCCGATCCGCAGGGCAGGCCGCTGTCGCTGTCGCTGCCGTTCACGCCCGGTAATCAGTCCTACCGCGGCGCGCAGGTGCGCGATTACTTCGACAACCTGCTGCCGGACAGCGAAAACATCCGGCGGCGGCTGGCGATGCGCTACCGGGCGCAGAGCCTGGAGCCGTTCGATCTGCTGGCGGAGCTGGGGCGCGACTGCGTCGGCGCTATTCAGCTGCTGCCCGCCGGTGAAGCGCCGGAAGGGCTCTTTACCATCCGTGCCCGTCCACTCTCCACAGTGGATATTGCCGCGATGCTGCGCCACACCGCAGAGGCGTTCCCCGGCCAGCATGGCGGCGAAGAGGAGCTGCGGCTCTCCATTGCGGGCGCGCAGGAGAAAACCGCGCTGCTGTGGCACGAAGACCAGTGGTGCCTGCCGGAGGGCAACACGCCCACCACGCATATTTTCAAACTGCCGCTGGGGCTGGTGGGCAACATGCAGGCGGATATGCGCACCTCCATTGAAAACGAATGGCTCTGCGCGCAGCTACTGGCGGCCTGGGATATTCCGGTCGCGCGCACGCAGATGGCGCAGTTCGAAGAGCAAAAAGTGCTGATTGTTGAGCGCTTCGACCGCCGTCTGTCCGGTGATGGCCGGTGGTGGCTGCGTCTGCCGCAGGAGGATATGTGCCAGGCGCTGGGCGTTTCGCCGCTGCGTAAATATCAGGCCGACGGCGGGCCGGGCATCGGTGATATCATGACGGTTCTGAGCCGTTCAGAAAACGCGCAGGCGGATCGCGCGAATTTCTTCCGCGCGCAGATTATCTTCTGGATCCTCGCCGCGACCGACGGCCACGCCAAGAATTTCAGCATTGCGCATCTGCCCGGCAACCGTTACCACCTGACGCCGCTTTACGACGTGCTCTCCGCCTGGCCGGTCATCGGGCCCGGTAATAACCAGATTGCGTGGCAGAAGTGCAAGCTGGCGATGGCGGTGCGCGGCAGCAGTAACTATTACCACCTGAGCCAGATCCGCCGCCGTCACTGGCTGCGCCAGGGCGAGCTTGCCGGGCTGTCGGCGGCGCAGGTCAACGACATGATTGATGCGCTGACAGCCAGCGCGCCTGCGGTGATCGCGCGCGTGGCCGACGCGCTCCCGGTGGATTTCCCCGCCTCTCTGGCCGACGTTATTTTTAACGGCATGCACCAGCAGTGCGCGCGCCTCGCGGCCGCATAATCTCTCATCCTGCGCCGTTTCGCACGCGGCGCGGATACCTCTTCTTCTGACGCGCCCCGCCGCGCGTCCCGGCACTTCTCCGGTAATGGTCTATGATTGTTCACGTATGCCGCCAGGGTCGGGACAATCCGTAATCCGTTGTACCTCCCAGGCAGAAAACCGCTTTCACACAGGCGGCCTGCGCGCTACCGGCCCGCTGCGGCACCCGGATCATGCTTTCACATTCACGTTCCTGAGGCGCGCCACAGGAGCGGAAATCGCGCGATCGCGCCACTGCTCACTTCTGGATTAAATGAGGTAACAGAATGGAGTCAACATTCCTGAAAAGTTGGGGTAGCGAATATGCGGCGGACGGCGCCGCTCGCTTCCGTCTCTGGGCGACCGGACAGAAGCGCGTGACGCTGCGCCTCGCGGGCCAGGATTTGCCCATGACGCCGACAGGCGATGGCTGGTTTGAACGGGAAGTACCGGGCGTCGCACCCGGAACCGAATACTGTTTTGTGCTGGAAGACGGCATGACCGTGCCGGACCCGGCTTCACGCGCCCAGAAAGCGGACGTTAACGGGCCGTCGCTGGTTGTCGATCCCGCCGCGTATCAGTGGCAAACCACGGACTGGCATGGCCGCCCGTGGGAAGAGACGGTCGTCTATGAGATGCATATCGGCACATTCACGCCGGAAGGCACCTTCCGCGCGGCGATTGAAAAGCTGCCGTACCTGGCGCAGCTTGGCGTCACGATGCTGGAAGTGCTGCCGGTGTCGCAGTTCGGCGGTAACCGCGGCTGGGGTTACGATGGCGTGCTGCTTTACGCGCCGCATTCCGCCTACGGTACGCCGGACGATTTCAAAGCGTTTATCGACGCCGCCCACGCCCACGGGCTTTCCGTGGTGCTGGATATCGTGCTCAACCACTTCGGCCCGGAAGGTAACTATCTGCCGCTGCTGGCGCCCGATTTCTTCCACAAAGAGCGCATGACGCCGTGGGGCAACGGCATCGCCTATGACGTCGATGCGGTGCGCCGTTACATCGTTGAAGCGCCGCTCTACTGGCTGAAAGAGTACCGCCTGGACGGCCTGCGTTTTGACGCCATCGACCAGATTGAAGATACCTCAGCAAAACACGCGCTGGTTGAAATCGCCGAGCGCATCCGTGCGGAAATCACCGACCGCCCGGCGCATCTCACCACCGAAGACAGCCGCAACGTGATTTTCCTGCACCCGCGCAACCCGGACGGCAGCGCGCCGCTGTTTACCGGCGAATGGAACGATGATTTCCATAACGCCATCCATGTGTTCGCCACCGGCGAAACGCACGCTTATTACCAGGACTTCGCCGAACAGCCGGAAAAACTCGTTGCCCGCATACTGACGGAAGGTTTTGCCTATCAGGGCGAAGTCTCGCCGCAGAGCGGTGAGCCGCGCGGCGTGGACAGCACCGGCCAGCCGCCGGTCGCCTTCGTCGATTTTATCCAGAACCACGACCAGGTCGGCAACCGCGCCTGGGGCGAACGCCTGATTGAGCTCGCGGGAAGCGACCGTACCAAAGTGTTGCTCGCCACCCTGCTGCTCTCGCCGCACATTCCGCTGCTGTTTATGGGCGAAGAGTACGGCGAAACCAACCCGTTCCTGTTCTTTACCGATTTCCACGGCGATCTGGCGAAAGCCGTGCGCGAAGGCCGCGCGCGTGAATTTGAAGGCCACGGCGACTGGGACGGCGACAGCGTGCCGGACCCGAACGCGCAGCAGACGTTTGAGATGTCGAAGCTCGACTGGCAGAAGCCGGAAAGCGAAGAGGGGAGGGCGTGGCTTGCGCTCACCCGCGAGCTGCTGACGCTTCGCCGTGAGCATATCGTGCCGCTGCTGTCCACGGCGGGCGGCCACAGCGGGCGCGTTATCGACACCGCGCCGGGCTTCGTGGCGGTGAGCTGGACCTTCCCGAAAGGCACGCTGTCGCTGGCGCTGAATATCGGCGAGCGCCCGCAACCGCTGCCGGAAATGCCGGGCGATACGCTGTTCGCCTGGCCGCAGGCTGGCGACGAACTGCCTGCTAACAGCATTCACGTTCGCCTGGCGAAAGGAGACGCGCAATGAGTATTCCTTCTTCAACGTACCGCATTCAGTTTCGCAACGGTATGACGTTTGACCGCGCGGCGGGCCTGGTGCCTTATCTGAAGCGGCTTGGCATCAGCCATCTGTACGCGTCGCCGGTGTTTACCGCGACCACCGGCTCCACACACGGTTATGACGTGACCGACGCCAATAAAATCGAGCCGTCCATCGGCGGGCGCGAAGGCTTTGACCGCATGGTGCAGGCGCTCAAAGCCGCCGGGCTGGGGCTGATCCTCGATATCGTGCCCAACCATATGGCGGCGTCGCTGGAAAACCCCTGGTGGCGCGATGTGATTGAACACGGCGAAAAAAGCCGTTACGCCCGCCATTTCGATATCGACTGGACGCGCCGCCTGACGCTGCCGTTCCTGGGCGATACGTTTGAGAACGTGCTGGAGAACGGCGAAATCAGCGTTAAGCCCGATCCGAAAACCGGCAAACCCGCGCTCGCCTATTACGACAGCTACTACCCGCTCAACCCGGAGACCTGGCAGGGGCGTGAGGCGGACGTGCTGGCCATTACCGATAAACAGGCGATTGCGGCGCTGCATGACCGCCAGCCGTATCAGTTGATTTCCTGGCGCGACGCGCCGCGCTCGCTCTCCTACCGCCGCTTTTTTGAGATAACCGGGCTTGCGGGCGTGCGCGTTGAAGATGACGCCGTGTTTGACGACAGCCACCGGCTGATCCTCGAACTGGTGCACGCCGGCGCGGTGGATGGCCTGCGGGTGGATCACGTCGATGGCCTTGCCGATCCGAAAGCGTATCTGGAGCGGCTGCGTGAAAAAGCCGGGCCGGATTGCTACATCACCGTCGAAAAAATACTCGGCAAGGGCGAGCAGATCCCCGACGACTGGCCGATTTCCGGCACCACGGGCTATGAATTTATCGCCGCGCTCTCGGATGTGCTGGTGGATGACGCGAAGCTCGACGATCTCAGCAAGGCGTATCACGACGTGGTTGGCCAGGAAGTGGATATGTCTGCCGAACTGCGTGACGCCAAGCTGCTGATGGCCGACCGGAATTTTGAAGGGGAGTTCACCACGCTGCTGCGGCTGGCAACCCGCATTGCACAGCAGGAAGGCGTGATCCTGGAAGAGCCGGTGCTTCGCGGCGCGCTGCGCGAATTACTGGTGGCGTTCCCGGTGTATCGCACCTACGGCACCGCGCAGGGGCTGACGCCCGCCGACAGCGCGCTGCTGCAGAAAGTGGTCGCGAAAGTGCAGGCCAGCGAGCACGCGCCGGATGCGCAGGCGCTCGGGTTTCTCGCTGATGTGCTGGCCGGCAACGTCTCCGGCGGCTCACTCGCCGACGCCGCCACGTTCCGCACCCGTTTTCAGCAGCTTACCGGCCCGCTGATGGCCAAATCGGTGGAAGACACGCTGTTTTTCCGCCAGAACATGCAGCTTGCGCTCAATGAAGTGGGGGCTGAGCCGCTGCCGCGCACCTACTCGGCGGATCGCTTCCATAAAGAGATGAAGCTGCGCCTGAAACATCAGCCGGACGCGCTTACCAGCACGTCAACCCATGACACCAAACGTGGCGAAGACGCCCGCGCCAGGCTCTATGCACTCACCGAAGCGCCGCTGTTTTATGCCGAGTGCGTTGCGCGCTGGCGTCAGCTCAACCAGACCAAAGTGGTGTTCCTCAATGACGGCACCGCGCCGAAGGGCGCCGATACCTGGATGCTCTATCAGGCGCTGGCGGGCGTCTGGCCTGCCACGCTGAAGCCGGATGACGCCGCAGGCCTGAAGGCGCTGGAAGAACGCTTCCTGGGCTTCGTGGAAAAAGCGCTGCGTGAAGCGAAGCTGCGCACCGACTGGGCGGACACTAACGACGCCTATGAAAAAGCGGTGCTGGATTACGCACGCCATATGCTCTCGCCGGATAATCAGGATTTCCTGAAGGATTTCCACGAGGCGTTGCAGCCGTTTATCCGCGCGGGGCTGGTGAACAGCCTGACCCAGACGGCGCTGAAGCTGACCGCGCCTGGCGTGCCGGATATCTACCAGGGCAGCGAAGCGCTCAACTTCAGCCTGGTGGACCCGGATAACCGCCGCGAGCCGGATTTCATCGCGCTCGACAGTATGCTGGCGCCGCAGGCGAATTTTGCTGCCACCTCGCAGGACTGGATCAGCGGGCGGCTTAAGCAGCATCTGATCGCCCGCGTGCTGCACCTGCGCCAGCAGAATCCAGCACTGTTCCGCCACGGTGACTATTTGCCGCTTCACGCCGAAGGCGAGTTCGACAGTAACGTGATTGCTTACGCCCGCACGCTCGGCGATGACGCCATCATCGTGATAGCGCCGCGGCTGATGTTCACCGCGCTTTATGAAAGCGCGTCGCTACCGGCCCGTGCAGGCTGGCACGACACCCACATCGTGCTGCCAGCGACGCTCGCGCAGCGACGCTGGCGCAACGTGCTGACCGGCGAGACGGTAACGCTCGCCGATCGGATAAACCTGGAGACAGCCGACGGCTGCTCGTCCGTGATACTCATAACCGACTGATTCCATGTAAATAAACATCATGAATCGTGGTAGTCCTGAACATTTACGGTCCGGAGGGAGAGGGAGATATGTCAAACGGTAAGGCTTTTGAAATCACGGCGGGATGCAGTTATCCCCTCGGCGCAAATTACGACGGCGAGGGGGTGAACTTCGCGATTTTCTCCGCACACGCCGAGCGCGTGGAGCTGTGTCTCTACGATCCGAGCGGCAAAAATGAAATCGCTCGTCTGACGCTGCCGGAATATACGCATGAAGTCTGGCACGGCTATGTGCCGGGTCTGCAACCTGGCGCGCTGTATGGTTACCGCGTACACGGGCCGTACGATCCGGAAAACGGTCATCGCTTTAACCCGAACAAGCTGCTGGTCGACCCGTACGCACGCGATCTCGTCGGCAATATCGAATGGAACGAGGCGCATTTTGCCTACGACCTGCTGCACGAAGATAAAGATCTTACCTTCGATGAGCGCGATAGCGCGCCCTATATGCCGAAGTGTCGCGTCATCGATCCGAACGAATTTGACTGGCAGGATCAGAACCGGCCAACCATCGCCTGGCCACACGCGGTGGTGTATGAAACTCATGTCAAAGGCTTCACGCAGCTCAACCCGGCGGTGCCGCCGGAGCTGCGCGGCACCTACGACGGTATGGGGCATAAGGCGACGGTGGATTACATCAAGAGCCTGGGCATTACCTCTGTTGAACTGCTGCCGGTGCACTGGTTCCCGGACGATCAGCATCTGCTGGACAAGGGGCTGAAAAACTTCTGGGGCTACAATTCGCTCGGCTTCTTCGCACCTGCCTCGCGCTATTTCGGCCCGCGCGGCATTCAGGGTTTTCGCGATATGGTACGTGCCTACCATGACGCCGGTATCGAGGTGATCCTGGATGTGGTCTATAACCACACCGCCGAAGGCAACGAGCTTGGCCCGACGCTGTCGTTTAAAGGTATCGATAACTTCTCTTATTACCGCACCATGCCCGATCAGCACCGCTATTACATCAACGATACCGGCACCGGCAATACGGTGAATACGTCGCACCCGCGCGTGCTGCAGATGGTGATGGATTCGCTGCGTTACTGGGCGGAATCGATGCATATCGACGGTTTCCGTTTCGATCTTGGCACCATTCTTGGCCGCGAACCGGAAGGATTTGACCAGCGCGGCGGCTTCTTTGACGCCATCATGCAGGATCCGGTGCTCTCGAAAGTGAAACTGATTGGCGAGCCGTGGGACATCGGCCCCGGCGGCTATCAGGTGGGCGGCTTCCCGCCGGGCTGGGCGGAGTGGAACGACAAATACCGCGATACGGTGCGTGAATACTGGAAGGGCGATAACGTCTCGACCGATTTCGCGGCGCGCCTGCTCGGCTCCGGCGATCTCTACGATCAGCGCGGCCGCCGTCCGTGGGCGAGCGTCAACTTTATTACCGCTCATGACGGCTTCACGCTCAACGACCTGGTGTCGTACAACGAGAAGCACAACGAGGATAACGGCGAGGATAACAACGACGGCCATAACGACAACCGCTCGTACAACTACGGCGCGGAAGGCCCGACGGACGATGAAGGCATCAACGCGGTGCGTGAGCGCCAGAAACGTAACTTCCTCGCCACGCTGTTGTTCTCCCACGGTACGCCGATGCTGCTGGCGGGTGACGAGTTTGGCCGCAGCCAGATGGGGAATAACAACGGCTACTGCCAGGACAGCGAAATTTCCTGGGTGCACTGGGAGAACCTGCCGGAAAGCGCCGAGGCGCTGCGCGAATTCACCCGTAAGGTGATTAAGCTGCGCGCCGAGCAGCCGCTGCTGCGCCGTGAAAACTGGCGCGACGGGATGGTTATCGAGTGGTTCAACGCGGGCGGCGGCTATCAGCAGCCGGAGCAGTGGGACGAAGGCTCGACGCTCGGGGTGTACATCGGCAGGCCCGATCTGGAGACCGAAGAGGGCATCTGGCACGACGTGCTGATGCTGTTCAACCCGTTTGAAGGCAACGTGCCGTTCCGCATTCCGCAGTTTGGCGAAGGCGGCTGGGTGCTGGAACTGACCACCTCCGACACCGCGAATCACGGCCTGGTTATCACCAAAGAGAAGGATTTCGAGCTCGAAGGGCGCAGCATCGCGCTGTTCAGACGTCCGTAATGGCGATGCCATAAAACCAACGGCGCAGGGGTTATCTTCTGCGCCGTTTTTTTATGGCAGATTAAAACGCCACGTTCATGCGCGCCATGATGGTCTGGGCGCGTGAACCTCTGTCATCCAGCCCCAGCGTACCCTGATACGCAAGCCCAGGCGTGACGCCATTCGGTAGCGCCATATCAAGCCCGACGCCAAGCGCCAGCGTCTGGCGATTTTGCTCATACAGCGACAGGCGCCAGGTGTCGTTGCCGGTATCGGCATACCCGACGCGCGCGCTGCCGGTGTCATTCATCAGGCGTGAATACTCCACGCGGCTTTGCAGACGAAGATCGCCCCAGCTTACCGGTACACGGTGTTCGGCGCGCAGGCCCGCGCTGCCCGTCACCTGTGAAAAACGCTGCGGCGCGAACGCCAGGTTATACATGCCCGCATCCGATTCGCTGTAGCTCTCCAGATGCGTCTTTGAAATCTGCACGCGGCCATACGGCGAGACGAGACTCTGCGGCAGGCGGAATTCGTAGCCGGAGGTCAGCGCGACAAAGACCTGGCTGCCGGCGCGGCTGCCGCGCGCATACACATCTGTTTCACTCACGTGGCGTTTGCTGTCGAAATCGAGGCGGCTGTAACCTAACAGCCCGTCGACGAAAACCGCGTCCGGGTGATAGCTCGCATACAGCGCGGTGCTCAGTGAGCGGCCATTGCTGCGGGTGCCGGTGTCGCCGATATCGCTGACGTCGCGCCCGAACCCCATTCCCACACCTGCCGTCACGGTGGGCGTGAAGCGGTAATCCACGCCGGTGCTGACGCCCACCAGCGTATGGCTCAGGCGCATCGTCGCGTCTTTATCGCGCCCGAAATCGACATAGCCGCCCGTCCAGTAAGAGAGCCGCTGGCCAGGCGTCTGCATGCCAAATGGCAGCGCAGGCGGCAGACTGTTCTGCGCATCCAGCTGCGCCTGCTGCTGAAGCGCGGCGTTCCAGAGATCGGTATCCAGCCCGCGTTCCGCCGGCGAGGAGGGCAGGGCGAAGTGGACGCCATTCAGACTGGACGGTACGTCTTCGCTGCCGTGCAGCTGTTCAAGGCGATCGTTGAAGTTGCGGATCTGCGCGCGGGCGAAGTTCTGCGCCGCCTGGTACTGCGCGCTGACGGTGCCCGTCACGCTGGCGTCTTTCGACGGATCGGGGCGTGAGGCGATGGAGAACGTAATGGTCGCAGGTGACGTAATGCCCGAAGCACTTAACAACACATAGCGCAGCACAACGGTACCGCTGGCCTGCGGCGCGGCGGTAAATGTCAGTTCGTAATCGCCACCCTGCGGCTGGATGCTGGCCGTGCCCTGGCGTTTATCCGGGGGGGCCAGCAGACGCGCGCCGGTGAACGGGCCGCCGGTGGCACCACGCGTGAGCGACACGCGGGTCACGCGCCCGGCAGAGAGCGACGCGCTTTGATCCACCGCCTGTGCCGCCGCGGCGTTAATGCGCAGCGTGTAGGCAGCGTGAACCGTGGTGCCGTTCGCATCGGTGACTGACAGCGTAAAGGCGCTGTCGCCTGCCACGCCCGGCGTGCCTTTCAGGAGGCCACCGGAGAAAGTGAGCCCAGCGGGCAGCGAGCCGCTCAGCTGCCAGCGATATGGCGCAGCGCCGCCGTTCACCGCGAACGTCTGCGATAAGGCCGTGCCAACGGTGCCGGACGGGAGCGCGCCCGCCGCTGGCGTCATCACGAGCGTGGCGTCAGGTGGCGCGCCGTTTGATACCACCAGCGTATAGGTTACGGTGGAAGAAACGCCCGCGGCATCCTGCGCGGTCAGCGAAATGCTGAAACTGCCGGACGTGGTGGGCGTACCGGAGAGCGCGCCGGTCGCGCTGTTCTGCGTGATACCTGCCGGCAGGCCATGCGCAGTCCAGATATAAGGCGCTGTGCCGCCGGTGACGGAAACGTTCTGCGACCAGGCGCTGCCCACGGTGGCAGGCGTAAGCGCGCCGCTGGCGGGCGATATCGTCACGGCCGCGGGCGCGGTAATGGTCAGCGATGCTGTGGCGTTCGCCGAGGTGCCCGCGCTGTTACTGGCGTTGTAGGTAAAACTGTCGCTGCCGCTATACCCGGCCAGCGGCGTGTACGTAACCGTCGTACCGGAAATCATCAGCGTGCCGTGCTGCGGCGGGCTAACCAGATTCACCGCCGTTGCGGTGCCGCCGGAGAGCGCGAGTGCAATGGGGTTATTCTGACTGTTGGACGCCACCTGCGCGCTGACGTTACCCGCCACGGGCGTCTGCTCGTTGCGCTGGATAACAACGCTGTAGTTTTTGGTGGTGCCATCTTCGGCGGTTACGACGATCGTGAGGGTATTGGTACCCACGCTCAGGTTGACAGAGGGCGATGCGGAGCCGGAAGACACGACGTTGCCATTCACGGTGACAGTGGAGGCGTTGTGGGTGGTAACTGGCGTCAGCGTCACCGAGGAGACCGCGTAATCGACCGTCGCGTGGTAGCTGGTGTTGCTGGCTGAGAAGCCAGGCGAGAGCGCGCCGCCGGAAAACGAGAGCCCGCTCAGCGTGGCATCGGAGGAGAGCGTGGCCGCCGCAGTACAGGAAACCGTCACCGGGCTGATAAAGCCGTTGGCCGTTGAGACTTTTAACCAGAGTCCGCCCGCCGTGAGCTGTGCGCCGGTCAGCGTGGTGCTGAAACTCCCCGCATTGCCATCGGAGCTGTAATGCATCAGATAATGCTGCGAGAAGTCACGGGATTGCATGATGACGGTATCCGCATTCATCGGCAGGCCGCCTGTACCCGCGCCACTGTCGGTAAACGAGACGGTGAGAGTTTCATCTGCGCTGAAACTGCTGGCGTTGTACGTGCTGAGGCCGGAACTCACCGGGCTTGCCGCGTTCAGCGCCGTGCACGCGGTGGAAAGCGCGCGGGCAGAGGAGAGCGTCACTGCAAACAGCACGGCAAAAACAAAGAGGAAACAGACCGCTTTCAGCAGCCCGGAAACGTGACGCGCCATCAATCACCTGCCGTGAAATTATTAAAATGACTGGATTATCACGCAGCGTAACATTGCGCAGGCGGCAGCGATGGGCCGATATAACGGGGTTTTCGGGGATAATTAGCGGCGTAGGCGCAGGCGATTATTCGGGCTCTTTAGGCTGCTCGTCTTTTTTCAGCGGATCGCCCTCGGGCATACGAAACAGCGGCTTGTGTTTGAGCGAAGGAATGGCATTTCTTCCTTCCGGCGGCGGATTACGGGTTGGCCAGTACAAAATAAGATCGGAAATCAGTTCCAGCAGATAATGCATAAGCCCTCCGGCGGTAAACAGCAGTACGCATCATAGCGAAAAACAGGGCGCATTGATAATGCGCGGGGTCGGCGCTTGACCCATGACAAGGCGCTGAACCACCCGGCCTTCTTATAATCGCGCCCTCAATCCTTCACTGGTGTGATGCTATGGCTTACCAACTCAATCTGAACTCGCCGGAATTTTTAGAAACTTACTGGCAGAAAAAACCTGTCGTACTGAAACAGGCGTTTGCGAATTTTATTGACCCGATCACGCCGGACGAACTGGCCGGGCTTGCGATGGAGCCGGAGGTCGACAGCCGCCTGGTGAGCCATAAAAACGGTAAGTGGCACGCCAGTCACGGCCCGTTTGAACATTTCGACGGGCTGGGTGAAACCGGCTGGTCGCTGCTGGCGCAGGCGGTGAACCACTGGCACGCGCCCTCCGCCGAGCTGGTGCGTCCGTTTCGCGTGCTGCCGGACTGGCGTCTGGACGATTTAATGATTTCGTATTCCGTACCGGGCGGCGGCGTCGGCCCGCATATCGATCAGTACGACGTGTTTATTATTCAGGGCATGGGCCGCCGCCGCTGGCGCGTGGGCGACAAGCTGCCGATGCGTCAGTTCTGCCCGCATCCGGCGCTGCTGCATGTCGATCCGTTCGAGCCAATTATCGATGAAGATCTTGAACCGGGCGATATCCTCTATATTCCGCCCGGATTCCCACATGACGGCTTCACCCATGAAACGGCGCTGAACTACTCCGTCGGTTTCCGTGGGCCGAACGGGCGCGATTTAATCAGCAGCTTTGCGGACTACGCGCTGGAAAACGATCTGGGCGGCGAGCACTACAGCGACCCGGATCTGACCTGCCGCGACCATCCGGGCCGCATCGAGGCGTATGAGCTTGAGCGTATTCGCCAGATGATGATTGAGATGATGAACCAGCCGGAAGATTTCACCCGCTGGTTTGGATCGTTCGTCACCACGCCGCGCCACGAACTGGATATTGCACCTGCCGAACCGCCGTATACGGCTGAAGAGGTGCGCGAGGCGCTGCTGGGCGGCGAAACGCTGACGCGCCTCTCTGGCCTGCGGGTGCTGAACGTCAACGGCGGCTTTTTCATTAACAGCGAGCCGTATGAGACCGCCGACCCGCGCGCGGTTGACGCGCTGTGCCGTTATACCGCTCTCAGCCAGCATGAACTTGGCGACGCGCTGCATCACCCCGCATTTATGGAGGAACTGACCGCGCTGATAAATCAGGGCTACTGGTTCTTTGACGAATAAACGGCTGGCGCACGGCCTTCATTTCTCATGAAGGCCGTTTTCTTTTTATGAAATAACCTGGCAGTCGTTAATAAAAAAGCGTTATGGGATTTTACGCAACCCGGAAATAATAGGCCGCTGTGAATTCAAACTGAGTACGCCGCGTGTTGAAATAAAAATCTAAACGCTCTGTAAACCTCAGGCCGTTAGGCATTTACTTTACAGGGTCGCGCATTATACTGCGGGAAAATTATTGATGGAGATTCCCCTTCTGAACAGCGATACCGGAATTTATTAACGGGCAAACTCGCGACAATCCCTGCGCTGTTTGCCTCTCATGGCGGGCAGCAATGTACGTTTTCATCTTATTGCACCCCGGACATTAATCCTTGTTTTATTAAGGAGTGCTTACCTATGTTTTTTATTCACACAGCCCTGTTCCCTCCGCCTCTGCGTTAATTCCTTTCTGTTTTTAACAATATGCTTTAGCACGCCTTTACTTTTTTAAAGGTGAAATGGCGTGCGCGTTTTAAAACCTGCGGTAAGACGCCCGCGCGTTTTGCTGCACCCTGAATAACAGGTGCCGGTATGGCAAAGTACAATTCCAGAAAAATGAATAATGCCGCAAAAAAACAGGCGGCGACGTTTTGCATCGAAATGGCCTCCGCAGAGCGCCCGCAAGAGACAGTAGCGCGGCTGGAAAGCAGCGAAAAAGGACTGCTGGAAAAAGAGGCGCAGGCGCGCCTTGCCGCTTATGGCCCGAATGCCGTGGCGCATGACAACGCGCCGCCCGCGCTGGTGCAACTGCTCCAGGCGTTCAACAACCCGTTTATCTATGTGCTGATGGCGCTGGCGCTGATCAGTTTCTTTACCGATTACTGGTATCCGCTGCGCGCAGGGCAGGAGACCGATCTGACCGGCGTTATTACCATTGTGACGATGGTGTTGCTGAGCGGCTTATTGCGCTTCTGGCAGGAGTTTCGCACCAATAAAGCCGCGCAGGCGCTGAAATCGATGGTAAGCACGACGGCGACCGTGCTGCGCCGTACCGTCAGCAACCGTGACGGCGAGAAACGGGAAATCCCGGTCGAGGAGCTGGTGCCGGGCGATATCGTGACTCTCTCGGCGGGCGATCTGATCCCGGCGGATTTACGGCTCATTGCCTCACGGGATCTGTTTATCAGCCAGGCGATACTGAGCGGCGAGTCGCTGCCGGTGGAAAAATATGACGTCACCGGCCATGTGCAGGGGAAAGGCGTAAGCGCAGACGATATCCATGACGACAGCGCCAGCCTGCTGGAGCGGGGCAATATCTGTCTGATGGGCACCAATGTCGCGAGCGGCACCGCCTGCGGCGTGGTGGTGGCGACCGGCGCGAAAACGTATTTCGGATCGCTTGCGAAATCGCTCGTCGGCAACCGCACCCAGACGGCGTTTGATAAAGGCGTGAACAGTGTCAGCTGGCTGCTGATCCGCTTTATGCTGGTGATGGTGCCGGTGGTGCTGCTCATCAACGGCTTCACCAAAGGCGACTGGCTGGACGCCACGTTTTTCGCGCTGGCCGTCGCGGTGGGGCTGACGCCAGAAATGCTGCCGATGATTGTCAGCTCTAATCTGGCGAAGGGGGCGATTGTCATGGCCCGTCGCAAGGTGATTGTGAAGCGCCTGAACGCCATACAGAATTTTGGCGCGATGGATGTGCTCTGTACCGATAAAACCGGCACGCTCACCCAGGACTCGATTGTTCTTGAAAAGCATCTCGACTGCCACGGCCGCGACAGCCTGCATGTGCTCACACTTGCCTGGCTGAACAGCGTCAACCTGAGCGGCTCGCAAAACCTGATGGACAAGGCGGTACTGGCGTCCGGGCAGGCCGCGCTTTCACCATCGATACAATCCGGCTATTTCAAAATTGACGAGCTGCCGTTTGATTTTGTACGCCGCCGCGTTTCTGTGGTGGTGGAAGGGTATGGCGAGCATCAGCAGACGCTTATCTGCAAGGGTGCCGTTGAAGAGATGCTCTCTGTCTCGACGCATATCCGCGAGGGCGACACGGTGTATGCGCTTGATGAGGCGCGCCGCGACGCGTACCTGCGCTTAACGCTCCAGTACAACGCGCAGGGCTTCCGGGTGCTGGTGGTGGCGACACGCGAACTGCCACAGACCGGGCTTGATCATCCCCTCTGCGTGGCGGACGAAAACGGGCTGATTATTGAAGGGATGCTGACGTTTCTCGATCCGCCAAAAGCGAGCGCGGCGCAGGCGATCTCAGCGCTCCATGAGCACGGCGTTACCGTGAAGGTGCTGACCGGGGATAACCCGCTGGTGGCGGCCTGCATCTGCGAGCAGGTAGGGATCGACCGCCGCGAGATCCTGACGGGCGATGTCATTGACGATATGGACGAAGCGCAGCTTGCTGTGGCGGTTGAACGCTGTGCGATTTTCGCGAAGCTGACGGCATTGCAGAAATCCCGCATTCTGCGGGCGCTGCAAAATAACGGCCACACGGTTGGGTTCCTTGGCGACGGCATTAACGACGCGCCGGCGCTGCGCGATGCGGATGTCGGGATTTCGGTTGACAGCGCGGCGGATATCGCCAAAGAGTCATCGGATATCATTTTGCTGGAAAAAGATCTGATGGTGCTGGAGCAGGGCGTGCTGACCGGGCGCGAGACCTTCGGCAATATCATCAAATACCTGAACATGACCGCCAGCTCTAACTTCGGCAATGTCTTTTCGGTGCTGGTGGCGAGCGCGTTTCTGCCGTTCCTGCCGATGCTGGCCATTCATCTGCTGGTGCAGAACCTGATGTACGACATTTCGCAGCTCTCGCTGCCCTGGGATCGCATGGATAAGGCGTTTCTGCGTCAGCCGCGTAAATGGGATGCGCAGAATATTAAGCGCTTTATGATCTGGATGGGGCCGACGTCCTCGCTGTTCGATATGGCGACCTTTGCGGTGATGTGGTTTGTGTTTGCCGCCAACTCGCCTGCGGCGCAGTCGCTCTTTCAGTCCGGGTGGTTTGTGGAAGGGCTGCTGTCGCAGACGCTGGTGGTGCATATGCTGCGTACCCGGAAAATCCCGTTTATTCAGAGCCGCGCCGCGCTGCCGGTGCTGATAACCACAGGGATCGTGATGGCAGTCGGCATCGCCATTCCGTTCTCGCCGCTCGGCCATATGATTGGACTGGTGCCCTTGCCGTTGAGCTATTTCCCGTGGCTGGTGGGGATTCTTTTCACCTATTGTGTGGTCGTGCAGGGCATGAAACGGCTGTACATCCGCAAATTTGGACAGTGGTTCTGAGTAAACCAGTGACAAAGGGGCCGACGCCCCTTTGTTATTACCACGTGTCCGAAGACAATAAAGTTGTACACAAAGCACTAAAGTTGTAACCATTCTCAAAAAACGACGCTAATGTTGTATACTTACTGAATGTGTGGTTATAGGGTTGGAGACTATAAAATGCACATATAGGTACGTATC
>NZ_JAANQO010000029.1:0-89251 GCF_011605905.1 Cronobacter sp. HA18003 | reverse complement strand
TTGCCTGGCGGCTGTAGCGCGGTGGTCCCACCTGACCCCATGCCGAACTCAGAAGTGAAACGCCGTAGCGCCGATGGTAGTGTGGGGCCTCCCCATGCGAGAGTAGGGAACTGCCAGGCATCAAATTAAGCAGTAAGCCGGAACGATAATCCGGTGGTGTGAAGAAATTCGGTGGAGCGGTAGTTCAGTCGGTTAGAATACCTGCCTGTCACGCAGGGGGTCGCGGGTTCGAGTCCCGTCCGTTCCGCCACCCTATTTAGGGGCGTAGTTCAATTGGTAGAGCACCGGTCTCCAAAACCGGGTGTTGGGGGTTCGAGTCCCTCCGCCCCTGCCAGAAATTATCCTTAGCTTCGGCTAAGGATTTTTTTTATCTTTTTTCCGCACAATATCCCCCTTCTGCCCGATCTTTCCTTTGCAATTAATCGCAGAACGCTAAGCAATAACTGGGATCTTTAAGAGATCTTTTATGCTATTGTTTTTATCACTGTTCTGCAGCCAGATAGCATAAAGTGGACGAGATAGCGTTGCGCTATCCACCACCGGATGTAAATCACTTTTCTCTTTGACCCAATTCACCGGTAACCAGGTACAGCCGTGTAGCTCCGGCAGCATTTTTCTGGCGATATCAGCGGAGCTGGTTGTCAGTACGGGAATATCTTCTGGCGTAACTAACCCTGCTTCGTGCTGCTGAAAGTCAGGCCCCCATTCAAGTCGTAAATAATGAAGACTACTTTTACTCTGATCTGGCAGCGCGCAGTAAAGGCCTAACGCAAAATGTCCCAGTAGCTGGCTGGAGAATTCATCCATTTTGGGTGCTTCAGTAGTAATAAGCAGGTCTAACTGACGCTCATGCAACTGTTTCACCAGAGACTGACGCTGGGCGATACGTGCTTCAAACTGCATTCCACTCTTTTCCAGATAAAGCCTTGTCAGCCACCCTGAGAGCATACATTCCCAGAGCGATGCGCTGGCACCAATAGAGAAGAGATTATGCCGTGATGTCTGCGCAACATCTTTGCGTGCAGTCTGCCAGATATTCATCAGGTTTTCGGCATACGGTAAAAGCCTTTCGCCCGCAGCCGTCAGGCGTATGTTATTGCGATGACGAGTAAAAAGATTAACACCCAGTTGGTTTTCCAGCTGACGGATGCGAAAGCTCACCGCTGACTGCGTCAGGTACAGCGCTTCGGCCGCTCTGCCAAAATGGCGCGTTCGGCTGACTTCAAGAAAGGTTTTCAGCAAGTCGGTATCCACATCCTTCTCCACAAAAAAATTTGTCGTAATGATTTAAATGTTTTGTTTTACACTCTGTCAAGCGTAACTAATACTCCGCGCCATAAATAGCTCGGCCAAGAGAATTAGGAGCGTGTAGGATGGCGGAAAGCTTTACGACGACTAATCGATTTTTCGACAACAAATATTATCCGCGCGGGTTCTCTCGCCATGGCGATTTCACCATTAAAGAAGCACAGCTGCTTGAGCGTCACGGCTATGCCTTTAATGAACTGGATCTCGGCAAGCGTGAGCCTGTGACTGCTGAAGAAAAACAGTTTGTTGAAGTCTGTCGCGGTATTCGCGAACCTGCTACTGAAGCAGAACGCGTGTGGTCTAAATACATGACCCGCATCAAACGTCCCAAGCGTTTCCATACCCTGTCCGGCGGTAAGCCGCAAATGGAAGGGATGGACGATTTCGTAGAGACGGATGACTAATTACTCATGGGGCGTAAGCCCCATCGTTTTATGTATCGCTTGCTGTCTGCGTAGGGGGGCTGAAAGTTTTCATGCGCGCTACGCCATCATGTTTTGTAAATGCGCCAGCATCCTGTCTATTGCACGATAGCTCAGTGCCTCCTGAAGATGCTCACGACCAATCCATTGTTTCTGTTCACAATCTGCAATCGTGCGTGCCACTTTAAGTAAACGCTGCCAGGCGCGAACCGACAACCCCAGTTTGATTAATGCTGCCTCCAGCCACTGCGCGTCCTCCGGACTAATCACACAAAACTGACGTATTTCCCGGTTATCCAGCATGGCATTGAGTTTTCCCTGACGTGCAAGCTGACGTTCTCTGCTAACAATGACTCGTTCCCTTACTTGCGCGCTGCTTTCACCGGTCTGTCCTGCCTGGCTAAGCATACCTGGCGGGGGAAGCGGGATTTCAAGGGAGAGATCAAACCTGTCAAGAAATGGCCCGGAAAGCCGCCCAAGATAGCGCAGCGTTTGCTCCGGTGAGCAGCGATTGTGATTGCCTTTGTAGTGCCCTGTCGGACTTGGATTCATGGCAGCAATAAGCTGAAAACGCGCGGGATAGGTTAATTTCGCCCTGGTTCGTGAAAGATGGATTTGCCCTGATTCAATCGGCTCGCGTAAAGCATCCAGTACGCGACGTTCAAACTCAGGTAACTCATCCAGAAAAAGCACGCCATTATGGGCAAGTGAGATCTCTCCTGGCGCAGGAATTGCTCCTCCGCCCACCATGGCGTTAAGCGATGCGCTATGGTGAGGGGCCCTGAATGGACGCTGACGCCATTGATGGTGTAAAGAGACGGGGTTGACCAGGCTGAGTATAGCAGCGCTCTCCAGCGCCTCCTGGTCGCTCAGAGGCGGCAGTAAACCATTGAGCCTACTGGCAAGCATGGTTTTACCTGTACCAGGAGGCCCAATAAAAAGCAGGTTATGTCCACCCGCTGCGGTTAACTCAAGCGCGCGCTTTCCCTGTGGTTGACCGATAACCTCGCCCAGATCTCCCGCCGGCTCTCTGAATTCAAAGCCGGATGGCTCAGCGCATTCCAGCTGTGTTTTTCCTTCCAGGAAGGCGCAGACCTCCTGTAGATGATAAGCCACAAGGCAACCCTCTTTATTGATGAGTCCTACTTCAGGGCCATTATCAGGCGCGACGATAATTTTCCTTTTACAACCCAGAGCCTCGATGGCGGCTGAAATTGCGCCGGGAACGCCTCTCAGCGCGCCTGTAAGCGCCAGCTCACCTACAAATTCATATTCACCAAGATGGGATGCGCTCAATTGCTCAGAGGCGGCCAGAAGCGCGATGGCGATAGGTAGATCATATCGCCCACCTTCTTTAGGTAGATCCGCCGGTGCCAGATTGATGGTTATCTTTTTAGCCGGAAATTCATAACCGCTATTGATAAGCGCGCTGCGTACGCGATCTCTGGCTTCTTTAACGGTGGTTTCCGGTAAGCCGACAATAGTCAGGCCGGGCAGCCCGGCGCTGATATGTACTTCAACTGTCACGAGCGGCGCCTTAACCCCAAGCGCAGCGCGGGTATGAATAACTGATAACGACATAACACCTCCTGAGAGCAAAATCATCGTCAGAATGAGGTGCCATATCGAGTTAAATTTCGTGTTTTTTCGGTGCAGATAGCAACCTTTTAGCGTAAAAAATTGCACATTCTCAATTTGCACGAGACGTCTCGCAAAAGCGTAATCACCCTTCGAAAAGGCATTGCGCTTATCATTGCGATGGCGAAAAATCCTGAAAAATTTTCAATGCGCGTTACCGGTTGATTACGCTGGGTTTTAATAGATTTGCTGAATGTATTGCAGTGTCACGTCATAAATATTTCTTGTCACAGCTTTGTTCTCTGTGATAACTCTTTAGGTATTCCTTCGAAAATGACGTAAGTGCATACAGAAATGACAACCCTTCTACTAGTGATTAGCCTGGTCGTGATTAGCGTGGTGGTGATTATTAACCCACCGTGCGGGGCTGCACTCGGAAGAAGAAAGGCTTAGAAATCAAGCCTGAATCATCGAAAACCCCCGCACCGAAAGGTCCGGGGGTTTTTTTATGACCTAAAACTTAAGCGAGGAACAGAGAATGAGTAGTAGCATAAAATTCTGTTGTCCGCATTGTAAGGCGGGGAACTAACTATGAATGGTGCGCAGTGGGTGGTACATGCTTTGCGAGCTCAGGGAGTGGATACCGTATTTGGCTATCCGGGCGGGGCGATAATGCCGGTTTATGATGCGTTATACGACGGCGGCGTGGAACACCTACTGTGTCGGCATGAGCAGGGCGCAGCAATGGCGGCCATCGGTTATGCGCGGGCCACCGGTAAAACCGGCGTATGTATTGCTACTTCCGGCCCGGGCGCGACCAACCTGATAACAGGCCTTGCGGATGCGCTGCTGGATTCGGTTCCCGTTGTGGCTATCACCGGCCAGGTCGCGGCGCCGCTTATCGGTACCGATGCCTTTCAGGAAGTTGACATACTCGGTCTGTCGCTTGCCTGCACCAAACACAGCTTCCTCGTAACGTCTCTGGACGAGCTGCCAGAAATCATGTCCCAGGCTTTTCATCTGGCGAATTCGGGGCGGCCAGGCCCGGTACTGATCGATATTCCTAAAGATATTCAGCTGGCAAGCGGTGAGCTTGAGCCGTGGCTTTCCAGTGTTGAAGACACGTTTGCCGTACCGCAGGCGGAGCTTGAGCAGGCTCGTGCATTGCTGAGCCTGGCTGAAAAGCCCATGCTCTATGTCGGCGGTGGCGTCGGCATGGCGCAGGCGGTGCCTGCGCTGCGCGAATTTATGGCGCAAACGCAAATCCCTTGCGCGGTCACGCTGAAAGGGCTTGGCGCTGTAGAAGCGAGCTATCCGTGGTATGTCGGCATGCTGGGTATGCACGGTACTAAAGCCGCGAACCTGGCGGTGCAGGAGTGCGATTTGCTGATAGCGGTTGGCGCACGCTTTGACGATCGCGTCACCGGCAAGCTCAATACTTTTGCTCCCCACGCCAAAGTTATCCATATGGATATCGATCCGGCGGAACTGAATAAGCTGCGTCAGGCGCACGTAGGGCTGCAGGGTGACCTCAATGCATTATTACCCGCGCTGCAACGTCCGATGGCTATCGATGCGTGGCGCGATCGCGTCGCCGCGCTGCGACACGATCATGACTGGCGTTACGATCATCCGGGTGAGGGCATTTTCGCCCCGCTGTTGTTAAAGCAGCTCTCGGACCGCAAGCCGGTAAACAGCGTGGTGACCACCGATGTAGGCCAGCATCAAATGTGGGCGGCGCAGCACATGCGCTTCAGCCGCCCGGAAAATTTCATCACTTCCAGCGGTCTCGGCACAATGGGGTTTGGCCTGCCAGCCGCTGTAGGCGCGCAGGTGGCTCGCCCTGGCGATACCGTTATCTGTGTAACCGGTGACGGCTCCTTCATGATGAATATTCAGGAGCTGGGCACCGTGAAACGCAAGCAGCTGCCGCTCAAAATCGTTCTGCTGGATAACCAGCGTCTGGGAATGGTGCGCCAGTGGCAGCAGCTTTTCTTCTCGGAGCGGTACAGTGAAACAAATCTGTCTGATAACCCTGATTTTCTGACGCTGGCCAGCGCCTTTGGTATTGCCGGTCAGCGCATCACTCGTAAAGACCAGGTGGCAGCCGCGCTGGAGACCATGTTCAACAGCGAAGGTCCCTACTTGCTGCACGTTTCAATCGATGAAGCTGAAAACGTCTGGCCTCTGGTGCCTCCTGGCGCCAGCAACTCACAAATGCTGGAGAAAATATCATGATGCAACATCAACTCGCCGTACAGGCTCGCTTTCGCCCGGAAACCCTGGAACGTGTGTTACGCGTGGTGCGTCACCGTGGTTTTCAAATCTGCGCCATGAATATGGCGACTGGCGCTAATGCGGAAAATATAAATATTGAGCTGACCGTTGCCAGCCCTCGCCCAGTCGAATTACTGTTTAGTCAGCTAAGCAAACTGGTCGATGTCGCATGCGTCGAGATCCAGCAACCCACATCACAACAAATCCGCGCCTGAGCGCAAAAGGAAGAAGAAAAATGACGACGAAAAAAGCTGATTACATTTGGTTCAACGGCGAGATGGTTCCCTGGGGCGAGGCGAAAGTTCACGTCATGTCTCATGCGTTGCACTACGGTACATCAGTCTTTGAAGGGATCCGCTGCTACGACTCGCACAAAGGGCCGGTGGTATTCCGCCATCGTGAACATATGCAGCGCCTGCGTGATTCTGCCAAGATTTACCGCTTCCCGGTTAGCCAGTCTGTTGATGAGTTAATGGAAGCCTGCCGTCAGGTCATTCGCGAAAACAAACTCACCAGCGCGTACATCCGCCCGCTGGTGTTTGTTGGCGATGTCGGCATGGGCGTAAACCCGCCAGAAGGCTATAAGACAGACGTCATTATCGCTGCGTTCCCGTGGGGCGCGTATCTGGGTGCGGAAGCGCTGGATCAGGGCATCGACGCGATGGTTTCTTCCTGGAACCGCGCGGCACCTAATACCATTCCAACCGCCGCCAAAGCGGGCGGTAACTACCTTTCCTCTCTGTTGGTTGGCAGCGAAGCGCGTCGTCACGGTTATCAGGAAGGTATCGCGCTGGACGTTCACGGCTATATCTCAGAAGGCGCAGGCGAAAACCTGTTTGAAGTGAAAGATGGCGTCATTTACACCCCGCCGTTTACGTCTTCCGCGCTGCCAGGCATTACCCGTGACGCCATCATCAAGCTTGCCAAAGATATGGGCATCGAAGTCCGTGAGCAGGTGCTTTCCCGTGAATCCCTATACCTGGCGGATGAAGTGTTTATGTCCGGCACGGCGGCGGAAATTACACCAGTGCGCAGCGTAGACGGCATTCAGGTAGGCGAAGGCCGCTGTGGTCCGGTCACCAAACGCGTTCAGCAGGCATTCTTTGGCCTGTTCACCGGCGAGACCGAAGATAAATGGGGCTGGCTGGACCAGGTTAACCCGTAAGCACAATAACACCTGCACGGGCGGCCTGAGCCGCCCGGCTTTTGTAGAGACTGGAGTGAAAAGCATGCCTAAGTACCGTTCTGCCACCACCACGCACGGCCGCAATATGGCGGGTGCCCGCGCCTTATGGCGCGCCACGGGGATGACCGATGCCGATTTCGGCAAGCCAATTATCGCGGTTGTGAACTCTTTTACTCAGTTTGTGCCGGGCCATGTGCATCTGCGCGATCTGGGCAAACTGGTTGCGGAGCAAATTGAGGCGGCTGGCGGTGTGGCGAAGGAGTTCAATACCATCGCGGTGGATGACGGTATCGCCATGGGACATGGCGGCATGCTCTATTCACTGCCGTCTCGCGAGCTGATTGCCGACTCCGTTGAATATATGGTGAACGCCCACTGTGCGGACGCCATGGTGTGTATCTCCAACTGCGACAAAATTACCCCAGGGATGCTGATGGCCTCCCTGCGTCTGAACATTCCGGTGATTTTTGTCTCCGGCGGTCCGATGGAAGCCGGTAAAACCAAACTTTCCGATCAGATAATCAAACTCGATCTGGTCGATGCGATGATTCAGGGGGCGAACCCGCATGTCAGCGACGAGCAGAGCGACCAGGTAGAACGCTCTGCCTGCCCGACCTGCGGCTCCTGCTCCGGCATGTTCACCGCCAACTCCATGAACTGTCTGACCGAGGCGCTGGGCCTGTCGCAGCCGGGCAACGGCTCGCTGCTGGCGACCCATGCCGATCGTAAAGATCTCTTCATCAATGCGGGCAAACGCATCGTTTCGCTCACCAAACGCTACTACGAACAGGACGATGCCAGCGTGTTGCCGCGTAATATCGCGAGCAAAGCGGCGTTTGAAAACGCCATGACGCTTGATATCGCGATGGGCGGCTCCACCAATACCGTTTTGCATCTGCTGGCCGCGGCACAAGAGGCGGAAATCGACTTCACGATGAGCGACATCGACCGTCTCTCCCGCAAAGTGCCGCAGCTGTGCAAAGTCGCGCCCAGCACGCAGAAATACCATATGGAAGATGTTCACCGTGCGGGCGGGGTTATCGGCATTCTCGGCGAACTGGACCGCGCAGGTCTTCTGAACCGTGACGTGAATAACGTGCTGGGCCTGACGCTTTCGCAGACGCTTGAGCAGTACGACGTCATGCTCACACAGGATAGCGCGGTAAAAGAGATGTACCGTGCAGGCCCGGCAGGCATTCGCACCACGCAGGCGTTTTCGCAATCCTGCCGCTGGGATTCGCTGGACGATGACCGTCAGGACGGTTGCATCCGCTCGCTGGAACACGCTTACAGCCAGGACGGCGGCCTTGCCGTTCTGTATGGCAACTTCGCGGAAAATGGCTGCATCGTAAAAACGGCGGGTGTTGATGAAGGCAGCTTGGTATTCCGCGGCCCGGCGAAAGTCTATGAAAGCCAGGACGATGCAGTAGAAGCCATCCTCGGCGGTAAAGTCGTCGCGGGCGATGTCGTGGTGATCCGCTACGAAGGGCCGAAAGGCGGGCCGGGTATGCAGGAGATGCTCTACCCGACCAGTTTTCTGAAATCGATGGGCCTCGGTAAAGCCTGCGCGCTTATCACGGATGGCCGCTTCTCTGGCGGTACGTCCGGGCTTTCTATCGGTCACGTCTCGCCAGAGGCCGCGAGCGGCGGCAACATCGCGCTGATTGAAGACGGCGATATGATTGCGATTGATATCCCGAATCGTGGCATTCAGCTTGAAGTGAGCGATCAAGAGCTTGCCGCGCGTCGTGAAGCGCAAGAGGCCCGGGGCGCAGATGCCTGGACGCCGCGTAACCGTGAGCGTCAGGTTTCCTTCGCGCTGCGCGCTTATGCAAGCCTTGCCACGAGTGCCGATAAAGGCGCGGTACGCGATAAATCGAAGCTGGGAGGCTGATGATGGCCGAGTCGCAACCCCTTTCTGCCGCCCCCTGCGGGGCGGAATATCTGCGCGCTGTGCTGCGCTCTCCGGTCTATGAAGTGGCGCAGGTCACGCCGCTGCAAAAGATGGAGAAGCTGTCGGCACGGTTAAATAATGTGGTGCTGGTGAAGCGCGAAGATCGTCAACCGGTGCACAGCTTTAAGCTGCGCGGCGCTTACGCCATGATGGCGAATCTCACCGGCGAGCAGAAAGCGCGTGGCGTGATTACCGCTTCTGCGGGCAACCATGCGCAGGGCGTAGCGCTTTCGGCATCGCGTCTGGGTATTAAATCGCTCATCGTCATGCCGATCACCACGGCGGATATCAAAGTGGATGCGGTACGCGGCTTTGGCGGCGAAGTATTACTGCATGGGGCGAATTTCGACGAGGCGAAAGCCCATGCGATTTCCCTTTCGCAGCAGCAGGGCTTTACTTATGTGCCGCCGTTCGATCACCCGGCCGTGATCGCCGGGCAGGGCACGCTGGCGCTGGAGTTGCTCCAGCAGGATGCGCATATCGATCGCGTCTTTGTGCCGGTCGGCGGTGGCGGTCTCGCAGCAGGCGTCGCGGTGTTGATCAAACAACTCATGCCGCAGATCAAAGTGATCGCCGTCGAAGCGGCTGATTCCGCCTGCCTGAAAGCGGCGCTGGAGGCCGGCCAGCCAGTTGACTTGCCGCGCGTCGGGCTTTTCGCGGAAGGCGTGGCGGTGAAACGCATCGGCGACGAGACGTTCCGTGTGTGTCAGGAGTATCTCGACGACATCATCACCGTCGATAGCGACGCTATCTGCGCGGCGATGAAAGATCTGTTTGAAGATGTTCGTGCGGTGGCGGAGCCTTCCGGCGCGCTGGCGCTGGCGGGTATGAAAAAGTACGTCGCGCAGCATGATATTCGCGGCGAGCGTCTGGCGCATGTGCTATCCGGTGCTAACGTGAACTTCCACGGGCTGCGTTATGTCTCTGAACGCTGCGAGCTTGGCGAACAGCGCGAGGCGCTGCTGGCGGTGACGATCCCGGAGGAGAAAGGCAGCTTCCTGAAATTCTGCCAGTTACTCGGCGGACGTGCGGTCACGGAGTTCAACTACCGTTTTGCTGACGCCAAAGACGCCTGCATTTTTGTCGGTGTGCGAATCAGCCGCGGTATGGAAGAGCGGCATGAGATCATTGAGCAACTCACCCGCGATGGTTATGGCGTGGTGGATCTCTCGGATGACGAAATGGCGAAGCTGCATGTGCGCTACATGGTCGGCGGGCGCCCTTCGCGGCCACTGCGCGAGCGGCTGTACAGTTTCGAATTCCCGGAGGCGCCGGGCGCGCTGCTGCGTTTTCTGCACACGCTCGGTACGCACTGGAACATTTCGCTGTTCCACTACCGCAGCCACGGCACTGACTATGGTCGTGTGCTGGCTGCCTTTGAGCTTGGCGAGCATGAGCCGGATTTCGAAACCCGGCTCAACGAACTCGGCTATGAATGCCACGACGAAACTGGCAACCCGGCGTTTCGTTTTTTTCTGGCAGGTTAACGATAGCCCGGCAGAAGTTTCCAGAAGGCTTCAACAAGCGGCTCATGCAGCCGCTTTTTTTGTGCGCAGACGCCAAGCTCGAACGGCGTTTTTTCATCGCTGCGCTCAAGTATCAGCACGCGATTACGTACCGGTTCGGGGCTATTTTCCAGCACGACTTCGGGTATCAGCGCCACGCCGCAGCCCAGCGCGACCATCGATACCATCGCTTCGTGGCCGGCAACGGTGGCGTAAATAAACGGATTGCTGATTTTATGGCGGCGAAACCACAGCTCTATGCGCCGCCGCACCGGGCCCTGATCCGGCATGATAAACGGCACTTTCGTCCAGTCCGGCTCTGGTGCGGAAACCTGTGCGCGTACCGGACACGGCAGTGCTGGCGCTATCAGCACCACGCTGAGATTCTCCAGCATTGAAAACGCGACGGCCGCGGGGAGCGCTTCCGGTTTACCTGCGATAGCGATAT
Organism: Cronobacter sp. HA18003; assembly: GCF_011605905.1. NCBI lineage: Bacteria > Pseudomonadati > Pseudomonadota > Gammaproteobacteria > Enterobacterales > Enterobacteriaceae > Cronobacter > Cronobacter sp. HA18003. The sequence goes on along the minus strand of NZ_JAANQO010000029.1, from coordinate 78,573 downwards.
CAGCCTCGCCAGAATTGACCTTTTCCACGGCGTCGGCAGCGTCGCCCGTTGTCAGCTTAATTTCCACCGAAGGATGCTCTGCGCGAAAGCGATCGAGAATCGGCGGCAGATGGCTGTACGCCGCCGTGACCGAGCAAAACAGGTGCAGTTCGCCTGAGAGCGTCGGCCCCTGCTGATCGATAGCGTGGCGCAACTGCTGGTATTGCAGCAGCGTCTGCTGCGCGAACTGGCGCAGCGCGTCGCCTGCTTCGGTCAGCGTGACGGCGCGGTTATCGCGGATAAACAGCGGCTGGCCCAGATCTTCTTCAAGCCGCTGGATCTGGCGCGACAAGGTCGAGGGGCTGACATGCATAGCCCGCGCACTACGGCCAAAATGGCGGCTTTCTGCCAGATGCAGGAACATTTTCAGATCGCGTAAATCCACAGAAGCGGCTCCCTAAAATACGTTGCATAAAACGCAATGTGACGTTGTTAATATATCAATTTCCGCAACGAATTTCCTGTCATATAGTGGTTTTACGCTGTTTCAGGACACAAGGATGAGAGCTTTCTCTGACCGGGCTCGCAACCCTGCGGCACAAGGCTCGCGAAAACGTCGCCTTCCTGTAACCTGAAATCTGTACCGTCGCTTTTGACGACGCGATAAACAAACAATAAGACACGACAACATCACGAGGTATCACCATGGCTAACTACTTCAATACTTTGAATTTGCGTCAGCAGCTGGCGCAACTGGGCAAATGCCGTTTTATGGCGCGCGATGAGTTCGCCGACGGCGCAGGCTACCTCAAAGGTAAAAAAGTAGTCATCGTGGGTTGCGGCGCGCAGGGGCTCAACCAGGGGCTGAACATGCGTGATTCCGGTCTGGATGTTTCCTATGCACTGCGTAAAGAAGCCATTGCCGAGAAGCGCGCCTCCTGGCGCAAGGCGACGGAAAATGGTTTTCAGGTTGGCACTTATGAAGAGCTGATCCCGCAGGCGGATCTGGTCGTTAACCTGACGCCGGACAAACAGCACTCTGATGTTGTACGCGCCGTGCAGCCGCTGATGAAAGACGGTGCCGCGCTGGGTTACTCCCACGGCTTTAACATCGTTGAAGTAGGCGAGCAGATCCGTAAAGACATCACCGTCGTGATGGTAGCGCCGAAATGTCCGGGCACCGAGGTGCGTGAAGAGTACAAACGTGGTTTCGGCGTGCCGACGCTTATCGCGGTACACCCGGAAAACGATCCGAAGGGCGAGGGCATGGCGATTGCCAAAGCGTGGGCCGCGGCCACCGGCGGTCACCGCGCAGGCGTGCTGGAGTCTTCGTTCGTGGCGGAAGTGAAATCTGACCTGATGGGCGAGCAGACCATTCTGTGCGGTATGTTGCAGGCCGGTTCTCTGCTGTGCTTCGACAAGCTGGTGGAAGAGGGCACAGACCCGGCGTATGCGGAAAAACTGATTCAGTTCGGCTGGGAAACCATCACCGAAGCGCTGAAACAGGGCGGGATCACGCTGATGATGGATCGCCTCTCTAACCCGGCGAAACTGCGCGCTTATGCGCTCTCCGAACAGCTGAAAACCATTATGGCGCCGCTGTTCCAGAAACACATGGACGACATTATCTCCGGTGAATTCTCTTCCGGCATGATGGCGGATTGGGCGAATGACGATAAGAAGCTGCTGACCTGGCGCGAAGAGACCGGCAAAACCGCGTTTGAGAATGCGCCGCAGTATGAAGGCAAAATCAGCGAGCAGGAGTATTTCGATAAAGGCGTGTTGATGATCGCGATGGTGAAAGCGGGCGTTGAGCTGGCGTTTGAAACCATGGTCGCTGCGGGCATTATTGAAGAGTCAGCTTATTATGAGTCTCTGCATGAGCTGCCGCTGATTGCCAACACCATCGCCCGTAAGCGTTTGTATGAAATGAACGTGGTTATCTCTGACACCGCGGAATATGGAAACTATCTGTTTGCTAACGCAGCCGTTCCGCTGCTGAAAGAATTTATGACCAAACTGCAGCCGGGCGATCTGGGTAAAGCCGTAGAAGGCACCGCGGTGGATAACGCGCAGCTGCGCGACGTTAACGATGCGATTCGCAGCCACGAGATCGAAAAAGTGGGGCAGAAGCTGCGCGGTTATATGACCGACATGAAGCGTATCGCAGTCGCAGGCTAATCGGCACTATCAAAAGGTGGAGGCGTTTCACTTACCCACCCTACATACGGTTAAACGTGGTTTTGTCAGGCGGCTAAGTACCGCGCACCTGCCACAGGCGTGGCCATCAAAAGGTGGGTGCGTTTCACTTACCGACCCTACGTACGGTTAAACGTGGTTTTGTAGGGCGGGTAAGCCCTGCGCACCCGCCGCCAGCGTTTTGAAGTAGTGGCGTTAACGTAGTTTCGTAGGGCGGGTAAGCGTCGCGCACCCGCCGTGACGCAAAGAGACGTTCCCTGCCATCAACGCCAGAAAAAAGGCCTTCTCTTTGAGAAGGCCTTTTTATCAGTTACGGTACAGCACCTTGATAATGTGGTAGCCAAACTGCGTATGCAGCGGGCCGGTCGGCTCCAGCACCGGGCAGGAAAACACCACTTTATCGAAAGCCGGCACCATCTGGCCCTGGCGGAATTCGCCTAAATGGCCGCCTTTTTTGCCCGACGGGCAAATGGAGTGTTTCTTAGCCAGCTTTTCAAAATCGCCGCCGTTTTTAATTTGCTCCAGCAGATCCAGTGCCAGTTTTTCTTCTTTAACAAGGATATGCAGTGCTGCTGCTGTTTTTGCCATGATCGTGCCTTGAGTGGGGTTGATAACGCTGGCTATACTACCACGCGTTTTTCTCCCTTCGTACTGTCGTACCTGCTGTGGGGAGCCGCTTTCTCCTCTGACTTTCACTGAGTAATTTATGCGTCTGAACCCCGCCCAACAACAAGCCGTCGAATTCGTCACTGGCCCCTGCCTGGTGCTGGCGGGCGCTGGCTCCGGTAAAACCCGCGTTATCACCAACAAAATCGCGCACCTCATCCGCGGCTGTGGCTATCAGGCGCGTCATATCGCGGCGGTTACTTTTACCAACAAAGCCGCGCGTGAGATGAAAGAGCGTGTGGCACAGACGCTGGGGCGCAAAGAAGCACGTGGCCTGATGATTTCAACATTCCACACGCTGGGCCTGGAAATCATCAAGCGTGAGTATGCGGCGCTGGGCATGAAATCCAATTTTTCGCTGTTTGACGATACCGATCAGATGGCGCTTATCAAAGAACTGACCGAAGGGCTGGTCGAAAACGATAAGGTGCTGTTACAGCAACTGATCTCCACGATCTCGAACTGGAAAAACGATCTGCTAAGCCCGCCGCAGGCCGCCGCGCGCGCTATCGGCGAGCGCGAGCGCATTTTCGCGCATTGCTACAGCCTTTACGACGCCCATCTGAAAGCCTGCAATGTGCTCGATTTTGACGATCTGATCCTGCTGCCGACATTGCTGTTGCAGCGTAATGAAGAAGTGCGTGAACGCTGGCAGAATCGCATTCGTTACCTGCTGGTGGATGAATATCAGGACACCAACACCAGCCAGTATGAGCTGGTAAAACTGCTGGTGGGCAGCCGCGCGCGCTTTACGGTGGTGGGTGACGATGACCAGTCGATTTACTCCTGGCGCGGCGCTCGCCCGCAAAACCTGGTGCTGTTAAGCCAGGATTTCCCGGCGCTCCAGGTGATTAAGCTTGAACAGAATTACCGATCTTCCGGGCGCATTCTGAAAGCCGCCAACATTCTTATCGCCAATAACCCGCACGTCTTCGAGAAAAAACTCTTTTCCGAGCTGGGCTACGGCACCGAGCTGAAAGTGCTGACTGCCAATCATGAAGATCATGAGGCGGAGCGCGTTACCGGCGAGCTTATCGCGCATCACTTTATTAATAAGACCCAGTACAAGGATTACGCCATCCTGTATCGCGGCAACCATCAGTCGCGCGTATTTGAAAAGATGCTGATGCAAAACCGCATCCCGTATCGTATTTCCGGCGGTACGTCGTTCTTCTCGCGCCCGGAAATCAAAGATTTGCTGGCCTATCTGCGCGTGCTGACCAACCCGGACGACGACAGCGCCTTTCTGCGCATCGTGAACACGCCGAAACGCGAAATCGGCCCGGCGACGCTGCAAAAACTCGGCGAGTGGGCGAATCAGCGTAATAAAAGTTTGTTCACCGCCAGTTTTGATATGGGCCTTGCCCAGACGCTGACCGGGCGCGGTTACGAATCGCTGACGCGCTTCACAAGCTGGCTGCAGGAAGTGGCCGTGCTGTCTGAGCGTGAACCGGTGGCGGCGGTACGCGATCTCATTCGCGGCATCGATTACGAAGCCTGGCTGTTTGAAACTTCGCCCAGCCCGAAAGCGGCGGAGATGCGCATGAAGAACGTTAATCAGCTCTTTAGCTGGATGACCGAGATGCTCGAAGGCACCGATCTCGACGAACCGATGACGCTGACGCAGGTGGTCACGCGCTTTACGCTGCGCGACATGATGGAGCGCGGCGAAAGCGATGAAGAGCTCGACCAGGTACAGCTCATGACGCTGCACGCCTCGAAAGGACTGGAATTCCCGTATGTGTTTCTGGTCGGTATGGAAGAGGGGTTGCTGCCGCATCAGAGCAGCATTGATGAAGACAATATCGACGAAGAGCGGCGTCTCGCCTACGTGGGCATCACGCGCGCCCAGAAAGAGCTGACCTTTACGCTGTGCAAAGAGCGCCGTCAGTATGGCGAGCTGGTACGTCCTGAGCCGAGCCGCTTTCTGCTCGAACTCCCTCAGGACGACTTACACTGGGAGACCGAGCGCAAAGTGGTGACGCCGCAGGAGCGGATGCAAAAAGGCCAGGCAAATGTCGCGAACATTAAAGCGATGCTGGCGAAAGCGCGCGGCGGATAAGGCGTTACCCATCGGGCTGACAGTAAAAAACCGCCCCTGGAGGCGGTTTTTTATGCACTAAACGTTACTTAACGTCGAGCTGCCAGTGTACGTAGCTCTGCCAGAGCTGTTCCTGCTCTAACATCTCCGCGCCCAGCGGGTGAACGGAAAGCCAGTCCTGCGGGAGCGATGCGGTGAGCGTGTCGTCATGCGCGGTGAGCGTAACGTCAGGCAGCATGTCGTCGCGCCGACGGCTGGCGAAAATAATCGCCAGACGCAGCAACCGGCACAGACGCTCGGCCACGCGCAGCGGGACGGCGTTTTGCTGTTGCAGCGCCGGGAGATCGACCGTACCGGTCTGGTTCAGCAAGAGCGTCGCCAGCAGCTTTTTCTGCGCGGGCGTAAACCCTGGCAAATCCAGGTTATTCACCAGATAAGCGGCGTGCTGGGGCGCGCGTTTGAAATCGACCGCCAGGCCCACTTCATGCAGTAAGCTGGCGCTGTGCAGCAGCGCACGGCTGAGATCGTCAAGCGCCCATTCACGTTCAACGCTGACGGCAAAACGTTCCGCCAGCTGCGCCACGCGCCCGGCCTGGGCGATATCCACCATGAAACGCCGCTGAATGTTTTTCAGCGTGCGGTTGCGAATATCCTGATCCACCGCAAGATGCAGCATGCCGTACACCAGCCCTTCGCGCAGCGCGCCGCCGGCAAGCGTCATACACTCGATTTCCAGCTCGCTAAAAATCGCGATAAGAATGGCGAGGCCGCTTGGGAAAACGAGTGCGCGCTCAAGCGTCAGGCCCTCGATCTCAAGCTCCTCCAGGCGACCGCAGTGGATAGCGCGCGCCTTGAGCTGCTGAAGTTTCGCAAGCGTAATGCGCTCGTCCATTCCCTGCGCCATCATGATTTCCTGCAGCGCCTGTACGGTGCCGGAGGCCCCGACGCAGATCTTCCAGCCCTGACCGCGCAGCTGCGCGATAACCGGTTGCAGGATGTCGCGGGCGGCCTGTTCGGCGCTGGCGAAATGCTCCTGGGTGAGGCTGCGGTCGGTAAAGAAGCGCTCAAGGAAGGTCACGCAGCCCATTGGCAGGCTGAAGAGCGAGGTCGCGCGCGCGCCGGTGCCGGTGACAAGCTCTGTACTGGCACCGCCGATATCGACAACGAGACGCCTGTCAGCGCCGCCGGTGGTGTGCGCCACACCCTGATAGATCAGGCGGGCTTCTTCTTCACCGGCAATGACCTGGACGGGGCAGCCGAGGATCTCCTGGGCGCGGGCGACAAACACATCGGCATTAGTGGCAAGGCGCAGCGTCGCGGTGGCGACCACGCGGATTTGCGACGGGGGAATATCCTGAAGCCGTTCAGCAAACAGACGCAGACATTGCCAGCCGCGCTCCATGGCGTCCGCCGAGAGCGCATTGTCGGCACCGAGGCCCGCCGCGAGGCGGACCTTGCGTTTCACACGCGTGAGCGTCTGAATGCTCCCGGCCACCTCACGTACCACCAGCATATGAAAGCTGTTCGAACCGAGGTCGATTGCCGCATACAGTGAGGGCGTGCCGGGCATAGCGTTTATCCTGTACGACGACGGTTACGCGGCGCGCCGGAACGACGCGGGCCATTGCCGGTACGCGGACGCGACAGGCGCTTCGGCGGCGGCAGTTCGCTTAACAGCGCATCCGGGTTGTATTTACTCACCGGAATGGAGTGGCCGATATAGGTTTCAATCGCCGGGAGATTCAGCGCGTACTCTTCACAGGCAAGGCTGATGGAGTGGCCGCTGGCACCCGCGCGACCGGTACGGCCGATGCGATGCACATAGTCTTCGCAGTCGTCCGGCAGGTCGTAGTTGAAGACGTGCGTGACGGCAGGAATATGCAGGCCGCGCGCCGCGACGTCCGTTGCGACCAGGATATCGAGATCGCCGCGGGTGAATTCATCCAGAATACGCAGGCGTTTTTTCTGCGCCACGTCGCCAGTCAACAGGCCGACGCGATGACCGTCTGCCGCCAGATGGCCCCAGATGTCTTCACAGCGGTGTTTGGTATTCGCGAAAATAATGGCGCGATCCGGCCACTCTTCTTCGATAAGCGTCTGAAGCAAGCGCATTTTCTCTTCGTTAGACGGATAGAAAAGCTCTTCTTTAATACGGTGGCCCGTTTTCTGCTCCGGCTCGACTTCAACATATTCCGCGTTGTTCATCTGCTCAAACGCCAGTTCGCGCACGCGGTAAGAAAGCGTGGCGGAGAAGAGCATATTGAGACGCTCTGTGGCAGCCGGCATACGGCGGAACAGCCAGCGGATGTCTTTAATAAAGCCCAGATCGTACATGCGATCGGCTTCGTCGAGCACCACAACCTGAATAGCGCCCAGGTTAACGTGGTTTTGTTTGGTGTAATCGATAAGACGGCCGGTGGTGCCGATCAGAATATCGACGCCGCTTTCCAGCACTTTCAGTTGTTTATCGTAGCCGTCGCCGCCGTAGGCGAGACCAAGCTTAATGCCGGTGGCTTCAGCCAGCGGCTCTGCGTCGGAGTGAATCTGCACCGCCAGTTCGCGGGTCGGCGCCATAATCAGGGCGCGCGGTTGATTCACCTGGCGATTTTCCGCCGCAGGGTGAGAGAGTAAATAGTGAAACGTTGACGTTAAAAACGCCATCGTTTTGCCGGTACCGGTTTGCGCCTGCCCTGCCACGTCACGGCCCGCGAGCGTTAACGGGAGTGCCAGAGCCTGGATAGGGGTGCAGTTATAAAACCCTTTCTTCTCAAGGGCTTGAACTACAACAGGGTGCAGGGCGAAGTCGGAAAACTTCTGTTCAGTCAAGTGTGTTTTGCTCATAGTGTGGTAGAATATCAGCTAACTATTGCTTTACGAAAGCGTATCCGGTGAAATAAAGTCAACCTTATGTTGGTTAATGCTACACCAACATGACAGGCCTAATCTTTGGAGTAAAACATGAGCGATAAAATTATTCACCTGACTGACGACAGTTTCGACACGGATGTACTTAAAGCGGACGGGTTGACGCTGGTTGATTTCTGGGCAGAATGGTGTGGTCCGTGCAAGATGATCGCCCCTATCCTTGATGAAATCGCTGATGAATATCAGGGCAAACTGACGGTTGCCAAGCTGAACATCGACCAGAACCCGGGCACCGCGCCGAAATACGGCATCCGTGGTATCCCGACTCTGCTGCTGTTCAAGAACGGTGAAGTAGCGGCGACCAAAGTCGGTGCGCTGTCTAAAGGCCAACTGAAAGAGTTCCTCGACGCCAACCTGGCGTAATGGTTCCCCGCCGGGGCGATCACGGTTCCTAAATATTCAGGACCGCTGGACGCCCGGCTTCAGTCATGCTAACTTAATTTTTGACTTCAATTTAAACTTACCTTTTAGTTTGAATCTTGTAATACCCGACGCTTCCCGCCCGTGACAATGTCAATACCGAGACCGGTAGGCGAGAAGAGCATTAATTCCGGGACTTATCGCTCATTCCGTCTTGTCGTTTCAGTTCTGCGTTCCTTACCTGCAACCAGGCAACGAACAGACATGAGATGAAGCCCGTTAACAGGCATGGATGACCCTGCCATACCATTCACAACATTACGTTCGAGATTTACCCCGAGTTTAAGAACCCACCACTATGAATCTTACCGAATTAAAGAATACGCCGGTTTCTGAGCTGATTACTCTCGGCGAAAATATGGGACTGGAAAACCTGGCCCGCATGCGCAAACAGGATATTATTTTCGCCATCCTGAAGCAGCACGCGAAGAGTGGCGAAGATATCTTTGGCGACGGTGTGCTGGAGATATTGCAGGATGGCTTCGGCTTCCTCCGTTCTGCAGACAGCTCCTACCTCGCCGGTCCCGACGACATCTACGTTTCTCCCAGCCAAATCCGCCGTTTCAACCTCCGCACAGGGGATACCATCTCCGGTAAGATTCGTCCGCCGAAAGAAGGCGAGCGCTACTTCGCGCTGTTGAAAGTGAACGAAGTTAACTTCGATAAACCGGAAAACGCACGTAATAAGATCCTGTTCGAAAACTTAACGCCGCTGCACGCGAACTCGCGTCTGCGTATGGAGCGCGGCAACGGGTCGACTGAAGATTTGACCGCACGTGTCCTGGATCTGGCATCGCCTATTGGCCGCGGTCAGCGTGGTCTCATCGTGGCACCGCCGAAAGCCGGTAAAACCATGCTGCTGCAGAACATCGCGCAGAGCATCGCCTATAACCACCCGGACTGCGTGCTGATGGTACTGCTTATCGACGAACGTCCGGAAGAAGTGACCGAGATGCAGCGTCTGGTAAAAGGCGAAGTGGTTGCGTCCACGTTCGACGAACCGGCTTCCCGCCACGTTCAGGTTGCCGAGATGGTTATCGAGAAGGCCAAGCGCTTGGTTGAGCATAAAAAAGACGTTATCATTCTGCTCGACTCCATCACCCGTCTGGCGCGCGCTTACAACACCGTTGTGCCGGCCTCCGGTAAAGTGCTGACCGGTGGTGTAGACGCCAACGCCCTGCATCGTCCGAAACGTTTCTTCGGCGCGGCGCGTAACGTGGAAGAGGGCGGCAGCCTGACCATTATTGCGACTGCTCTGATTGATACCGGCTCTAAAATGGATGAAGTTATCTATGAAGAGTTTAAAGGCACCGGTAACATGGAACTGCATCTCTCCCGTAAGATCGCGGAAAAACGCGTCTTCCCGGCTATCGATTACAACCGTTCCGGTACCCGTAAAGAAGAGCTGCTGACGACGCAGGAAGAACTGCAGAAAATGTGGATCCTGCGTAAAATCATTCACCCAATGGGTGAGATTGATGCGATGGAATTCCTCATCAATAAACTGGCGATGACCAAAACTAACGACGAATTCTTCGATATGATGAAACGTTCGTAGTTAGCGGAAACTCGGGGAACGCCACGTCACGACGTGGCGTTTTTCTTTGTTGCTCTATACGATAGGCAACGGGCGTGATCTTTACGCGATTTTCAGTAGAGGCGCGTCAGTTTTTATCTGGCCTGAGCTATGTTTATCTTACTGAATAATAATTAGTCTGTTCAGGGATGAGGGGCGGAGGAGTGCTTAGAAAGCCCGACTGCCGCAGTTATACTTCCTCCGGACTTAACGTTTGCAGAGAGCGCACACTGTGAATTTAGTTACCGTTGGTACTGAGCTACTCAGTATTTTTTTATTCACATTTGTTTTTCTTTTTTTCGCACGAAAGATCGGCAAAAGAGTGGGTCTGGTTGATAAACCCAACTTCCGTAAGCGCCATCAGGGGCTTATCCCGCTCGTGGGCGGCATCTCCGTCTACGCAGGCATCTGCTTTACCTTTTTCATCGCGGACTACTACATCCCTCATGCAGCGTTATATCTCGCGAGCGCCGGGGTGCTGGTGTTTGTCGGCGCGCTGGATGACCGTTATGACATTAGCGTAAAAATTCGCGCCGTGATCCAGGCCGTTATCGGTGTGGTCATGATGACAGTGGGCGGGCTCTATCTGCGAAGCCTCGGGTACATTTTCGGCTCGTGGGAGATGGTGCTGGGGCCGTTTGGGTATTTCCTCACGCTGTTCGCCGTCTGGGCGGCGATTAACGCCTTCAACATGGTCGACGGTATCGACGGCCTGCTGGGCGGCCTGTCATGCGTCTCTTTCGCGGCCATCGGGATGATCCTGTGGTTTGACGGGCAGACCAGCCTGTCGATGTGGTGCTTTGCCATGATAGCCGCCATTCTCCCTTACATCCTGCTAAACCTCGGCGCGTTTGGGCGGCGTTATAAAGTTTTTATGGGCGATGCGGGCAGTACGCTTATCGGGTTTACGGTTATCTGGATCCTGCTGGAAACCACCCAGGGGAAAACGCATCCGATTAGCCCGGTGACTGCGCTCTGGATCATCGCGATTCCGCTGATGGACATGATAGCCATCATGTACCGTCGTCTGCGTAAAGGCATGAGCCCGTTCTCACCGGACCGCCAGCACATTCATCATCTGATCATGCGCGCCGGTTTTACTTCTCGCCAGGCGTTTGTCCTTATTACGCTCGCCGCCGCGCTGCTGGCCGGTATTGGCGTGGCGTCAGAATACGCGGCCCATATTATCCCTGAGTGGGTAATGTTGGCATTATTCTTGCTAGCATTTTTCTTCTACGGCTACTGTATCAAACGGGCATGGAAAGTGGCGCGCTTCATCAAACGCGTTAAGCGTCGTATCAAGCGCGGAAGCAACAAGCCCACCGCTAATTAAAGAAAAACGGGGACGTGATGAATCAAAAAGTGCCGGGCACTCCGCCAGGAGTGGCAGATAATGAACTGGATATTCGTGGTCTGTTCCGAACGCTGTGGGCAGGGAAATTCTGGATAGTCGGCATGGCCGTGCTGTTTGCGCTGTTCGCGCTCACTTACACGTTCTTCGCGCGCCAGGAGTGGAGCGCGATGGCCATCACCGACAGACCCACCGTCAATATGCTGGGCGGCTACTATTCGCAGCAGCAGTTCCTGCGTAATCTGGATGCGAAAGCCAACCTGACGCCGGTGGACCAGCCTTCGGTGATGGACGACGCCTATAAAGAATTCATCATGCAACTCTCCGCCTGGGATACCCGCCGCGATTTCTGGTCGCAGACGGACTATTACAAGCAGCGCCGGGTCGGCAACAGCAAAGCCGACGCCGCGCTGCTGGATGAGTTTATCGACAACATCCAGTTCACCGCAGGCGACGTCACCCGTAATCAAAACGATAACATTCGACTGATTGCCGAAACCGCGCCGGATGCCAACAACCTGTTGCGTCAGTACATCGCGTTCGCCAGCCAGCGTGCCGCCAGCCATCTTAATGATGAGCTGAAAGGTGCCTGGGCGGCGCGTACGGTGCAGATGAAAGCGCAGGTGAAACGTCAGGAGGCCGTCGCGAAATCGATTTTCGATCGCCGCGTGCATAACGTTCAGCAGGCGTTACAGGTGGCGGAACAACACAATATTTCTCGCAGCGAAACGGATGTTCCCGCAGATGAGCTGCCGGATTCTGAACTGTTTATGCTAGGTCGCCCGCTGTTGCAGGCGCGTCTGGAAAACCTCCAGGCGGTAGGACCGACCTATGACATCGACTACGACCAGAACCGGGCAATGCTGGCGACGCTGAACGTCGGGCCGACGCTGGATCCGCGCTTTCAGACCTATCGCTATCTGCGCACACCGGAAGAGCCGGTTAAACGCGACAGCCCGCGTCGCGCGTTTCTGATGATCATGTGGGGAGCTGTTGGGGCGTTGACTGGCGCTGGCGTGGCTCTGGTCCGCCGCCGTCGCACCGCATAAGCACGCGTCCTGGATGAAGGCGCGCGTCGCCTTCATCGCCAACTGAAGAGAATCGTTGTGAGAGTACTAACCGTTTTTGGCACGCGACCAGAAGCCATCAAAATGGCACCGCTGGTTCATGCGCTGGCACAGGATCCCGCGTTCGACACCCGGGTTTGCGTCACCGCTCAGCACAGACAGATGCTGGATCAGGTGCTGCATCTTTTTTCCATTGTGCCGGATTACGATCTGAACATCATGAAGCCCGGACAGGGGCTTACCGAGATCACCTGTCGCATTCTGGAAGGGCTGAAACCGATTCTGACCGAATTCCGCCCGGATGTCGTTCTGGTGCATGGCGATACGACAACCACCATCGCGACCAGCCTGGCCGCGTTTTATCAGCGTATTCCCGTCGGTCACGTTGAAGCGGGGCTGCGTACGGGCGATCTCTATTCGCCGTGGCCGGAAGAGGCCAACCGCACGCTCACCGGTCATCTGGCGATGTACCACTTCGCCCCGACCGAACTGTCGCGCCAGAATCTGCTGCGCGAGAACATTCCGGACGCGCGGATTTTTGTCACCGGCAATACCGTTATCGATGCGCTAATCGCCGTGCGTGACCGCGTGATGGCGGATGAACCGCTGCGCCTGCGCCTCGAAACGCAGTACCCGTTCCTCGATGGCGACAAGAAAATGATCCTGGTAACGGGCCATCGCCGCGAAAGTTTCGGCGAAGGATTCGAGCAGATTTGCCGCGCGCTGGCGGATATCGCCGCGCAAAACCGCGATGTCCAGATTGTCTATCCCGTACATCTCAACCCCAACGTCACCGAGCCGGTCAACCGTATCCTGGGCCACATCGACAACATAGTGCTGATTGAGCCGCAGGAATACCTGCCGTTTGTCTGGCTGATGAACCACGCCTGGCTGATCCTGACCGACTCCGGCGGCATTCAGGAAGAGGCGCCGTCGCTTGGCAAACCAGTACTGGTAATGCGTGAAACCACCGAGCGCCCGGAAGCGGTCGAGGCGGGTACGGTGCGTCTTGTGGGCACGGACACGCAGCGTATCGTCGCCGAAGTGACGCGCCTGCTGCACGACGAGGCAGCGTACCAGGCCATGAGCCACGCCCATAACCCTTATGGCGACGGGCAGGCATGCGAACGGATATTACATGCACTTAAAAATAATCGGGTATCACTATGAGTTTTAATACCATTTCGGTGATTGGTCTGGGTTATATCGGTTTACCCACTGCGGCGGCATTCGCGTCGCGTGAAAAACAGGTCATCGGCATCGACATTAATCAGCATGCGGTCGATACCATTAACCGGGGTGAAATTCATATTGTCGAGCCAGAGCTCGATAAGGTTGTCAAAACCGCCGTGGAAGGCGGTTTCCTGCGCGCCAGCACAACGCCCGTTGAAGCGGACGCGTATCTCATCGCCGTGCCCACGCCGTTCAAAGGCGATCACGAGCCGGATATGGCCTACGTGCAGGCGGCGGCGGAATCTGTCGCGCCGGTGCTGCGTAAAGGCGCGCTGGTGATTCTGGAATCCACGTCGCCCGTCGGCGCGACCGAACAGATGGCGCAATGGCTTGCGGCGCTGCGTCCGGATCTCAGCTTCCCGCAGCAGGCGGGCGAGGCGGCGGATATCAATATCGCCTACTGCCCGGAGCGCGTGCTGCCGGGCCAGGTAATGGTTGAACTGATTAAAAACGACCGCGTGATTGGCGGGATGACGCCGGTCTGCTCGGCGCGCGCCAGCGAACTCTACAAAATCTTCCTGGAAGGTGAGTGTGTAGTCACTAACTCCCGCACCGCCGAGATGTGCAAGCTCACCGAGAACAGCTTCCGCGATGTGAATATTGCGTTCGCCAACGAGCTGTCGCTGATTTGTGCCGATCAGGGCATTAACGTCTGGGAGCTGATTCGCCTCGCGAACCGCCATCCGCGCGTAAATATCCTGCAACCAGGGCCGGGCGTGGGCGGCCACTGCATCGCCGTCGACCCGTGGTTTATCGTGGCGCAGAACCCACAGCAGGCGCGTCTCATCCGTACCGCGCGTGAAGTGAACGACCACAAACCGCACTGGGTGATTCAGCAGGTAAAAAGCACGCTGGCGGACTGCCTCGCTGCGACCAACCGCCGCGCCAGCGAAGTGAAAATCGCCTGCTTTGGCCTGGCGTTTAAACCGAATATCGATGATTTACGCGAAAGCCCGGCGATGGAAATCGCTGAGCTTATCGCCGACTGGCACAGCGGTGAAACGCTGGTCGTCGAGCCCAACATCCATACATTACCGACACGCCTTGAAGGCAAGTGCAAACTGAGCGCGCTTGATGACGCGCTGGCGCAGGCCGACGTGCTGGTGATGCTGGTTGACCATCAGCAGTTCAAAGCGATTGACGGCTCGACGCTTAATCACACCTGGGTCGTCGACACCAAAGGCGTCTGGCGGTGAACCCTTTGCTGGAGCTGCCCGATGCATGTCCACGCCACCCTTGATCCTCTTGAGTGGGAAAGCCACTTTTTCGGCATCGACAGCGCGATTGTCCGTTTCTCTGATACCGCGCCACAGCTAGACGTGGCGCAATTAGACGCCTGGTCGCGCGTGCAGGCGAAAGTGCCCGCAGCCCGCTGCGATCTGCTGGACGGCCTGGCGCAGCTCGGCTTTCAGCTGGTGGAGGGCGAAGTGGATTTCGCGCTGACACTCACGCCTGATGCGCCCGCGCGCGACGCGCAGATAATCACCGCCACGTCCGATGATATTCCGCTGCTGCGCGACGCGGCGGCGGAGGCGTTTGCCATGAGCCGGTTTCGCGCGCCCTGGTATGCGCCTGATGCCAGCGGACGGTTTTACGCGCAGTGGGTCGAAAACGCGGTTAAAGGCGCGTTCGATCACGAATGTCTTATCCTGCGCACGCCGCAGGGAGCGCTGCGTGGTTTCGTGACGCTGCGCGCGCTTAACGAACAAGAAGCCCGTATCGGCCTGCTGGCCGGTCGCGGCGCCGGAGAAGCCCTGATGCAGGCGGCGCGCCACTGGTGCGTCACGCGCGGGCTTTATACCTTGCGGGTTGCGACGCAGGCGGGCAACCGCGCCGCGCTGCGCCGCTATATTGCCAGCGGCGGCAACATCGAAAACACCGCTTATTGGTTATACAGGTAACTATCATGATCCCATTTAACGCACCGCCCGTGGTTGGCACGGAAATCGACTATATGCAGTCTGCGATGAGCAGCGGCAAGCTGTGCGGCGACGGCGGTTTTACCCGCCGCTGCCAGCAGTGGATGGAACAGCGTTTCGGCAGCCCGAAAGTGTTGCTGACGCCGTCCTGCACCGCGTCGCTGGAGATGGCGGCGCTGTTGCTGAACATCCAGCCGGGCGATGAAGTGATCATGCCGAGCTTTACGTTCGTCTCCACCGCTAACGCCTTTGTGCTGCGCGGCGCAAAAATCGTCTTTGTGGATGTACGCCCGGACACCATGAATATCGATGAAACGCGGATTGAAGCGGCCATCACCGATAAAACCCGCGCCATCGTGCCGGTGCATTACGCGGGCGTGGCCTGCGAGATGGACACCATTATGGCGATTGCCGAAAAGCACCAACTCTATGTGGTGGAAGACGCCGCGCAGGGCGTGATGTCGACCTATAAAGGCCGTGCGCTAGGCACTATCGGCCACATCGGCTGCTTTAGCTTCCATGAAACCAAAAACTATACCGCCGGTGGCGAAGGCGGCGCGACGCTGATTAACGATCCGGCGCTGATAGAGCGCGCGGAGATCATTCGCGAAAAAGGCACCAACCGCAGCCAGTTCTTCCGCGGTCAGGTGGACAAATATACCTGGCGCGATATCGGCTCCAGCTACCTGATGTCCGATTTGCAGGCCGCCTATCTCTGGGCGCAGCTGGAAGCGGCAGACCGCATTAACCAGCAGCGCCTGACGCTGTGGCAAACCTATTACGACGCGCTCGCCCCGCTGGCGCGCGCCGGACGCATCACGCTGCCGTCGATCCCCGAGACCTGCCGCCATAACGCGCATATGTTTTACATTAAGCTTCGCGATATCGACGACCGCAGCAAGCTCATCGCGTACCTCAAAGAGGCCGAGATCCTGGCGGTGTTCCACTACATTCCGCTGCACGGCTGTCCGGCGGGCGAAAAATTCGGCGAGTTCCACGGCGAAGACCGTTTCACTACCGCCGAGAGCGAACGCCTGCTGCGCCTGCCGCTGTTCTTTAACCTCGCGCCGGTTAACCAGCGCACGGTGATCAATACGCTGCTGAGCTATTTCGGCTGATATGTCGCTCGCTAAAGCTTCCGTGTGGACCGCCGGGTCCACGCTTATCAAAATCGGCGCGGGGCTTGTGGTCGTCAAACTGCTGGCGGTCGCGTTTGGCCCTGCAGGTGTCGGGCAGGCGGGGAATTTCCGCCAGCTGATTACGGTGCTCGGCGTGTTAGCCGGGGCGGGCATTTTCAACGGCGTGACGAAACTGGTCGCGCAGCATCAGCATGACGCCGCCGGGCTACAGCGCGTCACGGGCACGGCATCGGCGATGGTGCTGGGCTTCTCGACGTTACTGGCGGTGATTTTTCTGCTGGCAGCCGGGCCGATTAGCGTTGGCCTGTTTGGCCATGCTCGCTATGAAAACGTGGTGCGCATGGTGGCCTTTATCCAGATGGGGATCGCCTGGGCTAACCTCACGCTCGCCATTATCAAAGGCTTTCGCGACGCGGCGGGCAACGCGCTGGCGCTGATTATCGGCAGTCTTATCGGCGTGGTGGCGTATTACGCCTGTTTTCGTCTCGGCGGGTATGAAGGCGCGCTGCTGGGCCTGGCGCTGGTGCCTGCGCTGGTCGCCATCCCGGCGGTCTGGATGCTGATGCGGCGCGAGCATGTGCCGCTGCTCTATCTGAAACCGTCCTGGGACGGCCCGCTGGCGCGCCATCTCGGTAAATTCACGCTGATGGCCCTGATGACCGCGGTAACGCTGCCGGTCGCGTATGTGATGATGCGAAACCTGCTTGCCGCCCGTTACGGGTGGGATGCCGTCGGCATCTGGCAGGGCGTGAGCAGTATCTCCGATGCCTATTTACAGTTTATTACCGCGTCATTCAGCGTCTGGCTGCTGCCTACGCTCTCCCGCCTTGAGGCGAAGCGCGACATCACCCGCGAAATCGGACGCGCGCTGAAGTTTGTGCTGCCTGCGGTGGCGACGGCGAGCTTCGCGGTCTGGCTGCTGCGTGATTTCGCCATCTGGCTGCTGTTCTCGCCGCAGTTTACCGCGATGCGTGACCTTTTCGCCTGGCAACTGGTGGGCGATGTACTGAAAGTGGGCGCTTACGTCTTTGGCTATCTGATTATCGCGAAAGCCTCGCTGCGCTTTTATATTTTGACGGAAGTCAGCCAGTTTGCTTTATTAACCGGCTTTTCATACTGGCTGATCCCGGCGCACGGCGCGGCGGGCGCGGCCCAGGCCTATATGGCGACCTATATTGTCTATTTCGCCCTCTGTTGTGGCGTATTTTTACTCTGGCGCAGACAGACATGACAGCATTGATTCACGTTCTGGGGTCCGATATTCCCCATCATAACCAGACGGTACTGCGTTTCTTTAACGATGAACTGGCCGAAACCAATGAACAGGCGCGACGCTTTATGGTGGTGAGCGCCGATGAACAACTCGGTCAGCAGTACCCGGCGCTTTCGCTGAGCATTTATCCCGATAAAAAATCGCTTGCCCGCGCTGTGGTGGCGCTGGCGCGTGAAAACCGCCAGCAGCGCTTTTTTCTGCATGGCCAGTTTAATGCGCCGCTGTGGCTGGCGCTGCTTGGCGGCGGGCTGAAGCCCGCGCAGGTGAGCTGGCATATCTGGGGCGCGGATCTCTACGAAGCTTCGCGCAGCCTGAAGTTTCAGCTCTTTTACCGGCTGCGCCGTCTGGCGCAGGGGCGCGTCGGGCATGTGTTCGCGACGCGTGGCGATCTCAGTCACTTCGCGAAGCGTCATCCCGGCGTGCCGGGTGAGCTGCTCTATTTCCCGACGCGTATGGATGAAGGGTTAAACCAGCTGCCGCCGCCTGAGCGTGACGGCAAGTTAACGATTCTGGTGGGTAACTCCGGCGATCGAAGCAATGACCATATCGCGGCATTGCAGGCGGTGCATCAGCAGTTTGGCGATAACGTCAGTGTGATTGTGCCGATGGGATATCCTTCGAATAACGACGCGTGGATAGACGAAGTGACGCGAGCCGGGCAAGCGCTGTTCAGCCCGGAAAACCTTAACATCCTGCGTGAAAAGCTCGATTTCGACGCGTATCTGACGCTGCTGCGCCAGTGCGATCTCGGGTATTTCATTTTTGCGCGCCAGCAGGGGATTGGCACACTGTGCCTCCTGATTCAGGCAGGCGTGCCGTGCGTGCTGAGCCGCGAAAACCCCTTCTGGCAGGATATGGTGGAACAAAATCTGCCGGTGTTGTTTACCGGCGATAAGCTTAACGAGGTGACGGTGCGCGAGGCGCAGCGTCAGTTGCAGATGGTCGATAAATCGCAAATCGCGTTCTTTAAGCCTAACTACCTGGCCGGCTGGCACCGCGCGCTGCGTATCGCTTCAGGAGAAGTGGCATGAGCTTACTGCAATTCAGCGGCCTGTTTATCGTCTGGCTGCTGGCGACGCTGTTTATCGGCACGCTGACCTGGTTTGAGTTCCGCCGGGTGCGGTTTAACTTTAACGTCTTTTTCTCGCTGCTGTTCCTGCTGACGTTTTTCTTCGGCTTTCCGCTGACCAGCATTCTGGTGTTTCGCTTTAACGTGGCGGTGGTGCCTGCGGAAGTGTTGTTGCAGGCGCTGCTTTCGGCGGGCTGTTTCTATGCGGTCTATTACGTCACCTACAAAACGCGGTTGCGGACGGCGCGGGCGCAGGCAGCGTCCTCCGGCGGCGGGCTGTTTACCATGAACCGCGTTGAAACCCATCTGGCGTGGATGGTGATGATGGCGGTCGCGCTGGTGAGCGTCGGCATTTTCTTTATGCATAACGGCTTTCTGCTGTTCCGGCTGCATTCGTACAGCCAGATTTTCTCCAGCGAAGTCTCCGGCGTGGCGCTAAAGCGCTTTTTCTACTTCTTTATACCGGCGATGCTGGTGGTCTATTTTCTTCGTCAGAGCAGCCGCGCGTGGCTCTTTTTCCTCGTCAGTACCGTCGGGTTTGGCCTGCTGACGTATATGATTGTCGGCGGCACGCGCGCCAATATTATTATTGCGTTCGCAATCTTCCTGTTTATCGGCATTATTCGCGGCTGGATCTCGCCTGGCATGCTGGCTGCGGCAGGCGTAATGGGGATTGTCGGGATGTTCTGGCTGGCGCTGAAGCGCTATGGGCTTAACGTCAGCGGCGACGAAGCGTTTTACACCTTTCTTTACCTCACGCGTGACACCTTCTCGCCGTGGGAAAACCTGGCGCTGCTGTTGCAACACTACGGTGACATTGAGTTTCAGGGGCTGGCACCGATTGCGCGCGATTTCTATGTGTTTATTCCGTCATGGGTCTGGCCTGACAGGCCGCATATCGTGCTCAACACCGCTAACTATTTCACCTGGGAAGTGCTGAATAACCACTCGGGGCTGGCTATCTCCCCGACGCTGCTTGGCTCGCTGGTCGTGATGGGCGGCGTGTGGTTTATCCCGCCTGGCGCGGTGGTGGTCGGGTTGATTATTAAATGGTTCGACTGGCTGTATGAGCGCGGCAACCATGAACCGAACCGCTATAAGGCCGCGATTCTGCACAGCTTCTGCTTCGGCGCTATCTTCAACATGATTGTGCTGGCCCGTGAAGGGCTGGATGCCTTTGTGTCGCGCGTGATCTTTTTTATGGTGGTCTTCGGTGCCTGTCTGGTCGTCGCGAAACTGATTTACTGGCTGCTGGATAGTGCAGGGCTTATCCAGCCGCGCCGTCGTCGTGCCGCGCCGCTGTCGCCAACGGAAACGCTTTAAGGTTAAGGGAATATGATGTCTGAACAGGTCACCGCCCCGGTCTATACGCTTCGCGGCCTGCCGCTGCTGGGGTGGCGCGATATGCAACACGCGCTCGATTATCTCTATGCCGATGGCTCGCTGCGCCACGGCACGCTGGTGGCGATTAACGCCGAGAAGATGCTGGCGCTGGAGGCGGATGCCGAAGTCCGCAGTCTGATTGAAGCGGCGGAGTTTAAATATGCCGACGGCATTAGCGTCGTGCGTTCGGTCCGTAAAAAGTATCCCCAGGCGAAAGTGTCGCGTGTGGCGGGTGCCGATCTCTGGGAGGCGCTGATGGCGCGCGCCGGACGCGAAGGCACGCCGGTGTTTCTGGTGGGCGGCAAGCCGCAGGTGCTGGCGCAAACTATCGAAAAGCTCAAGCGGCAGTGGAATGTGAATATTGTCGACGCGCAGGATGGCTATTTTAAGCCAGAGGAGCGAGCGGCGCTGTTTGCGCGCATCCGCGACAGCGGCGCACAGATTGTCACGGTGGCGATGGGCTCGCCGCGCCAGGAGATTTTTATGCGCGACTGCCGTCTCGTTCACCCTGACGCCCTGTATATGGGCGTCGGCGGCACCTACGATGTGTTCACGGGCCATGTGAAACGCGCGCCGAAAGCGTGGCAAAACCTGGGGCTGGAATGGCTCTACCGTTTGCTCTCCCAGCCGAGCCGTCTCAAACGCCAGCTGCGCCTGCTGCGCTATCTGGGCTGGCACTATACCGGCAGGCTCTAATCCTGAGGCGGCGTCTGCCGATGCCGCCGTTTCTCTTCTGATGATTTATTGCGCAGTAAGCGCATTTTTACCACGCATTATTTGCCATTTCTCTCAAATTGCGGAACCATTCGCCCGCCCCTTGCCGGGACGCGGCAGGGTTACGCTGCCCGCAGGCGCGTCGTTATTCACCATCACAATAACCAGGTTCACCTGGACGCACGTGAAACACAACACAGAGGATCTATGGCAGAGAATAAACCGGAACTACAGCGAGGGCTGGAGGCCCGACATATCGAGCTGATTGCGCTCGGCGGCACTATCGGGGTGGGGCTGTTTATGGGCGCCGCCAGCACGCTGAAATGGGCGGGGCCGTCGGTGCTGCTGGCCTACATCATCGCCGGGCTGTTCGTCTTTTTCATTATGCGCTCTATGGGCGAAATGCTGTTCCTTGAGCCGGTAACCGGTTCGTTCGCCGTTTACGCGCACCGCTATATGAGCCCGTTTTTCGGCTATCTCACCGCGTGGTCCTACTGGTTTATGTGGATGGCGGTGGGTATTTCGGAAATCACCGCCATCGGGGTTTACGTCCAGTTCTGGTTCCCGGAGATGGCGCAGTGGATACCCGCGCTGATTGCCGTGGGGCTGGTCGCGCTGGCGAACCTTGCTGCGGTGCGGTTGTATGGCGAAATCGAGTTCTGGTTCGCGATGATTAAAGTCACCACCATTATCGTCATGATAGTGGTTGGGCTTGGCGTGATTTTCTTTGGCTTCGGCAACGGCGGCCATGCCATTGGCTTCGGCAATCTCACCTCGCACGGTGGTTTCTTTGCCGGCGGCTGGAAGGGCTTTCTGACAGCACTCTGTATCGTCGTGGCGTCATACCAGGGCGTTGAGCTGATTGGCATTACCGCGGGCGAAGCGAAAAACCCGCAGGTGACGCTGCGCAGCGCGGTCGGCAAAGTGCTGTGGCGCATCCTGATTTTCTATGTAGGCGCGATTTTCGTTATCGTGACTATCTTCCCGTGGGATGAGATTGGCAGCAACGGCAGCCCGTTCGTCCTGACCTTCGCGAAAATCGGCATCACCGCCGCGGCAGGCATTATCAACTTCGTGGTGCTGACCGCCGCGCTCTCCGGCTGCAACAGCGGCATGTACAGCTGCGGGCGTATGCTCTATGCGCTGGCGAAAAACCGCCAGTTACCGGCGGCGATGGGCAAAGTCTCCCGCAACGGCGTACCGGTGGCGGGGGTCGCGCTCTCCATTGTTATCCTGCTGGTGGGCTCGTGCCTGAACTACATTATCCCGAATCCGCAGCGCGTGTTTGTTTATGTCTACAGCGCCAGTGTGCTGCCGGGTATGGTGCCGTGGTTTGTTATCCTGATTAGCCAGCTGCGCTTTCGCCAGACGCACCAGGCGGCGATTGCCTCGCATCCGTTCCGCTCCGTGCTGTTCCCGTGGGCGAATTACCTGACGATGGCGTTCCTGATCTGTGTGCTGGTGGGCATGGGATTCAACGACGATACGCGGATGTCGCTGATTGTCGGCGCGATTTTCCTGGTACTGGTGAGCGTTATTTATAAGCTTTTCGGGTTCGATCGCTACGGTTCGACCCCCAAAGTGGACGGATAACCGCCAGAATGCGCAAAGCATAACCAAACGCGCATTTTCTTCAAAAAAGCACTAGACAGCAGGGCGCGAAGTCCGTAGTATCCCCACCCGCAACGGCGCTACGCGCCCGTAGCTCAGCTGGATAGAGCGCTGCCCTCCGGAGGCAGAGGTCTCAGGTTCGAATCCTGTCGGGCGCGCCATTTAACCGGCGCTTGAGCTGCGGTGGTTTTAATACCGCGTGAAAGAATACAGTGGTGGCTATAGCTCAGTTGGTAGAGCCCTGGATTGTGATTCCAGTTGTCGTGGGTTCGAGTCCCATTAGCCACCCCATTATTTAAGAGTTTGTGGCGATGCGAAGGTGGCGGAATTGGTAGACGCGCTAGCTTCAGGTGTTAGTGTCCTTCGGACGTGGGGGTTCAAGTCCCCCCCCTCGCACCACTACTTGATTGAACAAAAAAGTCAAAAAGCAGTATACGGCGAGTAGCGCAGCTTGGTAGCGCAACTGGTTTGGGACCAGTGGGTCGGAGGTTCGAATCCTCTCTCGCCGACCACTTTTGAACCTCGCTTCGGCGAGGTTTTTTGTTTTCCGCCTCCTGCCGCTTTACTTCTGTACTTTATTTTTCCAGAAACTTTTCTCGTTTCTTAAACACTTCTCGTGTTGTTATCTGCCTGCCGTACTGTAATCGCGCTCACAAAATTCGGTTAGCGTTATTAATCAGTTTCTGTGCTAATGATTAAATCTGCCGCTGCGCTTTATTGGCCACTTTTTATTTTGAAATGAGGGTTTTTTATGATTACTGATTTATTTTTGGTGATGCATTGTTAATTTTAGCCGCCTTTAAGATTGGTGGTTGCCAATTAATATTAGCCAGATTGCTTTTATATAATTTTCGGTGATGAGCGAAAAAATATAATGCATTGATTTTAAAAGAACCCTGCGCAAATCCTCATGAATTAATTGACTGCTAATTTTTAATTAGACCATTTGAAATTTTCCCAACACCCATTACACCTATTACATATCTGAAATTAAGCCGTCGGGACTGAATGCCTGGAATTTTCCTCGCGTTGCCGTCTTCCCTGCTCTGTGCGCCTTTTCTGAGCACAGCCCGTTTTTCTCTTCCCGTTGTTTGCGGAACGTTCTGTTTTGACATACGTGACAAAAATAAGTGAGGGGTTATGGCAACAATTCTCGATGGCAGTGCAACCGCGCAGGCATTAACCATTCAAACGCTGGCGCGTCATGGCGGCGAATTAATTACCACCGTACAGGCGCAGGGCACCCGGACATTAATACTGTCGGAGCCTTCCGTGGTGCGTATTCAGGCAACGCCAGATGCGGCGCTGCATTACGAACGGCAGGGCGATGACCTAATTCTGCATATGCAAAACGGCAGTACCGTCGTCTGTAAAAACTATTTTGCCGAGCAGGACGGCTATCACAGCGAATTATTATTTGATGACGGGAAACATCCGCCGGTTCATGCCGTCTTTCCCTCGAATGAAACGATGGCCGCCAGCGCGCCTGGATTGACGCCGGAATATCAGACGGTAGACAGCATTGAGCCGCTGCTTATCGGCGACAGTCATACGATGGCTATTCTGGGGCCAATTCTCGGCGCGGTGGCGCTCGGCGGCGTGATTGCCGCGGCAGGTTCCGGCGGTGGCGGTGGCGATAACGACCGGGGCGGCGACAATGGCGGGAACAGCGGCAGCAATGGCACCATCAAACTCAATACGCTTTCCGGCGACGGCATGCTGAATGCCCAGGAAGCGCAAAACGCGCTGGTGGTCAGCGGCCAGACCGTGAACGTGGCCCCTGGCACGACGGTCACGGTGACGATTAACGGCAAAACCTACACCACTACCGTTGCGGCGGATAATACCTGGTCGCTGACGGTTCCGGCAGCCGACGTGCAGGCATTCCCGGACGGTCCGCTGCCGGTGCGCGTGACCACGACCGATACCGCCGGCCATACCATCAGCGCCGAATCGTCATTGGATGTCGCGGCGCAATTCCTGCCCGACCCGCAAATCGCCCCGGTATTTGGCGACGATATGCTGGTGCTGACCGAAAGCCAGGGCAACCAGACCATCAGCGGCACGACCGGCATAACCGGCGCGGGACAAAGCGCGGTAGTCGTGATAAACGGCGTCTCGTACCCGGTCGAGGTCGACGGCCAGGGCAACTGGAGCCTGACGCTGACGCCTGCACAGCTCAGTACGCTGCCGCAGGGTGAACTGCCGATAAGCGTTATCGTCACCGACGCGGCGGGCAATACCGGCAGTAATACGATTATCGCCACGGTCGATACCATTCCGCCGCCGGTTACCGTGTTACCGCTCACGGGCGACAATCTGGTGAACGCCATTGAAAGCAAACTGCCCATTGCGATAAACGGTACCTCTGAGCCCGGCGCGCAAATCACCGTGAGCTATAACAATCAGCAATACACCACCACGACGGGTGCCGACGGCAAATGGAGCGTGCAAATCCCTGCCAATGCGCTCGATGGCATGGCAAACGGCAACTATCCGCTCACCGTCACCGCCAAAGACGCTGCCGGCAATACAGGCACCACCAGCGAAACCGTAACCATGGCGCTGACGCCGCCCGCGCCGACACTCAACACGCCGTTTGGCGACGATCTGCTGAACAATAACGACACCAAAGTCACGCAGTTGCTCACCGGGAAAACCGGCGCGTTCGGCGGCTCTCAGGGGGTGATCGTCAACATCGGTGGGCTGGATGTGCTCAGCCACGCCACGCCGGTGCGGGGCAGCGATGGCAAGTGGTCGCTGAATGTCGATCCCGTGGCGGGCGGTAATAACTATCTGGCGACCGTCGATGAGAACGGCAACTGGCAGCTGGCGTTGCCGCCCGATGTGCTCCAGCAGTTTGCGGATGGCGAAATAACGATAACCGTGGTTGCGGTCGATGGCGCAGGGAACTTCGGTGCTGCGCCGCAGCAATCATTCGATGTGGATACCACGCCGCCGACGCTTGCCGTTACGCCGGTCACCGGCGATGACATCATCACGGCGCTGGAGAGCGGCGCGGATGTGGTAGTGAGCGGCACCAGTAGCGGGCTGGAGAGCGGACAGAGCGTCAGTGTGCTCATCAACGGTGTGACCTATGTGACGGCGGCCGGGGCCGACGGTAGCTGGAGCGTGACGATACCGGCGGCGAATGTGCAGGCGCTGCCTCAGGGCGATGTGCCCATTTCCGTCAGCGCCAGTGACGCGGCGGGTAACCGCGGCGTGGCGGGGAGCACGGTCACGGTTGATACCGAGGTAGCTCTTACCGTCAACCCTGTCGCGGGCGACGATATCATCAACTCACTGGAGATTGCGGGAGATGTGCCGGTGAGCGGTACGGCATCGGTAGAAGACGCCGGGCGGACGGTGACCGTGACGCTTAACGGTCAGGATTACACCACCACCGTTCAGCCGGACGGTAGCTGGACTGTCAATCTGCCTGCGGCAGACCTTCAGGCGCTCGCTGACGGCCAGCAGCCGCTAACGGTGTCGTTAAGCGACGCCGTGGGTAACAGCGTCACCATTAACCATCCGGTGACGATCGACGCCAGTGCCGCCACGCTGCCGGTACTGTCCATCAACCCGCTGTCCGGCGATGGTTACCTGAACGCCTTCGAGCATACCCGACCGCTCCTGCTGAGCGGCACCAGCACAAATGTTGAAGCGGGGCAGACCGTCACGCTGACGCTCAATGGTAAAACGTATACCGCCACCACGCAGAGCGATGGCAGCTGGAGCGTGGAGGTGCCCGCGACGGATGTGCTGTTGCTCACCGATCAACAGTGGACTGTCAACGCCAGCGTCACGGATACCAGCGGTAACCCGGCCTCCGCCAGCGGCGATCTCACGGTCGTCGCCCAGACGAACCCGACGATTTCTGTCGATCCGATTGCGACAGACAACATCATTAACGCGACGGAAAAAGGCATCGACCTGACCATTACCGGCGACAGCACGGCTATTGAAGCCGGCCAACCAGTGACGGTGCTCTTTAATGGCGTGACGTATAACGCGCAGGTGGGGAGCGATGGTAGCTGGAGCGTCACCGTCCCTGCCACGGCGCTGAGCGGCCTGAACGACGGGCCACTCAGTGTGGTGGTGGGCTCGCAGGATATCGCCGGGAATCAGGTATCCGCGGGACAGACGGTGACAGTCGATAGCTCTGTCACGCTGACGATAGACACTATTGCGGTGGATGACATCATCAGCGATGCGGAGTCGCAAAGCGACGTGACGATTTCCGGCACAGCGTCCACCGCGGACGCCGGGCGCACCGTCACGGTGACACTGGGTGGCAATACTTACAACGCGACGGTACAGCCGGACGGGACGTGGAGCGTGGATG
Source organism: Cronobacter sp. HA18003 (assembly GCF_011605905.1). NCBI lineage: Bacteria > Pseudomonadati > Pseudomonadota > Gammaproteobacteria > Enterobacterales > Enterobacteriaceae > Cronobacter > Cronobacter sp. HA18003. Next base: position 51,663 of record NZ_JAANQO010000029.1, on the reverse strand, counting down.
TGCCGGCAGCAGATGTTCAGGCACAGAGTGACGGTGAGCTGACCGTCACCGCCTCGCTCACCGACGCCGCAGGCAACGCGGTGTCTGTCGATCATCTCGTGACGCTTGATACCACCGCGCCCGTGGTGACCATCAATCCCATCGCGACCGATGATATTGTCAGCGCGGCGGAGGCGGGAGGCCTGGTAACGCTAAGCGGTACGGCAGAGGCCAACAGTACGGTGGTGATCACCATTGGCACGCTGACCTTTAACGCCACGACCAACGCCAGCGGCGTCTGGACGACGGATGTGTCACTCGCCGCGCTCGCGGATGGTGACTATACCGCAAACGTGGTGGCGACCGACGCGGCGGGCAACAGCGGCACAACAAACCGGCCGTTTGAAATGCTGGTGACGCCGCCTGCGCCAACGGTCGAAGCGCTGCCCTTCGGCAATGCGTTTTTATCGCAGGTGGAGTCGCAAACCGATCAAATCGTGACGGGCACAACAGGCACCGCCCATGCGGCAAACGTGGAAGTCGTGATTAACGGCATCACTTATACCGCCACGTTTGATGCCAGCGGCACCTGGCAGATCACCGTGCCTGCTGCGGATTTACAGGCGATGCCCGCCGATGGCTCGCAAATTCCTATTACCGTGACGGTGACCGACACCGCGGGCAATAGCGGCAACGGGAATAACAGCTTCAGCGCCGATTTCGTACCGCCGTCGCTGACGGTCAATGACGTGACCGGCGACAACCTGATTAACCCGACCGAGGCGGCTGGCGTCATCGCGGTCTCCGGCACGTCCGATCCGGGCAGCGTCGTGACGTTTACCTTAAACGGTGAAACTTACGGCCCGGTGACGACCGCCGGTAACGGCAACTGGAGTATCAATATTCCCGCAGGGCAGCTGGCATCGCTTGTGGATGATGTTTATGACATGGTCGTCACCGCTGAAGATGACGCGGGAAATACCGTCACGGAGACGGTGCCGCTGACGATTGATTTCACCGCGCCGGTTATCACGATTAACGAGCCGCTGGCTGCTGACGGTTACATCAATCAGGCGGAGGCGCAAAGCGGCGTGACGATCACCGGCACCGGCGAAGCCGACCTGCCATTAACGCTGACGCTTAACGGCGTTACCTATAACACCACGGTGCTGGCGAACGGCACCTGGAGCGTGCAGTTGCCTGCCAGCGCGCTGGGCTCTGTGCCGAATGGCGATTACACGCTCAGCGCAACCCAGACGGATGCCGCAGGCAACAGCGGCAGCGACACCGCGCCAGTCAGCGTGCTGAGGACGCTGCCCGCGCCGACCATTACGCTTGCGTATGGTGATGGCTTCCTGAGCCAGGCAGAATCACAAACGGATCAGACGATTACCGGCACCACGGGGCTGAATTCCAGTGCGCTGGTGGAGTCAGCGACGGTCACTATTGGCGGCATCGCCTATACGCCCACCATTAACAGCAACGGTACCTGGAGCGTGACGCTAACGCCGACACAGCTTCAGGCGCTGCCGCAGGGCGCAGTACCGATTCGCGTGGACGTAACCGATGTGGCGGGTAACGCGGGCAGCCGGCAGACCTTCTCTACCGTCGATACCGTTATCCCCACGGTCGATGTGTTACCCGTGACCGGCGATGACATTATCGATCAGACGGAGATCGCAGGCGGAGGGCTTTTGATCAGCGGTGATTCCGAACCCGGCGCGGAGGTGACTGTCCTCTTTGGCAGCGTCACGCTGACAACGACGGTGCTTGGCGATGGTAGCTGGAGCGTGGCGATCTCACCCGATGCCCTGGCCCAGCCCGAAGGGAGCTATACGCTCGATATTACGTCGCGCGATGACGCCGGTAATCAGGTTTCCACACAGCATACAGTGCAGTTGCAGAACGGCGTGGCGCCACCCGCGCTGATGGCACTGTTCGCTGAGCCGCTGCTCATCAGCGACGTGGCGCTGACAGGCACTGACGGTAACGACCACTTTATTCTCAACAGTCTGGATTTCAGCCGGATTGATGGCGGCGCGGGTGTCGATACCTTAACCCTCGGCGACAAGCTGCAGACGCTCAACCTCGCGCAGCTCGGTTTCAAAGTGACGCACATTGATGTGCTCGATCTCGGTACCAGCGGCAACGGCAGCCTGACCCTGAATCTCGATAACGCGCTGAATCTGAAAGACGATCCTCACGAGCCGTTGCGTATTACGGGGGACAACGGCGGTGAAGTGACGCTGCTTAATACGCCGGAAGGCATCTGGTCGGTGAGCGGCGTCGAGACTATCGGCGATCATGTGTTCGACGTTTATCACAACAGCGCGCTGGGGTCGACCAACACGCTGGGCGATTTGCTGATTCAGGAAAATGTCCACGTAAAACTGATGTAAGAGAGAAGTGATGGGTTTTAGCGACACTCCGCGTTATACGTGTCGCCCACAGGAGACATATAAGTTTTTAATATCTATAAGGAAAGATGCCGGGCTGGAAACCGTGTCGCTATTTGATGACACCTGAAGGCTGCGCCTGCCAGGGAAATGCGCCTACGGCCCCGGTCACAGTAGCGATGAAACAAGGGGTTAGCCGTTGCAGACAAACGCTGCATACCTGGCACGATAAATGCTACAATAGAAATGTAGATGCTCATTCCACTTATTATGTTTGCTCCGGCTTCATAAACCCAGGAATGACGCAGAGCCGTTTACGGTGCTTATCGTCCACAGACAGATGTCGCTTCGGCCTCATCAAACACCATGGACATAACGTTGAGTGAAGCACCACATTTGTTGTCAAACAGACCTGTTTTGATACCTGCCTTCGGGCAGGTATTTTTTTGCCTGCGCTGTGGGGCATCTTTTGCGCCGTGGCGGTGTTGGTGGCGCGCGCTCACCCCGGTCACTGACGTTAACGACTTACTCAAACCGCAGGAATAAAAAACCCCTCCGAAGAGGGGTGGGAATTATTGCGGGCCGTTTTGCTGTAGCGTCAGCAGCAGGCCATCGCGGCGCATCGTGGCGGCCTCTTCGGGCTGATGCAGTCGGTCGAGTACGTCTGCAAGCCAGGCGTAATCGAAGGCGTCCGGGCGCTGTTTGAGGGCGGCACGAAACGCGAGGCTCGCCTCTTTCCATTCGCCGTGGGACATCAGCAGCTGGCCTAAAGTGCTCCAGAGCAGCGGGCGATCGCCGTAGGTTTTGATCTGCTGGCGCAGCGCTTTTTCGAGCTGCTCCGGGTTACCGGCTTTCAGGCGCGGCATCAGCAGTACCAGCCGATCGTCATACTGGCGCTTCAGGCCATCGAGGATAATCTCCTGCGCGGTCTGATGATCGTCACACTCAATCAGATGCTCCGCCATCGCCACCTGCAACGCCGGTTGATGGCGCGTTTTGCGGCTCTGGTTACGCCACCAGGCTTTCAGACCGTCGCTGCCCTGATCGGCACGCGCCTGATCCATCAGCCCGATCCAGGCCTGACGCGTCAGCGCGTCGCGGTGCTCGTCGTCGCCCACGCCCGCCTTTTGCATCGAAGGAATAATATCCAGCAGTGAGCTCCACGCGCCGGTGCGGATATACGCCTGTTCTGCCAGACGCAGCACTTCCGGGTGGCGCGGGGTGATTTCCAGCAGACGGTCAACGCCGTGACGCGCCGCGTGGTTTTCATTGCGCGCCAGTTGCAGACGCACGCGGGTGATCTCAACCGGGATCTGATCGTTATCCGCCAGCTCCGCCGCGCGCTCAAGATGCTGATTGGCGCGGGCTTCGTCACCGCGCTGCTGGGCGGCTTCCGCGGCCAGCAGATAGTTAACCACCGGCTGTTCCGCGTGATCGGCGTTTTTCGACATCAGCTTTTCAACCTGCTGATAGTCGCCCTCGGCAAGCTTCAGCAGCGCCAGTTTGGTTTGCTTGCGCGCGCGGCTGCGTTTGCGGCCCGCGAACCAGCCGCGGGTACGTGCGCCGGTGCGGAACAGGCGGCGCAGCAGCCACTCGATCGCAAACAGCACCACCAGCGAGAGGATCAGGATGATCGCAAGGCCGGTGACGCTGGTTTCAATATTCCAGGTATCGGTCTGGATCAATACATAACCCTGATGGCCTGCCACCATCGGGCCGACCACGATCCCGGCGATCAACAGCAGAAACAGCAATAAGACTTTCAGCATTACTGTTCTCCCTGCGTCGGTGCCGCATCTGCCGGAGCCTGGGTCCGCGGGTCGTCAACCTGCGGGACGGCAGCATCGCCCGGTACTGACGGCTGCGCCATCAGGTTACGCACGCGCGTCTGCATGAGTTTTTCCAGAATCGCCTGGCTTTGCAGGGTTTCCGGGAGATCCATGCTGATGTTCTGCTGGGCCAGGTTGTCGATAGATTCCAGAAACGCTTTGGTGCCCGCGTCACTGGTGTCGTAATAGGCGCGTACCCATGTCGAGACGTTATCAAGCGACTGCTTGTAAATCTCATCCTGATGGCGCGGCACGGCCTGGGCGGCGACCAGCAAGCGCGAGCGGATATTCTCGCGCAGGTAGATATCCTGATTCGGGGCCAGCAGCGGCACGGCGGTCTCGTCGCGGCGGCGGATGGTAATAAAGCTGTCCATAAAGTTGTGCCAGCTTTTCACCAGATTCTGACGCCATTCACTCAGCGAGCTGGAAAGCTCGCTGCCGTCGCTGTCCATCGGGGCGTCGTCGCTGTCGTTGTCCGCAAGGCGCAGGTTGTCGACCTGGTTGGAGAGCTGATTGATCTTAAGAATGATGCCGTCGTAATCGACCTGCGTGACGCTCGCCAGCGCGGCGATGTCATCCGTCAGCGCGCGGCGGGCGGTAATAAGGCTTGGGTCGTTCATGTCGGCGAGGCTCGCATCGGCGCTTTTTAACAGCGCGGCGGCGGTGGTGGCGTCCTGATCGCTCCAGAGCTTACGTCCGGCGAGTTTGACCAGGAAATCCGCCTGGGCGAGCTGCCAGGTTTTGGCGTCGCTGCCGGAGATGGTCGCGACTTTCTTCTGGACTTCATCCAGTTCACGCGCCATCGCTTCCTGCTGGCGAGTGGCGGCCGCGAGCGCGTCAGCCTGCGCCTTGAGGGTTTTCTCAAATTCAGCTTTCTGCGCCTGCTGCTGATTTTGCAACGAGGTTAACTGGGTGGCGAGCGTATCGCTGTTGGCGTTTTGCGTATCGGACTGCTTTTTACTCCAGGTCCACAGGCCCGCGCCTGTCGCCAGCGCAATGGCGATGGCCACAGCGCTCAGCACCAGCGCGGTTTTGCCGGAGCGGTCTTTTTTCGCGGTCGGTTCCGGCTGTGGCGTAGTCTCCACAACCTGCGGGGTTTCTTCAACCGTAGCAGGGGTGTGTTGTTGTTCCGTCATTGTGGCTTCCCGTTTAAAAGTTATTGCAACGCGCGCAGCAGCGCGTCGTTATCGGCGTTATCAGCGACCAGAATGTTCTGCCAGCCAAGCTCCCTGGCAATCGTCGCCAGACGCTCGCTGACGACCACCAGCCGACAGCGCAGCAACCAGTTTTCGCGATACCACGGCGGCATCAGGTCATGCAGCTGGCGCAGCATCTCGCCGCTCGTCACCACCAGCGTGGTAATGCCGCGCGTATGCCAGCGGTGCGCTTCCTCGGTGCCGTCGTAAATTTTCGCGCTACGTTGATAGCATTCGCAAAACGTCACGGTTGCGCCGCGCTCCGTTAAGGTTTCCCCTAACAGTTCGCGACCGCCGTTGCCGCGCAGGATAAGCGCACGCTTACCGGCAACGTTTTGTAATTCAGGTAATTGTAGCAAGACTTCGCTGATTTCCCGATCGCGCGGGTAATGGACGTGCAAACCGCTGACCTGATGCAGCGCCAGCGCGGTGGTGCGCCCGATGGCGAACGCTTCGACGGCGCGAGGCCAGCGCTGCCCCAGACGCTGTAAGTGCGCGTTCGCAAAACTCACCGCGTGTTGCGACAACGCAAAGAGGAGATCGTGCGGCGCGAGCGCGTCGAGCAGCGCGGGCAGTTGCGGCAACTCCCGGCCAGGGCAGAACTCGATCAGCGGAAAACTCCAGGCCTCCTGCCCCAGTGCGCGCAGGCGGCTCACTAATTCCTCCCCGGCGGGAGAGGGGCGGGTGACCAGAATCGTCATGCGGGGCCATCCCCCTGATAAACGTCGGCGAGGATCTCCCGCGCGCCGTGGTTTAACAGCTCTTCCGCCAGCGAAATGCCAAGCTGGCGTGCGTCCTCTGGCGCGCCGCGGCGTTCGCCGCGCACGATACGCGAGCCATCCGGCGCGCCCACCAGCGCGCGCAGCCACAGCTCGCCGTCTCTCAGTTCCGCATAGCTGCCGATAGGCACCTGACAGCCACCTTCCAGACGCGTGTTCATGGCGCGCTCGGCGCGCACGCGCACGGCGGTCTCTTCGTGATTGAGCGGCGCGAGCAGTTCGCGAGTGCGGGTATCGTCAAGGCGACACTCAATGCCGACCGCGCCCTGGCCTACGGCGGGCAGCGAAATTTCCGGTGCGAGCGGGCTTGTGATGCGCGCGTCGAGTTGCAGACGTTTGAGGCCTGCCACCGCCAGAATAATGGCGTCGTAGTCGCCGTTATCGAGTTTGCTCAGGCGCGTCCCGACATTCCCGCGCAGCGAACGGATGATAAGATCCGGGCGGCGCGCGGCGATCTGGCACTGACGGCGCAGGCTCGATGTCCCGACGATGCTGCCCGCAGGCATTTCATCAAGGCTTTTATACTGGTTGGACACAAAGGCGTCGCGCGGATCTTCGCGTTCACAGATGGTGACCAGCCCAAGCCCTTCCGGGAATTCAACCGGCACATCTTTCATGGAGTGCACCGCGATATCGGCGCGGCCATCCAGCATGGCGAGCTCCAGTTCTTTCACGAACAGTCCCTTGCCGCCCACTTTCGCCAGCGGCGTATCAAGGATGACGTCGCCGCGCGTTACCATCGGCACCAGCTCAACGGTCAGACCCGGATGACAGGCCTCCAGCCGCTGCTTCACATATTGTGCCTGCCAGAGCGCCAGCGGACTTTGGCGGGTGGCAATTCTTAATACATTGTCTAACATGCTTCATACCGTAAATGTCGTCTGCCGATCATCCTACCACTGTTAGCGGAAGGCTGTCAGGTCAAACGGCGGCGAGGCGCGGCGTGCAGATGCCACACAGAAAGGCGCTAAGGGCAGGGGAACGGTGCTATAATTATCTGTAGCGCATCTTTCTTTACGGTCAATCTACAAGGTGTTAGATTGATCACGTTTTGAGCCATTTGTTTGCCCGTCACACCATAATCACAAGGGCGACACAACGGTGAACACTGTTTACATTCTGTAACCATCAGGCGATACGTCTTGTACCTCTATATTGAGACACTGAAGCAGAGACTGGATGCCATCAATCAATTGCGTGTGGATCGCGCGCTTGCTGCCATGGGGCCTGCTTTCCAACAGGTCTACAGTCTGCTGCCAACATTACTGCATTATCACCATCCGCTGATGCCGGGTTACCTTGAAGGTAACGTTCCCTACGGCATTTGCCTCTACACGCCTGATGAAACCCAACGCCACTACCTGAACGAGCTGGAAACCCAGCGCGGCATGCCTGCACAGCAAACGGTACAGGGCGAACTGCCGATTACCGGCATCTATTCGATGGGCAGCACCTCCTCTGTGGGGCAGAGCTGTTCGTCCGATCTCGACATCTGGGTCTGCCATCAGGCCTGGCTTGATAACGACGAGCGCCAGTTGCTGCAGCGTAAATGCAGCCTGCTGGAAAGCTGGGCGGCGTCGCTGGGCGTTGAGGTCAGTTTCTTCCTGATTGATGAAAACCGCTTCCGCCATAACGAAAGCGGTAGCCTCGGCGGCGAAGACTGCGGCTCGACGCAGCATATTTTGCTGCTGGACGAGTTCTACCGCACCGCCGTACGCATGGCCGGCAAACGTATTCTCTGGAACATGGTGCCGTGTGACGAAGAAGAGCATTACGACGACTACGTGATGACGCTCTACGCGCAGGGCGTGCTGACGCCAAACGAATGGCTTGATCTGGGCGGCTTAAGCTCCCTTTCCGCCGAAGAATATTTCGGCGCGAGCCTCTGGCAGCTCTATAAAAGCATCGATTCCCCGTATAAAGCCGTGCTGAAAACGCTGCTGCTGGAAGCCTATTCCTGGGAATATCCGAACACTCGCCTGCTCGCGAAAGATATCAAACAGCGGTTACACGACGGCGAAATTGTCTCGTTCGGGCTCGATCCTTACTGCATGATGCTGGAGCGCGTCACGCACTATCTGACGGCTATCGACGACAGCGCGCGCCTCGATCTCGTGCGCCGCTGCTTCTATCTGAAAGTGTGCGAAAAACTCTCCCGCGAGCGCGCTTGTGTGGGCTGGCGCCGCGAGGTGGTAAGCCAGCTGGTGAAAGAGTGGGGCTGGGATGAAGCGCGCCTGACGATGCTTGATAATCGCGCCAACTGGAAAATCGACCAGGTGCGCGAGGCGCATAACGAGCTGCTCGATGCGATGATGCAGAGCTACCGTAACCTGATCCGCTTCGCGCGCCGCAATAACCTGAGCGTCTCCGCAAGCCCGCAGGATATCGGTGTGCTGACGCGCAAACTCTATGCCGCGTTTGAAGCGCTGCCGGGGAAAGTGACGCTGGTGAACCCGCAGATTTCGCCGGATCTCTCTGAGCCAACGCTCACCTTCATCCATGTGCCGCCGGGCCGCGCCAACCGCACCGGGTGGTATCTCTACAACCGCGCGCCGAGCATGGATTCCATCATCAGCCATCAGCCGCTGGAATATAACCGTTATCTTAATAAGCTGGTGGCCTGGGCGTGGTTTAACGGCCTGCTGACGTCGCGCACCCGCCTGTTTATTAAGGGCAACGGCATTTGTGACCTGCCGAAACTCCAGGAACTGGTGGCGGATGTGTCGCACCATTTCCCGCTGCGGTTACCGGCACCGACGCCAAAAGCGCTCTACAGCCCGTGCGAAATCCGCCATCTGGCGATCATCGTCAACCTGGAATATGACCCGACGACGGCGTTCCGCAATCAGGTGGTGCATTTCGATTTCCGTAAGCTTGATGTCTTCAGCTTTGGCGAGCAGCAGCAGTGCCTGGTCGGCAGTATCGATCTGCTGTATCGCAACTCGTGGAATGAAGTGCGTACGCTGCATTTCAACGGCGAACAGGCGATGATCGAGGCGCTGAAAACGATTCTTGGCAAAATGCATCAGGACGCCGCGCCGCCGGACAGCGTCGAAGTGTTCTGCTATAGCCAGCATCTGCGCGGGCTTATCCGTACCCGCGTGCAGCAACTGGTGTCCGAGTGTATTGAGTTTCGTCTCTCCAGCACGCGTCTGGAGCCTGGCCGCTTCAAAGCGCTGCGCGTGGCGGGCCAGACCTGGGGCCTGTTCTTCGAGCGGCTTAACGTCTCGGTACAGAAGCTGGAAAACGCCATTGAGTTTTACGGCGCGATTTCGCATAACAAACTGCACGGTCTGTCTGTTCAGGTGGAAACCGATCACGTTGAACTGCCGTCGGTGGTCGATGGCTTTGCGAGCGAAGGGATTATTCAGTTCTTCTTTGAAGAGACCAACGACGACGGCTTTAACATCTATATTCTCGATGAAAGCAACCGCGCCGAGGTGTATCACCACTGCGAAGGCAGCAAAGAGGAGCTGGTGCGCGACGTCAGCCGGTTCTACTCGTCATCGCATGACCGCTTTACCTACGGTTCAAGCTTCGTCAACTTTAACCTGCCGCAGTTCTACCAGATTGTGAAGGTCGATGGCCGCCAGCAGGTGATCCCCTTCCGCACCCAGACCATCAAAGCCGTGACGCCGCTCAACGATGACGACAGCGCCACGCCGCTGTTACAGCAATATCAGTCCTGATTAACGAAAGCTGACCGCCTCGCCCGCCTGCTGCGTGGCGGCGGTTTCCAGCAGATCCCAGAAGCGTTCACCGCTGCGATCGCAAATCCATTCGTCGTTTTTATAATCGAAGTGATAACCGCCCTGTTTGGTCGCCAGCCACACCTGATGCAGCGGCTCCTGACGGTTGATAATGATTTTGCTGCCGTTTTCAAACGAGAGCGTCAGCACGCCGCCGTTGATTTCGCAGTCGATATCGCTGTCGCCATCCCACGCGTCGAGACGCTCTTCAATGGTCATCCACAGGCCGTCGGCCAGGCGGTGAAATTCACTGTCGTTCATGTTGGTTTCCTGTTGTACGCGATGGCGGCAGTATAAAAGCAATAGCCGGGAATAGAAACCGGCGGGCGGAACGGCTTTTGTGTCATCCGGCGTTACGCAAACTCTTGCTTTTGCATCTTCACCTGCGATGATAGAAAACAGATGAATGAACAACAGGCACCGATAAATGAAAACGATTTTTCGCTCTCTGGCAGTGATGCTGACCCTGTTTAGCCTCACCGGTTGCGGTCTGAAAGGCCCGCTTTACTTCCCGCCAGCAGACAGCAAAGCCCAGCCGCAGAAAGCGCCGGAACAGCAAACCGAGACGACCATCCCGGATACCAACAACCGTGGCGATACCGATGGCCCGACGCAGGTCAGCAGGCAGTAACCGACTCGTAACCGCGCAAACGGAGTACAACAATGCAGTTCTCTAAAATGCATGGCCTGGGTAACGACTTTATGGTCGTGGACGCGGTGACGCAAAACGTCTTCTTTTCGCCTGACATGATCCGCCGCCTGGCGGACAGGCATCAGGGCGTGGGGTTCGATCAACTGCTGGTGGTCGAACCGCCCTACGATCCCGATCTCGATTTTCACTACCGCATTTTTAACGCCGACGGCAGCGAAGTGGCGCAGTGCGGCAACGGCGCGCGCTGTTTCGCCCGTTTCGTGCGCCTCAAAGGGCTGACCAACAAGCGGGAAATCCGCGTCAGCACGGCGAACGGCCGCATGGTGTTAACCGTCAACGAAGACGAGCAGGTGCGTGTGAACATGGGCGAGCCGGTTTTCGAGCCGTCGCTGGTGCCGTTTCGCGCCAACAAAGCTGAGAAGACCTACATCATGCGCGCTGCCGAACAAACGGTGCTGTGCGGCGTGGTGTCGATGGGCAACCCGCACTGCGTGATTCAGGTGGATGACGTCGCCACCGCGCCGGTGGAGACGCTCGGGCCGCTAATGGAAAGCCATGAACGCTTTCCGGAGCGCGCCAACATCGGTTTTATGCAGGTGATGAATACGGAACACATCCGGCTGCGCGTGTTTGAGCGCGGCGCGGGCGAAACGCAGGCCTGTGGCAGCGGCGCGTGCGGCGCGGTCGCGGTCGGCATTCAGCAGGGGCTGCTGGCCGCGCAGGTGCGCGTCGACTTGCCTGGTGGTCGTCTCGACATCGCCTGGAAAGGGCCTGGCAATCCGCTCTTTATGACCGGCCCCGCCACCCACGTTTATGATGGATTTATTCACTTATGAGTAAGGCTGGAGAACAGCAGGAGACGCTGGCAACGCTTGATGACGACGCGGTGCTCGACTATCTGCTGCGCCATCCCGATTTTTTTATCCGCAACGCCGCGATGGTGGAGCAGATCCGCGTGCCGCACCCGGTGCGCGGAACGGTTTCGCTGGTGGAGTGGCACATGGCGCGCGCGCGTAACCACATCAACGAACTGGAAGAAAACATGACGTTGCTGATGGAACAGGCGAGCGCCAACGAAGGGTTATTTTATCGCCTGTTGAAATTGCAGGGGCGGCTCGCCTGCGCCGGCAGTCTTCAGGAGATGCTGGAGCGGCTCAACCGCTGGGCACGCGATATGGGGCTTGCGGGCGCAAGCATTCGCCTGTTCCCTGAGCGCTGGCGGCTTGGCGCGCCCTCCGGCTTTACCCATCTGGCGCTGTCGCGTCAGGCGTTTGAGCCGGTGCGTATCCAGCGTCTTGGCCAGCAGACGCACTATCTGGGAACGCTGAACGGCCCGGAACTGCTGGTGGTATTACCGGAGGCGAAAGCCGTCGGATCGGTGGCGATGTCGCTGCTTGGCGAACATGGCGAGCTCGGCGTACTGATTTTCAGCAGCCGCGACCCGCAGCACTATCAACAAGGGCAGGGCACGCAACTGCTGCATGAGCTGTCGCTGATGCTGCCCGATCTTCTTGCCCGCTGGATTGAACGCGTATGACCGACTCGCCGCTGCACCCGCCCATTGCGCGCTTTCTGCGTTATCTGAAAGTGGAGCGCCAGTTAAGCCCGGTGACGCTGCTCAATTACGAGCGGCAACTGACGGCGATTGTCGGGCTGGCGGGCGAGGCGGGGCTTAAAAGCTGGGCGCAGTGCGACGCCGCGATGGTTCGATCGCTCGCGGTACGCAGCCGTCGCGCCGGACTGGGGCCGTCGAGCCTGGCGCTGCGTCTCTCTGCGCTGCGTAGCTTTTTCGACTGGCAGGTAAGCCAGGGCGAGCTAAAAGCGAACCCGGCCAAAGGCGTCAGCACACCGAAAACCCCGCGCCATCTGCCGAAAAACATCGACGTGGATGACGTCAACCGGCTGCTGGATATCGATCTTAACGATCCGCTGGCGGTACGCGATCGCGCGATGCTCGAAATCATGTACGGCGCCGGGCTGCGTCTGTCTGAACTGGTCAATATCGACTGCAATCATCTCGATCTCACCAGTGGTGAAGTCTGGGTGATGGGAAAAGGCAGCAAAGAGCGCCGCCTGCCGATAGGGCGCAGCGCGGTTGCCTGGATTGAACACTGGCTGAACCTGCGCGAGCTGTTCGGCCCCGACGACGACGCGCTATTTTTATCAAAGCAAGGTAAACGCATCTCGGCGCGTAACGTGCAAAAACGCTTTGCGGAGTGGGGCATCAAACAGGGGCTGAACAGTCATGTTCACCCGCATAAGCTGCGCCACTCTTTCGCGACACATATGCTGGAATCCAGCGGCGATCTGCGCGCGGTTCAGGAGCTGCTGGGCCACGCCAATCTCTCGACCACCCAGATCTATACGCATCTCGATTTCCAGCATCTGGCTTCGGTCTACGACGCGGCGCACCCACGCGCCAGACGAGGAAAACCGTAATGTACTTCTACCGTCCGCTGGGCGCGATTGCCGCCCTGACGTTCGATCTTGACGATACGCTCTACGATAACCGTCCGGTTATCGCCCGCACCGAGCAAGAGACGCTGGCGTTTATGCAGCGCTATCACCCGCGGCTCAGCGCGTTCACCGCCGCGGATTTGCACCGCGCCCGAACGGCGCTGCGCCAGCAGGAGCCGGAGATTTATCACGATGTGACCGAATGGCGGCGGCGCGCTATTGAACAGGTGATGCTGGAGGCCGGGCTTTCTGCCCATGAGGCGTCTGAAGGCGCGAACGAGGCGATGCTGAACTTCGCCCGCTGGCGCAGCCGCATCGAGGTGCCTGAGGAAAATCTTGAGGCGTTGCAGCAGCTCGCGAAAAAGTGGCCGCTGGTGGCCATCACCAACGGTAACGCCGAGCCGGAACAGTTCGGCCTGGGCGGCCTGTTTCAGTTTGTGTTGCGCGCCGGGCCGCACGGCCGCGCCAAGCCGTACAGCGATATGTATCATCTGGCCGCGCAGAAGCTTGGCGTCGCGCCCGAGGCTATTCTGCACGTGGGCGATGACCTGACTACCGACGTGGCGGGCGCTATCCGCTCCGGCGTGCAGGCGTGCTGGATAAACCTGCTCGATGGCGACCTGATGCAGATAGATGACAGCCGCTTGTTGCCGCATCTGGAGATTTCGCGGTTGGCATCCCTGACCTCGCTGATATAATCATCACTACTCTGTATATAATTCCAGGTTTTTCGGCAGGCGGCATGTGTATCGCTGCCTGATATCCCGTCAGCCTGGTTAGCGAGACGCCTGCGGGCGTTTTGTGTTTTTTCTGTTTTTAACGCGGCGGTGCCAATCAATGGACGTTTCTTACCTGCTCGACAGCCTTAACGATAAACAGCGCGAAGCCGTAGCCGCGCCGCGCAGCAATATGCTGGTGCTGGCGGGCGCGGGCAGCGGAAAGACGCGCGTGCTGGTGCATCGTATCGCCTGGCTGATGATGGTAGAAAACTGTTCGCCGTACTCCATCATGGCGGTGACCTTTACCAACAAAGCGGCGGCGGAGATGCGCCACCGCATCGGCCAGCTGATGGGCACCAGCCAGGGCGGCATGTGGGTCGGCACGTTCCACGGTCTCGCCCATCGCCTGCTGCGCGCACACCATATGGACGCCAACCTGCCGCAGGATTTCCAGATCCTCGACAGCGAAGATCAGCTGCGTCTGCTTAAGCGTCTTATCAAAGCGATGAACCTCGACGAGAAGCAGTGGCCGCCGCGCCAGGCGATGTGGTACATCAACGGCAAAAAAGATGACGGCCTGCGCCCGCACCATATTCAGAGCTACGGCAACCCGGTAGAGCAGACCTGGCAGAAGGTGTATCAGGCGTATCAGGAAGCGTGCGACCGCGCGGGGCTGGTGGATTTCGCCGAGCTGCTGCTGCGCGCCCATGAGCTGTGGCTTAACAAACCGCATATCCTTAATCACTACCGCGAGCGCTTCACCAATATTCTGGTGGATGAGTTCCAGGACACCAACGGCATTCAGTACGCCTGGATCCGCCTGCTGGCGGGCGACACCGGCAAAGTGATGATCGTGGGTGACGATGACCAGTCGATTTACGGCTGGCGCGGCGCGCAGGTGGAGAATATTCAGCGCTTCCTGAATGACTTTCCGGGCGCGCAGACCATTCGTCTCGAACAAAACTACCGCTCCACCAACAATATTCTTAACGCCGCGAACGCCCTGATCGCCAATAACGCCGGGCGTCTTGGTAAAGAGCTGTGGACCGACGGCAGCGACGGCGAGCCTATCTCTCTCTACTGCGCGTTCAACGAGCTGGATGAAGCGCGCTTTGTGGTCAACCGCATCAAGGTATGGCAGGAGAACGGCGGCGCGTTGCAGGATTGCGCCATTCTCTATCGCAGCAACGCCCAGTCGCGCGTGCTGGAAGAGGCGCTGTTACAGGCGAGCATGCCGTATCGCATCTACGGCGGCATGCGATTCTTCGAACGCCAGGAGATCAAAGACGCGCTCTCTTACCTGCGTCTTATCGCCAACCGTAACGACGACGCGGCCTTTGAGCGCGTGGTGAATACGCCGACGCGCGGCATCGGCGACCGCACGCTGGATGTCGTGCGCCAGACCGCCCGCGATCGTCAACTGACGCTCTGGCAGGCGTGCCGCCAGCTGTTGCAGGAGAAAGCCCTGGCCGGCCGCGCCGCCAGCGCTTTGCAGCGTTTCCTTGAGCTTATCGAAGCGCTGGCGCATGAAACCATCGATATGCCGCTGCACGTGCAGACTGACCGGGTAATTAAAGATTCCGGCCTGTGGCTGATGTACGAGCAGGAAAAAGGCGAGAAGGGCCAGGCGCGTATCGAAAACTTAGAAGAACTGGTGACGGCGACGCGCCAGTTCAGCTACAACGAAGAAGACGAAGATCTGATGCCGCTGCAGGCGTTTTTGTCCCACGCCGCGCTGGAAGCGGGCGAAGGGCAGGCCGACGCCTGGCAGGACGCGGTGCAGCTGATGACGCTGCACTCCGCCAAAGGGCTGGAATTCCCGCAGGTGTTTATCGTCGGGATGGAAGAGGGGATGTTCCCAAGCCAGATGTCGCTCGATGAAGGCGGGCGTCTGGAAGAGGAGCGACGCCTGGCCTATGTGGGCGTTACCCGCGCCATGCAGAAGCTGACGCTCACCTATGCGGAAACCCGTCGACTGTACGGCAAAGAGGCGTATCACCGTCCGTCGCGGTTTATCGCTGAGTTGCCGGAAGGCTGTGTGGAAGAAGTGCGCCTGCGCGCGAGCGTGAGCCGTCCGGTCAGCCATAAGCAGCTGGGCGCGCCGATAGCGCAGAACGACTCCGGTTATAAGCTTGGCCAGCGCGTGCGCCACCCGAAATTCGGTGAAGGCACCATCGTAAATCTCGAAGGCAGCGGCGAACATAGCCGGTTGCAGGTGGCGTTCAACGGTCAGGGCATTAAATGGCTGGTGGCCGCTTACGCGCGCCTCGAAACCGTCTGACGTCTTTCTGTGCAGGGCACTCAGGCCGCTGGCGCGTCGCGTCGGCGGCTTTTTTATTTCTTCATCGCGCGCTGGATTTTCTGTCATCTGGCGCGGCGATAATCGCCCGGGAATGGCAGGAAGCGGAGCGCGAAAACGGTCCGGCAAAAGGCGCTCTCAGGCACTATAATTCTTGTCAAACATTGAGGTGTTTTATCTTAAGTGTACGTGTTGACGCCTAATTTTTGGTGGCGTAACATGCGCCCACGATTACGCTAAGAGGACATTCGCCTTGGACACACCCAGTAGATGCTGGCTCAAAAACCTGTCAAACAGGAACAACTCCTAAGGCTATCCTCTTACGCTGATGGCCTTAGTGGTTGTCAGCGACCGTTTTCTCTCCCGTCGCGCTGAGTCAGGCTGTTTAATGGTCTGAAACCCAATCTGTTTCTGTGTGCCCAACCGAACTGTCCAGAATTTGTTTTTTTGGGAGTCCCGGTCATGCTGAGCGCATTTCAACTGGAAAATAACAAACTGTCCCGCCTCGAAGTTGACGAGGCCGTTTCGCTGAAAGATTCCATCTGGGTTGACCTGGTGGAGCCGGAAGAGAGCGAACGACAGCGCGTGCAAACGGAACTTGGCCAAAGCCTGGCGACACGCCCGGAACTGGAGGATATCGAAGCCTCCGCCCGCTTCTTCGAAGATGAAGACGGGCTGCATATTCACTCGTTTTTCTTTTATGAAGACGCGGAAGATCACGGCGGCAACTCCACCGTGGCGTTCACCATTCGTAACGGGCGGCTGTTTACGCTGCGCGAGCGCGAGCTGCCGGCGTTTCGGTTGTACCGCATGCGCGCGCGCAGCCAGTCGATGATGGACGGCAACGCCTACGAACTGCTGCTCGATCTCTTTGAAACGAAAATCGAACAGCTGGCGGACGAGATAGAAAACATCTACAGCGATCTCGAAAACCTGAGCCGCGTCATTATGGAAGGGCATCAGGGCGATGAATATGACGAGGCGCTCTCGACGCTGGCTGAGCTGGAGGATACCGGCTGGAAAGTGCGTCTGTGCCTGATGGATACCCAGCGCGCGCTAAACTTCCTGGTGCGCAAGGCGCGTCTGCCGGGCGGTCAGCTGGAGCAGGCGCGTGAGATCCTGCGCGATATCGAATCCCTGCTGCCGCATAACGAATCGCTGTTCCAGAAGGTGAACTTCCTGATGCAGGCGGCGATGGGCTTTATCAACATCGAGCAGAACCGCATTATCAAAATCTTCTCGGTGGTGTCCGTGGTCTTCCTGCCGCCGACGCTGGTGGCCTCCAGCTACGGAATGAACTTCGAGTTTATGCCCGAGCTGCACTGGAGCTATGGCTACCCCGGCGCGATTGTCGCGATGCTGCTGGCGGGGCTGGCGCCTTATCTCTACTTCAAGCGTAAGAACTGGTTATAAAAATAAAAAAGCCTCTTCTATGAAGAGGCTTTTTTTACAGGGCAAGGCGCGGAACCTTACAGGCTCCAGTCATGCTTGCCTTTGACTTTAAGATCGTAATACCAGACGTTGGTGCGACAGGCGAAATAGAACGGGACGATATATATCAGCGACCTCATATTCAGCAGGTCGCTGATAATTGCAACGACAAAGATGGCCAGCACGCAAATAATACTTTTCTTCCACAGCCCCAGAATGGCCAGATAGATGAAGCTGAAAAAATAGGTGATGAAATTAAGGGATACTGTCAGACGTTCCTTAATGCTCATTTTTTTCAGCGCGTCACGCCACGCGGGCGTTGGAACCAGCACGGCCGGATAACCGTGATCTTCAATGAACTTAAAGCGAAATTTCCACTTGTCGCTTAATTTCGGATCGGCCATGTAGTCGTAATTCTTTTTGTCGTTTTCCATATGGGACATCAGTAAGGCTCCTTTACGCCTGAAATAGTCGTTGATTCGGGCGACGATGCCGCCCGATATTATGTGGTCTTTGTCACTGTTTGATGCGACGGGGCGGCCAGTAAGAGCAGCGTCATTATTACCTGAAAACCCCAGCCGAATTTCATGAACGGCATGCTGTCCGCGCCGAAATCACGCAGCCAGGCCAGCCCAAACCCAATGAGAAACATGGCCAGCGAAAGCAGAAGGTAACGCCGCGCTTTCAAACCGGCGTCGCGGGCACGCAGCGCACCGGCGCGGTAATAGAGCAAGAGAGCCATTAAAAAGAGAGCCAGCGCCACATCGTCAGGCATAATCGCAAGTAGCAGGCCCAGACCGAACAGCAAACCGAACAGCCATCCCAGATAAGGCAGACGGCGCAGGGTGGCCGTGCGCGGCGGGAAAAAGAAAGCAAACAGGGCTGACATGAAAATACCTTTTGCGCCTCTGTTATCACGAAACAGCAGATGGCGTAATGCATAAAGGCCGGATTATAGGTAAGGGGCATCGGGTTGCAAGGCGCGCGTCCCGGCTAATATCAGTAGGTGAGAAACAGGATTATTTGGTGTAAGGAAAGATAACAGGGCGTCAGTAACGCCCTGTTATAAAAGTCTTTATTAATGCTGGCGTAAACGCCGTTGGGTATAAAGCGCGTCCATAATAAATATCGCCAGCGCCAGCCAGATAAACCCGAAGGTAACCATTTTATCCGGCCCCGGCACTTCGCCGTAAAAAACGACCGCCAGCAGGAACATCAGCGTCGGGCCGATATACTGGAAAAATCCAAGCGTGGAGAGGCGCAGGCGCGTCGCGGCCGCGGTAAAGCAGAGCAGCGGAATGGTCGTCACCACACCGGCCGCCATCAGCAGCAGATTCAGCGACCACGGATTGCTGCCCATATGGCTGGTCGGGCTGTCGGCGATGCCGAACAGATAAATCGCCGCAACCGGCAGCAGCCAGAGGGTTTCCATCAGCATGCCGGTCTGGGCGTCGACCATGATCTTTTTACGCACCAGCCCATAGAACGCGAAGCTAAACGCGAGGCCCAGCGCGATAACCGGCAGCGAGCCGAACGTCCAGAGTTGCACCAGTACGCCGCAGGCTGCCAGCAGCACCGCCAGCCACTGCATCCGGCGAAAACGCTCGCCGAGGAAAATCATCCCCAAAAGCACGTTGACCAGCGGATTAATGAAATAACCGAGGCTCGCTTCCAGCAGGTGATGATTATTCACCGCCCAGATAAACAGCAGCCAGTTGCCGCCCACCAGCACGGCGCTGAGCGCCAGACTAAAGACTTTTTTCGGCGTGGCGAACAGCCGCTTCACCGATCCCCACTGGCGGCTCAGGCTGATGAGCGCCAGCATAAAAAAGAAGGACCAGATAACGCGGTGCGTCAGAATTTCATCGGCCGGAACCGCCTGAATCAGTTTGAAATACGCGGGGGCAATGCCCCAGATAAAATAAGCGGCAAGCGCAAAGAACACGCCCTGACGCGTCTGCTTAGCATCCATGTGAAACTCGTGGTATGAGAAAAGTGTGAGCAGTTTATCAGTATTGCGCGACTTACCCTACCATGTAGGTGGCCGTGGCGCTGGCGATATAGACCTGCTCTTCGTTATGTAATTCGACGCGCGCCACCGCCACTTTATTGCCCGCGCGCAGCAGCGTGCTGGAGGCGGTAAAGCGCTGGCCGCGGCCGGGCCGCAGATAGTCGACGCGCATATCAATCGTGCCCATCCGGGAGAGCCGCTGGCGCAATTCTTCTTCGCTGATACTGTCATGACGCGTCAGCGTGCTGCCGACACACACCAGGCCCGCCGCCACGTCGAGCGCCGACGCAATCGCCCCGCCGTGCAGAATGCTTTGCGCCCAGTTGCCCACCAGCATCGGCTGATTATTAAAGGCGAGCTGAGCATATTCTTTTTCGTAACGTTCCAGTTCCAGCCCCAGGGCACGGTTAAACGGCATGTGATAAACAAAGATTTCGCCGACCAGTTGCAGGGCTGCTTCCGGGGTCAGCAGGGTTGCGGACATGATGGTTTCCTCGTCCAAATAGAGTGGGCACATAAGGTTAAATGAATGTTGATTTTATGCTTCCCATTTGTTGCTTTCCAGTTTAAGAAAGCAGGACTAAGCAGACGCGAAATAAATATGTAGAATGTCTGCCGGATAATAATTCACCATCGAAATATTCGTTCAGGAGAACACTGCCAAATGCGCACGTTTCTGGGTTGGTTTATGGCGGCAACGTTGCTGCCATGCACAGCATTAGCACAGGAAGCGACGATTAAAGAGGTGCATGATGCGCCTGCCGTTCGCGGCAGCATCATCGCCAACCTGCTTCAGGATCACGATAACCCGTTTACGCTTTACCCGTACGAGAGCAACTACCTGCTCTACACCGTGACCGACGATCTCAATAAAGAAGCCATTAAGTCTTACGACTGGGCGGATGACGCGCGTAAAGACGAAGTGAAATTCCAGCTGAGCCTGGCGTTCCCGTTCTGGCGTGGGATTATGGGCCCGAACTCGGTACTGGGCGGCTCCTATACGCAGAAATCCTGGTGGCAGCTCTCTAACAGCGGCCAGTCGTCGCCGTTTCGCGAGACCAACTATGAGCCGCAGCTGTTCCTGGGCTTCGCGACTGACTACGATCTGGCGGGCTGGACGCTGCGCGATGTGGAATTTGGCTATAACCACCAGTCGAATGGCCGCTCGGACCCAACCTCCCGCAGCTGGAACCGTCTCTATACGCGCCTGATGGCGCAGAATGGCGACTGGCTGGTGGAAGTGAAGCCGTGGTATGTGGTGGGCAATACCGACGACAACCCGGACATCACCAAATATATGGGCTACTACCAGCTTAAGGTGGGCTACCAGTGGGGCGAGGCTATCTGGAGCGTGAAGGGCCAGTATAACTGGAACACCGGTTACGGCGGCGCGGAGCTTGGCCTGAGCTACCCGATTACGAAACACGTGCGCCTCTACACCCAGCTCTACAGCGGCTACGGCGAATCGTTAATTGATTACAACTTTAACCAGACGCGCTTTGGCTTTGGGGTTATGCTTAACGATCTCTTCTGAGGCATTGCAGTTTCCGACGCAGGCGCTGAAAATAGCGCCTGTTTTATTTTCAGTATCTGGAGTGAGTGTGGCGCAGGCGGAAGTTTACAGTCAGGAAACGCTGGCTAAGCAGGTTTTACAGGAAACCTTTGGCTATCAGCAGTTCCGTCCAGGCCAGGCCACCATTATCGACGCGGTGCTTGAAGGGCGCGACTGCCTGGTGGTGATGCCCACCGGCGGCGGCAAATCGCTGTGTTATCAAATCCCGGCGCTGGTGAAAACCGGCCTGACCATCGTGGTTTCTCCACTGATTTCTCTGATGAAAGACCAGGTCGATCAGCTTCTGGCGAACGGCGTGGCCGCGGCGTGCCTCAATTCGACGCAGAGCCGCGAGGAGCAGCAGGCGGTGCTGGCGGGCTGTCGTACCGGCCAGGTGCGCCTGCTCTACATCGCGCCGGAAAGACTGATGATGGATAACTTCATCGACACGCTGGGCTACTGGGATCTGGCGATGGTGGCGGTGGATGAGGCGCACTGTATCTCCCAGTGGGGCCACGATTTCCGCCCGGAATACGCGGCGCTCGGCCAGCTGCGCGCGCGTTTCCCGGCGGTGCCGTTTATGGCGCTCACCGCGACGGCGGATGACACGACGCGGCGCGATATCGTGCGTCTTCTGGGCCTTGACGATCCGCTGATTGAAATCAGCAGTTTCGACCGCCCGAACATCCGCTACATGCTGATGGAAAAATTCAAACCGCTCGATCAGCTGATGCGCTATGTGCAGGAGCAGCGCGGCAAATCCGGCATTATCTACTGCAACAGCCGCGCCAAAGTGGAAGACACCGCCGCGCGTCTGCAAAGCCGCGGCATCAGCGCCGCCGCCTACCACGCAGGCCTTGAGCATGAGGTGCGCGCGTCGGTGCAGGAGAAATTCCAGCGCGACGATTTACAGATTGTGGTGGCGACCGTAGCGTTCGGTATGGGCATCAACAAACCCAACGTGCGCTTTGTCGTGCACTTCGATATTCCCCGCAATATTGAATCCTACTATCAGGAGACGGGTCGCGCCGGGCGCGACGGCCTGCCTGCCGAAGCGATGCTGTTTTACGATCCGGCGGATATGGCGTGGCTGCGCCGCTGTCTGGAAGAAAAAGCGCCTGGCCCGCTGCAGGATATCGAGCGTCACAAGCTAAACGCGATGGGCGCGTTCGCCGAGGCGCAAACCTGCCGCCGTCTGGTGCTGCTGAACTATTTCGGCGAAGGGCGTCAGGCACCGTGCGGCAACTGCGATATCTGTCTCGATCCGCCGCGCCGCTACGATGGCCTGGTGGATGCGCAAAAAGCGCTGTCGGCTATCGCGCGCGTGGAGCAGCGCTTCGGGATGGGCTATGTGGTGGAAGTGTTGCGCGGCGCGAATAACCAGCGCATCCGCGAACTGGGCCACGACAAGCTCAAGGTGTACGGCATCGGGCGCGATCAGAGCCAGGAGCACTGGGTCAGCGTTATCCGCCAGCTTATCCATCTGGGCGTGGTGACGCAGAACATTGCGCAGCACTCGGCGTTGCAGTTGACCGAAGCCGCGCGCCCGTTCCTGCGTGGCGAAGCGCCGCTGATGCTGGCGGTGCCGCGCGTCGCGGCGCTCAAACCGCGCGTGGCGCAAAAATCGTACGGCGGCAATTACGACCGCAAGCTGTTTGCGAAACTGCGCAAACTGCGTAAGGCCATCGCCGACGAAGAAAACATTCCACCGTATGTCGTCTTTAACGACGCGACGCTGATTGAAATGGCCGAGCAAATGCCGCTCAGCCCCGGCGAAATGCTCGGCATTAACGGCGTCGGCACCCGTAAACTGGAGCGCTTCGGCAGGCCGTTTATGACGCTCATCCGCGAGCACGTTGACGGCGACGACGAAGAGTAGTCAGCCCCGCCTAAACATGCCAGGATGAATGTTCTCTGATTCCGACCTGGCAAACCTCTATGTTAACGCTGTTCTTTACCGTCGCGATGGTACATCTGGTGGCGCTGGCAAGCCCCGGCCCCGACTTCTTTTTTGTCTCGCAAACCGCAGCCAGCCGCTCGCGCAAAGAGGCGCTGATGGGCGTGCTGGGCATTACCGCAGGCGTCATGGTGTGGTCCGGCGTAGCGCTGCTCGGCCTGCACCTGATCCTCGAAAAAATGGCCTGGCTGCATAACATCATTGTGGTGGGCGGCGGGCTTTATCTCTGCTGGATGGGTTATCAGATGCTGCGTGGCGCGCTGAAGAAAAGCGCGCCGACGGGCGAGACGCCGCAAGTTGAGCTGGCGGCGCGCGGGCGCAGTTTTCTGAAAGGAATGTTGACCAACCTGGCGAACCCGAAAGCGGTTATCTACTTCGGCAGCGTTTTTTCACTGTTTGTCAGCGACAGCGTCGGCACCAGCGCGCGTTGGGGCATTTTCGTGCTGATAGCGCTGGAGACTTTCGCGTGGTTTGCGCTGGTGGCGAGCGTCTTCGCGCTGCCGAAAATGCGCCAGGGCTATCAGCGTCTGGCGAAGTGGATCGACGGCACCGCCGGCGCGCTGTTCACCGGCTTCGGCATCCATCTCATTATCTCTCGCTAATCAGGCGCGGCGCGCGGTGGCAAGCAGCGCGCCAATCAGCATAAACAGCGAACCAAAGATTTTATTTAAGGCCTTCATCTGATGCGGGCCTTTGATCCATCCGCGAATTCTTGTCGCAAGCGTCGCGTAACCAATCATCACGATAATATCCACCACGATAGTCGTTACCCCGAGCACTACATACTGCATCGCCTGCGGCTGGTGCGGCACGATAAACTGCGGAAAGAGCGCGGCGAGAAACACGATGCTTTTCGGGTTGGTGAGATTCACAAACACCGCGCGTTTAAACAGTCTGCTGCGCGGCTGGCTCTGCGCGAGCGCGTTGAGATCGATGGCGCCCGCCGCGCGCCACTGCTGAATGCCAAGCCAGATAAGGTACGCGGCACCCGCCCATTTCAGGATTTCAAAGGCCATCAGGGAGCGGGAGAACAGCGCGCCTAAACCAATACCAACCAGCACGATATGCAGCGCAAGACCGGTCTGTAGCCCGGCGATAGACGCCGCTGCACCGCGATAGCCATGACTGATGGCGGTGCTCATCGTGTTGATGGCGCCAGAACCCGGCGAGAGGCTGAGAATAAGGGTCGTCAGAAGGTAGGTACACCACCACTCGAAGGTCATGCGAAGCTCCCTGATTGCGCACTTTTATGCCACAATACGCTATTGTTGAGGTATGTGCTACGAATCACAAAAAAGCCCGGACAGGCGTGGATGCGGAGCAATAAGGACCATGACCAGACACAGGAACAGTTGGTTTTCACGGGAAGCCGGATTCGCGGCGTTCACCATGGGTGCGCTGACAGATTTCTGGCAACAGCGCGAAGAAGATGAGTTTTTGGGCGTGGATGATATTCCGGTGCGCTTTGTGCGTTTTCGTGCGGAAAACCACGATCGCGTTATTGTCGTCTGCCCCGGCCGCATCGAAACCTACGTTAAGTATGCGGAACTGGCATACGATCTGTTCCACTGCGGGTTTGATGTGCTGATTATCGACCACCGCGGGCAGGGGCGTTCCGGGCGGCTGCTGGAAGATACCCACCGCGGGCACGTGGTGAATTTCAGCGATTATGTCGATGATTTCGAGCGTTTCTGGCAGCAGGAGGTCGCGACCGGCCCGTGGCGGAAACGCTATCTGCTGGCGCATTCGATGGGGGGCGCGATTGGCACGCTGTTTCTGCTGCGTAACCCAAAAGCGTTTGATGCCGTGGCGCTCTGCGCCCCGATGTTCGGCATTATTATCCGTCTGCCGGACTGGATGCTGCGCTCGATCCTCGACTGGGCGGAAGAGTACCCGTCGCTGCGCGATGGTTACGCCATTGGCACCGGACGCTGGCGACCGCTGCCCTTCAGCCTCAACATGCTGACGCACAGCCACGAGCGCTACCGGCGCAATTTGCGTTTTTACGCCGATGAACCGCAGCTGCGCGTCGGCGGGCCTACGTATCACTGGGTGCGGGAAGGCATCCAGGCAGGAGAACAGGTGCTGGCGGGGGCCACCGACAGCACCACGCCGCTATTGTTACTCCAGGCAGAGCTGGAACGTGTGGTGGATAACCGCTCGCACGACCGCTTCTGTGAACTTCGCGCCGCGGCGGGCCACCCGTGTTGGGGGGGTAAACCTTACGTCATCAAAGGTGCGTACCATGAGATCCTGTTTGAGCAGGACGCTATGCGCGCCGAAGCGCTGAATGCCATTGTCGATTTTTTCGACGAGCATAACTGATTACTCGCGACCGGAGCGTTCGGTCGCTCCACCAGAGGTTGTTTTTATTATGTATCAGGTCGTTGCGTCTGATTTAGACGGCACACTCTTAGCCCCTGACCATGCACTGACGCCGTTTGCCAAACAAACGCTCAAATTACTGACTGCCCGCGGCGTGAACTTTGTGTTCGCCACTGGCCGCCACCATATCGATGTCGGCCAGATCCGCGACGGCCTTGAGATCAAGGCTTATATGATCACCTCCAACGGCGCGCGGGTGCACGACACCGACGGCAATCTGGTGTTTACCCATAACCTTGATACCGATATCGCCGCCGATCTGTTCGGCGTGGTGCGCGATAATCCCGATATCATCACTAACGTCTATCGCGACGACGAATGGTTTATGAGCCGCGAGCGCCCGGACGAGCTGAAATATTTTAAAGAGGCGGTTTTTAAATATTCGCTCTTTGAACCAGCGCTGCTGGAGCCGCAGGGCGTCAGCAAAGTCTTCTTCACTTGTGACGTCCACGAAAAGCTGCTGCCGCTGGAGCAGGCCATCAACGCCCGCTGGGGCGATCGTGTTAACGTGAGTTTTTCGACGCTCACCTGCCTTGAAGTGATGGCGGGCGGCGTCTCCAAAGGCCACGCGCTGGAGGCGGTTGCCAAAGCGATGGGCTTTGGGCTGGAGTCCTGCATCGCGTTCGGCGACGGGATGAACGACGCGGAGATGCTCTCCATGGCAGGCAAAGGCTGCATCATGGGCAACGCGCACCAGCGCCTGAAAGATCTGCTGCCGGAGCTGGAAGTCATCGGCACTAACGCTGAAGATGCCGTTCCACACTACCTGCGTAAACTGTTTCTGGATTAACCATCCGGGTGACAAGTGGTTTATCGATAACCACTTGTCAACCAAATAGTGCAACTTTTCGCCAGCGCCTTCGCTACAATGCCCGTCTTGTTTTCTGTTGAGATGATCATTGTGGCGTTACTCATCATCACCACTATCCTGTGGGCGTTCTCTTTTAGCCTGATTGGCGAATACCTGGCGGGCCATGTAGACAGCTACTTCTCAGTATTGATGCGCGTCGGGCTGGCGGCGCTGGTTTTCCTGCCGTTCTTACGCGCGCGCGGGCAGAGCCTGAAGACGCTGGCGCTCTATATGGTGGTGGGCGCACTGCAGCTGGGCGTGACGTACCTGCTGAGTTTCCGGGCGTATCTCTATCTGACCGTCTCGGAGTTCCTGCTGTTTACGGTGCTTACGCCGCTCTATATCACGCTGATTTACGATCTGCTGAGCCGCCGTCGGCTGCGCTGGGGCTATGCATTAAGCGCCGGGCTTGCGGTTATCGGCGCGGCGATTATTCGCTATGACAAAGTGAGCGATCACTTCTGGACCGGGCTGCTGCTGGTACAGCTGGCGAATATCAGCTTCGCTATCGGGATGGTGGGCTATAAACGCCTGATGGAGACGCATCCGATGCCGCAGCACAGCGCGTTTTCGTGGTTCTATCTCGGCGCGTTCGTGGTGGCGGTTATCGCCTGGTTCGCGCTCGGCAACCCACAGAAACTGCCGACCACCGGCCTGCAATGGGGCATTCTGGTGTGGCTTGGCGTGGCGGCCTCGGGGCTTGGCTACTTTATGTGGAACTATGGTGCCACGCAGGTGGACGCCGGTACGCTCGGCATCATGAATAACATGCATGTGCCCGCCGGGCTGCTGGTTAACCTCGCCATCTGGCAGCAGCAGCCCCACTGGCCGAGCTTTATCATTGGGGGAGCGGTGATAGTGGCTTCTCTGTGGGTCCACCGACGCTGGGTCGCGCCGCGCTCCGCACAAACGGAAGGGAATCACAGGCGTGCTGACGCGCCTGCTGAATAAACGCCTCCGTCACCGGCTGACGCTGCTCGCCATCGCGCACCGCAGCGTACAGCCGACTCCATAATCCTTCGCCCAGCGCACGTGTGACCACCAGCCCCTGACGCTCGAAATTCTCCACCACCCAGTGCGGCAGCGCGGCGATGCCCATGCGCGCCGACACCATCTGGATAAGCAGCAGCGTATTATCCACGCTTTTCAGCGTCGGACTGACGCCCGCCGGCTGTAAAAAGTGACGCCAGACGTCGAGACGACTGCGCTGCACCGGGTAAATCAGCAAAGTTTCGCTGGCGAAATCCTCCGGCGTCACCTGCGTTTTGGTCGCCAGCGGATGATCGGGCGCCACCACCAGACGCACTTCAAAATCAAACATCGGCGAATAGTGCAGGCCGCTGCGCGGCAGAATGTCTGACGTCAGCACCAGATCGAGTTCGTCCTGCTGCAGCGCAGGCTGCGGATCAAACGTCACGCCCGATTTGAAATCCATCTCCACCTGCGGCCAGCGTTTACGAAACGCCTCCAGCGCCGGGGCCAGCCACTGAATACAGCTATGACACTCAATCGCGATGCGCAGGCGGGTCTGTTGCGGTTCATTGCACGCCTGCAATGCGCGGCTTATCTGCGGCAACACCTGGGCTGCCAGCTGTAACAGGATCTCGCCCTGCGGCGTGAAGCGCAGCGGCTGGCTCTTACGCACGAATAACCGGAAGCCGAGGCGCTGCTCCAGATCGCTGAACTGGTGTGAAAGCGCGGATTGGGTCTGATGCAGCGATGCCGCCGCCGCCGCCAGTGAGCCGCAATTACGCAGCGCCTGAAGCGTTCGCAGGTGTTTTATCTCGATCATGAATGTCCTTCACTTCAGCATGAATAATTTGCGCTTGAGGAATATACAGTAACTGCCAATTATGGATGTGTAAACATCTGGACGTCCAAACTCGTCATAATTCGACTTGCAGATGCGTTGGCTTTCCTCGCTCGCCCCAGTCACTTACTGGAGTAAGCTCTTGGGGACTCGCTGCGTCGCCGCCTTTCTGCAAGCCGAATTATTTAGAGTTCTCCTCCTCGGGGAGAATCCGAAATACATACGGATTAATTAATTAGACGAGCAGATAAAACGAACAGATTCATCTCCTGACACGGGATTCATTCTTAAGAGAGGCAGAACATCATGACTATCCATAACCACACCCTCGGTTTTCCCCGCGTCGGCCTGCGTCGCGAGCTGAAAAAAGCGCAAGAGAGCTACTGGGCGGGCAAAAGCACCCGTGAAGAATTACTGGCGGTGGGCCGCGAACTGCGCGCCCGTCACTGGGAACAACAAAAAGCGGCGGGCATCGATCTGCTGCCGGTGGGTGACTTCGCCTGGTACGATCATGTTCTGACCACCAGCCTGCTGCTCGGCAACGTGCCGGCGCGCCACCAGAATGCGGACGGCACGGTGGATATCGATACGCTGTTCCGCATCGGCCGTGGCCGCGCGCCGACCGGCGAACCTGCCGCCGCCGCTGAAATGACCAAATGGTTTAACACCAACTATCACTACATGGTGCCGGAATTCACCAAAGGCCAGCAGTTCAGCCTCACCTGGACGCAACTGCTGGATGAAGTCGACGAAGCGCTGGCGCTCGGCCATCACGTTAAACCGGTACTGCTCGGCCCGGTCACGTACCTGTGGCTTGGCAAAGTGAAGGGCGAACAGTTCGATCGTCTTTCCCTGCTTAACGACATTCTGCCGGTCTACCAGCAGGTGATCGCCGAGCTTGCGAAACGTGGCATTCAGTGGGTGCAAATCGATGAACCGGCGCTGGTGCTGGAGCTGCCGCAGGCGTGGCTGGACGCGTTTAAACCGGCCTACGAGGCGCTGAAAGGCCAGACCAAACTGCTGCTCACCACCTATTTTGAAGGCGTGAGTGATAATCTCGATACCATCACCGCGCTGCCGGTGCAGGGGCTGCATGTCGATCTGGTTCATGGCCATGACGATGTCAACGAACTGCATCGCCGCCTGCCGCAGGAGTGGTTACTCTCCGCGGGCGTTATCAATGGCCGCAACGTCTGGCGCGCCGATCTCACCGAAAAATACGCCCAACTGAAAGCGATCGCAGGCCAACGTGAGCTGTGGGTGGGCTCGTCCTGCTCGCTGCTGCACAGCCCTATCGACCTGAGCGTCGAAACGCGTCTGGATGCGGAAGTGAAAAGCTGGTTCGCCTTTGCGCTGCAAAAATGCGAAGAGCTGGCGCTGCTGCGCGATGCGCTGAACAGCGGCGACACAACAAAAATCGAGCAGTGGAGCGCGCCGATTCAGGCCCGTAAACACTCGGCCCGCGTACATAACCCGGCGGTGGAACAGCGCCTTAAGGCCATTACGCCGCAGGACAGCCAGCGCGCCCATGCGTATCCGGTACGCGCCGAAGCGCAGCGCGCCCGCTTTAACCTGCCAGCCTGGCCGACCACCACCATCGGCTCGTTCCCGCAGACGACCGAAATTCGCGGCCTGCGCCTGGATTTCAAAAAGGGCAATCTCGATGCGGCGAACTACCGCACCGGTATCGCCGAACACATTAAGCAGGCGATCGCCGAGCAGGAGCGTCTGGGTCTCGATGTGCTGGTGCACGGCGAAGCCGAGCGTAACGACATGGTGGAGTATTTCGGCGAGCACCTTGATGGCTTTGTCTTTACCCAGAACGGCTGGGTGCAGAGCTACGGCTCCCGCTGCGTGAAGCCGCCGGTCGTTATCGGCGACATCAGCCGCCCGGCGCCGATCACCGTCGAGTGGGCGAAGTACGCGCAGTCGCTGACCGACAAACCGGTGAAAGGCATGCTGACCGGTCCGGTGACTATTCTCTGCTGGTCGTTCCCGCGTGAGGATGTCTCGCGCGAAACTATCGCCAAACAGATTGCGCTGGCGCTGCGTGATGAAGTGGCGGATCTCGAAGCCGCGGGCATCGGCATCATCCAGATTGACGAACCGGCGCTGCGTGAAGGGTTGCCGCTCAAGCGCAGCGACTGGGACGCGTATCTCGCCTGGGGCGTGGAGGCGTTCCGCCTGAACGCGGCGGTCGCGAAGGACGACACGCAGATCCACACTCATATGTGTTATTGCGAGTTCAACGACATCATGGATTCTATCGCCGCGCTGGATGCGGACGTGATCACCATCGAAACGTCACGTTCAGATATGGAGCTGCTGGAGTCGTTTGAGGAGTTTGAATACCCGAATGAAATCGGGCCGGGCGTATATGATATCCACTCGCCGAACGTGCCGGACGTGGCGTGGATTGAAGCGCTGCTGAAGAAAGCCGCGCAGCGCATTCCGCAGGAGCGTTTGTGGGTGAACCCGGATTGCGGCCTGAAAACCCGCGGCTGGCCGGAGACCCGCGCGGCGCTCGCCAACATGGTGAAAGCGGCGCAGAACCTGCGTCAGGCGTAACGGTTTTGTGATGGCGGGTGCGCGACGCTTACCCGCCCTACGATAAGGCCAGTTATGCGTTGCGTAGGGTGGGTCATACGTAGGATGGGTAAGCGCAGCGCACCCACCGCAGCCCGGAAAAAACGGTGTGGTGTGGTTTATGATTTTGTAGGGTGGGTAAGCCCTGCGCACCCACCGAAGCCCGCAGAAAACGGTGTGATGCGGTTTGTGACTTTGTAGGGTGGGTAAGCGCAGCGCACCCACCGCAACCCGCAGAAAACGGTGTGATGCGGTTTGTGATTTTGTAGGGTGGGTAAGCGTAGCGCACCCACCGCAACCCGCAGAAAACGGTGTGATGCGGTTTGTGATTTTGTAGGGTGGGTAAGCGCAGCGCACCCACCGCGCCACCAAAAAACGCCCGGTTTCCCGGGCGCTTTTTTTATCCTTTCTTACTGCCGTAGGTTTTGAACCACTCCAGCATGCGCTCCCAGCCATCCTTCGCCGATGCCTCGTGATAACTCGGGCGATAATCGGCGTTAAACGCATGGCCCGCGTCCGGGTAAACAATAATTTCCGCTTTCGCGTTGGCGGCGCGCAGCGCCTGACGCATGGTCTCCACGCTCTCAAGCGAAATACCCGTATCCTGCGCGCCGTAAAGCCCCAGCACTGGCGCGGTCAGATCGGTGGCGACATCCACCGGGTGCTTCGGCGAGTTTAACGTTTTGTCGCCCAGCAGCTTGCCATACCACGCCACGGCGGCTTTCAGTTGCGGATTATGCGCGGCGTACAGCCACGCGATACGCCCGCCCCAGCAAAAACCGGTCAGCATCAGACGATGCGCGTCGCCGCCGTTGCGTGACGCCCAGCTTGCCACATGATCCAGATCCGCCAGCACCTGCGCGTCCGGCACTTTCGACACCAGATTGCTCAACAGCGACGAAATATCGTCATACTCATTCGGATCGCCCTGACGGAAATAGAGTTCCGGCGCCACCGCCAGATACCCTTCCAGCGCCAGGCGACGGCATATATCGCGAATATGTTCATGTACGCCGAAAATCTCCTGTACCACAATCACTACCGGCAGCGGGCCATCAGCAGCGCGCGGGCGGGCGTGGTAAGCAGGCATATTTTCGCCCTGCGTGGGAATCGAGGTTTCGCCCGCGATAATGGCATCCTGCGGCGTATGCACTACCGTTGAAGCGACAGGTGAAACTGCAGCGGCAAAGCCCGCCGGATGGTCAGTGTTGTTGGTCATGGCATTCTCCGTACCCGTTATTGTTTTAGCGCATCCCTAACTATAGCCTGCGTGTGGCGGGAGTGGAGGTGGCAAAAGCAGGCATTCGGCGCGCGGGATTTCCATTCATGCGCTCTATATGTGACCATAATCACGAAATTATGGAAAATTAATGCAACTCCTTTCTTTTGAAGTGAATCCGGTCACGAAAAACGCCGGAAAGGTTCTGTAAAGTACCGTTTTGCTTCTCCTGACAAACCGACCCACAGAGGAGTCACCTATGTCTGATGTTTTTCACCTCGGCCTTAAAAAAAGCAATCTTCAGGGCGCAGAATTAGCGATTGTCCCGGGCGACCCGGAGCGAGTGGAAAAGATCGCCGCGCTGATGGATAAGCCGGTCAAACTGGCCTCCCACCGTGAATTCACCTCCTGGCGCGCTGAGCTTGATGGCAAAGCGGTCATCATCTGCTCCACCGGTATCGGCGGCCCGTCAACGTCTATCGCGGTAGAAGAGCTGGCGCAGCTTGGCATTCGTACTTTCCTGCGCGTGGGCACCACTGGCGCTATCCAGCCACACATCAACGTCGGCGACGTGCTGGTGACGACCGCCTCCGTACGCCTTGATGGCGCCAGCCTGCACTTCGCGCCGATGGAATACCCGGCCGTTGCCGATTTCGCCTGTACTACCGCATTGGTGGAAGCGGCCAAAGCGGTCGGCGCGACTACGCATATCGGCGTAACCGCCTCTTCCGATACCTTCTATCCGGGCCAGGAGCGCTACGACACCTTCTCTGGCCGTGTAGTCAGCCGCTTTAACGGCTCCATGAAAGAGTGGCAGGCGATGGGCGTGATGAACTATGAAATGGAATCGGCCACGCTGCTGACCATGTGTTCAAGCCAGGGGCTGCGCGCGGGCATGGTGGCGGGCGTTATCGTCAACCGCACCCAGCAAGAGATCCCGAACGCGGAAACCATGAAACAAACCGAAAGCCACGCGGTGAAAATCGTGGTGGAGGCGGCGCGCCGCCTTCTCTGATAACTCCTTTCAGGCCGGCGCTCTGCCGGCCTTTTTGCGTAATGTCTCGCAGGATTGACGATCCTTACAGAAAAACGCTTTTCGTCTGGAATTATGTACAGCACAATCCCCTCTGGCGTGATGAGCAGTTCAGGCAGGAGGCGTGGTGGAAATCTCATATCTGGTGTTAGCCGTGGTTGCGCTGGCAGGCGTTGTGGTGGGCTGGCTGATGTCAGGGCTGCGAACCGCCCAGTACAAGGCGGATCTACTGGCGGAACAGCGCGATATTTACGGCGAACTCAGCGCGGCCCGCGAGGCGCTGGCGCATAACCAGCACTGGCGCGATGAGTGCGATCTGCTCAATAACGAACTGCGCAACCTGCGGGAGATCAACAGCTCGCTGGAGTCCGATCTGCGCGAAGTCACCACGCGGCTGGAGGCCACCCAGGTCCACGCCGAAGAAAAACTGCGCCAGATGATGAGCAGCGAACAGCGCCTGAGCGAACAGTTTGAAAACCTCGCTAACCGTATCTTTGAGCAGAGCCGTCGTCAGGTCGATGAGCAGAATCGCCAGAGTCTGAGCGGCCTGCTTTCTCCGCTACGCGAGCAGCTCGACGGCTTTCGCCGACAGGTGCAGG
Organism: Cronobacter sp. HA18003; assembly: GCF_011605905.1. Taxonomy (NCBI): domain Bacteria; kingdom Pseudomonadati; phylum Pseudomonadota; class Gammaproteobacteria; order Enterobacterales; family Enterobacteriaceae; genus Cronobacter; species Cronobacter sp. HA18003. The sequence goes on along the minus strand of NZ_JAANQO010000029.1, from coordinate 18,175 downwards.
AAAGCTTCGGCCAGGAGGCGCGCGAGCGCCATACGCTGGCTCATGAAATCCGTAATCTCCAGCAACTGAATGCGCAAATGGCGCAGGAAGCCATCAACCTTACTCGTGCGTTAAAAGGCGACAACAAAGCCCAGGGCAACTGGGGCGAAGTAGTGCTCGCGCGCGTGCTGGAAGCCTCGGGCCTGCGCGAAGGGCATGAGTATGAAACCCAGGTTAATATTCAGCTTGCCGACCGTAGCCGGATGCAGCCGGATGTCATCGTGCGTCTGCCGCAGGGCAAAGATGTGGTGATTGACGCCAAAATGACGCTGGTGGCCTATGAGCGTTACTTCAACGCCGAAGATGACTACAGCCGCGAGCTGGCGTTAAACGAACACATCGCTTCGCTTCGCAATCATATTCGCCTGCTGGGGCGCAAGGATTATCAGCAGTTGCCGGGGTTGCGCACGCTGGATTACGTGCTGATGTTTATCCCGGTCGAGCCCGCCTTTTTACTGGCTATCGACAAGCAGCCGGAGCTCATCACCGAGGCGTTAAAAAACAATATCATGCTGGTAAGCCCGACCACGCTGCTGGTGGCGCTGCGCACCATTTCCAACCTCTGGCGTTATGAGCATCAAAGCCGTAACGCCCAGCAGATAGCGGATCGCGCGAGTCGCCTGTACGACAAAATGCGGCTGTTCGTTGACGACATGAGCGCCATTGGCCAGAACCTCGACAAAGCCAGCGACAGCTACCGCCAGGCGATGAAAAAACTCGCCAGCGGGCGCGGCAACCTGCTTGCGCAGGCGGAGGCGTTTCGCGGTATGGGCGTTGAGGTAAAGCGCGAGATTAATCCGGATTTGGCCGAGCAGGCGGTGCAGGATGATGAAGCGTTTGCGCTCCCCGATGCCGAAGCGCTTGCCAGCGCCCCTGATGAAAACAGCCACTTAGCGGCGTTTCGCGTTGCGGGCGAGCGCTGAGCGGCGCGCTAATGCCGCCTTGAATCGTAGGGCAATTGCGGCCAATCTGTTACACTTCACAAACATTTCCTTGATAAGCAGGCACTGAGATGGTTGAAGATTCACAAGATACAACGCACTTTGGCTTCCAGACCGTAGCGAAAGAGCAAAAAGCGGATATGGTGGCGCAGGTCTTCCACTCCGTGGCGGCGAAATATGATGTCATGAACGATCTGATGTCGTTCGGCATTCATCGTCTGTGGAAGCGCTTCACTATCGATTGCAGCGGCGTGCGTCGCGGCCAGAAAGTCCTGGATCTCGCGGGCGGCACCGGCGATTTAACCGCTAAATTCTCCCGTCTGGTGGGCGAGAGCGGCAAAGTGGTGCTGGCAGATATCAACGATTCGATGCTGAAAATGGGGCGCGAGAAGCTGCGCAATATCGGCATCGTCGGCAACGTCGAGTATGTCCAGGCCAACGCGGAAGCGCTGCCGTTTCCGGATAACACCTTTGATTGCATCACGATTTCCTTCGGCCTGCGTAACGTCACCGATAAAGAAAAAGCGCTGCGTTCCATGTTTCGCGTGCTGAAGCCGGGTGGCCGTCTGCTGGTGCTGGAGTTCTCCAAACCGGTGTTCGAGCCGCTGAACAAAGCCTACGACGCCTACTCTTTCCACATTCTGCCGCGCGTCGGCGAGCTGGTGGCGAAAGACGCTGGCAGCTACCGTTATCTCGCTGAATCCATCCGTATGCACCCGGATCAGGAAACCCTTAAAGCGATGATGAACGACGCGGGCTTCGAGAACGTCAACTACTACAACATGACCGGCGGGATCGTAGCGCTGCATCGCGGCTACAAATTCTGAGGAGGTGCCGGATGCCTTTCACACCGCTAATGATGGCTGGCATTGAAGGCGCGCTGAACACTTTTCTGTACCGCGAGAGCGCGCTGAAAGCGCCGCGCCAGCGTTTGCAGGGCAAAGTGTTGCGCATCACGCTTGAAGAGCTTTCCACGCCGCTGGTGCTGGTGTTCAGCGAGCAACAACTGGATGTGCTCAGTAAATGGGAAGGCGAGGCGGACTGTACCGTTATCACCCGCCTTTCCGTTTTGCCGAAGCTCCAGGACCGCCAGCAGCTAACTGCGCTTATCCGCAGCGGCGAGCTGGAAGTGCAGGGCGATCTGCAGGTGGTGCAAAATTTTGTGGCGCTGATGGACATGGCCGAATTTGATCCCGCCGGGCTGCTGGCCCCGTGGGTTGGCGATATCGCCGCGGAAGGCATCGGGCGCGTTATGCGTCGCGGCGGGCAACTGCTGCAAAAAGGCTTTATGCGTAATCAGCGCTATCTGGCGGAAGCGATTACCGAAGAGTGGCGCGTCGCGCCGGGCGCGCTGGAAATCGCCTGGTTTGCCGAAGAGATTTCGGCCGTCGAGCGCCAGCTGGAAGCGTTAACCAAACGGTTGGATAAACTGGAGGGCAAATGACGCCAGGTGAAATTCGGCGCCTTTATTTCATTATCAAAACGTTCCTGAGCTACGGTCTGGATGAGCTGATCCCGCGCATGCGTCTCACGCTGCCGCTGCGGATCTGGCGTCGCGGGTTGTTCTGGATGCCGAACCGGCACAAAGATCTTGAGCTTGGTACAAGACTTCGTCTGGCGTTGCAGGAGCTGGGGCCGGTGTGGATTAAGTTCGGTCAGATGCTGTCGACGCGTCGCGATCTCTTTCCGCCGGTAATCGCCGATCAGCTGGCGCTGTTGCAGGATCGCGTCGCACCCTTTGACGGTAAGCTCGCTAAACAGCAGATCGAAAAAGCCATGGGCGATCGTCCCGTTGAGGAGTGGTTTGATGATTTCGATATCACGCCGCTTGCTTCCGCTTCAATCGCGCAGGTGCACACCGCCCGGCTGAAAGAGAACGGCAAAGAGGTGGTCATCAAGGTGATCCGCCCCGATATCCTGCCGGTCATCAAGGCGGATATGAAGCTTATCTACCGTCTCGCGCGCTGGGTGCCGCGCCTGCTGCCGGATGGTCGCCGCCTGCGCCCGATGGAAGTGGTGCGCGAGTATGAAAAAACGCTGCTGGATGAGCTCGATCTGCTGCGCGAAGCGGCAAACGCTATTCAGTTGCGCCGTAATTTCGAAAACAGCCCCATGCTCTACGTGCCGGAAGTCTATTCGGACTACTGCAGCCCGACGATGATGGTCATGGAACGCATCTATGGCATCCCGGTCAATGACGTCGCGGCGCTGGAAGCCAACGGCACCGACATGAAATTGCTGGCTGAGCGCGGCGTTCAGGTGTTCTTCACCCAGGTTTTCCGCGATAGCTTTTTCCACGGTGATATGCATCCGGGGAATATTTTCGTCAGCCACGATCACCCGCACGATCCGCAATACATTGGCATCGACTGCGGCATCGTGGGCTCGCTCAATAAAGAAGATAAGCGCTATCTGGCGGAAAACTTTATCGCTTTCTTCAACCGCGACTATCGCCGCGTGGCGGAGCTGCATGTGGATTCGGGCTGGGTGCCGCCGGATACCAATGTAGAAGAGTTCGAATCCGCCATTCGTACCGTTTGCGAGCCTATTTTTGAAAAGCCGCTTGCGGAAATCTCGTTTGGCCACGTGCTGCTGAATCTCTTTAACACCGCGCGCCGCTTTAATATGGAAGTGCAGCCGCAGCTGGTGCTGCTGCAAAAAACGCTGCTGTATATTGAGGGCGTAGGGCGTCAGCTCTATCCGCAGCTCGATTTGTGGAAAACGGCGAAACCTTTTCTGGAAAGCTGGATCAAAGATCAGGTGGGCTTCCCGGCGCTGGTGCGCTCCTTTAAAGAGAAAGCGCCATTCTGGGCGGAAAAAATCCCGGAAATTCCTGAACTGGTCTACAACAGCCTGCGGCAAGGCAAACAACTGCAACAAAGTGTTGATAAGATTGCCCATGAGCTGCAGGAGCATCGTGTAAAGCAAGGGCAGTCGCGCTATCTGTTCGGCATTGGCGCCACGCTAATGCTGAGCAGCACGCTGCTCTTTATCAACCGTCCTGACTGGGGCATGTCGCCCGGATGGCTGATGGCAGGCGGTATTCTCGTCTGGCTTATCGGCTGGCGGCGTACCGACTAGCGCAGGCATTGTTATGAAACGGCCACAGGTATACTGTGGCCTGATGAATACCATTATCACTGGTAACTGAGGAAATGTATGGGTGGCATCAGTATCTGGCAGTTATTGATTATCGCGGTTCTGGTTGTTCTGCTTTTTGGCACCAAAAAGTTACGCTCGCTGGGCTCTGATCTTGGCGAATCCATCAAAGGCTTTAAAAAAGCGATGGGTGACGACGACAAACAAAAGCACCAGCAGGATGCGGATTTCACCGCGCCTTCTGCGCAGGATAAACAAATCGGCGAAACCAAAAGCGACGTCACCGCTGACGACGCGAAAAAACGTGATAAAGAGCAGGTGTAATCCGTGTTTGATATTGGTTTTGGCGAACTGCTGCTGGTTTTTGTTATCGGGCTTATCGTGCTGGGGCCGCAGCGTTTGCCTGTGGCTGTCCGCACGGTTGCAGGCTGGGTTCGTGCGCTGCGATCGCTTGCAACCACGGTGCAGAATGAACTGACCCAGGAGCTTAAGCTTCAGGAGTTTCAGGAAAGCCTGAAGAAAGTGGAAAAAGCGAGCATCGATAACCTGACGCCAGAGCTGAAAGCGTCGATGGACGAACTGCGCGAAGCGGCGGAATCGATGAAGCGCTCTTACAGCGTTAACGATCCGGAAAAAGCGAGCGACGACGCCCACACCATTCATAATCCGCTGGTGAAAGGCAACGAAGCGCAGCATGAAGGCGTTACGCCAGCGAAAGCTGAGCATCAGGCGCAGTCACCTGCGCAGAAGCCTGTGACGGAGACGGCGCACGCGGAAGAGACCGGGGCAGCGCCTGTCGAGCCTGAAAATGGCGTTGACGCGTCGTCGGACGCGTCCGCCAGCACGCGGAAACCTGAAGCCGCATCCACCGTGAGTGATAAATCCTGACATGGCTGTTGAAGATACCCAACCCCTAATCAGTCATCTGATTGAACTGCGTAAGCGACTGCTGAACTGCATCGTCGCGGTGCTGGTGATTTTTCTGGCGCTGGTCTACTTCGCCAACGATATCTATCAACTGGTCGCTGCCCCGCTGATAAGCCAGATGCCGCACGGTGCCAGCATGATTGCTACCGACGTGGCGTCGCCGTTTTTCACGCCTATCAAGCTGACCATGATGGTGTCGGTGATCCTCTCCGCACCGGTGATTTTGTATCAGGTCTGGGCGTTTGTCGCCCCGGCGCTGTACACGCATGAGCGACGCCTGATTATCCCGCTGCTGGTTTCCAGTACGCTGCTGTTTTATATCGGTATGGCCTTCGCCTATTTCGTGGTGTTCCCGCTGGCGTTCGGCTTCTTAACGAAAACCGCGCCTGTCGGCGTTGTGGTGTCGACCGATATCACCAGCTATCTCGATTTCGTCATGGCGCTGTTTATGGCCTTCGGCGTGTCGTTTGAAGTGCCGGTCGCCATCGTCTTGCTGTGCTGGATGGGCGTGACCACGCCGCAGGACTTGCGTGCCAAACGCCCGTATGTGCTGGTCGGCGCGTTCGTCGTCGGCATGCTGCTCACGCCGCCGGATGTGTTCTCGCAAACGCTGCTGGCGATACCGATGTACTGCCTGTTTGAAGTCGGGATTTTCTTCTCGCGCTTTTACGTCGGTAAACGGCGTCCGCGAGAGCAGGATGCCGAAGAAGAAGCAGAAGAATAACGTAACCGCCCGTCAGGGCGGTTTTCATATGGAAAGCGCAATGTTTGATATTGGCCTGAATATAACCAGCTCTCAGTTTGACCATGACAGGGATGAGATGATCGCCCGCGCCCGTGCGGCAGGCGTCAGCAATATGCTCTTTACCGGCACGTCGCTTGAAGAAAGCGAAAAGGCTTGCGCATTCGCCAGGCGTTACGAGGGCTGCTGGTCGACCGCGGGCGTTCACCCGCACGACGCCAGTACCTGGAATGATGAAAGCGCGGCGCGGCTGCGTGCGCTCGCAGGGGAGGCGCAGGTCGTGGCGATTGGCGAATGCGGGCTCGATTTCAACCGGAATTTTTCAACGCCTGCCGAACAGGAGCATGCCTTTACAGAACAGTTGCGGCTGGCGGCAGAGCTGGCGCTGCCGGTGTTTTTGCACTGTCGCGATGCCCATGCGCGCTTTCTTGCGCTGCTCGATCCTTGGCTCGATAAACTGCCGGGCGCGGTACTGCACTGCTTTACCGGCACGGAACAAGAGGCGCGGGAGACAATGGCACGCGGGCTTTACCTCGGTATTACCGGCTGGGTTTGCGACGAGCGTCGCGGGCTTGAACTACGCGCCCTGCTGCCGGTTATTCCCGCCGATCGCCTGCTGCTGGAAACAGACGCGCCTTATCTGCTGCCTCGGGATCTCGCCCCCAGGCCAAAATCGCGTCGCAACGAGCCATGCTGGCTGCCGCATATTCTTAAGCAAGTCGCGCAGTGGCGCGGTGAAGATCCCGCCTGGCTTGAGGCCACGACGGATGCCAATGCCGCCCGTCTGTTTCTGAAAAACGCGTCGCCTGCGTAACGCTGCCTGCTGAAACCGGCAGAGTGTGGATTTTTGCACGCTGCTGGTGCCTTTCCCTCTCAAAGCCCGGTGATATGCTTCCCGCCGGGGATTTCCCCTGTATTACACAGCTGAGGGACAATAATGAAAAAGACAATTACGGGCATTGTGACACTGATGCTGCTCACCAGCGCGCCGGTGATGGCGATGGATAAAACGGCGACCGGCGCGGTGCTTGGCGCGACAGCGGGTGCCATTGCAGGCAAAGATGTCAAAAGCGCCGTAGGCGGCGCGGTCATTGGCGCAGGCACCGGCGCGATGCTGAAAAAGGGCGATAAAGGCAAAGCGGCGCGTAAAGGTGGCGTTGCGGGTGCGGTCGTGGGCGCGGGCGTTGCCGCGGCAACCGGGAAAAGCGTGCTGAAAGGCGCAGCGGTTGGCGCAGGCGCGGGCGGCGTTATTGGCGAAGCGACGCACTAATGACAAACGGCGGCACTGAGCCGCCGTTTTGCTGTCTGCGTTGCGCGTCAGACCTTACGGAATTCGGTGTTCTTCACGCTTTGCAGCACCTGCTTGTTCAGCAAATTCAGCAGCAACATAGAACGGGCTTCGCCATCGGGCTCGGTAAAAATTGCCTGCAACCCTTCAAACGCGCCTTCGGTAATCACCACCATATCGCCGGTATGCGGCGTATCCGGATCAGTCACGTTTTCCGGGTGCCAGTCGAGCAACTGCTCGATGACCGTCTGCGGCACCACGGCCGGGTGCGAACCAAAACGAACGAAATGGCTGACGCCGCGGGTGGAGCTTATCGTCGTGGTATGAATATCTTCCGGGTCAAAGCGAACGAAAAGGTAGTTCGGAAACAGCGGCTCGCTGACGGAGGTGCGTCTGCCTCGTACCATTTTTTCAAGCGTAATCATTGGCGTAAGGCAGTTCACCGACTGTCGTTCAAGGTGCTCTTTAGCGCGCTGAAGCTGCCCGCGTTTACAGTACAGTAAATACCAGGATTGCATAATGACTCTTCTTACATGGCCGGACGCGCCAGCATAACAAAACCACCTCAGGATCGCTAAGGGCATTATACCGCGCAGTGCTATAGCCTGTGGTGATGATTCACGTTAATTTAACAAAATTACGGCATGCCTGCGGCGAACACCGTATAATAAAAAGCTTATTTTAAAGCCACGAATAACTGCATGAAATACCACGACCTACGCGATTTTCTGGCGCTGCTGGAGCAGCAAGGCGAACTCAAGCGCATTACATTGCCCGTCGATCCTTACCTGGAGATGACGGAAATTGCCGACCGCACATTGCGCGCGGGCGGCCCGGCGCTGCTGTTTGAAAACCCGAAAGGCCATACCATGCCGGTGCTCTGCAACCTGTTTGGCACGCCGAAACGCGTGGCGATGGGCATGGGCCAGGAGGATATCTCCGCGCTGCGTGAAGTCGGCAAGTTGCTGGCGTTCCTGAAAGAGCCGGAGCCGCCGCGCGGTTTCCGCGATCTCTTCGACAAGCTGCCGCAGTTTAAGCAAGTGCTGAACATGCCGACGAAGCGGCTGCGTAACGCGCCTTGTCAGGAGAAAGTGTGGCAGGGCGATGAAGTCGACCTGAACCGCATTCCCATCATGCAGTGCTGGCCGGATGACGCCGCGCCGCTTATTACGTGGGGCCTGACGGTCACTCGCGGCCCGCATAAAGAGCGCCAGAATCTGGGCATCTATCGCCAGCAGCTCATCGGTAAAAACAAACTCATTATGCGCTGGCTGTCGCATCGCGGCGGCGCGCTCGATTTCCAGGAGTGGTGCCAGGCGCATCCGGGCGAACGCTTCCCGGTCGCTGTCGCGTTGGGCGCTGACCCGGCGACGATTCTTGGTGCGGTGACGCCGGTGCCGGATACGCTCTCCGAATATGCGTTTGCGGGCCTGCTGCGCGGCACCAAAACCGAAGTGGTGAAGTGTCTTTCTAACGACCTTGAGATCCCGGCCAGCGCCGAAATCGTGCTGGAAGGCTATATTGAACCCGGCGAAATGGCACCGGAAGGCCCATATGGCGATCACACCGGTTACTATAATGAGATAGATAACTTCCCGGTCTTTACCGTGACGCATGTGACGCAGCGTGAAAACGCGATTTATCACTCGACCTATACGGGCCGCCCGCCAGATGAACCTGCGGTGCTGGGCGTGGCGCTCAATGAAGTGCTGGTGCCTATCCTGCAAAAACAGTTCCCGGAGATCGTGGATTTCTATCTCCCGCCGGAAGGGTGCTCGTACCGGCTTGCTGTGGTCACAATGCGCAAGCAGTACGCGGGCCACGCGAAGCGCGTGATGATGGGCGTCTGGTCATTCCTGCGCCAGTTCATGTATACCAAGTTCGTGATCGTTTGTGATGATGACATTAACGCGCGCGACTGGAACGATGTGATCTGGGCGATCACCACGCGCATGGATCCGGCGCGCGACACGGTGATGGTGGAGAACACGCCGATCGATTATCTGGATTTCGCCTCGCCGGTATCGGGACTTGGCTCCAAAATGGGCCTCGACGCGACCAACAAATGGCCGGGCGAAACGCAGCGCGAGTGGGGAACACCCATCAAGAAAGATCCCAACGTGACGGCGCGTATCGACGCCATCTGGGATGAGCTCGCGATTTTTCATGACGGAAAAGGCGCCTGACGCGCCGCCGTTGCAGTTGCATTATTGACCCGACAGAGGGAACGCATGACAACCTTAAGCTGTAAAGTGACCTCGGTAGAAGCCATCACGGATACCGTTTATCGCGTTCGTTTAGTGCCGGAAGCGGCCTTTTCGTTTCGCGCAGGTCAGTACCTGATGGTGGTAATGGATGAGCGGGACAAGCGCCCTTTTTCTATGGCCTCCACGCCGGATGAGCAGGGCTTTATCGAACTGCATATCGGCGCGTCGGAACTTAACCTCTACGCGATGGCGGTGATGGACCGCATTCTCAAAGAGCGTGAAATCGTGGTCGATATTCCGCATGGCGACGCCTGGCTGCGCGACGACGAAGAGCGTCCGCTGATCCTGATTGCCGGTGGGACGGGCTTCTCCTACGCGCGTTCGATTCTGCTGACGGCGCTGGCGCGCAACCCGAATCGCGATATCACGATTTACTGGGGCGGGCGCGAAGAGAAACACCTTTACGATCTGTCAGAGCTGGAAGCGCTGTCGGTTGACCATCCGAACCTGAAGATTGTTCCGGTGGTCGAGCAGCCGGATGAGACGTGGCGCGGTCGCAGCGGCACGGTACTGACGGCAGTGATGCAGGATTTCGGTACGCTTGCCGGACACGATATCTACATCGCGGGACGTTTCGAGATGGCGAAGATCGCCCGCGACCTCTTCTGCAACGAGCGCGCCGCGCGCGAAGACCGCCTGTTCGGCGACGCTTTCGCGTTTATCTGAGTCGTGCCCGCATAACGCCAGCCCTGTTTACGGGCTGGCGGCAATCTCCTTTCCTGACCAGACATATAACGGTTTATCGTTTTCCAGCAGGCAAAGCAGCGTAATGTTTTTGCGCACTGGATGATCGAGCTTCGCGGTGAGCTGGGTCGCGATATGCTGTTGGCCGACGTTTTCGTCATACCGTTCCACCACCACGCTTTCCGGTACAACGCGCGATTCAGTCAGGACTTTTTGCATATACGCGTGATCCTGCCATGTGTTGATAAGCGAGGTCAGGCAACGCTGCGCCAGCGTCTCCTCCGACAGCTCTGCCCGTGCAGAAGTGGTGCAAAAAAGCGCAGCGGCAAGCGGCGCGAAGATAAAGCATCCCTTCATAGTTTTCCCTGAAGTGTAGAGTCGTTAAAAAAGCCTGGCACAAATGTGGAAAATAAAAAACCCGCCCCTGACAGGCGGGAAGAACGGCAACTAAACTTTTCACCAATGCGCCTGATACCAGGCGCGTTGTCTGACTCACACCCGCTCAAAGACCGTCGCGATGCCCTGGCCCAGGCCAATACACATCGTGGCAAGGCCAAGCTCGGCGTCGCGGCGCTCCATCAGGTTAATCAGCGTGGTGCTGATACGCGCGCCGGAGCAGCCAAGCGGGTGGCCGAGCGCTATCGCGCCGCCGTTAAGGTTGATCTTCTCGTCGATCTGCTCCATCAGGCCCAGATCTTTAATGCAGGGCAGGATCTGCGCGGCAAAGGCTTCGTTCATCTCAAACAGATCGATATCGCTCGCGGTCAGACCGGCTTTTTTCAGCGCCAGCTTCGAGGCGGGCACCGGGCCGTAACCCATAATCGACGGATCGCAGCCTACTACCGCCATAGAACGGATACGGGCGCGCGGGGTCAGGCCGAGTTCACGGGCGCGCGATTCGCTCATGACCAGCATCGCCGCCGCGCCGTCGGAGAGCGCTGACGAGGTGCCCGCCGTGACCGTACCGTTTGCCGGGTCGAACGCCGGTTTCAGCTGCGACAGCCCTTCGGCGGTGGTTTCCGGGCGGATCACTTCGTCAAAGTCGTAGCGCTTAAGCACGCCGTCGGCGTCGTGGCCGCTGGTCGGAATGATTTCCTGTTTAAAATGCCCGGCCTGTGTGGCGGCCCAGGCGCGCTGATGCGAGCGAGCGGCGAAAGCGTCCTGCATTTCACGGCTGATGCCGTGCATACGTGAAAGCATCTCCGCCGTTAGCCCCATCATGCCCGCGGCTTTCGCGACGTTACGGCTTAAGCCCGGATGAAAATCGACGCCGTGGTTCATCGGCACATGGCCCATGTGTTCCACGCCGCCCACCAGACAAACGCTGGCGTCACCGGTCATGATCATCCGCGCGGCGTCGTGCAGCGCCTGCATTGACGAACCGCACAGACGGTTGACCGTCACCGCGGGCACGCTGTGCGGGATTTCCGCCAGCAACGCGGCGTTGCGGGCGATGTTAAAACCCTGCTCCAGCGTCTGCTGCACGCAGCCCCAATAGATGTCGTCGATAGCGCTGGCTTCCAGTTGCGGGTTACGCGACAGCAGGCTGCGCATCAGGTGTGCGGAAAGATCTTCCGCGCGCACCTGACGGAACGCGCCGCCTTTGGAACGGCCCATCGGGGTGCGGATAGCATCAACAATTACAACCTTTTCCATTCGTCACTCCTTAAGCCGTTTGCAGTTCGCCTACCGGTTGGGCAGGTTCAACCTGGGGATAATAAGGCGCATTGTGGCTCGCTTTATCGCGAAGCCCCGCTGGCGCTTCATAAAGCGGGCCGAGATGCTGATAATGCTGCGCCATATCGAGGTATTTCGCGCTGCCCTGCGTATCCAGCCAGCGGAACGCGCCGCCGTGGAACGGCGGGAAGCCGAGACCGTAGACCAGTGCCATATCCGCCTCGGCCGGGCTTGCGATAATGCCTTCTTCCAGGCAGCGCACCACTTCGTTGACCATCGGAATCATCATGCGCGCCACGATCTCTTCATCGCTGAACGCGCGCTTCGGCTGGCTCACTTCGGCAAGCAGGCTGTCTACCGCGTCATCCGGCACTTTGCGCGGTTTGCCTTTGCTGTCTTCCTGATAGGCATAGAAACCTTTACCGTTTTTCTGTCCGAAGCGACCGGCGTCAAACAGCGCGTCGATAGCATCGCGGTAATCTTTTTGCATGCGCTGCGGGAAGCCCGCCGCCATCACGGCCTGCGCGTGATGCGCGGTGTCGATGCCGACAACATCCAGCAGGTACGCCGGGCCCATCGGCCAGCCGAACTGTTTCTCCATCACTTTGTCTATCTGGCGGAAGTCGGCGCCGTCGCGCAGTAGCTGGCTGAAACCGGCAAAGTAGGGGAACAGCACGCGGTTAACGAAGAAACCAGGACAGTCATTCACCACAATCGGCGTTTTGCCCATTTTGCTGGCCCAGGACACCACTTTCGCAATCGTGGCGTCGGAGGTTTTCTCTCCGCGGATTACTTCAACCAGCGGCATACGGTGCACCGGGTTAAAGAAGTGCATGCCGCAGAAATTTTCCGGGCGCTTCAGCACGCTTGCCAGCTCGCTGATAGGAATCGTCGAGGTATTGGAGGCAATCACGGTATCCGGGCGGACTTTTTCTTCGGTTTCCGCCAGCACCGCTTTTTTCACCTTCGGGTTTTCGACCACCGCCTCGACGACCACGTCAGCGCGCTCAAAGCCGGCGTAATCCAGCGTCGGATGGATGGTGGCGATAACGCCTGCGAGCTTCAGCCCGTCGATTTTGCCGCGCTCCAGCTGTTTATTCAGCAGCTTGCTGGCTTCGCTGATGCCGAGCGTCAGTGATTTCTCATTAATGTCTTTCATAATGACCGGCACGCCTTTCCAGGCGGACTGGTAAGCGATGCCGCCGCCCATAATGCCTGCGCCCAGTACCGCGGCCTGTTTCGGCGTCTCGGTCTCTTTGGTCAGTTTTTTCGCAAGGCCTTTGACGTACTGGTCGTTTAAAAAGATGCCGACCAGCGCGCGCGCTTCGCTGGAGCGCGCCAGCGGCACAAAGCTTTTATTCTCCAGCGCCAGTGCTTCATCACGGCCCAGCCCTGCGGCCGCTTCGATGGTTTTCACCGCCGTCATCGGTGCCGGGTAGTGTTTGCCCGCGGTCTGCATCACCATGCCTTTGGCGATGGTAAAGCTCATAGTCGCTTCGATTTTACTTAAGCGCAGCGGTTCAAGCTTCGGCTGGCGGCGGGCTTGCCAGTCGAGCTCGCCGTCGATGGCCTGGCGCAGCATACGCAGCGCGCCCTCGATCAGTTTTTCCGGTTTCACGACCGCATCAACCAGGCCCACTTTTAGCGCCGCGTCAGCGGTGATGTCTTTACCGGCCGCGATGATTTCCAGCGCGCTGTCAGCGCCCAGCAGACGAGGCAGGCGTACCGAACCGCCAAAGCCCGGCATGATGCCAAGTTTTGTTTCCGGCAGGCCGATACGGGCATCCGGCGTGGCGAGACGGAAATCGGTCGCCAGCACGCATTCACAGCCGCCGCCTAACGCGTAGCCGTTTATGGCGCAAAGGGTCGGCACCGGCAGATCTTCAAGACGGTTAAATACGCTGTTGGCAAAGTGCAGCCACTGGCTTAATTGCTCAGCAGGCACCTGGAACAGCGAGAGGAATTCGGTAATGTCGGCGCCGACGATAAACGCGGCTTTTTCCGAGCGCAGCAGCAGGGCTTTGAGATCGTGCTGTTTTTCCAGCACGTCGAGCGCATGGCCAAGGCTTGCTACGGTCGCGGTATCAAGCTTATTCACCGAGCCGGGGGCATCGAACACCAGTTCGGCAATGCCGTCTTCCAGCCAGTTAAGGTACAGGGTGTCGCCTTTGTAGAGCATGTCGGTCTCCTGAATCCAGCAAGGGGATCTGGTCGTACCAGATGAAGCGGAGTGTGGAGTTGATGTTAATGAAATGCAAATTACTGTTTAAATATTTGCAAACGCGATCACGGATGGTGGAAAACGCTCAGGGAATAAACCGGTGTGCTAAGATGCCGGAGTTGAGAGCTCAAACTTTAAAGGTAAAGTATGGATTCGCTGACCACCCTCTATAAAAATCATCTGGATACGCTCCAGGAGCGTACCCGCAACGTGCTTGCCCGCTTTAATCTGGACGCGCTGCTTATCCATTCCGGGGAGCTGTTTAATGTCTTTTTAGACGATCATCCGTATCCGTTTAAGGTGAATCCGCAGTTCAAAGCGTGGGTGCCGGTGACGCAGGTGCCAAACTGCTGGTTGCTGGTGGATGGCGTGAACAAGCCGAAGCTGTGGTTTTACCTGCCGGTGGATTACTGGCATAACGTCGAGCCGCTGCCGAGTGCGTTCTGGACGGAAGAGATAGACATTATCGCGCTGCCGAAAGCCGATGACATCGGCGGTCAGCTGCCTGCCGCGCGTGGCAACATCGCGTACATTGGCCCGGTGCCGGAGCGCGCGCTGAAGCTGGACGTCCCGGCGGATAAAATTAACCCGAAAGGCGTGATTGATTATCTGCACTTTTACCGCGCGTATAAGACAGATTACGAACTGGCCTGCATGCGCGAAGCGCAGAAGACGGCGGTTAACGGCCATCGCGCTGCGCATGAGGCGTTTCTGTCAGGCATGAGCGAGTTTGATATTAACCTCGCGTACCTGACCGCGACCGGCCATCGCGATACCGATGTGCCTTACAGCAATATCGTGGCGCTTAATGAGCACGCCGCCGTGCTGCATTACACCCGGCTCGATCACCGCGCGCCGTCTGAGATGCGCAGCTTCCTGCTGGACGCGGGCGCCGAATATAACGGTTATGCAGCCGATTTGACCCGCACCTGGGCGGCCGACGGCGACAGCGATTTCGCGGCTTTGATTAAAGACGTGAATGAAGAACAGCTGGCGCTGATTGGCACCATGAAAGCGGGCGTCAGTTATATCGATTACCACATTCAGTTCCATCAGCGCATCGCGAAGCTGCTGCGCCGTCATCAGATTGTCACGGACATTAGCGAAGAAGCGATGGTGGAAGCCGACATTACCGGGCCGTTTATGCCGCACGGTATCGGGCATCCGCTGGGCTTGCAGGTGCATGATGTCGCGGGCTTTATGCAGGACGATACCGGCACGCATCTGGCTGCACCGGCGAAATATCCGTATCTGCGCTGCACGCGCGTATTGCAGCCGCGTATGGTGCTGACGATTGAGCCGGGCATTTACTTTATTGAGTCGCTGCTGGTGCCGTGGCGAGAAGGCCCGTTCAGCAAGCACTTCAACTGGCAGAAAATCGAGGCGCTGAAGCCGTTCGGCGGTATCCGTATTGAGGATAACGTGGTGATTCACGAGCACGGCGTGGAAAACATGACCCGGGATCTGAAGCTCGCCTGATGGAGAGCTGGCCTGTTCCGGCCTCGCCGGTGATCTTTACGGAAGAGATCAAAAAGAGCCGCTTTATTACGTTGCTCGACCATACCGAGGGCGTGGAAGCGGCCAAAGCGTTCGTTGCGCAGGCGCGCGTCGATTATCCGGATGCCCGGCATTATTGCCAGGCGTGGGTGGCGGGCGCGCCCGATGATTCGCAGCAACTCGGGTTCTCGGACGACGGTGAACCGGCGGGCACGGCCGGAAAACCGATGCTGGCGCAGCTGATGGGCAGCGGCGTCGGCGAGATTACCGCCGTGGTGGTGCGCTACTTCGGCGGCATCAAGCTTGGCACCGGCGGGCTGGTCAAAGCCTATGGTGGCGGCGTTCAACAGGCGTTAACGCGGCTTGAAACGACACTCAAAGTGCCGCTGACGGAATATACTTTGCTGTGCGATTACGCGCAGCTCGCGGGTGTGGAAGGGCTGCTCGGTCAGTTTAACGGCAAGGTGGTGGAAAGCGCGTTTCAGGCCAATGTGGCGTTGCGCGTGGCGCTTCCGCATACGCAGGTGGCGGCTTTTTCGGCAAAGCTTGCCGACTTTAGCCGTGGTGCATTGCATTTGTTGTCGGTTGAATAATAATCCTCTCCTTCATTTTGATTCCAAAGGAAACGGCAGATGCATTTTCGCGCCATTACCCGAATCGTTGGTCTACTGGTTATCCTGTTTTCCGGGACAATGATCATTCCCGGCCTGGTAGCTCTGCTATACCGCGACGGCGCGGGACGCGCTTTCACTCAAACCTTTTTTGTCGCGCTGGCTATCGGCGCGGCGCTCTGGTGGCCGAACCGTCATCAGAAGCGCGAACTGAAATCGCGCGAAGGGTTTCTTATCGTCGTGCTCTTCTGGACGGTGCTGGGCAGCGTCGGTGCGTTGCCGTTTATCTTTTCCGAGCGGCCAAACCTCACCATCACGGACGCCTTTTTTGAATCCTTTTCTGGGCTGACCACCACGGGCGCGACGACGCTGGTGGGCCTTGATTCTCTGCCGCATGCCATTCTTTTTTATCGCCAGATGCTGCAATGGTTCGGCGGGATGGGGATCATCGTGCTGGCGGTGGCGATTCTGCCTATTCTCGGCGTCGGTGGGATGCAGCTATACCGCGCTGAAATGCCGGGGCCGCTCAAAGACAACAAAATGCGCCCGCGTATTGCCGAAACGGCGAAAACGCTGTGGCTGATTTATGTCTTGCTGACGGTGGCGTGCGCGCTGGCGCTGTGGTTTGCCGGAATGCCCGCGTTTGATGCGATTGGCCACAGCTTTGCCACTATCGCTATCGGCGGGTTCTCTACGCACGATGCAAGCGTGGGGTATTTCGCCAGCCCGACCATTAACACCATTATTGCTATCTTTCTGCTGATCTCCGGCTGTAACTACGGCCTGCACTTTTCGCTGCTCAGCGGGCGTAGCCTGAAGGTCTATTCCCGCGACCCGGAATTTCGCATGTTTATCGGCGTGCAGCTGACGCTGGTCTTTATCTGTACGCTGGTGCTCTGGTTCCATGATACCTACGATTCGGCGATAACGACGCTTAACCAGGCGTTTTTCCAGGTGGTGTCGATGGCGACGACCGCAGGCTTTACGACGGACAGCATCGCGAAGTGGCCGCTCTTTCTGCCGGTGTTGTTGCTCTGCTCGGCGTTTATTGGCGGCTGCGCGGGTTCAACCGGCGGCGGTCTCAAGGTTATTCGTATTCTTCTGCTCTTTAAACAGGGCAACCGCGAGCTGAAAAGGCTGGTGCACCCGAACGCGGTTTACAGTATTAAGCTTGGCAACCGCGCGTTGCCGGAACGTATCCTCGAAGCGGTGTGGGGATTTTTCTCGGCGTATGCGCTGGTGTTTCTGGTCAGCATGCTGGCGATTATCGCGACCGGCGTGGACGACTTCTCGGCATTCGCCTCTGTGGTGGCGACGCTCAATAACCTTGGGCCTGGTCTTGGCGTCGTAGCGGATAACTTCGCCAGTATGAATCCCGTCGCTAAGTGGATACTCATTGCCAATATGCTTTTCGGGCGTCTGGAGGTGTTTACGCTTCTGGTGCTGTTCACCCCGACTTTCTGGCGCGAATAAGGAGATAAATGTGAAAACCTTAATTCTGTTTTCCACCCGCGACGGACAAACGCGTGAAATCGCTTTTTATATCGCGTCCCAGCTACAGGAAATGGGCGAGGCGGTGGATGTGGTTAACCTGCATCGCGCCGAAGCGCCAGACTGGACGCAATATAAGAAGGTGGTGATAGGCGCGTCGATTCGCTATGGCCATTTTCACCCGACGCTGGACGCGTTTGTGAAGCAGCATCAACAGGCGCTTAATGCGCTGCCGGGCGCGTTCTTTTCGGTAAACCTTGTGGCGCGTAAGCCAGAGAAGCGCACACCGCAGACCAACAGCTATACGCGCAAGTTTCTGTTGAACTCGCCGTGGCAGCCTGATCATTGCGCTGTCTTTGCGGGTGCGCTGCGTTATCCGCGTTATCGCTGGTTTGACCGCTTCATGATTCGCCTGATTATGAAAATGACAGGCGGGGAAACGGATACCTCAAAAGAAGTGGTCTACACGGACTGGCCTCAGGTGGCCCTTTTTGCGCAGGAAATCGCCCGTCTGAGCCGCGATTAGTATCATTTTCCGGCACATTGCCTGGAAAGTAAGCGAACGAAAAGTTTTTTGAAATTAGGGGTTGTCAGGCGGAAAGAACTCCCTATAATGCGCCTCCACTGACACGGCACAACGGCAAACGAGCCGGCCCGTCAGGCAGACGAAAGCGAAAATAAACGCTTGACT
>NZ_JAANQO010000027.1:0-153513 GCF_011605905.1 Cronobacter sp. HA18003 | reverse complement strand
CAACCACGCCGGATGCGCTTAAAGCTTTGCGTCAGGCGGGGATCCGCATCGTTATGCTCACCGGGGATAACCAGCTTACTGCTGAAGCAGTCGCACGGAAACTGGGAATAGATGAGGTTGAAGCCGGAATTCTGCCGGATGGCAAAAAAGCAGTGATAACCCGACTGAAAGAGTCTGGCCATGTGGTTGCGATGGCCGGAGACGGTGTGAATGATGCCCCGGCGCTGGCAGCGGCTGACGTGGGTATAGCCATGGGAACGGGTACAGATGTGGCAATTGAAAGTGCCGGAGTCACCCTTCTCAAAGGCGACTTGATGATACTGAACAGGGCCCGTCATCTGTCAGAGATCACCATGAAAAATATCCGTCAGAATCTGTTTTTTGCATTTATCTACAACGCACTTGGCGTGCCTGTGGCTGCAGGTCTGCTTTATCCTGTGTATGGAATACTGCTGTCGCCAGTTATTGCGGCGGCGGCCATGGCTCTTTCCTCCGTCAGCGTCATTGTGAATGCGTTGCGTCTGAAAAGTGTCAGGCTCGGGAAATAACACTGAGTGAAGGGTCAGTTACGAACAGAAGGAGTCCAGTATGAAAAGTACCACCTATGCGCTTATTGCTGTCGCCGCGATCGCGGCATTTGCCCTCCTGCGCGAACACTGGTCACATGTGGCAGGTTACTGGCCATATCTGTTATTGCTGGTCTGCCCGCTAATGCATCTTTTCCACGGCCACGGAGGGCATGGAGATCATCAACATCACGGAAGTGAAAACGATAAAAAAAATTAATCCGGCAGACGGGGCCGCGTCGCGGTCCCGTTATCAGTCCAGGTATCGTTCGTAGTCTCTGGCATGCGCAAAGGCATGCTGTTCGAGTTTGTTATCAGCGGGTGCCGCTGCCCGGAACGCCAGAGAGTTAACAGGGTTGTTATTGATGACCAGCTCGTAATGCAGATGAGGACCGGATGAACGTCCGCTGTTACCGGATAACGCAATAGCACCTCCCCGTGTAACCCTGGCCCCTTTAGTAACGAGTATTTTATTGAGGTGGAGATAGCGAGTTTTAACACCGGCTTTTCCCGTTACTTCAACAAAATATCCCATGGTACTGTTGTATTCGGCCCGGGTGATTTTTCCGTCGATGACGCTGACTATTTTCGTGTTCATGGGCATGGAATAATCAATGCCATTATGGGGACTCACTTTTCCCGATACCGGGTTAAGTCTTGCAGGATTGAAAGGCGAACTGAGTCTTGCTGTGGCCGGTAACGGATAATCGAGACTGCCTTTCCCGGAAGTATCGGAAAGGTTATAGAACTTTTTATCTGATATACGATACGCCGTGTAATTAAATGAACCGGACGTAAATTTATAGGCCACGACACGTGATTTTCCCGCTTTCTTTTGCAGTACGAGTTTTAATGATTCATTTTTTTCCAAATGCCGCAGATTAAACCGGGAAGGCAAGGAGCGCTGAAGAGTAGCGATCTCGTTCGATTCCAGCCCCGAGCGGGTGGCTGAAAGGTAGGCATTTTCTTTTACGACATCGGTAGAATACATTTACTGGAATTCGCCGTTAGCATGAACACTGCGGCGTATGCTAGGGGTTTTCAGGAGGCGTGTCATCTGTCAGTTAATCGGGAGCACCGTTGATGGTCGTCATTTTTGTAACATATCTTGTTTCCCGTTTGCTCCTGAAGCTCTGGGAACTGTATGACCAGCCCGACGGTGATGATTAACGGGACTGAAACAGGTTACGGCAGAGCAATATGGGGCTCATGTCCTGCTACGTAACCCGTCAGTAAAGCCCTGCTGCGCACCTGACGCTAAGCACTAACCCGCCTGCAGTTACCTGGTCGAATACAGCCCGCGAAGCTTTCTTGCCTGCGTCTGATGTGCTTCCGCACCGGCATTATTGACCTGCTCATGCACGAGAGCGGCTTTTTCTCCGGCATTCAGTTCGTTAAAAGAAGAAGACGAGGTCTTTGAATTTGCATCACTGCCGGACAGCATTTTTTTATGTTCCTCAATCATTTTCTGATGCGCATAGGACGCGCTGTTGTTCATAAATGAATGAGCAACAATGGCCCTTTCATGTTCATTCATTTCAGAGAATGAGGGTGTGTTGTTTTTATTAACCCTGTCCGGTAAGTTTTCATGCGTCGAGGAATTCACATGACTGACGGCTGAGGCATTATTAACAAATCGATGTGCTTCATGGGCAATATCACTGGACTGAGCAAAAGCTGCCCCACAAAATAAAGCTGTAAACGCAGTGGTCGTGATTAATATATTCATGTGTAATTACCTTCTGAGGTACATAAAAGATGTCCTTATGATCATATATAAAAATAATCAACCTGTGGGGAAGATGACGTAAATGTAATACAGCTATGTACATTACACGATTGTAATGAATTTGTTTCTTAAGGTGTGCTAGATTCATTTCATTGTAAGTGGATGAACCAGTAATTTAATTTAAATCGGTTCTCGAATTCTGTCAGTAACCATACTTTAAATAAGGGAATGCGCATGCTGTTGAAAACGTCTCGACGAACTTTCCTGAAGGGGTTAACCCTCTCTGGCGTAGCCGGAAGTCTTGGCGTATGGAGTTTCAATGCGCGTTCCAGTCTGAGCCTGCCAGTTGCCGCATCCCTGCAGGGTACTCAGTTTGACCTGACCATTGGTGAAACGGCCGTCAATATCACGGGCAGTGAGCGTCAGGCCAAAACAATCAATGGAGGCCTGCCGGGGCCCGTTCTTCGCTGGAAAGAAGGTGACACCATTACCCTGAAGGTCAAAAACCGTCTTAATGAACAGACGTCCATTCACTGGCACGGCATTATTCTTCCGGCCAATATGGATGGTGTTCCGGGGCTGAGTTTTATGGGCATAGAGCCTGATGATACCTACGTTTACACCTTTAAGGTTAAGCAGAACGGGACTTACTGGTACCACAGCCATTCCGGTCTGCAGGAACAGGAGGGGGTATACGGTGCCATTATCATCGATGCCGGGGAGCCAGAACCGTTTACTTACGATCGTGAGCATGTGGTCATGTTGTCTGACTGGACCGATGAAAATCCTCACAGCCTGCTGAAAAAATTAAAAAAACAGTCGGATTACTACAATTTCAATAAACCAACCGTTGGCTCTTTTTTCCGCGACGTGAATACCAGGGGGCTGTCAGCCACCATTGCCGATCGGAAAATGTGGGCTGAAATGAAAATGAATCCGACTGACCTCGCGGATGTCAGTGGCTACACCTACACCTATCTCATGAACGGGCAGGCCCCGCTGAAAAACTGGACCGGACTGTTCCGTCCCGGTGAAAAGATACGCTTACGGTTTATCAACGGCTCGGCAATGACCTATTTCGATATCCGTATCCCCGGGCTGAAAATGACGGTCGTGGCTGCAGATGGCCAGTATGTAAACCCGGTTACCGTTGACGAATTCAGGATTGCCGTTGCCGAAACCTATGATGTCATTGTGGAGCCTCAGGGTGAGGCCTATACCATCTTCGCACAATCCATGGACAGGACCGGTTACGCTCGAGGGACACTGGCCACGAGAGAGGGGTTAAGTGCTGCCGTTCCCCCCCTCGATCCCCGTCCTCTGTTGACCATGGAAGATATGGGTATGGGGGGAATGGGACATGATATGGCAGGAATGGACCACAGCCAGATGGGAGGCATGGATAACAGCGGAGAGATGATGTCTATGGACGGTGCTGACCTTCCGGATAGCGGGACATCCTCCGCGCCCATGGATCACAGCAGCATGGCCGGTATGGATCATTCCCGGATGGCCGGAATGCCGGGTATGCAAAGTCATCCTGCGTCAGAAACGGATAACCCACTGGTTGATATGCAGGCGATGAGCGTCTCTCCGAAATTAAATGATCCGGGTATTGGTCTTCGAAATAACGGAAGAAAGGTTCTCACGTACGCGGATTTGAAAAGCCGCTTTGAGGATCCTGACGGACGTGAACCTGGCCGTACCATAGAACTGCATTTAACCGGCCACATGGAAAAGTTTGCCTGGTCATTTAACGGAATCAAGTTTTCAGATGCCGCACCGGTGCTGCTGAAATACGGTGAGCGGCTCAGGATCACGCTGATCAACGATACCATGATGACTCACCCCATTCACCTGCATGGTATGTGGAGCGATCTGGAAGATGAAAACGGTAATTTCATGGTTCGTAAACACACAATAGATGTTCCCCCTGGTACAAAACGCAGTTACAGAGTGACAGCAGATGCGCTTGGCCGCTGGGCGTATCACTGCCATTTGCTCTATCACATGGAAATGGGAATGTTTCGTGAAGTCCGGGTGGAGGAATGATGCGAATGAAGAGAAATTTGAAGGCCATACCTGTTCTGGTCGCCGGTTTGTTTACCTCACAGCTTTCTATTGCGGCGGGCTCCGTCTCTGCAGATCCCCACGCCGGGCACGACATGTCTGCCATGCAGATGCCAGCAGATGAGAATTTCACTGAGATGACGTCAATGGAGCCCATTGTAACTGAGAGCAGAACGCCAATTCCGCCTGTTACCGATGCCGACCGGAAGGCTGCATTCGGCAATTTACAGGGGCATGCGATTCACGACAGTGCGATTAATTATCTGGTTCTGCTGGATCAACTGGAATGGCAACGGTCGGATAACACCAACAATTTCAGCTGGAGTGTTAACAGCTGGATTGGAGGCGACACAGATCGGATTTGGCTAAAGAGTGAAGGTGAACGAAGCAATGGGGAAACGGAGGCGGCTGAAGCGCAGTTACTCTGGGGACATGCGGTTGGCCCATGGTGGGATTTGGTTGCGGGTGTCAGGCAGGATTTCAGACCTGCTTCTGCCCGGACCTGGGCTGCTGTCGGTTTTCAGGGGCTGGCACTCTATAATTTTGAGTCTGAAATTACGGGTTTTGTCAGTAATGGCGGAAAAGCAGCCCTTCGTCTGGGAGGAGAATACGACGTTTTACTGACTAACCGGCTCATACTCCAGCCATCCTATGAGGTGAATTTCTACAGTCAGGATGATGAATCGCGGGGTCGCGGCAGGGGACTGACTGACACAGAGCTGGGGCTCCGGCTGCGCTATGAAATACGCCGTGAGTTTGCACCCTATATAGGCGTTTCCTGGAATCAACTTTACGGGAAAACATCCGATATGGCGAAAAGAGAAGGTGAGAAAGACCATCAGGTAGTATTCCTGGCGGGAGCCAGAATCTGGTTTTAACGCACTGATATAAAACACTCAACTAAACAGGTAAATAAAATGTCGATTTTAAATAAAGCCATTCTTACAGGTGGCCTCGTTATGGGCGTTGCTTTCTCTGCTATGGCCCATCCGGAATTAAAAAGCTCTGTGCCACAGGCTGATTCAGCCGTAGCGGCCCCGGAAAAGATTCAGCTTAATTTCTCGGAAAATCTGACCGTGAAATTCTCAGGTGCAAAATTAACGATGACGGGTATGAAAGGCATGTCATCACATTCTCCGATGCCGGTCGCGGCAAAAGTGGCGCCAGGCGCTGACCCTAAATCGATGGTCATTATTCCGCGAGAGCCTTTACCCGCTGGCACTTATCGTGTTGACTGGCGCGCGGTTTCTTCAGATACGCACCCTATTACCGGTAATTACACCTTTACAGTGAAGTAATATTATGAACGACCTGATTATGATTGTTATTCGTTTTCTTCTTTATCTGGATTTGATGGTAATATTTGGATTGCCATTTTTTCAGATATATGGAATAAGCGGTGTCAGACATGAAACCTATAACCTGACTAATTTCAGGTCGTTTATAACTTTTGCTGTTGTTACAGGCATCATTCTTACTGGCATTAATATGCTCCTGGTATCTAATGCCATGAGTGGAGTAACTGACCTCAGAGAATTATCCATCCATGTTATCGAGATGGTGATAGAAGAAACTGATGTGGGTATTAGCTGGATTGTCAGGCTCTGTGCCCTGTTTACCACACTCGGTGCTTTGTTCCTTTACACTAATAAGAGAGTATTGTCCTGCCTGCTGATGACGATGAGTGGGGGCGTGGCGCTGGCTACACTTGCCTGGGGAGGACACGCCGTTATGCATGACGGTCTGCATTACTATCTCCATTTACTGAGCGATCTGACCCATCTCGGCGCTGCAGGTGCCTGGACAGGTGCTCTGGTTGCATTTGCTATCCTGCTGATGCGCAGAAACGAGCATAATGCACAGAGCGTCATTGTGATATCTGACTCCCTGGCAAAATTTGCCACGGCAGGAACGGTGATTGTTGTAGCCCTGATCCTGAGTGCGCTGGTCAACTATCTGTATATTGCTGAGGGTAACTTAACTCCCTTATTCAACAGTTCCTGGGGGAGGATATTGCTTGCCAAGACGGCTCTGTTTGTTCTGATGCTTCTTCTGGCTGCAGCAAACCGGTTTCACCTGGGTCGCCGGCTTGAAGTTATGGTCAGGGAAGGGAATTATGATCGCAGCGTTGCCCTGATGCGAAACAGCATCCTGACAGAATTCGTTGTTGCGATTATCATTCTGGGCGCCGTAGCGTGGCTCGGAATGCTTGCTCCGTCTCAGGTCAGCTAGGGGACAGCCAAAGCTCATGCGTGAGATTTTTACTTTCATATCAGCGAGTTGACCATGCAGCGTATTTTAATCGTTGAAGACGAACAAAAAACAGGTCGTTACCTGCAGCAGGGACTGGTTGAGGAAGGCTATCAGGCCGATCTCTTTAATAATGGCCGCGATGGTCTCGGGGCCGCGTCGAAGGGACAGTATGATTTGATAATACTGGACGTGATGCTGCCTTTCCTCGACGGGTGGCAAATCATCAGCGCACTGAGGGAGTCCGGGCACGAAGAACCGGTCCTGTTTTTAACCGCAAAGGACAACGTGCGGGACAAAGTGAAAGGACTGGAGCTTGGCGCAGATGACTACCTGATTAAGCCCTTTGATTTTACGGAGCTGGTTGCACGTGTAAGAACCCTACTGCGCCGGGCACGCTCGCAGGCCGCAACAGTCTGCACCATCGCCGATATGACCGTTGATATGGTGCGCCGGACCGTGATCCGTTCGGGGAAGAAGATCCATCTCACCGGTAAAGAATACGTTCTGCTTGAGTTGCTGCTGCAACGCACCGGAGAAGTGTTACCCAGGAGTCTTATCTCGTCCCTGGTCTGGAACATGAATTTTGACAGTGATACGAATGTGATTGATGTCGCCGTGAGACGTCTGAGAAGTAAAATTGATGATGACTTTGAGCCAAAACTGATCCATACCGTTCGCGGTGCCGGATATGTCCTGGAGATCAGAGAAGAGTGAGGTTCAAAATTTCCCTGACCACACGCCTGAGCCTGATTTTTTCTGCGGTGATGCTTACGGTATGGTGGTTATCAAGTTTTATCCTGATTAGCACCCTTAATGGCTATTTCGATAATCAGGACCGCGATTTTCTGACAGGTAAACTTCAGCTCACCGAAGAGTTTCTTAAAACAGAGACGTTCAGGAACAAAACGGATATTAAGTCATTATCAGAAAAAATAAACGATGCGATGGTGGGGCACAATGGCTTATTCATTTCTATAAAAAACATGGAAAATGAAAAAATTGTTGAACTCTATGCCAAAAATTCTGTTGTTCCAGCGGTCCTGCTTAATAAGTCGGGTGATATTCTCGACTATATGATCCAGACGGAAGAAAATAACACCGTGTACCGCAGTATCTCGCGGCGGGTTGCCGTGACGCCGGAACAGGGTAAAAGCAAACATGTCATCATTACGGTTGCCACGGATACTGGGTATCACACCCTGTTTATGGACAAACTCAGTACCTGGCTGTTCTGGTTCAATATCGGTCTGGTCTTTATTTCTGTTTTTCTGGGCTGGCTGACCACACGTATTGGTCTGAAACCGCTACGGGAAATGACCAGTCTGGCTTCCTCCATGACCGTACACAGCCTGGATCAGCGTCTAAATCCCGATCTGGCTCCGCCGGAAATCTCTGAGACCATGCAGGAGTTCAATAATATGTTTGATCGCCTGGAGGGGGCATTCCGGAAACTGTCAGATTTCTCGTCTGACATCGCGCATGAGCTGCGCACACCAGTCAGTAATCTGATGATGCAGACGCAGTTTGCACTGGCTAAGGAAAGGGATGTTTCGCATTACCGCGAAATTTTATTCGCTAACCTGGAAGAACTGAAAAGGTTGTCACGAATGACCAGTGACATGCTTTTTCTGGCACGTTCAGAGCATGGTCTGCTGCGGCTGGATAAACATGATGTGGATCTGGCAGCCGAACTGAATGAATTACGTGAGTTGTTCGAGCCCCTGGCAGACGAAACAGGAAAGACAATCACGGTTGAAGGAGAGGGCGTTGTTGCCGGAGACAGCGATATGCTCCGACGTGCTTTCAGTAACCTGCTTTCCAATGCAATCAAGTATTCTCCCGATAACACCTGTACAGCGATACACCTTGAGCGTGACAGTGACTGTGTGAACGTGATGATTACGAATACGATGTCCGGCCAGGTTCCCGCTAATCTGGAACGTTTGTTTGACCGGTTCTATCGCGCAGACTCATCAAGGTTCTACAACACGGAAGGCGCGGGGCTGGGATTATCAATTACAAGGTCGATCATTCATGCTCACGGCGGCGAGCTGTCAGCAGAACAGCAGGGGCGTGAAATTGTGTTCAAAGTGCGCCTGTTAATGGATTAATCCCGTTGTTCAGGAGAAACCTGGAAGGTGACAAAATTGTCATCATTCAGTCACGCGATAAACAGAGGCGGTTTTTTATAATTATTCATAAATCAGGAGCAGCGTGATAACACAATCACCTGGTTCCTGGAGTGATGATTAACCCGCCCTGAGATCAACTGCTTTCTCTGTTATAAGCCATTGATTGTTTGGGTATGTAAACACCGGAGACCCAACCATGAAAAAGATTCTCGTATCATTTGTTGCCATTATGGCTGCCGCTTCATCTGCCATGGCTGCAGAGACAATGAACATGCATGACCAGGTAAATAATGCACAGGCACCTGCCCACCAGATGCAGTCATCTGCTGAAAAAAGTGCAATTCAGGGAGACAGCATGACAATGATGGATATGAGCAGTCACGATCAGGCCGCAATGTCCCATGACATGATGCAAAACAGCAATTCTGCTGCCCACCAGGACATGGCTGAAATGCATAAAAAAATGATGAAAGCTAAACCCGGAGCTACCAACGAAACAGCAAAGTCATTTTCTGAAATGAGCGAGCATGAGAAGGCCGCAGCTGTACATGAGAAGGCGAATAATGGTCAGTCTTCCGTTGTTCACCAGCAGCAGGCTGATAAGCATCGCAGTCAGATCACCCAGAATTAACCCGCAGCTCCACTTGTTAGACCCTCATTTGACGCCGAAGTCACTGGCTTACGCTCCCGTCCGGGAGCGTTTTTTTTCCCATATATCAAACTTTAACTCTGAAGAGGTGGAAGTATCTGACCAACACTGTCACGTAACGCCAGATAACTACAAAAACACCTTTTTCCTCCTGTAAATTGCAGTTCCTGCAAGAACATCAAGGCATAATGTTGGAACAGCGTGTGATACACACTTAGCATCATGTTTTGTATGTGTTTTTTTAAAACTTTACAACTTTAAAGTCTTTTTCAGGTTAAAGGATACAACTTTAATGTCTCTACACAGCTGAATAACGCCTCAGCAGAGAGTCCGGGGCGTGAAAACCCCGGATGTCGCGCAGGGCTTGCGCCTGCGCATCGGCACCGTGCGGTACGCCGCGGGGGCTGAATATCATGACGAAGCGAGACAGGATTCGCCTCTTTTCACGTGACTAGTGGGGATGGGCGCGTTTTTCCGCGTCGGTGACTTCACTTTCAAACCGGGCCAGCTCCTGGCGTTTACAGGCAAGCCAGGCGTCGCTGAACGGCGCGCCCAGTTGTTCCTGTAACCACTTCGCCTCCTGAAAACGCGCCAGCGCGTCCGGCCAGAAGAGCGGCAGGGCGGGCAGCTCCGCGCTTGCGCCTGGTTCGGGCAGCGTTAACGGACGATCAAGGCCATAGAGAATGCCTGCGAGCGCCGCTGCCGCCACGAGATACGGGTTGGCGTCGGCGCTCGCGAGCCGGTATTCGATGCGCTGACGCGCGGGATCCGCGCAGGGCAGGCGCAGTGCCGCCGAGCGATCGTTGTAACCCCACGATGAAAACAGCGGTTCGTTCAGGCTCTTTCGCAGCCGCCGGAAGGCGTTGGCGCCAGGCGTGACCAGCGCGACGCTTGCGGGCATCAGCGCCAGCAGGCCGCTCAGACTGCGGCGCATCATCACGTTCGGGTTTCCCGCGTCACTGGCGAACAGATTATTGCCCTGCGCGTCGTTCAGGCTGATATGAATGTGCAGGCCGCTGCCGGCCAGTGCTGCTCGCGGTTTGGCCATAAAGCTTGCCCGGTAGCCCTGTTTTTCCGCCACCTGATGCACCAGCCGTCGCGCCGCCAGCACCCGATCGCACATCTCCACCACGCGCGGGGTGTGCGGAAAATTGAGTTCGAACTGGCCCGCTTGCGCTTCCGCCACGATACCGCAAAGCGGTAATCCCTGACGCCGCGCCTCGGTTTCCATCGCCTCCAGCAGCGCGCTGTCGCGCTCTGGCATGTCAATATCAAAGCAGCGTGATGACGGCGGCGCGCCGTCTACGGCCTGCAAATAAAACTCCACTTCCGGGGCTATTACCGGGTAGAGGCCGCGCGCGTGAAACTGCGCCAGAAGGCGCTCCAGCACAACGCGCGGCTCCAGCGCGCAGCCTGCGCCGTCCGGCTCCTGCATGGCGAGCAGCAACTGGGCGTGATGCGCTGGATCGCTTGCACAAGGGCGCAGCGTGCCGCTGACCGGCAGGCAGAGCCTGTCCGGCTCGCGCTGCGCGAGGGCGCTTTCAACAACGTGCCCTTCCATATCCATGGCGTAGACCGACAGCGGAAAATAGCAGCCCTGGGCGAGCGAGCGCAGGCTCTCAGCGCTGATGCGCTTGCCGCGCCGACAGCCGTTCAGATCGTGCAGATAAATATCGACATGGCGGGTATGCGGATATTCCCGCAGGTAAGCATCGGCTTCCTGGCGAAAGGACATAAGTGCGCCCTGCGACGTGCCCGCCAGCATCCAGGTATTCAGCAATGTAGAAAACATAATCGGTTCCTGACCAGAAGGCGCTGCGGTCGGGCTCGGGGTTTTAAACCAGGGAGTGAGTGCAAAGGAGAACATAGGTCACGCTTCTTGTGGGCCGCTCGGGCGATGGTCAAAGGCTAGCGCTTTACGGCTGTCGCCGGCGTAAAAATCCCGTAAAAAGAAAGGGCTGGCGTATAAAAATGGCGTTTATTCGGTGTGGGATGAAGGGGTTATGACGGTCAATGAAAGAGGAGTAACAAACGAATGTAGTGAGAGTCGATAGTCTGTTTTATCGCCAGTCGTTAACGTTGCGGCCTGTCAGAGGAAGCACATACGGAGCGCACTTCCTGACCGGGTAAGGAGTCACAACACGAGACGGTAACGATCGCGATGCGTTTTTTATTAATGATACTTTTTTATTGTACCTCACTGCTTGCAGCCCCGGCGTTCAGCGCCGTACTGCCTGCGTCCTGGCATTATCACGATGATGATAATGACTATTCCTGGCACCTCACAGAGACGGCACCGCCGCACCCGCTGCTTAAACGCGCGTTGTTAAATCGCTATATCAGCTGGAAAGGCACCCGCTATCACTTTGGCGGTACGACGCGCCACGGCGTTGATTGCTCAGCGCTGATGCAGCATCTTTTTGCCGAATCGGTGAGCGTGTCGCTGCCGCGCACCACCTTGCAGCAACTTAAAAAGGGCACAGCGGTAAGAAAAACGGCGCTGCAACCGGGCGATCTGGTGTTTTTCAGCACCGGCCCGCAACAGCGCCATGTGGGAGTGTATATCGGCGATAATCAGTTTATTCACGCCTCGAAAGAGAAAGGCGTGACCATCTCCAGCCTCACTAACGAATACTGGCGCGCGCGTTATCTCGCCGCGCGCCGCGTAGTGTAATGGCCTACCCCGGCAGCCGGGTTTTCGGACGGCCCGGGCCAAGCAGCACGGCGAGCTTACTGCCGCCGTGCGTGGTTTCCATCCAGATCTTACAGACGCTGGTGAGCGGCACCGACAACAGCATGCCGACCGGCCCAAGTAACCACCCCCAGAACAGCAGCGAGAGGAACACCACCATCGTGGACATCCCGAGGCGGTGGCCCATCATACGTGGCTCGACGATATTGCCCAGAATCATATGCACCAGCGAGAACAGCACCCCCACCATCACCACTTCATACACGCCATTAAACAGCAGTGCCTGGATCATGGGCGGGATTGCCGAGAGCACCGCGCCGATATTGGGAATGTAGTTGAGCAGAAATCCGAGCACGCCCCACATCAGCGCGAACTGGATATCGAGCAGCGTCAGGCCGAGCCAGATGATCACGCCGGTCCACAGGCTGATGAGCGTTTTCAGCGCCAGATAGTGGCTGACGCCTTTTAACGCGCGGTGCAGCCCGGCGATATGCAGTTGGGGATTTGAGAGCGCAAAGCGCAGCTTATAAGGCACGTGTCGCACTTCGAACAGCATAAAAACGACTGTCATCACCAGCAGCACGACGCTTGCCATCGCGCCGGAAAGCTGCGTCATCAGCGTCGTGGCGAAGGTCATCATTTTGTCGGAATCCATGCGTTGCAGCATACGCTCCGGCGAAAGATGCAGGTGCATAAACGGCACCATTTCCTGAAGATGCAGCAGTTTTCGCGTCAGTTCCTTATTATATTTTGGCATTAACGCGACAAATTCATTAAACGACGCCGCCAGCACGCCCAGCAGCAGCGTCAGGCCTATCAGCATCACAAACACGACGATAGTAATCGCGACAGGGCGGCGAAAACCGCGGCGCATAAACCAGGTCACCAGCGGGTTGAGCACAATCGCCAGAAACAGCGCCAGCAGAAGCGGAACAATCATATCCGCGGCGGCGTGAATACCGGCCAGAATAATCACCAGCGCCGCCAGCTTTTGCAGCATATGCAGGCCGACTTTATCTTGTTGGGGTTGGGGTCGTTGTGGACCAATCATAACCAATTCCTTTGATGAGGGCTTTCTTAGTGTAGTGTGCAATGGGCATTGCGCCGCAGGGAGGAAGTCTGAAACGCGGGCGTTTCCGTTGAAGGAAATTTCAGGTTTATACTGACGCTACCGCTGTTGCCAAAAAAGTGAAATGTCATGCCGGATGTAAGCGCCGAACCCGCATTAAGCGGCTTACGGCTGAACCTGAAAATCGTCTCCATCGTTATCTTCAATTTCGCTACCTTTCTGACCATCGGCCTGCCGCTCGCGGTACTGCCGGGCTATGTTCATGATGTGATGGGGTTTAGCCCGTTCTGGGCGGGGCTGGTTATCAGCCTTCAGTATATCGCCACGCTGATAAGCCGTCCTCATGCGGGGCGCTATGCCGATCTCTGGGGGCCGAAAACCGTGGTGATCGTCGGGATGTCCGGCTGTCTGCTGAGCGGCGCGAGCTATTTTCTGGCGTGGTGGGGGGCCGGCGCGCCGCTGGTGTCGCTGGCGCTGCTGTGTCTCGGGCGCGTAGTGCTGGGCTTTGGGCAAAGCTGTGCGGGAACCGGCTCGACGCTCTGGGGCGTCGGCGTGGTCGGCTCGACGCACATCGGTAAAGTGATCTCCTGGAACGGCGTGGTCACCTACGGCGCGATGGCCGTGGGCGCGCCGCTCGGTGCGCTGCTGTACCGCCAGGGCGGCCTGCCGCTGGTGGCGGGCGTCATTATGGGCGTTGCGCTGCTTGGCATTGTGTTAGCGCTGCCGCGCCCGGCCGTGAAGGCGAGCAAGGGAAAACCGCTGCCGTTTCGCGCGGTGCTCGGCAAGGTCTGGCCGTTCGGCATGGCGCTGGCGCTCACCACTTCCGGCTTTGGGGTGATCGCCACGTTTATTACGCTGTTCTATCAGGCGAAAGGCTGGGACGGCGCGGCGTTCGCTCTGACGCTCTTCAGCGGCGCGTTTGTCGGCACACGCTTGTTATTCCCTAACGCGATTAACCGGCTGGGCGGGATTAACGTGACGCTTATCTGCGGCGTGGTGGAAACGGTCGGGTTGCTGATGGTTGGGCTGGCGGTGGAGCCGTGGATGGCGAAAGCGGGGACGTTTCTTGCAGGCGCAGGGTTCTCGCTGGTTTTCCCGGCGCTTGGCGTCGTGGCGGTGAAAGCGGTGCCCCAGAGCAATCAGGGCGCGGCGCTCGCCACTTATACGCTGTTTATGGATCTGTCTCTTGGGATAACCGGCCCGGCGGCGGGCGTGCTGATGGCCTGGGCGGGCGTACCGGCGATTTATCTGGCGGCGGCGGGGCTGGTGCTGCTCGCCATTCTCTTAAGCGTACAGCTAAAAAAACGGCCCGCCCCGTAAAGGGCAGGCCGCGTTTTAAGCGTCATTTTTACTGCGGATTACTTCACCACGATGGTGTTGATGATGTTCTCTGCGGTGCTCTGCGCCTGCTGCTGGTTATCGGCAGGCAGCGTGATTTGCAGGGTCAGCAGTTTGTCATCGACATTGCCCAGCACCACGGAGGAGTAAGCGGTCTGGCCTTTGGCAGAGATGACGGTGTCGAGCTGCTGCATCTTCTGGCCTTTGATTTCAATCGCTTTATTGGTCACGACCTGCAGTTGCGGGTCGCGGGCGCGCTGCTGATCTTCCAGACGCTTCGCCAGCACTTCCAGCGATTCCTGGCTTTTCTCGCCGACGATAACGATCACGGCTTTCTGGCCGGTCTGGTCAGAGTAGACGTGCATATTGTTCGCCTGGGTGCCTACTTTACCGCTCTGATCGGTCATATCCGACGGCAGGGAGAAGCTGAGTTTACCGTCCAGCAGGCTGACCGGCTGGCCGGAAGCTTCGCTCTGTGAGGCACCGGCGCTGGCCGGCGCGTTGCTGTCTTTGTTATCGCAGGCGGCAAGCCCCATCACCAGCAGGCCAATACCGACATATTTCACCAGATTGCGCATTCACTTATTCCTTTACAAGAGACGGTCAACACGACCCATCCCTGCATCTTAACACAAGAAATTCCGTGAACCTTTAACCGCGCTGCAGCACGTGGAAATCGGATTTATCCGCCAGCTTTTTCAACAGCACGCCATACATCGGCAGGAAGAACACCAGGCTGATAAGCACCTTGAAGGTGTAGTCCACCAGCGCGATTTCCATCCAGTGTTCGGCCATGAACGGGTCCGGGCTGCGCCAGAAGGCGATAAAGAAGAACGACAGCGTATCGCTGACGTTGCCGAGCAGCAGCGACGCGCCCGGCGCCAGCCACCAGTGCGGGCTTTGGCGCAGGCGGTTAAACACATGCACGTCGAGGATCTGCCCGAGCGCATAGGCCATAAAGCTGGCGGTCGCGATGCGCGCGACGAACAGATTGAAGTGCGACAGCGCGTCAAACCCCTGCCAGCTCCCCATATAAAACAGCGAGGAGATCACGTAGGAGACCAGCAGCGCAGGCACCATCACGGCGAAAATAATGCGACGAGCCAGCGGCGCGCCAAAAATGCGCACGGTCAGATCGGTGGCAAGGAAAATAAACGGAAAGCTAAACGCGCCCCAGGTGGTATGAAAACCAAAAATGGAGACGGGCAGCTGCACCAGATAGTTGCTGGAGGTGATCACCAGCAAATGAAACAACGAAAGCCAGACGAGCGCGTTGCGGCGCTGGCCAGGAGTAAAGGGCGTCATATTGTGACCTTTTTGTTAGTTGGGGTGAGGGAACCCAGTTCATCTTCATGCTAAGGCAGACGCAGCGCGTTTGCGCAAAAGCCGCCGCATAATACTGCTTTGTCTCGCCAATGCAATGGTTAATTTTAACGCAATCGTTCACATGAGTTGCGTCACAAAAAACGGGGGGTAAACTAGGGCGGTTTTTGACAACGCCGAGAGAAGCATGACCGATCTGTTCGCCAACCCTGACCACACCCTGGACGCCCTCGGGCTGCGCTGCCCTGAGCCGGTGATGATGGTGCGTAAAACCGTGCGTAATATGCAGCCCGGCGAAACGCTGCTGATTGTTGCCGATGATCCGGCGACGACGCGCGATATTCCTGGATTCTGCCGCTTTATGGAGCACGAGCTGGTGGCCTCGCAAACCGAAACGCTGCCGTATCGTTATCTGCTGCGTAAAAATCAATAATCCCTGCCGTAAGCCGCGCGCATGCGGCTTTCTGAACTCACGTCACATTCTTTTTAAACCCTTGTTTCAAAGTTGTTGCTTTTGTGAGGCGCTTCACCCTGCCTTTACAGGACGTCGTCTAGTTTATAACCGACAAATCAAAACACCGTTTTATAACTAGCCTGTCCTTATCCTCTGGAGCGACCCGATGAAAAAGCGATTTATCCCGGCGCTGGCCGGTCTTTGCCTCTCCACCGCGTCACTGCTGTTTGCGCCCGCTCTCCATGCGCAAGTGATTAAAGCGGCCGATGTTCACCCGCAGGGCTACCCGAACGTCGTCGCCGTGCAAAACATGGGTGAAAAGTTAAAACAACAAACCAACGGCGAGCTGGAAATTAAAACCTTTCCGGGCGGCGTGCTGGGCGATGAAAAGCAGATGATAGAGCAGGCGCAGATGGGTGCTATTGACATGATCCGCGTTTCAATGGCACCGGTTGCCGCGATTTTGCCGGAGATCGAAGTGTTTACGCTGCCGTATGTGTTTCGTGACGAAGACCATATGCACAAAGTCATCGATGGCGATATCGGCAAGCAAATCGGTGACAAACTCACCAGTAACCCGAAATCGCGGCTGGTCTTTTTAGGCTGGATGGACTCCGGCACCCGCAACTTAATCACCAAAAATCCGGTCGTGAAGCCGGACGATCTCAAGGGCATGAAAATTCGCGTACAGGGTAGCCCGGTCGCTATCGGCACGCTGAAAGCGATGGGCGCGAACGCCGTGGCGATGGGCGTGAGTGAAGTTTACAGCGGCCTGCAAACCGGCGTTATCGACGGCGCGGAAAATAACCCGCCGACCTATATCGCGCATAACTACCTGCCGGTCGCGAAGCACTACACCCTGAGCGGCCACTTCATCATCCCCGAAATGCTGCTCTACTCGAAAGTGAAATGGGACAAGCTCAAGCCCGAGCAGCAACAGAAAATCCTGACGCTCGCCCGCGAGGCGCAAATGGAACAGCGTGAGCTGTGGAATGCCTATAACAAACAGGCGCTCGACAAAATGAAAGCGGGCGGCGTGCAGTTCCACGACATCGATAAAGCGTTTTTCGTTAACGCGACCGCGCCGGTGCGCGACCAGTATGGCGCGAAGCATCAGGATCTGATGAAAGCCATCGCCGACGTCAAATAATGTCTAACGCCGGGCTGGCCCCGGCACCTCATCCGCTGCGGAGTGTTTATGTCCCGATTCTTTCTGGTCTGGATGGATCGCCTGTATCTGCTCGCCATGATGGTGGCCGGGTTCGCGCTGTTGATTATGACGGTCGTGATCCCGATAGGGATTTTCTCGCGTTACGTGCTCAACCGGGGTGAGTCCTGGCCTGAGCCCGTCGCCATTATCTGTATGGTGACGTTTACCTTTATCGGCGCGGCGGTGGGCTACCGCGCAGGCTCGCATATTGCGGTGAACATGCTGACCGATCGCCTGCCGCCGTTTGCGCAGCGGGTCTGCGCGCGCGTGGTCGATCTGCTGATGCTCATCATCTCCGTGGTGATGTTTTACTACAGCGCCCTGTTGTGTATGGAGCTGTGGGAACAGCCCGTCGCGGAATTTCCGGTGCTTACATCAGGAGAAAGTTATCTGCCGCTGCCCATCGGCTCGGCGGTGATGATTCTGTTCGTCATCGAGCGGCTGCTGTGGGGCTCTCAGGAGAACCGCCCGGTCGTGCTCATTGGCAACCATAGCTAGCGGGGAACGTTATGGACGCATTTATCTTACTGGCCACGCTGGCGGTGCTGCTGGCGCTCGGGATGCCGGTCGCTTTCGCGGTGGGCCTGAGCGCCATCGTGGGCGCGCTCTGGATAGATCTGCCGCTGGAGGCGCTGATGATCCAGATAACCAGCGGCGTTAACAAATTCACGCTGCTGGCGATCCCGTTTTTTATCCTGGCGGGCGCGATTATGGCCGAAGGCGGCATCGCCCGACGGCTGGTGAACTTCGCCTATCTGTTTGTGGGGTTTATCCGCGGCGGGCTGTCGCTGGTAAATATTGTCGCCTCGACGTTTTTCGGCGCGATTTCCGGCTCGTCGGTGGCGGATACCGCATCTATCGGCAGCGTGATGATCCCGGAGATGGAAAAGAAAGGCTACCCGCGCGAATACGCCGCGGCGGTCACGGCGAGTGGCTCGGTGCAGGCGATTCTTATTCCGCCCAGCCATAATTCGGTTATCTATTCGCTGGCGGCGGGCGGCACCGTGTCTATCGCGACGCTGTTTATCGCGGGCGTATTACCGGGGTTGCTGCTGGGGCTGAGCCTGATGGTGCTCTGCATCGCCTTCGCCCGGCGGCGCGGCTACCCGAAAGGCGAGCGGATCCCGCTCAGGCAGGCGCTGAAAATTTTCATTGATGCGCTGTGGGGGCTGATGACGGTCGTGATTATCCTGGGCGGCATTCTGACCGGCGTGTTTACCGCGACGGAATCGGCGGCGGTGGCGTGCCTGTGGGCGTTTTTCGTGACGATGTTTATCTATCGCGATTACCAATGGAGCGAACTACCGAAGCTGATGTTCCGCACCGTGAAAACGGTGACGATCGTGATGATCTTAATCGGCTTTGCGGCAGCGTTCGGCGCGGTGATGACGTATATGCAATTGCCGATGCGCATTACAGAATTCTTCACGACGCTGTCGGATAACAAATATGTCATCCTGATGTACCTCAACATTATGCTGTTGTTGATTGGCACGCTGATGGACATGGCGCCGATCATTTTGATCCTGACGCCGGTGCTGTTGCCGGTCACCAACCAGCTCGGCATTGATCCGGTGCATTTCGGGATGATCATGATGGTGAATCTTGGGATCGGGCTGATTACGCCGCCGGTGGGTTCGGTGCTGTTTGTGGCGAGCGCCGTCAGTAAGAAGAATATCGAAACCGTGGTGCGCGCCATGCTGCCGTTTTATGGGGTGCTGCTTATTGTGCTGGCGATGGTGACTTACATTCCGGCCATTTCGCTCTGGCTGCCGCGAGTGTTAGGGATGATGTAAGGGCGGTGGCGGGTGTTCAGGTTGAGGTGGCGGGTGTTGAGGTGGCGGGTGCACTTCGTTTACCCGCCCTACGAATATTCCGGCCGCTGTAATGTAGGGTGGGTAAGCGCCGTTGAGATGGCGGGTGCACGTTGTTTACCCGCCCTACGAGTATTCGGGCCGCTGTAATGTAGGGTGGGTAAGCGAAGCGCACCCACCGTATCAACCTTCCGCCCTGAACGTAGGGTAGGTAAGCGAAGCGCACCCACCGTGTTCCATGTTCCCCGTCAGCCGCGTTTACGCAACAGCCTTAACGCATTGGCGGTCACCAGCACCGTCGCACCCGTATCGGCCAGCACGGCCAGCCACAGGCCGGTCAACCCGAGCAGCGTCGTCACCAGGAAAACGGCCTTTAACCCCAGCGCAATCGCGATGTTCTGACGAATATTACGGTGCGTGGCGCGGGCAAGCGCGATCATCTCCGGCAGCGCCGCCAGCCGGTTGTGCGTCAGCGCCGCGTCGGCGGCCTCCAGCGCCACATCGGTGCCGCTGCCCATCGCAATGCCGATGGTCGCGGCTTTCATCGCAGGCGCGTCGTTAATACCGTCGCCGACCACCGCCAGCGGCGCGCGGGCTTTAAGCGCATTGACCGCTGTCACCTTATCCGCAGGCAGCAGCCCGGCGCGATATTCCATACCTAACTCTGCGGCAATTGCCGCCGCCGCGCGCGGGTTATCGCCGGTCAGCATCACACTCCCCACGCCGAGCGCCCGGAGTTTCTCCACCGCGTCGCGGGCGTCGGCGCGCTGCGTATCGCGAAGCGCCAGCGTGCCGAGAAGCCGATCGCTTGCGGTCACCACGATCACCGTCTGGCCCTGCGCCTCCTGCGCTCGGATACGCGCCTGCCAGTCCTCCGGAAGCGCAATGCTCACTTTATCCGGCGCGCTGATGCGAAGCAGGCGGCCCTCCACCTGCGCTTCAACACCCGCTCCCGCCAGCGTGCGCTGCGCACCGGCGCGAAGCGTCGCCACGCCGCGCGTGGTCGCCTCGCGCACCACCGCCTGCGCCAGCGGATGCGTGCTGCCCTGCTCAACGGCTGCGGCGTAAGCCAGCAGCGCTTCCGCTTCCAGTCCGTCGACCGGATCGATTGCCGTGACTTGCGGCGTGCCCGCCGTCAGCGTGCCGGTTTTATCAAAAGCAATTTGCTCAACGCGCCCCAGCGCTTCCAGCGCGGCACCGCCTTTAATCAGCGCGCCAAAGCGCGTGGCGGCTGCAAGGCCTGATGTGATCGCCGCAGGCGTCGAGATCACCAGCGCGCACGGGCAACCAATCAGCAGCAGCGCCAGCGCTTTGTAAATCCACGGCAGCCAGGGCGCGGCAAACAGCAATGGCGGAATAAGCGCCGTCAGCAGCGCCGCCGCCATAATGACCGGGGTATAGATGCGGCTGAAGCGATCGATAAAGCGCTCAATCGGCGCGCGTTTCGATTCCGCCTCTTCAATGAGATGCAGAATGCGGTCAATGGCGCTGTCGCCGGGGCGTGAAGTGACTTCAAGCGACACCAGACGATCGACGCTGGTCGCGCCGGCAGGGACTTTTTCGCCTGGCTGGCGCTCAACCGGCAGCGATTCGCCGGTCAGCGCGCTCTCATCGAAACTCGCCGCCGCGGCGAGCAGTTTGCCGTCTGCCGGAAGCCTGCCGCCTGCGGCCACTTCAATCACATCGCCGGGCTGAAGCTCGCTTATCGCTACGGTTTCGCGCGCCTCGCCGCGCAGGCGCACCGCCGTTTCCGGGCGTAACGCCACCAGCGCGCTGACGCCGCTGCGCGCACGATTCGCCGCCCATCCTTCCAGCCGCTCGCCGACTAAAAAGAGCAGCAGCACCATTGCCGCTTCTTCACTGGCCCCGATAATCAGCGCGCCGGTGGCAGCCACGCTCATCAGCGTTTCGATGGCGAACGGATTGCCGCTGCGGATAAGACGCCATGCCTGACGCGCGACCGGGAACAGCCCGACCAGCGTGGTAATGGTGAACGCGATGCGTCCCGCCAGCGGATGCAACTGCTCCAGCGCCCAGCTTAGCGCCATAAAAGCCGCGATAACGAGAATCGGCAGGTTTTCACGTAAGCCGGAAGGCGTCGCGGGCGCGGCGGCATTTGCCTCGCGCAGCGTATAACCGGCGGCGCGTACCGCCTGTTCAATGGCCTCGCGTTGTGATGCGGGGGCGTCCACCACCAGTTTTTCGGTCGCGAATAATACCTGAACCTGACGCACCTCCGGCACCTGACGCACGGCGTTCTCCACTTTGCGGGCGCAGGCGGCGCAGTCCATACCGGCGACCTGCCAGCGTAGCGCGCCTGCGGCTTCCTGCACCGGTTGCGGGTTTTCGCAAGAGTCGCTTTCGCAACAGGCTGCTTTGCTGATGGCCGGTTTTTGCGGTGCTGAAATCGGCGTCATTTTCGCGAACTGCGGCGTCGCGCGAGGCTTTTCAGAAGGGGTGCGCATGGCGTCCTCCGGTAATGATAATTTTCTCATTACCAGAGCTTACACTCTGGAGTCGACTCCAGAGTCAAGGAGATTGTGGGCGGCATTTCACCGCCCGTCGTGGTTGTTTACAGATACAGCGAGCGGACAATCATAAAGTGGCCCGCGAAATAGCAGGCGGCGGCGATGGCGCTGTCGGCAGTAAAGCGCTTACGGTAGTGGCTGCCGAGCCAGACGACCGCGTTCAGCAGCAGCAGCACCGCGCCGACGAAGCCGGAGAAGCTGGTGTCGGTCGGGCGGAAGAAATAGAGCTCGCCCGCAAGCCACACCATTACCAGCGTCATGCCGATATAGGTACAAATCGGCCAGCGGAGATCGCCAAGGCGCGTCCAGATAGTCGCGATCAGCGCCGCGCCTATCACCAGCAACGCCAGCGGCAACGGCCAGAAAAAGGAGAGCGTCATCTGGCTCGCGAACCAGACGGTATAGAGCAGGTGCGACAGGAAAAACGCCCCGAAGGCGTACAGCAACTGCTGGCGCGGCAGCAGCGTCAACGCATCACCCGCGAGCGTCGCCACCAGGCCTGCCAGCACCAGATAGCCTGTCGGGCTGGCGAGCGGCGCCTGCCAGCCGAGCAGCAGTAACAGCAGCAGCGTTAAAGGTTTAAAGATCCAGCGTTGCCAGGTGGCACCGCGGTAAGATGCATCGACATACAGCCAACCGGATAAAAAGACAGCAATAAACGACCAAAGCATGATAAGTCCCTGATTCAGTTATTGTAACGTGCGCATACCGCGCACGGCCCTTGATTTCAGTCTAGTGGTCAGACGGGCGAGATGACAACGCCTGGCGCTGCGGGGTATTCTTAAAAAGAGTTAAGCCGCCGGGACCTGTCATGAGTAAGCCACCGCTTTTTTTCATTATTATCATCGCGTTAATCGTCGCGGCCGCTTCATTTCGCTATGTGCAGCAGCGGCGCGAGAAAACAGAAAATGACGCGGCCCCGGTCACGCAGCAAGACGTAGTAGTGGCCAGCAAGCGGGAAAAACCCGTAAACGGGCGGCGTTCGCGCGAACAGCAGGTCGCGCCGCCTGCGCAAACCGTGCGGTACGAAGCGACGTTTCGCCCGCAGGAAGGCGGGGCGGAGATGCGGTTTCGGCTGGATGAGGCCCATTACCACCAGTTGACGGTGGGCGATGAGGGCCAGCTGGTGTATCAGGGAACGCGTTTTCTGGAGTTTGTTCCTGCGCCCGCGCGTTAAGGCGGCACGGCGGGTGCGCTTCGCTTACCCGCCCTACAAAAATGACTTGCCGCGCGTTAACCTGGCATGGCGGGTGCGCGTTGCTTACCCGCCCTACAAAAATGACTTGCCGCGCGTTAACCTGGCACGGCGGGTGCGCGTCGCTTACCCGCCCTACAAAAATGACTTGCCCGTGCGTTAACGTGGCACGGCGGGTGCGCGTTGCTTACCCGCCCTGGGGAAATGATGCGCCTGCGCGTTAACGTGGCATGGCGGGTGCGCGTCGCTTACCCGCCCTGGGAAACTACCTGCCGCGTTTGTTAGCGCGGCTTCTTCTGATTTTTCTGCCAGGCGATCAGCTCAAACACACCGAAGATAAAAATCCGCGCCTGCTGGAAACGGCTTAACGGCGGGGCGTCTTTCGGCTGCGTGGCGCGCAGCAGCGATAATTGCAGAATATGCATGATTATCATGAAAAATAGCGCCACGTTGACGAAAATATTCAGCGGGCGCGGGAACGGCTGGATCACGTTCAGCAGCAGAAAGCCCCACACGCCCAGCATCAGCAGGCGTCCCAGATTAATCAGCATTTTGCTCTCCTTGTGATTCGCGCAGATAAAGCCGGTACGCCACCTGGCCCGCCACTTTCTCGCGATGCAGTTGCCAGCTTGCAGGCACCGGCGGCAGGCCGTTTTCTACTTCGCTTTCAACGTAAATCAGCGCCTGAGGCGCCAGCCAGCCGCGCGTCTCCAGCAGGTTCAGCGTCTCTTCCAGCAGCCCTTTACGAAACGGCGGATCGACAAACACGATGTCGTGCGGCTCGCCGGTCTGGTTCAGAAAATTAAGTGTGTTAGTGTTCACTACCTTTGCTGCGCTGGATTTGAGCGTAGCAAGGTTTTTCTGAAGCTGCTGCGCGACGCCGCGTTCCATCTCTAAAAGCGTGGCGTCGGCGGCGTAGCGGGAGAGCGCCTCCAGGCCCAGCGCGCCGCTGCCGGCGAAGCAGTCCAGACAGCGCGCGCCCACCAGATACGGCGCCAGCCAGTTAAATAAGGTTTCGCGCACGCGGTCGGTGGTGGGGCGCAGACCGGGGCTGTCAGGCACCGGCAGTTTTCTGCCGCGCCACTGTCCGCCAATAATGCGGATCTGGCCGCTACCCGAGGAGGTTGGTTTCTTCATTATGCTCACACGCTTTTCTGTTCAGGCTGCTATTCTAGCGGCGCAAACGGGCGGGCGAAACCTCCGTGCGGCGGTATGCCGCCCCGGCGGGAAAGTGGTAGACTCACTTATTCATTCGCAATTTTTTCAGTACCCTGAGCCAGACGACGGGACTGCGCCATGTATTAACCGCGAGGAGTGCATTCGCCAATGGCAAAAGAGAAGAAACGTGGCTTTTTTTCCTGGCTGGGTTTTGGCCAGAAAGAGCAGGCAGAAACGGAAGCCGAACAACAAGAACAACACGTAACAGAACAACCCGCGGCGACAGAAGCGCGAGTTGAGCCTGACTCGCAGACGCAAACGACCGCGCAGGAGACCACGCACTCCCTGGCCGAGTCTGAAAAATTCGCCGATGACGTCGTGGCCGTCAGCGAAAGCGTGATTCATGAAGAAAAAGAGAGCGCACAGCCGGAAACTGTCGAGACGTCGGTTGAGGCAGAGCCGGAAGCCGTAAAACCAACGGCTGCGCAAGCGGAAGAGTGGCTGCCGGAGCAGGAAGAAAACCGCGCGCCGGTAGCGCTTGCGCCTGAAGTTGTCGCTGAACCACAGCCAGAAGCGTCCCCGGAAACGATCGTTGAAGAAGACGTCATTGAAGAAGCGGCTGTTGAAGAAAAAGCCGTCGAGCCTGCGGTGGAAACGCCGCACGATGCAGACGAGATTGCTGAAGACGCGCCGATTAGCGAAGAAGAATTAGTCGCGCTGGCGGCTGACCCGGAAGCCGCGCTGGAAACCGAGCCGGAAGAGGAAGAAACCGCGCCGGTTGCAGAGCAGGAAAAACCCACCAAAGAGGGTTTCTTCGCGCGACTTAAACGCAGCCTGCTGAAAACCAAAGAAAATCTCGGTTCCGGATTTATCAGTCTGTTCCGCGGCAAAAAAATCGACGACGATCTGTTCGAGGAGCTCGAAGAGCAGTTGCTGATTGCCGATGTGGGCGTGGACACCACGCGTAAAATTATCGCCAATCTCACCGAAGGCGCGAGCCGCAAGCAGTTGCGCGATGCCGAGGCGCTCTACGGCCTGCTGAAAGAAGAGATGGGCGAGATCCTGGCGAAAGTGGACGAGCCGCTGAATGTCGAAGGCAAAACGCCGTTTGTTATCCTGATGGTTGGCGTCAACGGCGTGGGTAAAACCACCACTATCGGTAAACTGGCGCGTCAGTTTGAGCAACAGGGCAAATCGGTGATGCTGGCGGCGGGTGATACCTTCCGCGCCGC
Source organism: Cronobacter sp. HA18003 (assembly GCF_011605905.1). Lineage (NCBI taxonomy): Bacteria > Pseudomonadati > Pseudomonadota > Gammaproteobacteria > Enterobacterales > Enterobacteriaceae > Cronobacter > Cronobacter sp. HA18003. The sequence continues at coordinate 128,101 of NZ_JAANQO010000027.1, read as the reverse complement.
CGCGGTGGAGCAGCTCCAGGTCTGGGGGCAGCGCAATAACATTCCGGTTATCGCGCAGCATACCGGCGCGGATTCCGCCTCCGTGATTTTCGACGCCATCCAGGCGGCGAAAGCGCGCGGCGTAGATGTGCTGATTGCCGATACCGCCGGGCGTTTGCAGAATAAATCGCACCTGATGGAAGAGCTGAAAAAAATCGTCCGCGTGATGAAAAAGCTCGACGAGAACGCGCCGCATGAAGTGATGCTGACTATCGACGCCAGCACCGGGCAGAACGCCGTCAGCCAGGCGAAGCTGTTCCACGAGGCGGTAGGGCTGACCGGCATTACGCTCACTAAGCTTGACGGCACCGCCAAAGGCGGCGTGATCTTCTCAGTGGCCGATCAGTTTGGTATTCCGATTCGCTACATTGGTGTGGGCGAACGTATTGAAGATTTGCGTCCGTTTAACGCGGGCGACTTTATTGAGGCACTTTTTGCCCGAGAGGATTAACCATGATTCGCTTTGAACATGTCAGCAAAGCCTATCTCGGTGGGAGACAAGCGCTGCAGGGGGTGACGTTCCACCTGCGGCCAGGCGAGATGTCATTTCTTACCGGCCACTCCGGCGCCGGTAAGAGTACGCTGCTGAAGCTGATTTGCGGTATCGAACGGCCGAGCGCCGGGAAAATCTGGTTTGGCGGCCATGAGATAAGCCGCCTGAAAAACCGTGAAGTGCCGTTCCTGCGTCGTCAGATCGGCATGATTTTCCAGGATCACCATCTGCTGATGGACAGAACGGTCTACGATAATGTGGCGATCCCGCTGATTATCGCGGGTGCCAGCGGCGAAGATATTCGCCGTCGCGTATCGGCGGCGCTGGATAAGGTCGGTCTGCTGGACAAAGCGAAAAACTTCCCGATTCAGCTCTCCGGCGGCGAACAGCAGCGCGTGGGCATCGCCCGCGCCGTGGTCAATAAACCGGCTGTGCTGCTGGCGGATGAACCGACGGGCAACCTGGATGACGCCCTCTCGGAAGGCATTCTGCGTCTTTTCGAAGAATTTAACCGCGTCGGGGTGACGGTATTAATGGCGACGCACGACACCGGGCTTATCTCACGGCGCAGCTACCCGGTGCTCACCCTGAGCGAAGGGCATTTGCATGGAGGCCGTGTTGGTGAATAAACGTGACGCGCTGAATGAAATCCGGCGCTTTAGCAACAAACTGGATAATTTCCGTAAACAGCGTTCTTCCGGTGAAACAGGACGGCCTGTGCAGAAGCGAAATAAAGGCTCCAACACCAAAGGCAAATCGCGTCAGGGCGGCATCAATGAACAGGTGCGTTACGCCTGGCAGGGCGCGCTTGCCGATCTGAAAAGCAAACCGCTCGCCACGTTTTTAACGGTGATGGTAATTGCTATTTCGCTGACGCTGCCGAGCGTCTGCTACATGGTTTATAAGAATGTCAGCGAGGCGGCGACCCAGTATTACCCGTCGCCGCAGATTACGGTCTATCTCGATAAAACGCTCGACGATAACGCCGCGCAGCAGGTGGTGGGGCAGCTCCAGGCCGAGCCGGGCGTGGCGAAGGTCAATTACCTCTCGCGTGACGAGGCGCTTGGCGAATTCCGCAACTGGTCGGGCTTTGGCGGCGCGCTGGATATGCTGGAAGAAAACCCGCTGCCCGCCGTGGTGGTGGTCGAACCGAAGCTCGATTTCCAGAGCAGCGAAGCGCTCAACACGCTGCGTGACCGCGTGGCGAAGCTTCAGGGCGTAGACGAAGTGCGCATGGATGACAGCTGGTTTGCGCGGCTGTCGGCGCTCACCGGGCTGGTCGGGCGCGTCGCGGCGATGATAGGTGTACTGATGGTCGCGGCCGTGTTCCTGGTTATCGGCAACAGCGTGCGCCTGAGCATTTTCGCGCGCCGTGACACCATCAACGTGCAGAAACTCATTGGCGCGACGGATGGTTTTATCCTGCGTCCATTCCTGTACGGCGGCGCGCTGCTCGGGTTTACCGGCGCATTACTTTCATTGATTCTGTCAGAAATCCTGGTGATGCGGTTATCCGCCGCCGTGACGGATGTGGCGAAAGTTTTCGGCACCACCTTTGAAATCAGCGGGTTATCCTTCGATGAGTGTCTGCTGCTGCTGCTGGTCTGTTCGATGATCGGCTGGGCGGCCGCCTGGCTTGCCACGGTGCAACATTTACGTCACTTTACCCCCGAGTAAAAAATATTTGTTATAATCATCCCCTGCTACGAGTTCCCGTCAGCAGGGGATGCGTACCGTGAACTTCCGCTTCTCCTGCCCACGCTTTTTCATAGCAATGTCACATTTTGTGCGTAATTTATTCACAAGCCTTACGTGAACTTGTGGATAAATTCACGGTCTGATAAAAGAGTGGCTGATATTCTCGTTGCTCAAACATGCTGGCCCGTTTGTTGCCTGATGGGGACGAACGCCAGTCCGATGTCGATTGAGAGGATTTGAATGACCAAAGAAATGCAAACTTTAGCTTTAGCCCCGGTCGGTAACCTGGATTCCTATATCCGGGCGGCCAACGCCTGGCCGATGTTGTCGGCAGACGAAGAGCGGGCACTGGCTGAAAAGCTGCATTACCAGGGCGATCTGGAAGCAGCGAAAAAGCTGATCCTGTCTCACCTGCGTTTTGTTGTTCATATCGCTCGTAACTACGCGGGCTATGGCCTGCCGCAGGCGGACCTGATCCAGGAAGGCAACATCGGCCTGATGAAAGCGGTGCGTCGCTTCAATCCGGAAGTGGGCGTGCGTCTGGTCTCTTTCGCCGTGCACTGGATCAAAGCTGAAATTCACGAATATGTGCTGCGTAACTGGCGCATCGTGAAAGTCGCCACCACCAAAGCGCAGCGTAAGCTGTTCTTTAACCTGCGTAAAACCAAGCAGCGTCTGGGCTGGTTTAACCAGGACGAAGTGGAAATGGTGGCCCGCGAGCTGGGCGTTTCCAGCAAAGACGTGCGTGAAATGGAATCGCGTATGGCCGCGCAGGACATGACCTTTGACATGTCCCCGGACGATGACGCGGGTGACAGCCAGCCGATGGCTCCGGTGCTGTTCCTTCAGGATAAGTCTTCTAACTTTGCCGACGGCATTGAGGATGACAACTGGGAAGAACACGCCGCCGACAAACTGACCGATGCCATGCAGGGTCTCGACGAGCGCAGCCAGCAGATCATTCGCGCGCGCTGGCTGGATGAAGACAACAAAAGCACGTTGCAGGAACTGGCCAACCGCTACGGCGTCTCAGCCGAACGCGTGCGTCAGCTTGAAAAAAATGCGATGAAAAAGCTGCGTGCCGCGATAGAAGCGTAAGCCGCGTCAGCCTGATGACACACCCCGCCTTAAGCGGGGTGTTTTGTTTTATGCGCGGCGTAAAAGCGCCGGGTAAGCCGCTTCAATACATGCCAGCAGCGCTTTAAACGCGCCCTCCATTTTCTCCTCCGCCACGCAGGCGAATCCCATCAGCAGGCCGCGACGCCGGTTTTCCGTCAGGTAATAGCGCGACAGCGGGCGCACCAGAATATCGCGCGCGTTGGCAAGACGGGCTATCTCCACATCGTCCGCGTCATCCGGCAGATTCAGCACCAGATGCAGCCCGGCGTTATCGCTGAAATCCGACAGCGCCTCCGGCCCCAGATAGCGCGTAATCAGCGTTGTCAGACACGCCCTGCGGCGGCCATACAACAGGCGCATCCGCCGGATGTGGGCACTGTAATGCCCGGCCTCGATAAACTCCGCCAGCGCCGCCTGGATAATCGAATGGCCGCCGCGATAAAGCTCGGCATGCGCGGTTTTCATCTCGTGCGCCAGCGCGCGGGGCAGCACTACATAGCCGATGCGCAGGCCCGGATAGAGCGTTTTGCTGAAAGTGCCGATGTAGATCACCGGCGGGTCCGCCACCAGCCCCTGCAACGCCGGGATCGGCTGGCCGGAAAAGCGAAATTCGCTGTCGTAGTCGTCTTCCACGATCCAGCTGCCGGTCTGGCGCGCCAGCGTTAACAGGCGCTGGCGCCGCTCAAGGCTCATGACCGCGCCCAGCGGATACTGGTGCGACGGCGTGACGAAAATCAGCCGCGGCGGTGTCCCGGCGCTCTCCGGCGGCACCATGCCCGCGCGGTCCACCGTCACCGGTGTAATGTTTACCTCATTCATCTGCAACACATGGCGGATGCCCCAGTACGAGGGCTCTTCCACCCACGCCGTATCACCGCCGTCGCACAGCATACGCGCCACCAGGTCGATAGCCTGATGAATCCCTTCGGTGATCAACACCTGATCCGCCGTGCAGTGAACCGATCGCGATACGCGCAGATAATCCACCAGCGCGCGCTGTAGCTCCGGCGTGCCGCCCTGACAGCTATAGGTGAGGCGCTGCGGGCTGGGACGGCGGCTGATCCGCGCCTGAATTTTGCTAAAGAGCTGATGCGGAAAGGCGTGTACGTCCGGCACGCCGGGGATAAACGCGCCCCACTGTTTCGGGCTGGCGCTGACCTGCCCAAGCAGCGTTTTCCCGCGTGAGGAGAACCCCGCATGCGCAACGCGATCGTGCTGCCCCTGGGCCACCGGCGGCGCAGATAACAGGCTGTCCGGCAGCATTCCGGCGACGAACGTGCCACTACCGGCGCGAGAGGTCACATATCCTTCTGCCAGTAATTGTTCATAAACTGTTAACACAGTGTTGCGAGAAAGGCCGAGCTGCTGGGCGAGATCCCGCGAGGCGGGCAGGCGGCTTTGCGCAGGCAGGCTACCGTCAAGAATAGTCAGGCGCAGCGCGTTATAAAGCCGCTTATGCAGACGTTCATCGCGCTGTTCGCCGAGGCGAAGCAATAAGAGATCGGACACTAAAGAATGCAATTGGATCCCTCATTTATTCGAAACTGGTACTCGATTATAGGGCCATAGCCTGGGTAAATAAACGTCACTGTTTCAGGTTTGTTGCTAAAAAGTGACGTTTATCAGCAGGAGAATGCGGGTGAAAAATTCAGAATTGAACCAACGTCGTCAGAGCGCCACCCCACGTGGCGTCGGCGTCATGTGCGGCTTCTATGCCGAAAAAGCCGACAACGCCACCCTGTGGGACGTGGAAGGCAACGAGATTATCGACTTCGCAGCGGGGATTGCGGTGCTGAACACCGGCCATCGCCATCCGCGCGTGGTGGAGGCCATCGAAAACCAGCTGCGCGCCTTTACGCACACGGCGTACCAGATAGTCCCTTACGAAAGCTATGTGGCGCTTGCGGAGCGCATCAACGCCTGCGCGCCGATTGACGGCCCGGCGAAAACCGCGTTCTTCACCACCGGCGCGGAAGCGGTGGAAAACGCCGTGAAAATCGCGCGCGCGTATACCCGTCGCCCTGGCTTAATCACCTTCGGCGGCGGCTTTCACGGGCGCACGTTTATGACGATGGCGCTCACCGGCAAAGTGGCACCGTACAAAATCGGCTTCGGCCCGTTCCCGGGCTCGGTGTTCCACGCGCAATACCCGAACGCCCTGCACGGCGTGTCGGTGGATGACGCGATGGCAAGCCTGGAGCGTATTTTCAAAGCCGATATCGCGCCGGATCAGGTGGCCGCCATCGTGCTGGAGCCGGTACAGGGCGAAGGCGGTTTCAACGTCGCGCCGCCGGCGTTTATGGAGGCCCTGCGCGCGCTGTGCGACGAGCACGGCATTCTGCTGATTGCCGATGAAGTACAGAGCGGCTTTGCGCGCACCGGCAAACTGTTCGCGATGGAGCATTACGGCGTGAAGCCGGATCTGCTGACGATGGCGAAAAGCCTTGCGGGCGGGATGCCGCTCTCGGGCGTGGTCGGGCGCGCGGAAGTAATGGACGCGCCTGCGCCGGGCGGCCTTGGCGGCACCTACGCCGGTAACCCGCTGGCGGTCGCGGCAGCGCACGCGGTGCTGGATGTGATTGAGCAGGAAAATCTCTGCCAGCGCGCGAACGAGCTGGGCCAGCATCTGCAGGAGGTGCTCAACCAGGCGCGGACGTACTGCCCGGCGATTGCCGAAGTTCGCGGGCAGGGCTCGATGGTGGCGGTAGAGTTTAACGATCCGCAGACCGGCAAGCCGTCGCCTGAGTTTACGCAGCAGGTGCTGACGCGCGCCCGTGAAGAGGGGCTGCTGCTGCTGAGCTGTGGCGTTTACGGCAACGTTATCCGTTTCCTTTATCCGCTGACCATTCCGGATGCGCAGTTCAGCAAAGCGCTGGAGATCCTCTCCCGCGCGCTGGGGCGCTAACGGCGAGGGCAGCTTAAACGGCGGGTGCGCACGGCTTACCCGCCCTACATAAAAGCGCAGCCTCTGGCCGTAGGGTGGGTAAGCGCAGCGCACCCGCCATGTGAGGCAAAAAAAAACAGCCCGTAGGGTGGGTAAGCGTAGCGCACTCCCCGAAACAGACCGTAGGGTGGGTAAGCGTAGCGCACCCACCGTGCAAGGCAGACCAAACCCTGCCGTAAAACGAACAGGAATTACCCCGAGGGCGCCCGCTTTATGGCCTGGCCGCCGCGCAGCAGCGGGCCATAACGGCGCGTCTTTGGGGTGACCTGCGAAGGAGCACGCTTCGGGAGGCTGACAGGCCCGAAGCTTAAATATCTCACTTGCTAACACAACAACACACCGTGAACACAACCGCTTCCGGTGGTGATAGCCGCCGGATATTTAAGGAAGAACTATGTCTGAGAACACCACTTCCGCCTCACTGTGGGCGTCCCGAGAGCGGGCAGCGTCATCCCCTAAATCCCTGAGCTTCGTTGAAGGCGTCGCGATGATCGTCGGCACCAACATCGGCGCGGGCGTACTCTCCATCGCCTATGCCTCCAGCAAAGCGGGCTTTATGCCGCTTCTCTTCTGGCTCGCCCTTGTCGGCGTATTGACCACTATCACCATGCTGTATGTCGCGGAAGCGACGCTACGCACCCGCGCGCATTTGCAGTTAAGCGGCCTCGCCGGGCGCTATGTCGGGCGCATCGGCGCCTGGCTGATGTTCGCGTCGGTGTGCGTTAACAGCGTCGGCGCGCTCACCGCCTACATGACCGGCAGCGGCAAACTGTTAAGCTCGCTTATCGGCGTCTCGCCCGCCATTGGCAGCCTGATTTTCTTTATTCCGGCGGCGGGCATTCTCTGGCTCGGGCTGAAGGCTATCGGGCGCGGCGAGAAATTTATCAGTATCGGCATGGTGGTGATGATTGCGGTGCTGGTGGTCGCCACGCTTTTGCATGAATCGACACAGATGCGCTGGCTGCTGGATGGCGACTGGCGCTACATGGTGCCGGTATTTAACGTCACCGCCTTCTGCTTCGCGGCGCAGTACATTGTGCCGGAGATGGCGCGCGGGTTTGCTGATAAACCCGAAAAGCTGCCGAAAGCGATTATCGTCGGGATGGTGATTACCTTTACGCTGCTGGCGCTGGTACCGCTGTCGGTTATCGCGCTGAGCGGGCTTGATAACATCTCTGAAGTGGCGACCATCTCCTGGGGCCGGGCGCTCGGCGAGTGGGCGTTCTTTTCCGCCAATATTTTCGCACTATGCGCGATGCTCACTTCTTACTGGGGGCTTGGTGGCAGTTTCCTGACCAATATCTTCGACAAATTCCGTCTCGGCGACGACGCGCAGCCGCTTAAACGCCTCGGCGTGCTGGCGGTCGTGGCGCTGCCGCCGTTCGCGCTGGCCTACAGCGGGCTGGTCTCTTTTGTGAACGCGCTCTACTTTGCGGGCGTCTTCAGCGGCGTAATCCTCTCCATTATGCCTATTCTTATTTTGCGCGGCGCGCGCCGTCGCGGGGAGATAACGCCCCGCTGGCAGTGTAGCTGGAGCACGCACCCGCTCATCCAGGGGCTGATTGTCCTGCTCTATGTCGCCAGCGCGATTTACGCGGTGCTCTCCGCCTTCGGTTATCTGCCCGCAGGCTGGTAAAACCCGATAACCCGCCGCGTGGCAGGCGCGGCGGACGTTTTTTCGCCACTTCCCACCATAATTGACGTGAAAAATAGTGATTCCAAATTCATAAAAATGGGGTATGTTTTTAGCAGAGTATGCTGCTTTTTGCCGGGCGGCAGGGCTTAAAACTAATATTAAATGCTGCGCTGATAAGCGAAGCGGAAATAAAGTAGCGAAAAACAACAACATCACAACTGCAATAACCACAAGAATGGGGAACCTCAGGATGAAAATGAAGGGCAAAGCGTTACTGGCAGGCGCAATTGCGCTGGCGATGAGCAGCATGGCGATGGCGGAAGATATTAAAATTGCCGTAGTGGGCGCCATGTCTGGCCCGGTAGCGCAGTATGGCGATCAGGAGTTCACCGGCGCCGAGCAGGCGGTGGCGGATATCAACGCCAAAGGCGGCATCAAAGGCAACAAGCTGGTTATCACCAAATATGACGACGCCTGCGACCCGAAACAAGCGGTGGCGGTCGCGAACAAAGTGGTGAATGACGGCGTGAAATATGTCATCGGCCACCTGTGCTCCTCTTCCACCCAGCCGGCGTCTGATATTTATGAAGACGAAGGCATTCTGATGATCACGCCAGCGGCGACGGCACCGGAGCTGACCGCGCGCGGCTATCAGTTGATCCTGCGCACCACCGGTCTCGATTCCGACCAGGGCCCGACCGCAGCGAAATACATTCTTGATAAAGTGAAGCCGAAGCGCATCGCTATCATTCATGACAAACAGCAGTACGGCGAAGGCCTGGCCCGCGCGGTGCAGGACGGCCTGAAAAAAGGCGGCGCGAACGTGGTCTTCTTTGACGGTATCACTGCGGGCGAAAAAGATTTCTCCACGCTGGTGGCGCGTCTGAAGAAAGAAAACATCGATTTCGTTTACTACGGCGGTTATCACCCGGAAATGGGCCAGATCCTGCGCCAGGCGCGTTCCGCTGGCCTGAAAACCCAGTTTATGGGGCCGGAAGGCGTGGCGAACGTGTCGCTGTCTAATATCGCGGGCGATTCCGCCGAAGGCATGTTAGTCACCAAGCCGAAGAATTACGATCAGGTGCCGGCGAACAAACCGATTGTGGACGCTATCAAGGCGAAGAAACAGGATCCGAGCGGCGCGTTCGTGTGGACCACCTATGCCGCGCTGCAGTCGCTGGCCGCGGGCCTGAATCAGAGCGACGATCCGGCGGCCATCGCCAAATACCTGAAAGCGAACTCTGTCGATACCGTGATGGGTCCGCTCTCCTGGGATTCAAAAGGCGATCTGAAAGGGTTTGAGTTCGGCGTGTTTACCTGGCATGCCAATGGTACAGCGACCGACGCCAAATAATTTCCCCGGCCTCTTTCGCACTACAGTTTTGTAGGGCAGGTAAGCGCAGCGCACCTGCCTTTCAGGTAAACCCGGCGGGTGCGCAGGCTTACCCGCCCTACAGCCGGAGATTGAAGGGGTAGTAGGGCAGGTAAGCGCAGCGCACCTGCCTTAATATGTAAACCCGTCGGGTGCGCGGGTTTAACCGCCCTACAACGGGGGCCTGAAGGAAATGTAGGGTGGGTAAGCGAAGCGCCCCCACCTTATTACGCCACACCTTCTAACAACAGCAACCCGGCCTCACGGCTCCAGCCGCTTCACCCAGCCATCCTGCTGCGCCGCAAATCCCAGCGTCTGCATAAACGCGTTCATCACGTTGTAATCTTCCACGCCAATATCCATCACCCACCACTCCGTCATCGACGGGTTATCGCGGATCGTCTCTTCAATCAGGTAATGCCCGACGCCGCGCCGGCGCGTCACTTCGCGCACCCGCAGAGAATCCATCGCGCCTTCAGTGCCGCGCAGCGTCACGCGCACCGCGCCCAGCAGCCTGTCGTTAAAACGCGCGGCGTAAATTCGGTGGTTCTCATCAAGACGTAACGATTCAGAAGGATATTCCGGCCAGATTTTCGCGAGGTCGATTTTGTCCTGTTCGCTCAGGGTATGCAGACGAAGAATGGTGAGTTTCATAATAGCCTTTCCGCCAGGGATGAATCTCTGAGTTTACCCGATTTTTCAGGGCCGCTGGACGCTCCGGTGAGATCTATTCGGTAGCTGATTAGTTTTTGTCTTATTCATTAGGTAGCGTGAAAGCGCGGGGAATGAAATTTAACCAGCAGATAACGCTGAATGGCAGCGTTTTATCTGGCTAATAATGTCGATATTTTATGCTGACCGCTGCGCTTTTTTTTGTTTATCTCGGGTATATTTCAGAATATTATCTTTGCTTAATAGACTGAAAAATAGATGTTTTAATTATAGTTTCGCTAAAAGCCACGCTAACTCATTAAAGAGACAGGTAAAAGTAGCGTTGTCTATTAAAACGACAGAATATTTTTTAACCATAATAAAACTAATCAGCAACACACACATCACGAACGGGGATTCTGAGAATGAACAGCAACGCAAAGCGCTGGCTTGCGGGGATGGTTGCGCTGGCGCTATCTCAGGCAGTCAATGCGATGACCGTCAATACGGCGGTGGGAAGTGGCGTTAGCAGTGCCGCGCCTGCCGCACTAACAGGTAACCGACACGCTTTCAGCGCGAATGTCGTAAACGGGCCGCTGAACTGGGATGAAAAAAGCGATCTGAAAGGATTTGTCTCTGTGGTTTTTGAGCGGCAGACCAACGGGTCGTTAACCGTTCTGCGTAACGAGTCGTAGTCAAGCACACCCGATATTCATCCCGCCTGCTGGCGCGTTGTCCGGCAGGATTTAATAAGGTTACGTTATGTCCGAGCAGTTTCTCTATTTTCTGCAGCAGATGTTTAACGGCGTCACGCTGGGCAGTACTTACGCGCTGATCGCCATCGGCTACACCATGGTTTACGGCATTATCGGCATGATCAACTTCGCCCACGGCGAGGTGTATATGATTGGCAGCTATGTGTCATTCATGATCATCGCCGCGCTGATGATGATGGGCATTGATGCCAGCTGGCTGCTGGTCGGCGCCGCGTTTATCGGCGCGATTGTCGTCTCCAGCGCCTACGGCTGGAGCATCGAGCGCGTGGCGTATCGCCCCGTGCGCAGCTCCAAGCGTCTGATTGCGCTAATCTCCGCCATCGGGATGTCTATCTTCCTGCAAAACTACGTCAGCCTGACGCAGGGCTCGCGCGACGTCGCGCTCCCGAGCCTCTTTAACGGCCAGTGGACCATCGGCAGCAGCGAAAACTTCGCGGCCAGCATCACCACCATGCAGCTGGTTATCTGGGTCGTGACCTTTATCGCGATGCTCGCGCTCACGCTGTTTATCCGTTACTCCCGCATGGGCCGCGCCTGCCGCGCCTGCGCTGAAGATCTGAAAATGGCGAGCCTGCTTGGCATCAACACCGACCGCGTTATCGCGCTGACCTTTGTGATTGGCGCGGCGATGGCGGCGGTGGCGGGCGTGCTGCTCGGCCAGTTCTATGGCGTGATTAACCCCTACATCGGCTTTATGGCCGGGATGAAAGCCTTCACCGCGGCGGTGCTGGGCGGCATCGGCAGTATTCCGGGCGCGATGATTGGCGGCCTGATTCTGGGCGTCACCGAATCGCTCTGCTCGGCGTATCTGAGCACGGAATATAAAGATGTGGTGTCGTTTGCCCTGTTGATCGGCGTCTTGCTGGTGATGCCGACCGGTATTCTGGGTCGCCCGGAGGTAGAAAAAGTATGAAACCGATGCATTTTGTGGCGGCGCTGCTGGCCGCCGCCATGTTCTTCCTGCTGGCCGGGATTTTTATGGGCGTTCAGCTGGAGCTGGACGGTACGCGTCTTGTGGTCGATACCGCCGACAGCATTCGCTGGGAGTGGATTGCCATCGGCACCGGCGTGGTCTTTTTATTCCAGCTTTTACGTCCGCTGTTCCAGAAGGGCCTGAAAAACGTCTCCGGGCCGAAGTTTATTCTGCCGGCGATTGACGGCTCGACGGTAAAACAGAAGCTGTTCCTGCTGGCGCTGCTCGTTGTTGCCGTGGCGTGGCCGTTTATGGTGTCGCGCGGAACGGTGGATATCGCCACGCTGACCATGATTTACGTGATTCTGGGCCTTGGCCTGAATGTGGTGGTGGGGCTTTCCGGCCTGCTGGTGCTCGGCTACGGCGGTTTCTACGCCATCGGCGCTTATACCTTCGCACTGCTGAACCACTACTACGGGCTGGGCTTCTGGACCTGTCTGCCGCTGGCGGGCCTGGTGGCTGCCGCCGCCGGTTTCCTGCTCGGCTTCCCGGTGCTGCGCCTGCGCGGTGACTATCTGGCGATCGTGACCTTAGGCTTTGGCGAAATCGTGCGTATTCTGCTGCTGAATAACACGGAGATTACCGGCGGCCCGAACGGCATCAGCCAGATCCCGAAACCGACCTTCTTCGGCCTGGAATTCAGCCGCACCGCGCGCGAAGGCGGCTGGGATACCTTCAGCAACTTCTTTGGCGTGAAATATGACCCGAGCGACCGCGTGATTTGGCTCTATCTGGTGGCGTTGCTGCTGGTGGTGTTCTCGCTGTTTGTCATTAACCGCCTGCTGCGTATGCCGCTCGGCCGCGCCTGGGAAGCGCTACGTGAAGATGAGATCGCCTGCCGTTCGCTCGGCCTGAACCCGACGCGCATCAAGCTGACCGCGTTTACCATCAGCGCCGCGTTCGCGGGTTTCGCCGGAACGCTGTTCGCGGCGCGCCAGGGCTTTGTCAGCCCGGAATCGTTCACCTTCGCGGAATCGGCATTCGTGCTGGCGATTGTGGTGCTGGGCGGCATGGGCTCGCAGTTCGCGGTGATCCTGGCGGCTATCCTGCTGGTGGTCTCGCGCGAGCTGATGCGTGATTTGAACGAATACAGCATGCTGGTGCTGGGCGGCCTGATGGTGCTGATGATGATCTGGCGTCCGCAGGGATTACTGCCCATGACGCGCCCGCAGTTGAAACTGAAAAATGGTGTGAGCAGTAAAGGAGAGCAGGCATGAGTCAGCCTTTATTATCCGTCAGCGGCCTGATGATGCGCTTTGGCGGCCTGCTTGCCGTCAACAATGTCTCTCTTGAGCTGCGCGAGCGTGAAATCGTCTCGCTGATTGGCCCGAACGGGGCCGGTAAAACCACGGTGTTCAACTGCCTGACCGGTTTTTATAAACCGACGGGCGGCACCATTATGCTGCGCGACCAGCATCTCGAAGGCCTGCCGGGCCAGCAGATCGCCCGGATGGGCGTGGTGCGCACCTTCCAGCACGTGCGTCTGTTCCGTGAAATGACGGTGATTGAAAACCTGCTGGTGGCGCAACATCAGCAGCTAAAATCCGGGCTGTTTTCGGGCCTGCTCAAAACCCCGGCGTTTCGCCGAGCGCACAGCGAAGCGCTCGATCGCGCCGCCACCTGGCTTGAGCGTATCAATCTGTTACAGCACGCCAACCGCCAGGCGGGCAACCTGGCGTATGGCGACCAGCGCCGTCTGGAGATCGCCCGCTGCATGGTGACGCAGCCTGCGATCCTGATGCTCGACGAACCGGCGGCGGGCCTGAACCCGAAAGAGACCAAAGAGCTGGACGAGCTGATTGTCGAGCTGCGCAACCATCACAACACGACCATTCTGCTGATTGAGCACGACATGAAACTGGTGATGGGCATTTCAGACCGTATTTACGTGGTAAACCAGGGGACGCCGCTTGCCAACGGCACGCCGGAACAGATCCGCAATAACCCTGACGTGATTCGCGCATACCTGGGTGAGGCATAAGATGGAAAACGTGATGTTATCTTTTGACAGGGTGAGCGCGCACTACGGCAAAATCCAGGCGCTGCATGAGGTCAGCCTGCATATCCGCCAGGGCGAAATCGTCACCCTGATCGGCGCGAACGGCGCCGGAAAAACCACGCTGCTCGGCACGCTGTGCGGCGACCCGCGCGCGAGCACCGGGAAAATCGTCTTTGATGGTAAAGACATTACCGACTGGCAGACCGCGAAAATTATGCGCGAGGCGGTGGCGATTGTGCCGGAAGGCCGCCGCGTCTTCTCCCGCATGACGGTGGAGGAGAACCTGGCGATGGGCGGCTTCTTCGCCGATCGCCCGCAGTATCAGGAGCGCATTCAGCGCGTGTACGATCTCTTTCCGCGCCTGCACGAGCGCCGCATCCAGCGCGCCGGTACGATGTCCGGCGGCGAACAGCAGATGCTGGCGATTGGTCGCGCGCTGATGAGCCAGCCGCGCCTGCTGCTGCTGGACGAACCGTCGCTTGGCCTGGCGCCCATCATCATCCAGCAGATTTTCGACACCATCGAACAGCTGCGCAAAGAAGGGATGACGATTTTCCTGGTCGAGCAGAACGCCAACCAGGCGCTGAAGCTCGCCGATCGCGGCTATGTGCTGGAGAATGGTCACGTGGTGCTGGAAGACACCGGCGAAGCGCTGCTTGCCAACGAAGCGGTGCGCAGCGCGTATCTGGGCGGTTGATTCACCCGTACGGCCCGGCGGCGTAATGCATGCCGGGCACACGCCATATTTAAGCCGGGCAAGGCATTTTTCGCCGCCCGGCTTTTGTTTTACGTACATCTTAGTTGTACAATTAACTTGTACCTTAAAGGAGGGCGTATGCGTACCATGAACTATAGCGAGGCGAGACAACAGCTGGCTTCTGCACTGGAATCGGCGGCGGCCGGTAGGCCGGTGACCATTACCCGCCGTGGCCATAAATCAGCGGTGATCATTAGCGCAGAAGAATTCGAGCGTTATCAGGCCGCAAAGCTGGACGCGGAATTTGCGGAGATCATGGCTGTGCACGGTAATGAAATCAGGGAGCTTGCGGATAAATAATGACGATTCATTTTATCTCAGCGGAAGAGATAGTCCGTTTCCATGACCGTCTGTTGCAGGTCACGCCGGGCATTACCGGTATGCCTGATCCAGGGCGGGCCGAAGCGCTGATGTACCGCGTGCTCAATAAATATGAGTATGAGGGCGTTAACGATATCTGGCTGCTGGCGGCCATGCATTTGCTGGCGATTGCGCGCGGCCATATTTTTAACGACGGTAACAAACGTACGGCGCTATTCATTACACTGTTGTTTCTTAAGCGAAACGGTATTGATGTGGCGGCAAATCCGGCTTTTGTTGAGATGACCGTCAACGCGGCGGCAGGGCGTTTGACGCTGGAAGAGATTGCTGCCCAGCTTCGCGCTTAACTCACGTCATCAGACCATCACCGGCGCGTCATTTCTCTGCCGCTCTTGCGTCACCATCTTGTCATTATCCAGTTATTTTTCTGTCATACGCGCATGTCATGTTAGCTCGCGAGCATAAAACGCGTGATTTCGCGCATCTCAAACGACGCATAATCAGAGAGATAACAGACATGACAGCTTCGTTACGACGTACAGCAATTTGTGTGGCTCTGGGATGGGCGCTGAGCAGCCAGGCGATGGCCGCCACTACCATTCCGTTCTGGCATTCGATGGAAGGCGAACTGGGTAAAGAGGTGAATTCACTGGCGCAGCGGTTTAACGAGGCGCACCCGGAGTACAAAATCGAGCCGGTCTACAAAGGTAACTACGAGCAGAGCCTCGCGGCCGGGATCGCCGCTTTCCGTACCGGCAACGCGCCCGCGATTTTGCAGGTTTACGAAGTAGGTACCGCCACCATGATGGCGTCCAAAGCCATTAAGCCTGTGTACGAAGTGTTCAACGATGCTGGCATTAAATTCGATGAGTCGCAGTTTGTGCCGACGGTTGCCGGTTACTACACCGACGCGAAAAGCGGCCATCTGCTCTCCCAGCCGTTCAATAGCTCCACGCCTGTGCTCTATTACAACAAAGACGCGTTCAAAAAAGCGGGCTTAGACCCTGAGCAGCCGCCGAAAACCTGGCAGGATCTCGCGGCGTATACCGCGAAGCTGAAAGCCGCCGGGATGAAGTGCGGCTACGCCAGCGGCTGGCAGGGCTGGATCCAGATTGAAAACTTCAGCGCCTGGCACGGTCTGCCGGTCGCCACCAAAAACAACGGCTTTGACGGCGCTGACGCGGTGCTGGAATTCAACAAGCCGGAGCAGGTGAAGCATATCGCCCTGCTTGAAGAACTGAACAAGAAGGGCGATTTCAGCTACTTCGGGCGCAAGGATGAGTCCACCGAGAAGTTCTATAACGGCGATTGCGCTATCACCACCGCCTCTTCCGGTTCGCTCGCGGATATCCGCCACTACGCCAAATTCAACTACGGCGTGGGTATGATGCCCTACGACGCCGACGTGAAAGGCGCGCCGCAGAACGCCATTATCGGCGGGGCGAGCCTGTGGGTGATGCAGGGCAAAGACAAGGAGATGTACAAAGGCGTGGCGGAGTTTCTGAACTTCCTCGCGCAGCCGGAGATCGCGGCCGAATGGCACCAGAAAACCGGTTATCTGCCTATCACCAAAGCTGCTTACGACCTGACCCGCCAGCAGGGCTTCTATGAGAAGAACCCGGGCGCGGATATCGCGACGCGTCAGATGCTGAACAAGCCGCCGTTGCCGTTCACCAAAGGGCTGCGTCTGGGCAATATGCCGCAGATCCGCACCGTGGTTGACGAAGAGCTGGAAAGCGTCTGGACCGGCAAGAAAACCCCGCAGCAGGCGCTGGATTCCGCCGTTGAGCGTGGTAATCAGCTGTTGCGCCGTTTCGAGCAGTCAACGAAATCGTAACGCCTGTAGCGGGCTGGCGCGGCGTGTGTTGTTGCTAACGGCGGGTGCGCTGCGCTTACCCGCTCTACACAGCACCAGATTAGTAGGCCGGGTAAGGCGCAGCCGCACCCGGCATTTTTCAGGAAAGCGTTTCTTTATGTCATCATCCCGTCCGGTGTTTCGTTCAGGCTGGCTGCCGTATGCATTACTGGCGCCGCAGCTGATTATCACCGTCATCTTTTTTATCTGGCCTACGGGCGAGGCGCTCTGGTACTCCGTACAGAGCATCGATCCGTTCGGGCTCTCCAGCCAGTTTGTCGGGCTCGCGAATTTTACCCAGCTTTTTCACGACAGCTACTACCTGGATTCCTTCTGGACCACCATAAAATTCAGCGCGCTGGTGACCATCAGCGGCCTGCTGATATCGCTGTTTTTCGCGGCTCTTGTGGATTACGTGGTGCGCGGCAGCCGTTTTTACCAGACGCTGATGCTGCTGCCTTACGCCGTCGCGCCCGCCATCGCCGCCGTGCTGTGGATTTTCCTCTTTAACCCCGGACGCGGGCTTATTACCCATGTGCTTGAGCAGATGGGTTACTACTGGAACCACTCGCAAAACAGCGGCCAGGCGATGTTCCTTGTGGTGTTTGCCTCGGTCTGGAAGCAGATCAGCTACAACTTTCTGTTTTTCTTCGCCGCGTTGCAGTCGATCCCGCGCTCGCTGGTGGAGGCCGCCGCCATCGACGGCGCAGGCCCGGTGCGCCGCTTCTTTAAGCTGTCGCTGCCGCTTATCGCGCCGGTGAGCTTTTTCCTGCTGGTGGTAAATCTGGTCTATGCCTTTTTCGACACCTTCCCGGTTATCGACGCCGCCACCGCGGGCGGGCCGGTGCAGGCCACCACTACGCTGATTTACAAGATTTACCGCGAAGGGTTCGCCGGGCTCGATCTCTCCACCTCCGCCGCGCAGTCGGTGGTGCTGATGGTGCTGGTGATCATCCTCACCGTGGTGCAGTTCCGCTATGTGGAAAGTAAGGTGCGTTACCAATGATTGAAAACCGCCCTGGGCTGACGATTTTCAGCCATACCCTTTTGATCCTCGGCATCGCCGCCATTCTTTTTCCGCTCTATGTGGCGTTTGTCGCGGCGACGCTCGATAACCAGGCCGTGTTCGCCACGCCGATGACGCTTATCCCCGGCACGCACCTGTGGGAAAACCTGAAAGATATTTGGGTGAACGGCGTCGGGGCCAACAGCGCGCCGTTCTGGCTGATGCTGCTGAACAGTTTCATCATGGCGTTCAGCATTACCGTCGGGAAAATCGCGGTATCGATGCTCTCGGCGTTCGCCATCGTCTGGTTTCGCTTTCCGCTGCGTAACCTCTTCTTCTGGATGATTTTTATTACGCTGATGCTGCCGGTGGAAGTGCGCATTTTCCCGACGGTGGAAGTGATAGCCAACCTGAAGATGATGGACAGTTACACCGGCCTGACGCTGCCGCTGATGGCGTCCGCCACCGCCACCTTTCTGTTCCGCCAGTTCTTTATGACGCTGCCTGACGAGCTGATGGAAGCGGCGCGTATCGACGGCGCATCGCCGATGCGATTTTTCCGCGACATCGTGCTGCCGCTCTCGAAAACCAACCTCGCGGCGCTGTTCGTCATTACGTTTATCTACGGCTGGAACCAGTATCTCTGGCCGCTGCTGATTATCAGCGATCCGTCGCTCGGCACGGCGGTGGCGGGCATTAAAGGCATGATTTCGGTGGGCGAGGGCAGCACGCAGTGGAATCAGGTGATGGCGGCGATGCTGCTGACGCTTATCCCGCCGGTGGTTATTGTTTTAGTGATGCAGCGCGCGTTTGTTCGCGGGCTGGTGGATAGCGAGAAATAAGATGGCAGGACTCAAATTACAGGCGGTCACCAAAAGTTGGGACAACGGCAAAACGCAGGTTATTCAGCCGCTGACGGTGGATGTCGCGGATGGCGAATTTATCGTGATGGTCGGTCCGTCCGGCTGCGGCAAATCGACGCTGCTGCGTATGGTGGCCGGGCTTGAGCGCGTGAGTAGCGGCGATATCTGGATAGACCGCCAGCGCGTCACCGAGATGGAGCCGAAAGAGCGCGGCATTGCGATGGTGTTCCAGAACTACGCGCTCTACCCGCATATGAATGTCGAAGAGAACATGGCCTGGGGCCTGAAAATTCGCGGCATGGGCAAAGCGCACATCGCCGAGCGCGTGAAAGAAGCGGCGCGGATTCTGGAGCTCGACGGGCTGTTAAAGCGCCGCCCGCGTGAGCTCTCCGGCGGCCAGCGCCAGCGCGTGGCGATGGGACGCGCGATTGTGCGCGATCCGGCGGTGTTCCTCTTCGATGAGCCGCTCTCAAACCTTGACGCCAAACTGCGCGTGCAGATGCGCCTTGAGCTGCAACA
The DNA here is from genome assembly GCF_011605905.1 of Cronobacter sp. HA18003. Lineage (NCBI taxonomy): Bacteria > Pseudomonadati > Pseudomonadota > Gammaproteobacteria > Enterobacterales > Enterobacteriaceae > Cronobacter > Cronobacter sp. HA18003. The sequence goes on along the minus strand of NZ_JAANQO010000027.1, from coordinate 109,080 downwards.
GCTTCACCGCCGCCTGCGCACCACCTCGCTGTATGTGACGCACGATCAGGTCGAAGCGATGACGCTCGCCCAGCGCGTGATGGTGATGAACAAAGGCGTGGCGGAGCAGATAGGCACGCCGGTGGACGTCTACGAAAAACCCGCCAGCCGCTTTGTGGCGAGCTTTATCGGCAGTCCGGCGATGAACCTGCTGGAAGGGCGAGTGAATGCCGATGGCACCCATTTCGACGTTGACGGCGGGCTTTCCCTGCCGCTCGGGCGGCTGCATAAAACGCTCGCGGGGCGCAAGGTGACGCTGGGTATCCGCCCGGAACATATTGCGCTAAGCTCACAGGCCGCAGGCGGCGTGCCGCTGCCGCTCGATACGCTGGAGATGCTGGGCGCGGATAACCTCGCGCATGGCCGCTGGGGCAGCCAGAAAGTGGTGGCGCGCCTGGCGCATCAGGAGCGTCCGCAGCCGGGCAGCCAGCTGTGGCTGCACCTGCCGGAAAATCATCTGCACTTTTTTGACGGTGAAACAGGACAACGTTTATGAGCAACTGGCCATATCCTCCCATCGTCGCCCACCGCGGCGGCGGCCGACTGGCGCCGGAAAACACGCTGGCGGCGATTGAAACCGGCGCGCGCCTGGGCCACGCCATGATTGAATTTGACGTCAAGCTCACGAAAGACGGCCAGATTTTCCTGCTGCATGACGACACGCTGGAGCGCACCAGCAACGGCTGGGGTGTGGCGGGCGAACTGAACTGGGATGAGCTGCTGAAAGTGGACGCCGGTAGCTGGTTTAGCGGCGCGTTTAAAGGCGAGAAACTGGCGCTGCTGAGCGACGTGGCGCAGCGCTGCCGCGAGCACCGCATGATGGCGAATATCGAAATCAAACCGACGACCGGCACCGATGCCGACACCGGGCGCGTGGTGGCGCTGGCCGCGCGCGCGCTCTGGCGCGACATGACCGCGCCGCTGCTCTCGTCGTTTTCCATCGAGGCGCTGGAGGCGGCGCAACAGGCCGCGCCGGAACTGCCGCGCGGGCTGCTGCTGGATGAGTGGCGCGACGACTGGCAGGCGCTGACCACGCGTCTTGGCTGCGTCTCCATTCACCTGAACCATAAGCTTTTGGATCAGGCGCGCGTTATGCAACTGAAAGACGCCGGTTTGCGTATTCTGGTTTATACCGTGAATTCGCCCCGGCGCGCGCTGGAGTTGCTCGCCTGGGGCGTGGACTGCATCTGTACCGATGCGATTGATGAGATCGGGCCGGATTTTCGCGCTTAAGGCGCGACGCTACCCTGCGTATTCAGCGTGGTGCCGTTCTGGCGCAGCATATCGCCATTCTGACGTTGTTCAATCATGTGCGTCTGCTGTGTGCTGTTCAGCGTCGCGCCGTTGCTGTTGAGCATGTGCTGCGAACTTCCGCTGCTGCTGTTGAGCATGCCGCCATTGGTGTTCGGCAGCACCTGTTCTCTCTGCGGGTTCAGCATTCCCGGCTGGTTCTGCTGAATACGCTCGACGTTGTTGTTCATCTGGGTCTGCAACTGCTGCTGTTGCAGGCGGCTTTGCGTCTGGATCTGCTGATTGAGCATCCCCTTCTGCTGAAGCTGCTGGCTTTGCATTTGCGTCTGCAAACGCTGCTGGCTGGGGTTCACATACCCCGGCTGGTTTGGGTTGTTGATGACGTTAAGCGGTTGGGCAAGCGCCGCCAGCGGAAGCGCTGCGGCAATCAGTAAATAGCGTTTCATGGTGTTTCCCTCCCCTGTGGAAGATCTTTTCAGTTTACCTCCTCTGTGCCGGCACGATGATCTTTTAAGAGTTGTGAACCAGACTTATTGCGGGGAGCGTCCCGGATAATAAGCGGAGAACAATAATGATGATGCAGTGGAAAACCGTACGCCAGAGCGTGATAGCGGCGCTGGTGGTCACTTTTTGTTTAACGGCGGGGGCTGCGCCGCCGCCGGTTTCAGCCCCTGCGCCAGCGCCGGTCTCTTATGGCGTGGAAGAAGATGTCTTCCATCCGGTGCGGGCCGAACACGGCATGGTCGCCTCGGTGGACGCGGCGGCGACGCAGGTGGGCGTTGATGTGCTAAAGCAGGGCGGTAACGCGGTGGATGCGGCGGTCGCGGTGGGGTTCGCGCTGGCGGTGACGCATCCGCAGGCCGGTAATCTTGGCGGCGGCGGCTTTATGATGCTGCGCACCAAAGACGGCAAAGTGACGGCGATCGATTTTCGCGAAATGGCGCCGGAGAAAGCCACGCGCGATATGTTCCTCGACGCGCAGGGCAACGCCGACAGCAAAAAATCGCTCACGTCGCACCTCGCCTCCGGTACGCCGGGCAGCGTCGCGGGCTTTGCGCTGGCGCTGCAAAAATATGGCACGATGCCGCTCGATAAAGTCATTCAGCCCGCCATTGCACTTGCGCGCGACGGCTTTACGGTCAACGACGCGCTCGCCATCGATTTAAAAACTTACGGCGTGGAGACGCTCCCGAACCACCCGGCCAGCAAGGCGATTTTCTGGAAACAGGACGGTAATCCCTACCAGAAGGGCGACAAGCTGGTGCAGGCGAATCTTGCAAAAAGCCTGGAGCTTATCGCCAAAGATGGCCCGGACGCCTTCTATAAGGGCCCGATTGCCGACCAGATAGCCGATGAGATGGCCAAAAACGGCGGGCTTATCACCAAAGCCGATCTGGCGAATTACAAAGCGGTGGAGCGCACGCCCGTGAGCGGCGACTACCGCGGTTATCAGGTCTATTCGATGCCGCCGCCGTCGTCGGGCGGGATCCACATCGTGCAGATCCTGAATATTCTTGAGAATTTCGACCTGCATAAATATGGCTTCGGCAGCGCCGACGCGATGCAGATTATGGCCGAGGCGGAAAAATACGCCTACGCCGACCGCTCCGAGTATCTGGGCGACCCGGATTTCGTGAAGGTGCCGTGGCAGGCGCTGACCAGCAAGGCCTACGCGAAATCGCTGGCGCAGCAAATTGATATCAATAAAGCGCGGCCGTCGAAGGAGATTAAACCGGGCAACCTCGCGCCTTATGAGAGCAACCAGACCACGCATTTTTCGGTCGTCGACAAAGACGGCAATGCGGTGGCGGTGACCTATACGCTTAACACGACCTTCGGCAGCGGCATTGTGGCGGGCGATACCGGGATTCTGATGAATAATCAGATGGATGATTTCTCCGCCAAACCGGGCACGCCGAACGTCTACGGACTGGTAGGCGGCGATGCCAACGCGGTCGGGCCGAAGAAACGCCCGCTGTCGTCGATGTCGCCGACGATTGTCGTCAAGGACGGTAAGACATGGCTGGTGACCGGCAGCCCTGGCGGCAGCCGCATTATCACCACCGTGTTGCAGATGGTGGTGAACACGATTGATTACGGCATGAACGTGGCGGAGGCCACCAACGCGCCGCGATTCCATCACCAGTGGCTGCCGGATGAGTTGCGGGTGGAGAAGGGCTTTAGCCCGGATACGCTGAAGCTGTTGCATGAGAAAGGGCAGAACGTGGCGGTGAAAGAGGCGATGGGCAGCACCCAGAGCATTATGATTGGCCCGGACGGGGCGCTTTACGGCGCGTCCGACCCGCGCAGCGTCGATGATTTAACGGCGGGGTATTAAGGTAGCGCCGTGTCGCGCCCTGTAAATGGTGAGGGCGTCATGTAAACGGTGGGTGCGCTACGCTTACCCACCCTACAAATTTGCATATCCCGGTGTAGGGCGGGTAAGCCACGCGCACCCGCCGTGCCGCGTTCTGTAAACGGTGGGTGACCCACCCTACAGATTTGCATATCCCCGTGTAGGGCGGGTAAGCCATGCGCACCCGCCGTGTTGTGTCCTGTAAACGGTGCCGGAACCGTTAACCCGCCTTCATCCGCGCCATAAAATACGCGTCCACATACTCGCCGTTGCGCAGGCCGTAACGCTTGCCGGTGCCCTCTGTCTCAAACCCGAATTTACGGTACACCGCCAGCGCCGGCGCATTATCGACAAACACCGTCAGTTCGATTCGCTCGATGCGCAGCCAGTTATCGCACAGATTAACCATTTCACCCATCAGCGCGGACGCCACGCCGCGGTTACGCCAGCCAGGGTGAACACTCATCCCGAAGGTCGCCACATGGCTGCGGCGCGGGTTTTGCTCCACCGTTAAGGCCAGATGCCCGACGACCTCGCCATCCATACACGCCACCAACTGACGACGCCCCGGCTGCGGCGCGCTGAGCCGCTCACGCCACATCGCGAGCGACGGATGCGGAATTTGCAGCGTGTTGTAGATGACTTCCGACATCGTGTGGATCTGCTGCAACGCCTGCGCATCTTCTGCTTCCGCATGTCTTACGACGATTTCATTCATGACGTGCTCCCTGTGGTCGACGGTTGAAAGGCGAGGGCGCGTGGTTTACCCGCCCTATGAAATAATCTTCAACATCAAGGGTTTTTTGGTGTGGGTCAATTCCCAAATTTTTTTCAAAAAAGGCTGGACACATGCGAATGATAATGATTATTATTGTCATGCGTTCAGGGGGAACCCCAACGGATCATCCTGAAAGCACGACATTGCTCACATTGCTTCCAGTATTTCTTAGCCAGCCGGGTGCTGGCTTTTTTTTTGCCTGGTAATCTATGGTTAATGCCATCTGTTACTCTTAAAAAGGACCGGGCAATGACGATAAATTGCGCTTTTATTGGTTTTGGCAAAAGCACCACCCGCTACCATCTTCCCTACGTTTTACACCGCAAAGCGACTTTTCACGTCGCGCATATCTTCCGACGTCACCCTAAACCGGAGCTGGAAAGCCACCCGCGTTATCAGCACATTCACTTTACGAGCGATCTGGATGACATCCTGAACGACGACTCGGTAAAACTGGTGGTGATCTGCACGCATGCCGACAGCCACTTTGACTATGCGAAGCGTGCGCTGGAAGCCGGGAAAAACGTGCTGGTGGAGAAACCATTCACGACAAGCGTCGCGGATGCGCGTCTGCTGCTGGATCTGGCGAGGAGCAAAGGGCTTGTGGTCACGCCGTATCAGAACCGCCGCTTTGATTCGTGTTTTCTGACCACGCGTAAAGTGATTGAGAGCGGCAAGCTGGGCGAGATTGTCGAAATTGAAAGCCATTTCGACTACTACCGGCCTGAAGCGGAAACCAAACCGGGACTGCCGGAAGACGGCATGTTTTTCGGGCTCGGCGTGCATACGATGGATCAGATTATCTCGCTGTTTGGCCGCCCCGATCACGTCAGCTATGACATCCGCAGCCTGCGCAACAAAGCGAACCCGGACGATACCTTCGAGGCGCAGTTGTTTTATGGCGATCTGAAAGCCATCGTCAAAACCAGCCACTACGTCAAAATCGACTACCCGAAATTTATCGTTCACGGCAAAAAGGGCTCGTTTATTAAATATGGTATCGACCAGCAGGAGACCAGCCTGAAAGCCGGGATTATGCCGGGCGAACCGGGCTTTGCGGCGGATGAGAGCATCGGGCATCTGGAGTATGTCAACGCGCAGGGCGAAACGGTGCGCGAAGAGATTAAACCGGAGGAGGGCGACTATGGCCGCGTCTATGACGCGCTCTATGATACGCTCGTCAACGGCGCGCCAAATTACGTCAGAGAATCTGATGTGCTCACGAACCTTGAGATCCTCGAACGCGGTTTCGAGCAGGCGTCTCCCGCTACCGTAACCCTTGCGAAATAAGGCCTGTCGGCTCCTCTGTTCTTGTTCACAAAATTTGAACAGAGGAGTCAATTTTCACCCTCTATGATCGCGGACGTAACAGGTCCACACTTACCCCATCAAATCGCTAAGGGGGTACACGATGATCTATTTACGCAAAGCACAAGACCGCGGCCACGCCAACCACGGCTGGCTGGATTCCTGGCACACCTTCTCGTTCGCTAACTATTACGACCCGAATTTCATGGGCTTTTCCGCCCTGCGGGTGATTAACGACGACGTGATCGACGCAGGCCAGGGGTTCGGTACGCACCCGCATAAAGACATGGAAATCCTGACCTACGTGCTGGAAGGTGCGGTGGAGCATCAGGACAGCATGGGCAACAAAGAGCAGGTGCCTGCCGGGGAATTCCAGATAATGAGCGCCGGGACCGGCGTGCGCCACTCGGAGTACAACCCGAGCGCCACCGAACGTCTGCGCCTGTACCAGATCTGGATTATTCCGTCTGAAAACGGCATTGAGCCGCGCTACGAGCAGCGCCGCTTCGACGCCGCCCAGGGCCGCCAGCTGGTGCTGTCGCCGGATGCCCGCGACGGCTCGCTGAAAGTGCATCAGGATATGGAACTGTCGCGCTGGGCATTACTGAATGGCGAAGACGGTGAGTATGCGCCCGCCGCTGGCCGCCGCGTCTGGATCCAGGTCGTGAAGGGCGATGTGACCATCAACGGCACCCGCGCGACCACCAGCGACGGCCTGGCCATCTGGGATGAAGCGACGCTTGCAATCCACGCCGACAGCGACAGCGAAATCCTGCTGTTCGATCTGCCGCCGGTCTGATAAATCCTGAACCTCTCTCGCAACCTTCCTCTAAACAGGGGAAGGTTGTTGCGCGTCCGTGATAAACTGGTTATTACCCATGACCTTATCCCCCCTTCAGGACGATGAAAAAGAGAAGACCGGTACTTCAGGATGTGGCCGATCGCGTCGGCGTGACCAAAATGACCATCAGCCGCTACCTGCGCAACCCCGAGCAAGTCTCGCTGGCGCTGCGCAGTAAAATCGCGGCGGCGCTGGATGAGCTTGGCTACATTCCCAACCGCGCGCCGGATATTCTCTCTAACGCGACCAGCCGCGCCATCGGCGTGCTGCTGCCTTCTCTGACTAACCAGGTTTTCGCCGAAGTCTTACGCGGTATCGAAAGCGTCATTGACGCGCACGGCTACCAGACCATGCTCGCCCACTACGGCTACAAGCCGGAGCTGGAAGAGGAGCGCCTGGAATCGATGCTCTCCTGGAATATCGACGGCCTGATTTTAACCGAGCGCAACCACACGCCGCGCACCCTCAAGATGATTGAAGTGGCGGGCATTCCGGTGGTGGAGCTGATGGATAGCGTCTCGCCGTGTCTGGATATCGCCGTGGGGTTTGATAACTTCGACGCCGCCCGCCAGATGACGGCGGCCATCATCGCGCGCGGCCATCGCCACGTGGCGTATCTCGGCGCACGTCTTGACGAGCGCACCATCATGAAACAGAAAGGCTACGAGCAGGCGATGCTCGACGCGGGCCTGACGCCCTACAGCGTGATGGTAGAACACTCTTCATCTTTCTCGACCGGCAGCGAACTGCTGCGCCAGGCGCGCCGGGAGTATCCGCAGCTCGACAGTATCTTCTGCACGAATGACGATCTCGCGATTGGCGCCGCGTTCGAGTGCCAGCGTCTGGGGTTGCGCATTCCTGACGATATGGCGATTGCCGGTTTTCACGGCCACGATATCGGCCAGGTGATGGAGCCGCAGCTCGCCAGCGTGCTCACGCCGCGCGAGCGTATGGGACGCATCGGCGCGGAGCGTTTGCTGGCGCGCATTCGTGGCGAAACCGTTACGCCGCAAATGCTCGATCTCGGTTTTACCCTCTCGCCAGGCGGCTCGATTTAATCCCACAAATTTGAACTGGCTCACACTTATTCATGCTGAGCACCTGCGGAAATTGCTAATTTTCAGTGTGAGCCAGACAATGTTACCGTTAACAGTTACCCGTAACATTATCCGTAATGCCTTTGCCAGGGGAGTACTGCAATGAGCACGACCAATCATGATCACCATATTTATATCCTGATGGGCGTTTCCGGCAGCGGGAAATCCGTTGTCGCCAGCGAAGTCGCGCATCGTCTGAAAGCCGCGTTTCTCGATGGCGACTTTCTGCATCCGCGCCGCAATATTATGAAAATGGCGGCGGGCGATCCGCTTAACGATGACGACCGTACGCCATGGTTGCAGGCGCTTAACGACGCCGCTTTCGCCATGCAGCGCACCAACAAAGTGTCGCTCATCGTCTGCTCGGCGCTGAAAAAACGCTATCGCGATATTCTGCGCAGCGGCAACCCGAACCTCTCTTTCATCTGGCTGAAAGGCGATTTTGAAGTGATCGAAAGCCGCCTGCGCGCGCGCAAAGGGCACTTCTTCAAGCCGCAAATGCTGGTGACGCAGTTCGAGGCGCTGGAAGCCCCGCAGGAAGACGAAAAAGATGTGCTGATTGTGGATATCAACCCGTCGCTCGACGACGTTATCGACAGCACGATCGCGCTTATCAACAAAGGCGAGTAAGTCGTGAATACATTAACCCTCGTTTTAACGGCAGTAGGGTCCGTTTTGCTTCTGCTGTTCCTGGTGATGAAGGCGCGCATGCACGCCTTTGTCGCGCTGATGGTGGTTTCCATCGGGGCCGGGCTTTTCTCCGGCATGCCGCTCGATAAAATCGCCGCCACGATGGAAAAAGGCATGGGCGGCACGCTCGGCTTTCTGGCGGTGGTAGTGGCGCTGGGCGCAATGTTCGGCAAAATTCTGCATGAAACCGGCGCGGTCGATCAGATTGCCGTCAAAATGCTGAAATCTTTTGGCCACAGCCGCGCGCATTACGCCATTGGGCTCGCGGGCCTGATTTGCGCGCTGCCGCTGTTTTTCGAAGTGGCGATTGTGCTCTTGATTAGCGTTGCGTTCTCTATGGCGCGCCACACCGGCACCAATCTTGTGAAGCTTGTGATCCCGCTGTTTGCGGGCGTCGCGGCCGCCGCGGCGTTTCTGCTGCCGGGGCCTGCGCCAATGCTGCTCGCCTCGCAGATGCATGCCGATTTCGGCTGGATGATTTTAATTGGTCTGTGCGCGGCCATCCCCGGCATGCTGATCGCCGGGCCGCTTTTCGGTAATTTCATCAGCCGTTATGTCGAGCTCTATACGCCTGACGACATCAGCGAGCCGCACCTCGGCGAAGGCAAGCTGCCGTCTTACGGCTTCAGCCTCTCGCTGATTCTGCTGCCGCTGGTGCTGGTGGGCCTGAAAACCATCGCCGCGCGTTTTACCGAGCAAGGTTCGACGCTCTACGAATGGCTGCAGTTTATCGGCCATCCGTTTACCGCGATCCTGGTCGCCTGTCTGGTGGCGATTTACGGCCTGGCGCGCCGTCAGGGCATGGAAAAAGAGAAAGTCATGGCGATCTGCGGCCAGGCGCTGCAACCGGCGGGCATTATTCTGCTGGTGATTGGCGCAGGCGGCGTGTTCAAACAGGTGCTGGTGGATTCTGGCGTTGGCCCGGCGCTCGGCGGCGCGCTGACCGGCATGGGCCTGCCGATTGCGCTGACCTGCTTTGTGCTGGCTGCCGCGGTGCGCATTATCCAGGGCTCCGCGACCGTCGCCTGCCTGACGGCGGTAGGCCTGGTGATGCCGGTTATCGAACAACTGCACTTCTCCGGGGCGCAGCTTGCCGCGCTGTCTATCTGCATCGCAGGCGGCTCGATTGTGGTAAGCCACGTCAACGACGCCGGTTTCTGGCTGTTCGGTAAGTTCACCGGTGCCACCGAAGCGCAAACGCTCAAGACCTGGACGATGATGGAAACGCTGCTCGGCACCACCGGCGCGATTGTCGGGATGATTGCATTTACGCTGCTTTCCTGAATCATCAACAAAAAGGGCTTCCCGACGGAAGCCCTTTTTTATTTTTCGCTGTTTTCGGAAAAGTAGTACTTTCTCGTCAGATAGAGATTTTGAATGTCAGGATTGTCCAGACTCTGATAGGTAATATTTTCTTTATCCAGACCGTCCAGTCCTTTAATGCCGCCAATCATTTCAGGCCATTCATCGCGGCTGGAAATATCCACGACAAAGGGTTGTAAATAGCCATCAAGACAGCCTTTGCTCGGGTCGTCAATTTCAGCACTCAGCGCGCTCAGGTAATCATCTTTGTGGGTTCTGGACCAGTCTATAGAAAAACCCGCACGGTAAGAGAGTTCCATATAGAACAGCAAAAGCGTTCTGCCATTACCGTCAAGAAAAGGATGCGCCAGCGCCAGGACGCCCATCACTTCCCCCGGCCGTTTCCTGAACCGCTTACTGTCAGAGGCTAATTGCAATGCATAATCGACGGCACGTTTAATCTCTTTCGGATGCGCAAAAACCGTATGGCGGGGATTTTCCGCGCTTCCTTTAAATATGGCGAGATCGGGGGCAAGCTCATGGCGATCGTGACCTGCCCAGGGATAGAAGCCTGAAAAAAGGATCTCGTGAACTTTTAAAATAGCAGCGTAATCAAGGGTGGCTTGCTCAGCCAGAAACTGGAGCGCTTCTTCGATTCCCAGTTCAAAAACGAAATGCTCGGATTGCTTAACGTCAGCAGGGTTTTTCAACCCTAAGGTATTTTGTAAGTAACCCGCCGTTTCGAAGTCACCAAAAGGATCGAAGATCACGCACGCACTTTCCTTGTAGACTGACGCTTTTCTTCCAGATAATCCGCCTGCAGTGACAGGCTTTCGGCTTTAGTCAGCACGCCTTTTCTTTTGAGATTAACAAGCAGTTGCTCGACGTTATCAAGAACCACCGTATCGCCAGCGAGACGGGTAATCGCCGTCGCCATACGGCTCGTACTGTCACAACTGGCTGAAATATTATGAACAGCAGCAAGGTGGCGAACCTTGCTGGCAACGCTGGGAGACGCATTTTTCGGCATAAAAATTACCTCCGGTATTGTACAAATTTTAGCACATCGCGTTTGGGGTTCCTAACCCTTCATCCATGCCCGGATGCCGTCGAGGAACATCTGGGTGGCGAGCATCACCAGCACCAGCCCCATCAGGCGCTCCAGCGCGTTGACGCCTTTCTCGCCGAGCAGCCGTAAAAAGAGCGAAGACTGCAGCAAGATAACAAACGTGCCGCCCCAGGCGAGCAGCAGCGCGATGACTAAATGCCCCATCTGGTTCGGGTACTGGTGCGACAGCAGCATCAGCGTCGCGAGCAGCGTCGGGCCTGCGACCAGCGGGATCGCCAGCGGCACGATAAACGGCTCTTCACCGGCGGGCAGGCCAGTGCTGTTGCCTTCGTGGCTCGGGAAAATCATCTTGATGGCGATAAGGAACAGAATAATGCCGCCGGAAATAGAAACGGTTTCGGCGCGCAGATTCAGGAACGCCAGGATCTTCTCGCCCGCGAACAGGAAGATAAGCATCAGCAGCAGCGCGATAAACAGCTCGCGTACCATAATCGCCCGACGGCGTTTCGGCTCGGTATGCTTGAGCACCGACATGAAAATCGGCAGGTTGCCCAGCGGATCCATAATCAGGATCAGCAGGACGGCGGCGGAGAGAATGTCATTCATAAAAGCGTCCTGATAACGGTAAACGTGACGCCTGATTAGCTCTGTTTCTGATGTTCAGGCGATCATTGATTAATTTCACTTGCCACTTTAGCTGCATTTTGTATGGTGAAAGTATCTCCGGGGCTCTCCCGACACGCACACAAAGCACATCTCGCAGGAACACGGGTTATGAAAAATGTTGGTTTTATCGGCTGGCGCGGTATGGTCGGCTCTGTACTCATGCAACGCATGGTGGAAGAGCGCGATTTTGACGCCATTCGTCCTGTCTTTTTCTCTACTTCCCAGCTTGGCCAGCCCGCGCCCACCTTTGGCGCGCAGGGCGGCGGCACGCTTCAGGATGCTTACAATCTGGAAGCGCTGAAGGCGCTGGACATTATCGTGACCTGCCAGGGCGGCGATTATACCAACGAAATCTATCCAAAGCTTCGTGAAAGCGGCTGGCAGGGCTACTGGATTGACGCGGCGTCTTCGCTGCGTATGAAAGATGACGCCATTATCATTCTCGACCCGGTTAACCAGCATGTGATCACCGACGGGCTGAATAAAGGCGTGAAAACCTTTGTTGGCGGCAACTGCACCGTCAGCCTGATGCTGATGTCGCTGGGCGGCCTGTTTGCGGAAAACCTGGTGGAGTGGGCGTCTGTCGCCACATACCAGGCGGCGTCCGGCGGCGGCGCGCGCCATATGCGCGAACTGCTAACCCAGATGGGCCTGCTGCAACAGCACGTGGCGGCGGAACTCGCCGACCCGGCTTCCGCCATTCTCGATATCGAACGCAAAGTCACGCAGCTCACCCGCAGCGGCGAACTGCCGGTGGATAATTTCGGCGTACCGCTGGCGGGCGGCCTTATCCCGTGGATCGACAAACAGCTCGATAACGGCCAGAGCCGCGAAGAGTGGAAAGGCCAGGCGGAGACCAACAAAATCCTCGGCACGTCATCAACCATTCCTGTAGACGGCCTGTGCGTGCGTATCGGCGCGCTGCGCTGCCACAGTCAGGCGTTTACGCTGAAGCTGAAAAAAGATGTCTCGATTGCCACCATTGAATCGCTGCTGGCGGGCCATAACGACTGGGTGAAAGTGGTGCCAAACGACCGCGATATTACCGTACGTGAATTAACGCCTGCGGCGGTTACCGGCACGCTCAGCACGCCGGTCGGACGCCTGCGTAAGCTCAACATGGGGCCTGAGTATCTCTCGGCGTTTACCGTCGGCGACCAGCTTCTCTGGGGCGCTGCCGAGCCGCTGCGGCGTATGCTGCGTCAGCTGGCGTAAATAACCTTAATAAAAGAGCGCTCCGGCGCTCTTTTTTAATGTCCGTCAATTAAAGAAAAGACGAATGTTTCATATTTTCTGAGGGGGAACAGAATCCCCTGGCTATGCTTAGCATAAGACGGGTCTTACTCGTCATACTTCCAGGTGGAACGGCACAGCCGCAGGAATGCTTCAGGCTCTGCCCGTTCAGGTCATTAAGAGTGTCGCTACCGGACGCGAAGGCGTAAGGCTGGAATGGGGCGACACCAAATAAACAGGATGATAACCATGTCTGATCGTGTCTCAAGAGACGTGATTAATGCGCTGATTGCGGGCCATTTTTCGGATCCTTTCTCCGTTCTGGGCATGCACACCACCGACGCCGGGATCGAAGTCCGTGCGCTGCTTCCCGACGCTACTGAAGTCTGGGTCATCGAACCCAAGACCGGGCGTAAAGTGGGCAAGCTTGAGTGTCTGGATTCTCGCGGTTTTTTCAGCGGCGTGATGCCGCGTCGTAAAAATCCTTTTCGCTATCAACTGGCCGTGGTCTGGCACGGACAGCAAAATCTGATTGATGACCCGTATCGCTTCGGGCCGCTGCTTCAGGAGCTGGATGTCTGGCTGCTTTCCGAAGGCACGCATTTACGTCCTTATGAAACGCTCGGCGCGCACCCGGATACGATGGACGGCGTCACCGGCACGCGCTTTTCCGTCTGGGCGCCGAACGCGCAGCGCGTCTCCGTGGTGGGGCAGTTCAACTACTGGGATGGCCGCCGCCACCCGATGCGTCTGCGTAAAGAGAGCGGCATCTGGGAACTCTTCATCCCCGGCGCGCACAACGGCCAGCTCTATAAATATGAAATGATCGACGCGAACGGCCATTTGCGCATGAAATCCGACCCGTATGCGTTTGAGGCGCAGATGCGCCCGGATACCGCGTCGCTTATCTGCGGCCTGCCGGAAAAAGTCGAGCCGAACACGGCGCGCCAGGACGCTAACCGCTTCGATGCGCCGATCTCGATTTACGAAGTGCATCTGGGTTCATGGCGTCGCCATACCGACAACAATTTCTGGCTGAGCTACCGCGAGCTGGCTGACCAGCTGATCCCGTATGTTAAGTGGATGGGCTTTACCCATATCGAACTGTTGCCAGTTAACGAACACCCGTTCGACGGCAGCTGGGGCTATCAGCCGACCGGGCTGTACGCGCCGACGCGCCGTTTCGGCACGCGCGAAGAGTTTCGCTATTTCATCAACGCCGCGCACGCCGCGGGGCTGAACGTTATTCTCGACTGGGTGCCGGGCCACTTCCCGTCCGATGATTTCGCGCTGGCGAATTTTGACGGCACGGCGCTCTATGAGCACAGCGACCCGCGCGAAGGCTATCACCAGGACTGGAACACGCTTATCTACAACTATGGCCGCCGCGAAGTGAGCAACTTCCTGGTGGGCAACGCGCTCTACTGGACGGAGCGTTTTGGCATCGACGCGCTGCGTGTGGACGCCGTCGCCTCAATGATTTATCGCGACTACAGCCGCAAAGAAGGCGAGTGGATCCCGAACCAGTACGGCGGGCGCGAAAACCTGGAGGCGATGGAGTTTCTGCGCAACACCAACCGCATTATCGGCGAGCAGGTCAACGGCGCGGTGACAATGGCGGAAGAGTCCACCGATTTCCCTGGCGTCTCACGGCCGCCGGAATCGGGCGGGCTTGGCTTCTGGTACAAGTGGAACCTGGGCTGGATGCACGACACGCTCGACTACATGAAGCTCGATCCGGTCTATCGCCAGTACCATCACCACAAAATGACCTTCGGGATGATTTACAACTACACCGAAAACTTTGTCCTGCCGCTGTCGCATGACGAAGTGGTGCATGGCAAAAAATCGATTCTCGATCGTATGCCTGGCGACGCCTGGCAGAAATTCGCCAACCTGCGCGCCTACTACGCGTGGATGTGGGGCTTCCCGGGTAAAAAACTGCTGTTCATGGGCAACGAGTTTGCGCAGGGGCGCGAGTGGAACCACGACGCCAGCCTCGACTGGCATCTGCTGGAAGGCGACGACAACTGGCACCACGGCGTGCAAAGACTGGTGCGCGATCTCAATTCCACATATCGCCACCACAAAGCGCTGCATGAACTTGATTTCGATCCTTATGGCTTCGAATGGTTAGTGGTAGAGGATAACCAGAACTCGGTATTTATCTTCGTGCGCCGCGATTCGCAGGGCAATGAAATCATCGTCGCCAGTAACTTCACGCCGGTGGTGCGCCATAACTATCGCTTTGGCATTAACCAGCCGGGCGAGTGGCGCGAAATCCTGAATACGGATTCGCAGCACTATCATGGCAGCAACGCCGGGAACGGCGGCAAGGTGCGCAGCGAGGCCATCGCCAGCCACGGGCGTGACAATTCGCTCTCCCTGACGCTGCCGCCGCTTGCCACTATCTGGCTGGTCAGAGAGGCAGATGATGCAGCTTAACGCAGGCCATTCCGCTCCGCCTGGCGCCTGGTTTGACGGCGCGGGCGTGAATTTCACGCTGTTTTCCGCGCATGCGGAAAAGGTGGAGCTGTGCCTGTTTGATGAAAGCGGCAACGAAACGCGCTACGCGCTGCCTGCGCGTAGCGGCGACGTCTGGCACGGTTATCTGCCGGGCGCGCGTCCTGGCCTGCGCTATGGCTACCGCGTGCATGGCCCGTGGAACCCGGCGCAGGGCCACCGCTTTAACCCGGCGAAACTGCTGCTCGATCCATGCGCTCGCGGCGTGGAGGGCGATGTTATCGACGATCCGCGCCTGTACGGCGGCATCGACACGCCGGACCCGCGCGACAACCGCGACGCGATGCCGAAATCGGTCGTGATGGATGACCGCTACGACTGGGAAGACGACGCGCCGCCCAACATCGCCTGGGGCGAGACGGTGATTTACGAGGCGCACGTGCGCGGTTTGACGCGCCTGCACCCGGACATTCCGCCTGCCCTACGCGGTACCTACGCGGCGCTCGGCCACCCGGCGATGATCGCCTGGTTCCAGCGGCTCGGCATTACGGCGCTGGAGTTACAACCTGTTGCGAAATTCTGTAGCGAGCCGCGGCTGCAACGTCTCGGCCTCGCTAACTACTGGGGCTACAACCCGCTGGCGCTGTGGGCCATCGAGACGCGTTACGCCTCGCAGCCCGCGCCGCAGGCGGCGCTCAATGAATTTCGCGACGCCGTCAAAGCGCTGCATAAAGCGGGCATTGAGGTCATTCTCGATGTGGTGCTTAACCACAGCGCCGAACTGGATCTCGAAGGACCGACCTTCTCCCTGCGCGGAATTGATAACCGTAGCTATTATTGGATACAGGACGACGGCGATTATCACAACTGGACCGGTTGCGGTAACACGCTGAACCTGAGCCATCCGGCCGTGGTGGATTATGCCATCGGCTGCCTGAAGTTCTGGGTGGAGCAGTGCCACGTTGACGGTTTCCGGTTCGATCTGGCGACGGTCATGGGCCGCACGCCGGAATTTCGTCAGGATGCGCCGCTTTTTGAGGCGATGCGCCGCGACCGGTCGCTGTCCGCGGTGAAGCTTATCGTTGAGCCGTGGGATATCGGCCCCGGCGGCTATCAGGTGGGCAACTATCCGCCGCCGTTCGCCGAGTGGAACGACCGCTTTCGCGACGATATGCGCCGCTTCTGGCTGCGAAGCGAGCTGGATGTGGGCGAAGTCGCTACGCGCGTCGCCGCGTCGGCGGATGTATACCGCAGAAACGGCCGTGAGCCGTGGGCGTGCGTCAATCTGGTGACGGCGCATGACGGTTTTACGCTGCGCGACTGCGTGTCGTTTAACGGCAAGCATAACGAAGCGAACGGTGAAGATAACCGCGACGGCGCGTGGGAAAACCACAGCAATAATCACGGTTATGAGGGCCTGGGCGGCGGGCAGAGCGTTCAGGACGCGCGGCGTGCGAGCACGCATGCGCTGCTGGCGTCGCTGCTGCTGTCGCAGGGCACGCCGATGCTGCTGGCGGGCGATGAACAGGGCCACAGCCAGCATGGCAATAACAATGCGTATTGCCAGGATAACGAACTGACCTGGTTTGACTGGTCGCAGGCGGACGAAGGGCTTGTCGCGTATACCGCGGCGCTGATTCGCCTGCGCCGGCAGATCCCGGCGCTCACCGCGTCACGGTGGTGGGAAGAGAACGACGGCAACGTCCGCTGGCTGAACGCCGCAGGCGCGCCGATGCGACCCGAGGAGTGGCACAGCGGCACACGCCAGCTGCAAATCCTCTTGTCCGATCGCTGGCTTGTTACCCTTAACGGCCGCGATGAAGTAAGCGAGATCGTATTACCTGAAGGGGAATGGCGCGCCGTTCCTCCATTTGCCGGAGAGGATAATCCGGTTGTCATGGCTGTATGGCATGGGCCTGCGCACGGTGTGTGCGTCTTCCGGAAGTCATAAACAGGAGTTCGTCATGGTCAGGCTTGAAAAGAAAGATCCGTTGATGCTGGCAAGGCAGTTGCCGTTGAAATCCGTGGCGCTGATTCTGGCTGGGGGCCGCGGCACGCGGTTGAAAGACTTGACCGCGACCCGCGCCAAGCCCGCCGTTCATTTCGGCGGTAAATTCCGCATTATCGACTTCGCGCTGTCGAACTGCATTAACTCGGGCATTCGGCGCATCGGGGTTATCACGCAGTATCAGTCGCACACGCTGGTGCAGCACATCCAGCGCGGCTGGTCGTTCTTCAGCGAAGAGATGAATGAATTCGTCGATCTTCTGCCCGCCCAGCAGCGCGTACACGGCGAAACCTGGTATCGCGGCACCGCAGACGCGGTCACTCAGAACCTCGACATCATTCGTCGCTACAAAGCGGAGTATGTGGTCATCCTCGCGGGCGATCACATCTACAAGCAGGACTACTCGCGCATGCTTATCGACCATGTCGAAAAAGGCGCGCGCTGCACCGTGGCCTGCCTGCCGGTACCGGTGGCGGAAGCACGTGCATTTGGGGTGATGGCGGTGGATGAAAACAGCAAAGTCATCGACTTCGTGGAAAAACCCGCCAACCCGCCTTCAATGCCAGGCGACGATACTAAAGCGCTCGCCAGTATGGGCATCTATATTTTTGATGCCGACTATCTTTATGAGTTGCTGGAAGAGGATGACGAAAACGAATCCTCCAGCCATGACTTCGGGAAAGACATTATCCCGAAAGTGACGTACAGCGGCGAAGCCTACGCGCATCCGTTCCCGCTTTCATGCGTGCAGTCCGACCCGAACGCCGAGCCGTACTGGCGCGACGTGGGAACGCTTGAGGCGTACTGGAAGGCGAATCTCGATCTCGCCTCGGTGACGCCGGAGCTGGATATGTATGACCAGGACTGGCCGATTCGTACGCACATGGAGTCGTTGCCGCCTGCCAAGTTCGTGCAGGACCGCTCCGGCAGCCACGGCATGACGCTGAACTCGCTGGTCTCCGGTGGCTGCATAATTTCCGGATCGGTGGTGGTGCAGTCAGTGCTGTTCCCGCGCGTGCGCGTGAACTCGTTTTGCAATATTGATTCTGCGGTGCTGCTGCCTGATGTCTGGGTTGGCCGCTCCTGCCGCCTGCGTCGCTGCATCATCGACCGGGCCTGTGTTATCCCTGAAGGAATGGTGATTGGCGAAAACGCCGAAGAGGATGCTCGCCGTTTCTACCGCTCCGAAGAGGGAATTGTTTTGGTGACCCGCGACATGCTGGCGCGTTTGTCAGCCTGAGTCGCACAAGGATTATGTGCGCACGGACGAGAATTTCCGCGCGCGATGGTTTCGCGTTCGGCGCGCCTGTTGCGCTGTGACTTTCAACGGGAGAGATAATGCAGGTCTTACATGTATGTTCTGAACTTTTTCCGCTACTGAAAACGGGTGGTCTGGCGGATGTCCTTGGCGCGTTGCCTGCTGCGCAGATTGCCGAAGGTGTGGATACGCGCGTGCTGCTGCCAGGCTTCCCCGATCTCCGTCGCGGGGTCGCGGATGCCAAAGTGATTACGCGTCGTGACACCTTTGCCGGGCGTATCTCTTTGTTATACGGACACTTCAACGGCGTCGGCATCTATCTTATCGATGCGCCGCATCTCTATGATCGTCCGGGCAGCCCTTATCACGACACCAACCTTTACGCCTACGCCGACAACGTGATTCGTTTCGCCCTGCTGGGCTGGGTGGGCAGCGAGATGGCGGCCGGGCTCGATCCGTTCTGGCGGCCTGACATCGTTCACGCGCATGACTGGCATGCGGGCCTGACGCCTGCGTATCTGGCAGCGCGCGGGCGTCCGGCGAAATCCGTGTTTACGGTGCATAACCTCGCCTATAAAGGCATGTTTTATGCGCATCACATGGATGAAATCGGATTGCCATGGTCGATGTTTAATATGAATGGGCTGGAGTTCAACGGCGAGATTTCGTTCCTCAAGGCGGGCCTCTACTATGCCGATCATATTACGGCGGTGAGCCCGACCTACGCGCGCGAAATCACCGAGCCGCAGTTCGCCTATGGCCTGGAAGGGCTGCTGAAACAGCGCCACAGTGAAGGGCGGCTGTCGGGCATCCTGAACGGCGTGGATGAAAACATCTGGAACCCGGCGCACGACTTATTGCTGGCCTCGCGCTATACCCGCGATACGCTGGAAGAGAAAGCGGAAAACAAACGCCAGTTGCAGATTGCGATGGGCCTGAAGGTGAATGACAAAGTGCCGTTGTTTGCGGTGGTCAGCCGCCTCACCAGCCAGAAAGGGCTGGATCTGGTGCTGGAGGCGCTGCCGGGCCTGCTGGAGCAGGGCGGACAACTGGCGCTGCTGGGCGCAGGCGATCCGGTGCTTCAGGAAGGCTTCCTCGCCGCGGCGGCGGAACATCCGGGCCAGGTCGGCGTGCAGATTGGCTATCACGAGGCGTTCTCGCACCGCATTATGGGCGGGGCGGATGTGATTTTAGTGCCGAGCCGCTTTGAGCCGTGCGGGTTAACGCAGCTCTACGGCCTGAAATATGGCACGCTGCCGCTGGTGCGTCGCACCGGTGGGCTTGCTGATACCGTTTCCGACAGCTCGCTGGAGAACCTGGCGGACGGCATCGCCAGCGGCTTTGTCTTTGAAGACAGCAACGCCTGGTCGCTGCTGCGGGCTATCCGGCGCGCTTTCGTATTGTGGTCCCGTCCGTCCCTCTGGCGTTTTGTACAACGTCAGGCGATGGGGATGGACTTTAGCTGGCAGGTCGCGGCGAAATCCTACCGCGAACTTTATCAACGCTTGTTGTAAAGGAACACGTCGATGAATGAACCCTTTAGCTATGCGTCGCCAACCCTGAGCGTGGAGGCGTTAAAGCACTCTATCGCTTACAAGCTGATGTTCACCATCGGTAAAGATCCGGCCATCGCTAACAAACATGAGTGGCTGAACGCCACGCTGTTTGCGGTGCGCGATCGCATGGTGGAGCGCTGGCTGCGCTCTACTCGCGCGCAACTCTCACAGGAAGTGCGACAGGTTTACTATCTGTCGATGGAGTTTCTGATTGGCCGCACGCTCTCAAACGCCCTGTTGTCGCTTGGCATCTATGAAGATGTGCGGGACGCGCTGGAGGGGATGGGCCTGAGCCTGGAAGAACTCATCGACGAAGAAAACGACCCCGGTCTTGGCAACGGCGGCCTCGGGCGCCTTGCGGCCTGTTTCCTGGATTCGCTGGCGACGCTCGGCCTGCCGGGCCGCGGCTATGGCATTCGCTACGACTACGGGATGTTTAAGCAAAACATCGTTGATGGTCGCCAGAAAGAATCGCCGGATTACTGGCTGGAATATGGCAACCCGTGGGAGTTCCAGCGCCACAACACGCGTTATAAAGTGCGTTTCGGCGGGCGTATTCAGCAGGAAGGCAAAAAGACCCGCTGGGTGGAAACTGAAGAAATTATCGCGGTTGCCTCTGACCAGATTGTTCCCGGCTACGACACCGATGCCACTAACACGCTGCGGCTCTGGAGTGCTCAGGCCAGTAGCGCGATTAACCTCGGTAAGTTCAACCAGGGCGATTACTTTGCGGCGGTGGAAGATAAAAACCACTCCGAGAACGTGTCGCGCGTGCTTTATCCGGACGATTCCACCTATTCCGGGCGCGAGCTTCGTCTGCGTCAGGAGTATTTCCTGGTCTCGGCGACGGTGCAGGACATTTTAAACCGCCACTACATGCTGCATAAAACCTACGCCAACCTGGCGCAGAAAGTGGCGATTCACCTGAACGACACCCACCCGGTATTGTCGATTCCGGAGCTGATGCGCCTGCTTATCGACGAGCATAAGTTTAGCTGGGACGAAGCGTTCGAAGTAACCTGTCAGGTGTTCTCCTACACCAACCATACGCTGATGAGCGAGGCGCTGGAGACCTGGCCTGTGGATATGCTCGGCAAGATCCTGCCGCGCCATCTGCAGATTATTTTTGAAATTAATGATTACTTCCTGCGTACCATTCAGGAGCAATACCCGAACGATACCGGGCTCTTAAGCCGCGTGTCGATTATCGACGAGTCGGGCGGGCGTCGCGTGCGTATGGCCTGGCTTGCGGTCATTATCAGCCACAAAGTAAATGGCGTGTCTGAACTGCACTCGAACCTGATGGTCCAGTCGCTGTTTGCCGATTTCGCCAACATCTTCCCGATGCGCTTTTTGAACGTCACCAACGGCGTGACGCCGCGCCGCTGGCTGGCGCTGGCGAACCCGTCGCTCTCCGACGTGCTGGATGAGAATATCGGGCGCACCTGGCGCACCGATCTCAGCCAGTTGAGTGAACTGGAGCAGCACATCGACTACCCGACGGTGAACCAGCAGGTGCGCGAAGCCAAGCTTGAGAATAAAAAGCGCCTGGCGATTTACATCGCACAGCATCTCAATGTCGTGGTCAACCCGAAAGCGCTCTTTGACGTGCAGATCAAGCGTATTCACGAGTACAAGCGTCAGCTCATGAACGTGCTGCACGTCATTACGCGCTATAACCGCATCAAAGCCGATCCGGATCTGGAGTGGGTGCCGCGCGTGAATATTTTCGCCGGTAAAGCGGCTTCGGCGTATTACATGGCGAAGCACATTATTCACCTGATCAACGATGTGGCAAAAGTCATCAACAACGACGCGGACGTGAAGGATCGCCTGAAAGTGGTGTTTATTCCGAACTACAGCGTCAGCCTTGCGCAGCTCATCATTCCGGCAGCCGATCTCTCGGAGCAGATTTCTCTCGCGGGTACTGAGGCGTCCGGCACCAGTAACATGAAGTTTGCGCTCAACGGCGCGCTGACCATCGGCACGCTCGATGGCGCGAACGTAGAGATGCAGGAGCATGTCGGCGAAGAGAACATTTTCATCTTCGGTAACACGGCGGATGAAGTGGAAGCGCTGCGTCGCGCAGGCTATAACCCGCGCGATTACTACGAGAAGGATGAAGAGTTACGCCAGGTACTGACCCAGATAGCGACCGGCGTGTTCAGCCCTGAAGAGCCGGGCCGCTACCGCGATCTGGTGGATTCCCTGATTAACTTTGGCGATCACTATCAGGTGCTGGCGGATTACCGCAGCTACGTGGATTGTCAGGAGAAGGTGGACGAGCTTTATCTGCAGCCGGAAGTGTGGACCACGCGCGCGATGCATAACATCGCGAACATGGGCTACTTCTCCTCAGACCGCACCATTCAGGAGTACGCGGAAAATATCTGGCACATCACGCCTGTACGCCTGTAAGATCGACGCGTTATCAACACAACCAGAGTGGCGACGCTCTGGTTTTTTTATGGGTGCGAAAGGCAAGGATGACGAAGAAAACAACATGGGCGGGCGCGCTGCTCGTCTCGCTGGCAGGCGCGCCATTACTGGCTCAGGTATACGGCGCGGTGGCGGATTTCGCGCTTTCAGGCGTGATGCGCACATATGCCTCAGCGAACATCGGTATCGCCGTACTGCTGATGCTGCAAGGCGTGTCGCTGGCGCTGCTTGGCAAACACCAGGCGACACGACGCCCCGACAGCGCGCGGGTGTTCTGGGCGGTGCTTGTCTGGTATCTGCTGTGTGCCGCCGTGTTCAGTACCAGGGCGGGGTTTTTGCCAGACGCGCCGCGGGGGGCGCTATTCTTTGCCGGCTGGCTCCCGAGCGCATACGTCTGGCTGCTCGCGAAGGACGTTTTCTTTGTATGGCCGCTGTGGCTGCCCGCCGCCGCACAGGCATCCTTACTTGCCGGATTTTATTACGGACGCCGCCGCGCCCGTCACGCGTGATAGGGTGTGGCCAGCGGCGTGTGGCTTACGCCTGTGGCACCCACCACGCAGTTGCGGCCCGCGCGTTTGGCCTGATAAAGCGCCTCGTCGGCCTGGTTTTTCAGCGTCTCTCCACTGGCGTCGTCACCTGTCATCGTGGCGGTGCCAGCGCTAATCGTCAGTACTTTCTCCACCATCGGCGTCGCCGGATGCGCCAGCCGGGCCTGCTGAATCGCCTGAAGCGCGCGCATCGCCACCTGTTCAGCAGCATGTGCGTTCGCACCCGGCAGAATAATGGCAAACTCTTCGCCGCCGTAGCGCGCCACTCTGTCAGATTTGTGCAGCGGCAGATGATGCAGAATTTCACCCACCGCTTTCAGGCACTCATCGCCCGCCACATGGCCCAGCGTGTCGTTGTAGCTTTTAAAATAGTCGATATCGCACATCACCAGTGACACCGGCGCGCCGGTTGCCTGCGCGCGCGTCATACATTGTTCCAGATAGATATCGAACTGGCGACGATTAGGCAGCCCGGTTAAGCCATCCAGCAGCGCCAGATCCTGAAGAATATGATTAGAGCGCGTGAGATCGTCACGCAGCACAATAAGCTCGCGCTGATAGCGCAGGCTGGCGCGGATCTGGCGCAAAACCAGCACGCCGAATACCAACACCACACCAAGCAGCACGGCGTTAAGCGCCAGTGTCGGAATATTGTTACGCCACCAGGCGGCGCGAAGCTCATCGACGTCATAACCGGCCGACACCACCAGCGGATAACGCGCAAGCGTGGCGTAACCGAAAATGCGCGGCACGCCGTCGATCGCCGATTTCCAGGCGCCGCCACCGGTCGGGGCGATTTTCAGCATCCGCGTAAACAGCGGGCTGGAGGAGAGGGTGCGGTTAATATAGGAATCGGGGAAAGGGCGCACATACAGCACTGTGCTGTCGGTGAAGGTGATCCCCAACGTGTCGCCTGGCCCCATTTCGTAATAGCCATAAAACTGGCGGAAATAGTCGAGTTTCACCGTTGCCAGTAACACGCCGCGAAAGCGGCCTTCCGGGGTATTCAGCCGCATCGAAACGGGCACCACCAGTTCCCCCGTAGCACGGCTGCGGATCACATGGCCGATGCGTATGCCGGTGTCGCTGTGCTGGCTGTGCCAGATGAAATAGTCGCGGTCGGCGCTGTTCGCCTGCGCCGGAAAGCCGCTCGCCGAGGTGGCGAGCCAGTCGCCGCGGGTGTCGTAGACAAACAACCCCTGCAGTTGCGTCAGCTGGCGCTGTTGTTGGGCGAGCAGGCCGCGCGGGCCGTTCCATTCGGCAGGCTGCAGGAAAATATCGTCCGCACGCCGCGAGAGATCATCCAGCGTCAACTGAACCTGGAAAAACGTATCCTCTGCCTGCCGCGCCAGCGAAATCGCCTGGTTACGCGCCTGACGCTCTGTCTCCTCGACACTGTGCCGCCACGATTGCCACAGCGATCCGCCGCTGACCGCCATCACCAGCAGCGAAATCAGCAGTAAAAAAGCCAGCATTACGGCATCCGGCGAACGGGATGTTGCCTTGCGCAAGCGGCGCTCTCCTGAGAGGGGGTTTAATAACCCATAGTAATACGATGTTATTAATTGTAGCGACAGAAATACACGTTAATGCGGGGAGTTAGCAGATAAAAAGACGCGGCCGCGCAGGAGAAGACACGGCCGCGAAAGGGGAAGGGGTTACGACGCCAGCGACAGCTTCACATTGGCTTTTTTGCCGACGTTTTCAGTGAGCCACTGCGCCACGCGCGACTGTTCTTCACCGTTGAGCCACATGCCGAGTTTGGTACGACGCCAGATGGCGTCATCCAGACGGCGCACCCATTCGTGCTCGACCAGATAGCGCAGTTCCGCTTCGTAAAACTCGTGGCCGAAGTGTTCGCCAAGCGCGTGGATATCTGCAGCATCGCCCAGAATCAGCTCGCTGTTACTGCCGTAGGTACGCGCGTAGTGGCGCGCCAGCGTTTCACTGATGAACGGGTAACGACGACGCAGTTGTGCGGCGTAGTCGTCGCGCTCGCCCTGGAAAGCGCCACCCGGCAGCACGGCGTTGCGGGTCCACGCCGGGCCGATATTGCTGTAATAGGACGACAGTTTTTCCATCGCGTGTTCGGCAAGCTTACGGTACGTCGTGAGTTTACCGCCGAAGACCGACAGCAGCGGCGCTTTGCCGTTCTCATCGTGAATATCGAGCGTGTAATCACGCGTGATCGCCTGCGGCGAATCCGATTCGTCATCGCACAGTGGACGCACGCCGGAGTAAGTCCAGACCACGTCATCACGGGCAAGCTGTTTTTTGAAGTGCGCGTTATAGACTTTGAGCAGATAGCTGATTTCGGATTCGTCGATCGCCACTTCTTTCGGGTCGCCTTTATATTCGACGTCGGTAGTGCCGATTATCGAGAACTCATCCATCCACGGGATAACAAACACGATACGCTTATCTTCGTTTTGCAGGATGTAAGCCTGTTTCTGGTTATGCACGCGCGGCACCACGATATGGCTGCCTTTGATCAGGCGGATACCGTAAGGCGATTTCAGTTTCAGGCCGTCATCGAAGAAGTTTTTCACCCACGGGCCGGTGGCGTTCACTAAGCCGCGCGCCTGCCAGGTATAGGTTTCGCCAGTATCGATATCTTCCGCTTCCACGATCCACATGCCGTTTTCGCGACGCGCGGAGGTGGCGCGGGTGCGGGTCAGCACTTCGCCGCCTTTTTTAACGACCATCTGGGCGTTCGCCAGCACCAGACGCGCGTCGTCGACCCAGCAGTCGGAATATTCGAAACCGCGCACAATTTCCGGCTTCAGCACGGAATCCGAACCAAAACGCAAACCGGTGGAACCCGGCAGACTGGTGCGTTTGCCGAGGTGATCGTACATAAACAGACCGGTGCGGATCATCCACGCCGGGCGAAGATGCGGGCGGTGCGGCAGACGAAAGCGCATCGGGAACGCGATGTGCGGCGCCATTTTCAGCAGCACTTCACGTTCTGCCAGCGCTTCGCTGACCAGACGGAACTCGTAATGTTCCAGGTAGCGCAGCCCGCCGTGGATCAACTTGGAGCTGGCGGAAGAAGTGGCGCACGCCAGATCCTGCGCTTCCAGCATCAGCACAGAGAGTCCACGCCCTGCGGCGTCTGCCGCGATACCGGCACCGTTGATGCCCCCACCTATCACAATCAGATCTTTGGTTTCCATGCTGCTGCCCTCACGCACTTTCGTTAAAGCTCATAAATGTTCGTTATCGCTCATAATAGCAAACAAACGCGCTTTTGATAACAACAAAAAAACATTTCCGTGTGATGTGAATAACATTATGGCGTTACAGACGGAGGAAGCCTTACACTTACGTTATTATCGGCATAGCGCCTCGCGCGGTTGGCCGGTCTTACGCCCCTTTAAAGATGAAAGAGATCACCATGGATCAGTTTGAATGTATTAATGTCGAAGAAGCGCACCAGAAACTGCAGCAGGGGAACGCCGTACTGGTGGATATTCGCGATCCGCAAAGTTATGCGATGGGCCACACGCCTGGCGCGTTTCATTTAACCAACGCCACGCTGCCCGCCTTTATGCAGCAGACCGATTTCGACGTGCCGGTGCTGGTGATGTGCTATCACGGCAACAGCAGCAAAGGAGCGGCGCAGTATCTGCTTCACCAGGGCTATGACCAGGTCTACAGCGTGGACGGCGGTTTCGACGCCTGGCATCGCCATTTCCCGGCGGAAGTGGCGCACGGCGAGAGTTAAGCATCGTCTGCGCGTCGTTCGCAGGTATACTGTTTGCCTCATGTGGAGATACCTTTCTGAAAAGAACGACTTGCTATGTTGATGATTAACTCGTTTGACAACCCGCGTCTTGCACAGGCGTTTGTTGACTATATGGCCACCCAGGGCGTGATACTGGAAATCCAGCGGCATGACACCTGGGATATCTGGCTTGCCGATGAGGCGCAGGCGGAAAGGGTCAAAGCGGAGCTGAGCTATTTTCTCGCGCATCCGGGCGATCCGCGCTATCTCTCCGCGAGCTGGCAGACGGGGCAACTGAACGCCGGTTTGCGCTATCGCTCGTATCCGTTTATGGCGAGCGTGCGCGCCCACGCAGGCCCGCTGACGCTTGGCATGATGGCGCTGTGCGTCGTGGCGTATCTCGCGATGAGCATCATTGGTTCTCCGCAAGTGGCCGTCTGGCTTGCATGGCCGTTCGATCCCTCTCTCAAATTTCAACTCTGGCGCTATGTCAGCCCGCTGCTGTTGCACTTTTCCCTGCTGAGCCTGATCTTCAATCTGCTATGGTGGTGGTATCTTGCCGGTCCGCTGGAGCGTAGCGTCGGCAGCGGTAAACTGCTGACGCTAACGCTGGTGACGGCGCTGGTGGGCGGCGTTATTCAGTATCAAATTGCCGGCCCGTGGTTCGGCGGCCTCGGCGGCGTGGTCTATGCGCTGGTGGGCTATGTCTGGCTGCGCGGCGAACGCGAGCCGGAAAGCGGGCTTTATCTGCCTCGCGGCATTCTGGTGTTTATGCTGCTGTGGCTCGCTATCGGCGGCCTGGGGCTGTTTGGCAACAAGACGGCGAATGCCGATCTGGTGGCGGGGATGCTGATTGGCCTGGCGATGGCCATGACAGATACCCTGCATGCGCGAAAACGAAAATAATACGGCAACACGTCAGGAGAAGGGTGTGAAGCAAACACAACGTCACGATGCCATTATTGAACTGGTCAAAAAACAGGGCTATGTGAGTACCGAAGAGCTGGTGGAGCAGTTTGCCGTCAGCCCGCAAACCATCCGTCGCGACCTTAACGATCTCGCAGAACAAAATATGATCCTGCGCCACCACGGCGGCGCGGCGTTACCGTCAAGCTCGGTCAATACCTCCTGGCATGACCGCAAGGCGACGCAGACGGCGGAAAAAGAGCGTATCGCCTATAAAGTGGCAAGCCAGATCCCCAACGGCGCGACGCTGTTTATCGATATCGGCACCACGCCGGAAGCTGTGGCGCACGCGCTGTTGAATCATGAGAATCTGCGCATCGTGACCAATAACCTGAACGTGGCGAATACGCTGATGGTGAAGGACGATTTCCGTATCATTCTGGCTGGCGGCGAGCTGCGCAGCCGCGACGGCGGGATTATCGGCGAGGCGACGCTCGATTTTATCTCTCAGTTCCGGCTCGATTTCGGCATTCTGGGTATCAGCGGCATCGACAGCGACGGCTCGCTGCTGGAGTTCGATTATCACGAAGTGCGCACCAAGCGCGCGATTATCGAGAACTCGCGCCACGTGATGCTGGTGGTGGATCACTCCAAGTTTGGCCGCAACGCGATGGTGAATTTAGGCAGCATCAGCCTTGTTGACGCGGTTTATACCGACACCATGCCGCCCGCGGGCGTGATGCAGGTGATTACCGCCAATAAGGTGCAGTTAGAGTTGTGTTAATGCCTTTGCGGTGACGTGGGGTTTGCGGTGTAGTTGTTGATGGAATGGCGGGTGCGCTGCGCTTACCCGCCCTACGGTGTAGCTCACCGCGGGGCTTGTGAGGCGGGTGCGCTACGCTTGCCCGCCCTACGGTGTAGCTCATGCCGATTTTTGTAGGGTGGGTAAGCGCAGCGCACCCACCATTAACGTGGATTACTGCTCACCCTAAACCCCATACCCCATCATCTTCAACAACTGCTGGGCGTGCTGAACGGCGTCCTGACGGTGCGCCACACCAAGCTTCTGATACAAATTGCGGATATGCGTTTTAATCGTGGTCGCCGCCACATCAAGCTCACCGGCAATCTGATCGTTGCTGTAACCGGAGTAGATAAGCCCCAGCACCTGCCATTCGCGTTGGGTCAGCGGGCTGGTGCGGATCAACTCCGGCACTTCCGGATGATTCAACAGCTTATTGACGAAGTTCTCGTCGAAGTGCGCGAATTTATGGCGATGATGCTGGTTAATGTCGCGCAGAATGCGCTGCGCGCGATGCTGTTCAATCTCTGGCAGCGTATTGAGCTGCAACAGCTGACGCAACTGCTGCGCCATCGCTTCGCCTTCAATCACGAAATGGCTGATAAACCCGGTGCGGTTGGCGAGCGTTAACGCCTCCATCAGCACGCGCTGGGCGTCGCTTTTGCGACCGGCATTCCAGTAAAGCTGATTCAGCAACAGCAGGTTGCGGTTGATATCGCTCATCAGACGCAGGCTGCGGGCGTTTTCGTTAAGCTCTTCCAGCACCATCTCTGCAGGCTCGTAATCGCCAAGCAGGATCTGAACGCGGGCGATATTGCGCCACTGGCTTTGCAGGAAGTGGTTATTGGCGAAGGCGGGTTTCGGCGTCTGGCGCAGCCAGGCCGCGGCGGCGGCTTTATCGCCGGTCATCTGCCAGTAGATCACCCGCACTTTGTCGGCGTTAGAGACCCAGTCGCTGTGGTAATGCCCGTTACCGAGCAGATTTTCGAGACGGTTGAGGTGACTGCGGGCGTTGTCGAGATCGCCGCGCGCCAGCGAGCACTGCACCAGCAGCGCCAGGCACTGCAACTGCTGCTGCGGCTGGTAGTTCGCCAGCACGGTCATTCCGGTGCGCGCGCAGGCTTCCGCTTCATCCAGCCGCGCCCAGGCCCACAGCAGCTGCGCGCGAATACGCAGCAGGAATTCATGCAGGGGCAACTGTTCGAGATGCTGCTCCTGGATAAGCGTAAAGGCTTTTTCCTGCGTCTCCCAGGCCGCCTGCAAAAAGCCCTGGGCGAAGAGAATTTCGCTCTGCTGGATAAGGCTCCAGAGCGCGTAGTGCCAGACATCGTGACGGCGCGCCATCAGCTCCGTCTGCTGCATCACCGACAGCGATTTCGTTAAATCGCCTTTGCAGTGCAGCACTTCGCCGTGGACGGATGTCGCCACGATGCGGCTGTAGAAATTCGCCAGCGGCAGCGTCTCCAGCGCGACCATCGCCAGCCGTTCGGCCTCGTCCGGGTCGCCGTCGTTAATCGCCACCTGCGCGCGCAGGGCGTTGAATTCGCCATGCAGCGTGTCGTCCATTTCGCCTTTCATCTCCTGCTCGGCGCGCGCCAGCAGGGTGTTGACTTCGCTGTAGCGGTGCTGGCTTTGCATCAGCCAGGCCTGCAACAGCACGAGGCGCGGGTTCGCCAGCAGGCTTTCCCAGGGCAGGGCTTTTAAAGACTGTTCCAGCAGAGTGAGTTCACTGTGGTTGAACAGCCCCCAGGCGTGATTAAGCAGGATGTCGCGCAGCATACTGGCGTCGCCCGCCGCGAGCGCGTGGTGAATCGCCTCGCTCGGGAACCCCTGCGCCATCCAGCTCTCCGCCGCGGCGCGGTGGATATCCGGCAGCTCGGTCGACAGCTCCCACTGGCAGCGCTGACGCAGAAAACTACCGAACAGCGGGTGATAGCTGAACCATTCACCGGAATCATCCATCCGTTGCAAAAACAGCCCCTGGCGTTCGATCTCTTCCAGCCGCATCTGGCCGTTTTCTTCGCCGGTCACGCGCGCAATCAGCGCGTCGTTCATTGAGCGCAGCAGGGCGCTTTTCAGTAAAAACTGTCGGGTGTCGTTATCGACGTTATTCAGCACTTCATCGACCAGGTAATCGGACAGGTGGCTGGCGTTAATGCCTGCCAGCCGGCGCGCCGACTGATGCACCGCGCCGGTATTCTGACGTGCCGAAAGCGCAATGAGTTGCAGCGCGGTGGCCCAGCCTGCGACGTCGTCGCAAAGACGGTTGCTTTGCGCCGGTTCGATGGGCTGGCTCAGGCGGCAGTCGAAAAACTGGCGCGCTTCCTGGTGCGTAAAGGCGAGCTGCTGGCTGCCGATTTCGAGCAACTGCTCGCGCACGCGCAGGTTAGCGATACCCAGTTGCGGCAGGTTGCGCGAAAGCACCACCAGCGTCAGATGATCGGGCTGATGACGCAGGAAGAAGCGCATCGCCTCATGAATAACCGGATTGGTGATGAGATGGTAATCATCAATCACCAGAAAGAGCGGGCGCGGCCAGGCCGCCAGCTCGATGAAAAGCTGCGCAAAAAGGGAAGAGAGGCTCGCGTACTGGCGTTTCTGGGCCATCACTTCGCTACTGGCGCAGTGCCCGCCGGTCGCCTGCTGAATAGCAGCGATAAGATAGCTGGCGAAGCGCTCCGGTTGGTTATCGCCTTCGTCAAGCGAATACCAGCCCAGCTCCGTCTTACCTGCGGCCCACTGGGAAATTAACGTCGTTTTTCCGTAGCCGGCGGGGCTGGTGATTAGCGCCAGCCGGTAGTTGCTAGCGCCGGATAATTTAGCCAGCAGACGTTCACGAACCACAGTGTGTTCAAGACGAACCGGGCGACTTAACTTAGACGGTATCAACATAGGATCACTTCACTGTGCAGGAGGCAAAGAGATGACGATTTTTTTTGAGCTTCGTAATTAATACTAAATTAAGGTCGGACAGAATCAGCATGAATGCAAGTTATGTCCTTTTTTGGGCACGTTAAAGTTGCACTCTGTCACATTTCCATTTTTTCTGTGAATATTTCGCCCCCGTTCGCCTGCAAAGGCCGTTGGCTCTGGCTTTGCGTTAAGGCGTGGATGAGTTTTATTTCGCCACTGGCACAGTAAACCTTGCAAACCTGCCATATTTTCAGTGGGTTTTGTGCGCAGAATCACCGTAAAAATGCGCCGGAAGGGAGCTGAAGCGTTATTTTTAGTGAGAATTCGTTTCCGCTGTAACAGCGCTTCCGCTTTCGCGTGCTCTCAAGGGGAATATGTCGAATGAAGCGGTACGTTTTGCAGATGTTTCCGCAGGGTTTACCGCTTTTTGTGGGGGTTTTAGTGCCGTAGATCACAGTTTTTGCTACTCCCCGTTTCTCCTCCCTGGCTAATCCTGCGCAGGAGGAGGAATTCACTCAGGGGGCGGGGCAAACTAGCGAAAATTCTCCTTATTTTTGCTACAGGACTCCGATTTACTATGTCACAGCCCACCTTTAATCCGACCGAATTCGAGGCTGCGCTGACCCGTCAGTGGCAGCGTTTTGGTTTACATAGCGCCAAAGAAATGACGCAGCGCCAGTGGTGGCAGGCGGTCAGCGGCGCGCTCTCAGACATGCTTGTCGCGATCCCGGCGCATCAGCCGCAGGCGAAACAGCGCCACGTCAACTACATCTCGATGGAATTCCTGATTGGCCGTCTGACCGGCAACAATCTGCTCAATCTCGGCTGGCACGATGAGGTGAGCCGGATTCTGGAAAGCCACAATATCCATCTGGGCGATCTGCTGGAGCAGGAAACGGATCCGGCGCTTGGCAACGGTGGTCTGGGGCGTCTGGCGGCCTGCTTCCTGGATTCGATGGCGACCGTAGGACAGTCCGCGACCGGTTATGGACTGAACTACCAGTACGGTCTGTTCCGTCAGTCTTTTGAAGACGGCAAGCAGATGGAAGCGCCGGACGACTGGCACCGCCGCAGCTATCCATGGTTTACCCATAACGAGGCGCTGGATGTGCAGGTCGGCATCGGCGGGAAAGTGGTCAAAGAGGGAAAAACCGCGCGCTGGGTGCCAGGGTTTATCATCACCGGCGAAGCGTGGGATCTGCCGGTGGTGGGCTATCGTAACAGCGTGGCGCAGCCGCTGCGTCTGTGGCAGGCGACGCACGCCCATCCGTTTGATCTGACCAAATTTAACGACGGCGATTTCCTGCGTGCCGAGCAGCAGGGCATCGACGCGGAAAAACTGACTAAAGTTCTCTACCCGAACGACAACCATCAGGCGGGTAAAAAGCTGCGCCTGATGCAGCAATATTTCCAGTGCGCCTGTTCCGTTGCCGATATTCTGCGCCGTCATCATCTGGCGGGCCGCAAGCTGGCCGAGCTGCCGGATCACGAAGTCATCCAGCTCAACGACACGCACCCGACCATCGCCATCCCGGAACTGCTGCGCGTGCTGATCGACGAGCATCAGCTGAGCTGGGACGACGCCTGGGCGATCACCAGCCGCACCTTCGCCTACACCAACCACACCCTGATGCCGGAAGCGCTGGAGTGCTGGGACGAGCGTCTGATCCGCACGCTGTTGCCGCGTCATATGCAGATAATCAAAGAGATCAACACGCGCTTTAAAAAACTGGTGACGAAAACCTGGCCTGGCGACGAGGCGGTCTGGGCGAAACTCGCAGTAGTACACAACGGCCAGGTGCGTATGGCGAATCTCTGCGTGGTAAGTGGTTTTGCGGTGAACGGCGTAGCGGCGCTGCACTCCGATCTGGTCGTTAAAGACCTGTTCCCGGAATACCATCAGCTCTGGCCGAATAAATTCCACAACGTGACCAACGGCATCACGCCACGTCGCTGGATCAAACAGTGCAACCCGGCGCTGGCCGCGCTTATCGACAAAACGCTGAAAAAAGAATGGGTAAACGATCTCGATGCGCTGGCCGGCCTTGAGAAATATGCCGACGACGCGGCATTCCGCAAGGCTTACCGCACCATCAAGCAGGAAAATAAACAGCGTCTGGCGGCGTATATTCACGCCCGCACCGGCATTGAAATCAACCCGAACGCGCTGTTTGACGTGCAGATCAAACGCCTTCACGAGTACAAACGCCAGCATCTCAACCTGCTGCACATCCTGGCGCTGTACAAAGAAATTCGCGAAAACCCGAACGCGAACCGCGTGCCGCGCGTCTTCCTGTTCGGTGCAAAAGCCGCGCCGGGTTACTACCTCGCGAAAAATATCATCTACGCTATCAACAAAGTCGCGCAGGCGGTGAATAACGATCCGCAGGTCGGCGATAAGCTGAAAGTGGTCTTCCTGCCGGATTACAACGTCTCGGTCGCCGAGATGATGATCCCGGCAGCGGATATCTCCGAGCAGATCTCGACTGCCGGCAAAGAGGCATCCGGCACCGGCAACATGAAGCTGGCGCTTAACGGCGCGCTCACCGTTGGCACGCTGGATGGCGCGAACGTCGAGATTGCTGAGCAGGTGGGCGAAGAGAATATCTTTATCTTCGGCCACACGGTTGAAGAAGTGAAAGCGCTGAAAGCCAAAGGGTATGACCCGGTGAAATGGCGCAAGAAAGACAAACTGCTGGATGAAGTGCTCAAAGAGCTGGAAAAAGGCGTCTACGCAAACGGCGACAAACACGCTTTCGATCAGATGCTGCATAGCCTCGGGAAACAGGGCGGCGACCCGTACCTGGTGATGGCGGACTTCGCGGCCTATGTTGAAGCCCAGAAGCAGGTGGATGTGCTCTACCGCGACCAGGAAGCCTGGACTCGTGCGGCAATCCTCAACACCGCGCGCTGCGGCATGTTCAGCTCTGACCGCTCCATCCGCGATTATCAGCAACGTATCTGGCAGGCAAAACGCTAAAAGGAGCCGCCATGGAAAGCAAACGCCTTGACTCCTCCGCCCTTGCGGCGGGGATTAGCCCTAACTACATCAATGCGCACGGCAAACCGCAGGCGATTGGCGCTGAGACCAAACGGCGTTTGCTGGAAGCGATGAACCCGGAGGCCGCGCCGAAAGCGGCCGATAAATCGCCGCTGCCGCCGGTAAAAGTGGTGGCGAAGAGCCGCCGTATGCAGTTAACGCCGCAGGGCCGCGGCGATTACCACTGGTTGCTCACCAGCGAAACCGGCGAGCAGTTTAGCGGCAACGCGCGCGGCGGCGAGGCACTGACGCTGCCGACGAAGCTTGACGAGGGGTATCACACGCTGACGCTCACGCGTGACGACAGCCGCTGGCACTGTCGGCTTATTGTCGCGCCGAAGCGCTGCTATGAGCCGCAGGCGCTGCGTGAGGGTAAAAAACTCTGGGGCGCGTGCGTCCAGCTTTATACGCTGCGCTCGCAAAATAACTGGGGCATCGGGGATTTCGGCGATCTGCAAGCGATGCTGAATGAAGTGGGCCCGCGCGGCGGCGCGTTTATCGGTTTAAACCCGATCCACGCGCTTTATCCGGCGAACCCGGAGAGCGCAAGCCCGTACAGTCCGTCTTCTCGCCGCTGGCTTAACGTCATTTACATCGACGTGAACGCGGTGGAGGATTTCAGGCGCAGCGATGAGGCGCAGGCGTGGTGGAAGCTTAAATCCACGCAGCAGGCGCTGAAAGCCGCCCGGGAGTCGCAGTGGGTCGATTACTCCACCGTGACCATGCTCAAGCTCACCGCGCTGAAAATGGCCTGGGCGCGCTTCTCCACGCGCGGCCCGGATGATGACGATGTGGTGGCGTTTCGCGATTTCGTGGCGCGCGCGGGCGAAAGCCTCTACTGGCAGGCGGCGTTCGACGCCATTCACGCCTGGCAGGCGCAGGAAGATCCGATGCGCTGGGGCTGGCCCGCCTGGCCGAAAGCGTATCAGAACACCAGCAGCCCGGAAGTGCAGGCGTTTTGTAAAAACCGCGCTGATGAGGTCGATTTCTACCTCTGGCTGCAATGGCTCGCGTATGAGCAGTTTGCCCGCTGCTGGCAGACCAGTCAGTCGCACGGTATGCCGATCGGGCTGTATCGCGATCTGGCGGTCGGCGTGGCGGAAGGCGGCGCGGAAACCTGGTGCGACCGTGAGCTGTACTGTCTGAAAGCATCGGTTGGCGCGCCGCCGGATATTCTGGGGCCGCTCGGTCAGAACTGGGGCCTGCCGCCGATGGATCCGCACGTGATGCAGGCGCGCGCTTACGAGCCGTTTATCGAACTGCTGCGCGCCAACATGACGAATTGCGGCGCACTGCGCATCGACCATGTGATGTCGCTGCTGCGCCTGTGGTGGATCCCGTATGGCGAAACGGCGGATAAAGGCGCGTATGTGCAGTATCCGGTCGACGATCTTCTGGCGATCCTCGCACTCGAAAGCCAGCGCCACCGCTGCATGGTGATCGGCGAAGATCTCGGTACGGTTCCGGCGGAAATTGTCGGCAAGCTGCGCGACAGCGGCGTCTATTCGTACAAAGTGCTCTACTTTGAAAACGAAGGCGGCAGCCGCTTCCGCGCGCCAAAGCGCTGGACGTCGCAGGCGATGGCGGTCGCGACCACTCACGATCTGCCGACGCTGCGCGGCTACTGGGAAAGCGGCGATTTAACGCTTGGGAAAACGCTCGGGCTCTATCCCGACGAAGAGGTGTTAAAGGGGCTGTACGCCGATCGCGAGCGGGCCAAACAGGGTTTGCTGGAGAGCCTGCACCAGCATGGCTGCCTGCCGAAACGCGCAGGGCATCACGCCGCGCGCATGAAAATGGGCGCCACGCTGAACCGCGCGCTCCAGCGCTATATCGCCGACAGCAACAGCGCGCTGCTCGGTCTGCAGCCGGAAGACTGGCTGGATATGGCGCAGCCGGTCAACGTGCCGGGCACCAGCGATCAGTATAAAAACTGGCGGCGCAAGCTCACTGTCGGGCTGGAAGCGATGTTTGCTGATGACACCGTGAACCGGTTGATTAAAGATCTGGATAAACGTCGCCGCGCCGCGTCGGCGGGGAAGCCAGCAAAACGTAAGTAATCGCTCGCCCCTGCGTCGTGCACATGCGCAGGGGCGACTATTTTTCACAGATGCAATAAAAAGCTTGCGTTGTGTGAGCCATCATGCGTTAATGCACTCCTCGGTTTGCGAGACAGACCCGTCGAAAAGCAGTTTAGTAAAGCAGTTCTCATTTCAAGTGTTATCCCAAGATATCCCTTCTTTTTGAGTCTCCTCCATAAGCGCTAAGTAAATTCTGTTATGCAGGCCACGCAACGCCGTAAGGCTCAATGATTTTTTAAGGTGATAACATGTCTGACAAAATGACTGGTTTAGTAAAATGGTTTAACGCGGAAAAAGGTTTCGGCTTCATCACTCCGGACAACGGCAGCAAGGACGTTTTCGTTCACTTCTCCGCTATCCAGAACAACGGCTTCAAAACCCTGGAAGAAGGCCAGAAGGTCTCTTTCTCCGTTGAAAGCGGCGCGAAAGGCCCGGCAGCTGCGAACGTAACTGCCATCTAATCGCTCGCTCTGCGCGGTTTCCGACAGCGATGACGGGTCAGCCCTGAGCAGTGAAATCGACGCAAAAAAAACCCGCCTTGTGCGGGTTTTTTTATTCCGAGGATACGCGAAAAAAAAGCCCGCTGAAAGCGGGCTTTTTTAATGGCGGGCGATAGCGCTTAGTAGTAAGAGTGCTCGCCGCGCTGGTGTTCGGTGAGATCGCGCACGCCTTTGAGTTCCGGGAACTCGTTCAGCAGTTGCTTCTCGATACCTTCTTTCAGGGTCACGTCCACCATAGAACAGCCGTTACAGCCGCCGCCGAATTGCAAAATGGCGTAGCCTTCGTCGGTGATTTCCATCAGCGTGACACGACCGCCGTGGCCTGCCAGCTGCGGGTTAATCTGCGACTGCAGCATATACTCCACGCGCTCCATCAGCGGCGCGTCATCCGCCACTTTACGCATTTTCGCGTTAGGCGCTTTCAGCGTGAGCTGCGAGCCCAGCTGATCGGTCACGAAATCGATTTCCGCATCTTCCAGATACGGCGCGCTCAGTTCGTCGACATACGCGGTGAGCAGGTCGAATTTCAGTGCGGTATCCGTAGCTTCCACGGCGTCGGGCGGGCAGTAGGACACGCCGCATTCAGCATTCGGGGTGCCTGGATTGATAACGAATACGCGGATCTGCGTCCCTTCTTCCTGGCTTGCCAGTAGCTTGGCAAAGTGTGCCTGGGCGGCATCGGAAATACGGATCATAGCAATGGCCTAATAGTTGACTATTTTAGTTGGTTATAATACGCCCATCATCGAGGCTCTACAAGGTTCGACACAGGCACCATACCTGGACAGTCGCCGCGCCGTTGCGCTTAAGCAGGCGCGCGATTTGGGCAACAGTACTCCCTGTTGTGACGACATCATCCACAATAACGATATGGAGACCCGCCACCGGTAATTCAACCCGGAAGGCGTTTTTCAGGTTGCTGCGCCGCTGGCGGGCGCTGAGCTGCCGTTGGGGCGGAGCCGCTTTGATTCGCGCTACCGCGTCCGGCGCGTAGCGTATCCCAAGCCAGCGTGACAGCGCCCTGGCGATAAGTGCGCTTTGGTTAAAACCACGCCGCCAGGCGCGTGTGCGGTGTAGCGGCACGCTGATGATAAGATCCGCTTTGGGAAGGGCGTCTGCGCGTTTCGCCGCCAGGATTTTTAACAGCAACAAACGGGCGAGTGCCGGCGCAAGCGCGGTACGTCCCTGAAATTTCAACTGATGCACCAGCCCGCTTACCGGCGGCGCGTAATCGCTCGCGGCGAGCAGCCGTTGCCAGACGGGGGGCTTTTGCAGGCAGCGGCCGCATGGTTGCGTCTCAAGCGCGGCAGGCATGCCGCACTGTGGGCACACCGCCACCTGCCGCCGCCGCTGGCAGCGCGAACAAATTCCCCATCCCGGCACGCGCAGCGGCATCCGGCATAGCCAACACATCCCCGGTATTGTTAGCATGACGACCTCCTTGTACATCAATCATGAGAAGAGTAACGGATGAACGACATCTGGTGGCAGACCACGGGCGAAGGAAATTGTCATCTTGTGCTGCTGCACGGGTGGGGGCTGAATGCCGAAGTGTGGCGTTGCATTTCGCAGGAATTAAGCTCGCACTTTACGCTGCACCTGGTGGATCTGCCGGGTTACGGGCGCAGCCAGGGCTATGGCGCGCTGACGCTCGACGAGATGGCGCGCCTGGTGGCGAGCCGCGCGCCCGAATGCGCCATCTGGCTCGGCTGGAGCCTCGGCGGGCTGGTGGCAAGCCAGGTCGCGCTCAGTGAACCGTCGCGGGTTGACGCGCTGGTGACGGTCGCTTCATCCCCCTGTTTTCAGGCGGGTGCCGACTGGCCCGGCATCAAGCCGGAAGTTTTAAGCGGTTTTCAGCGTCAGCTGAGTGAGGATTTTCAGCGTACGGTCGAGCGTTTTCTCGCGCTGCAAACGCTCGGCACCGAGACGGCGCGCCAGGACGCGCGCGTGCTGAAATCCATCGTGCTGGCGCAGCCGATGCCTGGTGCTGACGTATTAAACGGCGGGCTGGAGATCCTGAAAACCGCCGATCTGCGCGAGGCGCTTACCGCCTGGCAGGGACCGTTTTTACGCCTCTACGGGCGTCTCGACGGGCTGGTGCTGCGCAAGGTCGCTGCGCTGCTTGATGCACGTTTTCCTGACAGCGAATCGCAGGTATTTGAGAAAGCGGCTCATGCGCCGTTCATCTCTCACCCGCGCGAATTCTGCGATGCGCTGCTGGCGCTGAAGGCTCGCCTGGCAAACCGGTAAAAGCGCGCCATACTTTACATGTCATTGTTATCGGGCGTTTTTATCCCGCCCTTCACATCATCTGAGCAGGGAGTCATTCATATGAAATTACGCACCGGTATGCTGTTGTCTGTGGTTGTGGGGTCGCTCTCTTTTGGCGCGATGGCGGCACAGGAGCTGCAAAAAGATAAAGTCAAAGAGATGAATCTCACCAAAATCGGCACTATCGTCTCTGACAAAGGCACCGCGCCGATGGATGCGAAAGCCGAACTGGTTAAGAAAGCCGATGAAATGGGTGGCAAATATTATGTCATCACCAGCGGCGAGAAAACCGGCAAAGACATTCACGCCACGGCGGATGTGTATAAATAACGCGTTTATCAATAAAAAGGGCGGGCATCAGGCCCGCCCTGTCTGTTAGCGCAATTGCCACACCTCTTTACGGCACGCCTTGCCTTCCGGGCAGTGGCGACAGCTACCGCTCAGGCAGCCCGACAGCCACTCCTCCTGACGTTCCGCTTTTCCCATCGCTTCCAGGCGACTGAGCATCGCGTTGACCAGCGGCATCGGCGTCGCGAGCTGTTCGCTGATACGCTGCGCGTCCATTCTTCCCGAGAGCGCCAGCAGATCGCGCACTTCGATTAGCGTTGCCATCAGTGACACTCTCCGGCGGTGGTTTCGCAGCAGCGCGCCTCGCGGCGTGGCGCCAGCAGGCTGACATCGACCCGGCTACGCGCCCGGCGCAGCGCGGTCAGCAGCGCGATGTTAAACAATACCACCGCCAGCATCGCCGTCAGGCTAAAGAGCGGATGCGTCTGAAAGGTCGCGCCCTGGTAGAACAGTGTCGCCAGCGAATACGCGATATTCAGCCCCCAGAGAATCGAAAAGCCCATCCAGCCGCGGCTCGATTCACGAGCGATAGCGCCCATCACCGAAATGCAGGGAATGTAGAGCAGCACGAAGATCAGATAACTATAAGCGGCGGCTTCGCTGCCAAATTTCGCGCTCATCACGCCCATCGCGCCCGTTGCCATTTCGCCGTCGCCTTTGCTTGCCTCAATCGGGTTCGCCAGCACGCTCAGGCTAAAGGTATCTTTCAGGCTCTGCCAGGTTTCCGCCAGCGCGGCGGTCAGTTCGTCCTTCAGACTGAAACTGGCCGCGTCAAATGGCGCTTCATGAATATTCTCGGCGGTATAAAGCGTGTTCAGCGTGCCGACGACCACTTCTTTCGCCATCGCGCCAGTGAATAACCCAACGGTGGCCTGCCAGTTATCTTCATGAACGCCGATCGGCGTTAAAAGCGGCGTCAGTACACGGCTGACGGAGGCCAGCGCGGAGTCGTTAATGTTGTCTACGGTCTTGCCGCTGAACGAAAAGCTGTTCAGCGCGCCAATGAACACACTGACAATGACGATGACTTTCCCGGCGCGCAGTACAAAGCCTTTCAGACGCTGCCAGGTTTGCAGCAGCAGGCTTTTCAGGTGCGGCACGTGGTATACCGGCAGCTCCATCACGAACGGCGTGGCTTCGCCGCGCATGATCGTATATTTCAGCATCAGGCCGGTCAGGATGGCCATCACAATGCCGAGCAGATAGAGCGAGAAGACCACCAGCGCACCCTGCTGGCCAAAAAAGGCAGCGGCAAACACGGCGAAAATCGCCAGACGCGCGCCGCAGGACATAAACGGCGCCATCATAATCGTCATCAGCCGTTCGCGCGGCGCATCGAGCGTACGGGCACCCATGACTGACGGCACGTTGCAGCCAAAGCCGACGATCAGCGGAACGAACGATTTACCCGGCAGGCCCAGCGCCTGCATCAGGCGATCCATCACAAACGCCGCGCGGGCCATATAACCCGAATCTTCAAGAAATGACAGAAACAGGTACATCATGCCGATCTGCGGCACGAGCGGCAGCACGGTATTAATACCGCCACCAATCCCCTGGGCCAGGAACAGCGTCAGCCAGGCGGGAAAATGCAGCGTATAGCCGACCCATTGCAGCCCGTGAATGAACACGGCTACAGAACCCGCGTCGAAAATTGGTTGCAACGCGCCGCCGATGTTAATGGCGAGCAGAAACATCAGATACATCACGCCAAGAAAAATGGGCAGGCCCAGAAAGCGGTTGAGAATGATGTTATCCAGCGCGGCCGTGAGGCGGTGCGGTTCGGCGGTGAGGCTGTTGCTGACCGCATCGCAAATCGTCGAAATACTCTGATAACGGGCGTCAACGATGTGCAGCGCCGGGTCGTCAAGCTCGCTTTCAAGCTGCGCCTGGATTTGCGGGAGCCGTGCGGCGGCATCGCCCGCGATGCCGCGGCTGTAAATATCGCCTTCAAGCATTTGCAGGGCGAGCCAGCGGCGCTGCTGGAGGGTGAGTTCGTGAGGCATCACCGCCGCCAGCGTTTCGGCCGCGTCAACGAGCGGGGCGGGGTAATGCACACGCTCGATAGTCTCGTTGCGCGTGTGACGGTCAAGCGTGAGCTTCAGGCTGTCTATCCCGCGTGCGCGGGTGGAGACCAGCGGCACCACCGGACAGCCGAGGCGTTTCGCCAGCGCGTCGATATCAATGCGAATATTTTGCTTTTCAGCGATATCGAGCATGTTGAGCGCGACCACGCACGGGATGCCGAGCTCCAGCAGTTGCAGCGTCAGGTAGAGGTTGCGCTCAAGGTTGGAGGCGTCCACCACGTTTATCAGCATGTCCGCCTCGCCGCTAAGGATGTAGTGGCAGGCGATCTGTTCATCGAGCGACGTTTGTGAGGAGATGGTGGTCAGAGAGTAGGTGCCAGGCAAATCGACCAGCGTTACCTGATGATCGGTCGTCGCGAAGCTGCCTTCCTTGCGTTCGACCGTCACGCCGGCCCAGTTGCCCACGCGCTGCCGCGCCCCCGTAAGCTGGTTAAACAGCGTAGTTTTGCCGGAGTTCGGATTGCCGATTAAGCCGATGGTTAATTTTTTCATTTGCGTTAACTCAACACAGAAATAGTTCAGCGGGCTGCTTCAACCTGCAAAAGCGCCAGATCTTTTTTTCGCAGCACCAGGCTTACGCGTCGGGTTTCGATATGAATCGGGTCACCCAGCGGAGCCACGCGTTTTACCTCAAACGATGAGCCTGGCAGCATGCCGAGAGACAATAGTTTTTGGCGATAGGCCGGGCTAATTTCCCGGGCGAAACCCGTAATTTTCCAGCTGCTATTAGGTGTGAATTGCATAGGACCTGCTTATTCCGAATGCGCTCAGCGGCGGTGAACCGTGGCGATACAACGGCCGGGAGCCGATTATTGCGCGGGAAGGCGTTGTTTATCTGCTTAAGATGGTAATGAGAATGGTTTTTATCTTCAATAGAATATTGCAGCGCGGCGAGACTTTCTGAGGTTTATTTGTTCTGGCGCAAAAAATGCGGCATGGGGTATTTGCAATAAAAGTTTTCAATTTATTTATGCTTTATTTTTCATTTAATTAAATTTAAACGTACAGACAATTTATTCCTGTGCGCGTTCGGCATGTTATTTATTAGTGCCTGTTGTTATTAAAATGAAAAATGTAACCGCGCACATGTTGGCGTTTATTTCCGGATGTGAGGTTTTTTAAGGCGGCGAGGTGTTTTACCTGTCGAAGAAAGGCGGGTGCGCTGCGCTTACCCACCCTACAAATACGCAAACTGCCCTTTATGATGTGGCGGGTGCGCTGCGCTTACCCACCCTACAAATACGCAAAATGCCTTTTATGGTGTGGCGGGTGCGCTGCGCTTACCCACCTTACTGAACCAAAACGTCTGTCAAAACGTAGGGCGGGTAAGCGAAGCGCACCCGCCAATGGGACCCTCCAAAAAATAATAAAAAAGGCCGGTTTCCCGGCCTTTCTTGTTCCACGACTGCGGATTACCGCTTTTTACCGAACGCGGCGGCGAGCGCGTCGCTCATCGCGCTGTTGCCGCCTGCGTTGCTGTCGCGCGCCGGTTTACGGTTATTCTGCGCCGGACGCTTCTGCGCCTCGCGGCTACTTCCGCCGCCGCGCCGCGCGTTGCCTTCGCCGGGTTGCTCGTCAAGACGCATGGTTAGCGCGATACGCTTACGCGGCAAATCGACTTCCAGCACCTTCACCTTCACGATATCGCCCGCTTTCACCACGGTGTGCGGATCCTCAACGAATTTGTCGGAGAGCGACGAGATATGCACCAGACCATCCTGATGCACGCCGATATCCACAAACGCGCCGAAATTGGTCACGTTGGTCACCGCGCCTTCCAGCACCATGCCCGGCTGCAGATCGTTCATCGTCTCCACGCCCTCGGCGAACTGAGCGGTTTTGAACTCCGGGCGCGGGTCGCGGCCGGGTTTTTCCAGTTCTTTGATAATGTCGGTCACGGTCGGCACGCCGAAACGCTCATCGGTAAAATCTACCGCCTTCACGTTACGCAACGCGCTGCTGTTGCCCATCAGATCACGCAGCGACTGCTCCGTCGCCGCCAGAATGCGCTCCACCACCGGATAGGCTTCCGGGTGAACCGTTGAGGCGTCGAGTGGGTTATCGCCGTGGTTAATACGCAGGAAGCCCGCGCACTGCTCAAATGCTTTCGGCCCCAGGCGGCTGACTTTCAGCAACTGCTGGCGGTTGCGGAACTGACCGTTCTCATCGCGCCAGGCCACAATATTTTGCGCCATCATGCGCGTCAGGCCTGCCACGCGGGTCAGCAGCG
Organism: Cronobacter sp. HA18003; assembly: GCF_011605905.1. Lineage (NCBI taxonomy): Bacteria > Pseudomonadati > Pseudomonadota > Gammaproteobacteria > Enterobacterales > Enterobacteriaceae > Cronobacter > Cronobacter sp. HA18003. The sequence goes on along the minus strand of NZ_JAANQO010000027.1, from coordinate 65,273 downwards.
GCACCGACGCGGTGTTGAGATCGACGCCCACGGCGTTCACGCAGTCTTCCACTACCGCATCGAGTTTGCGCGCCAACTGGCTCTGGCTGACGTCATGCTGATACTGGCCCACGCCGATAGATTTCGGGTCGATTTTCACCAGTTCCGCCAGAGGATCCTGCAGACGACGCGCGATAGAGACCGCGCCGCGCAGCGACACATCGAGATCCGGGAACTCCTGCGCCGCCAGCTCAGAGGCGGAATACACCGACGCGCCCGCTTCGCTGACAATCACTTTCTGCGCCGTCACTTTCGGGAATTGCTTCTGCACGTCGAGGAAGAAACGCTCGGTTTCGCGGGAGGCGGTGCCGTTGCCGATAGCGACCAGCTCCACATTGTGCTTCTCACACAGCGCGGCGATGACGACCGCCGCTTTCGCCGCCTGGCCGGTGTGCGGATAGACGGTATCGGTCGCGACCAGTTTGCCGGTGGCGTCAACCACCGCCACTTTAACGCCGGTACGCAGGCCCGGATCGAGGCCCATTGTGGCGCGCAGCCCGGCAGGCGCGGCCATCAGCAGGTCATGCAGGTTACGGGCGAACACGTTAATCGCCTCGTCTTCGGCGCGCTCGCGCAGCGTGCTCATCAGCTCGGTTTCCAGATGCATCAGCACTTTGATGCGCCAGGTCCAGCTCACCACGCCTTTACGCCAGCTGTCGGCCGGGGCGTTATTCAGGCGCAGCCCTAAATGATCGGTAATAATCTGTTCGCAGTAGCTTTCGCGCGGCGGCTCGTCGAATTGCGGGTCAGCGTTCAGCGAGAGCTGCAATACGCCCTCGTTGCGACCACGGAACATGGCCAGCGCGCGGTGCGACGGCACCGTGGCGATCGGTTCGTGGTGGGCGAAATAGTCGCGGAATTTCGCGCCTTCTTCCTCTTTGCCTGGCACCACGGTAGAAACCAGATGCGCGTTTTTCCACAGGTAGTCGCGCACTTTGGCGAGCAGCGCCGCGTCTTCGGCAAAGCGCTCCATCAGGATATAACGCGCGCCGTCGAGCGCGGCTTTGGTGTCGGCCACGCCGTTATCGGCGTTGATAAATTTTGCGGCTTCCGCTTCCGGGTCGTGAGACGGCTCGTTCCACAACAGGTCAGCGAGCGGCTCAAGGCCCGCTTCAATCGCTATCTGCCCGCGGGTACGGCGCTTCGGCTTGTAAGGCAGATAGAGGTCTTCAAGCTCGGTCTTGCTCTGGGTGCCGGTAATGGCCGCCTGAAGTTCATCGGTCAGTTTGCCCTGATCGGCAATCGATTTGAGGATAGCCGCACGGCGCTCTTCGAGTTCGCGCAGATAACCCAGACGCGTCTCCAGCTGGCGCAACTGGGTGTCGTCCAGACCGCCGGTGACCTCCTTACGATAGCGTGCGATAAACGGCACGGTGTTCCCTTCATCAAGCAGGCGAATGGCAGCGTCTACCTGTTCAGCCCTGGCCTGAAGCTCACTGGCGATAATACGACTGAGCGAATCATTCATCATGGCAATATCATCTGTTATGTACAAAAAGTCAGGGCACAGTTATACGGACTGAAGGGTAAAAATGCCAGCCGTAGCCGCGCCCGCGGCGGGTTTCGGAGCTATCCGCAAAGGGCTTACTTCACATACTCAATGGCGTTCACATACCAGGTGGCTTCGCCGCCCGGCGTCTGGACGGTCGCCACGTCGCCTTCCTCTTTTTTGAGCAGCGCGCGGGCCATAGGGGAGTCGATGGAGATGTAATCTTTGCGCCCGAAAATCTCGTCATAGCCGACGATACGAAAACGCTTCACGTCGCCGTCGTCATTTTCCACCTCAACCCAGGCGCCGAAAAAGACTTTGCCTTCCTGCTGCGGCGAGTAATCGACGATTTTCAGGTTCTCAAGGCATTTGGTGAGATAGCGCACGCGGCGGTCGATTTCGCGCAGGCGCTTTTTGTTGTACTGGTAATCGGCGTTTTCACTGCGATCGCCAAGACTTGCCGCCCAGGTCACTTTTTTGGTGACTTCGGGCCGCTCCTCGCGCCACAGATAATCGAGCTCTTTTTTCAGTTTTTCGTAGCCTTCGCGGGTTATTAACGGCGTTTTCATCGGCTGGCCTTCGCTGAGAATTTTAACGTCCGTACCTTAGCGGGCGCGGTAGCGAATGTGAAGCGCCTGGCGCGCGAAAACGCGCTTGTCCCATATGCCAGAAACAACCCGGCCAGCATACGAAACGCGCCAGTTCGTTTATGATGAAAGCTGAGGTTGGCAGCGTCGTCATATCGCCCCCTGGGGATACGTCGGTTTTGTGATGAAAAGTGAAGATAAGCTGCTGTTAAATATGCTTTGTAACAATTTCGACTACAATATATACCAGATTTAACTCACCGGCTGACGCACACTTTTTTAGAATGGCGTTACAACTGTTTGAGCCTTTGGGAGTAAACACAATGCAGGAAAATTACAAGATTCTGGTGGTGGATGACGATATGCGCCTGCGCGCGCTGCTTGAGCGTTACCTCACCGAGCAGGGCTTCCAGGTGCGCAGCGTGGCAAACGCCGAACAGATGGACCGCCTGCTGACCCGCGAGTCCTTCCACCTGATGGTGCTTGATCTGATGCTTCCTGGTGAAGACGGGCTTTCTATCTGCCGCCGTCTGCGCAGCCAGAGCAACCCGATGCCTATCATCATGGTCACCGCGAAAGGCGAAGAGGTCGATCGTATCGTGGGGCTGGAGATTGGTGCCGACGACTATATTCCTAAACCGTTCAACCCGCGTGAGCTGCTGGCCCGCATCCGCGCGGTTCTGCGCCGTCAGGCCAACGAACTGCCGGGCGCGCCGTCGCAGGAAGAAGCGATTATCGCCTTCGGGAAATTCAAGCTCAATCTGGGAACGCGCGAGATGTTCCGCGAAGATGAGCCGATGCCGCTCACCAGCGGTGAATTCGCCGTCCTGAAAGCGCTGGTCAGCCACCCGCGCGAGCCGCTGTCGCGCGATAAGCTGATGAACCTGGCGCGCGGGCGTGAATACTCCGCGATGGAACGCTCCATCGACGTGCAGATCTCCCGTCTGCGCCGCATGGTGGAAGAAGATCCGGCGCATCCGCGCTATATCCAGACCGTCTGGGGCCTGGGCTACGTCTTTGTGCCGGACGGCGCTAAAGCATGAGGAAGCTGCGCTTCTCGCCTCGCAGTTCTTTTGCCCGCACGCTGCTTCTTATCGTCACCCTGCTGTTCGCAAGCCTGGTGACGACATACCTGGTGGTGCTTAACTTCGCCATCCTGCCGAGCCTCCAGCAGTTTAACAAAGTCCTGGCCTACGAAGTGCGTATGCTGATGACCGATAAACTGCAGCTGGAGGACGGGACGCAGCTGGTGGTGCCGCCGGCGTTTCGTCGGGAGATCTACCGCGAGCTGGGGATTTCGCTTTACGCCAACGAGGCGGCGGAAGAGGCGGGTTTGCGCTGGGCGCAGCATTATGAGTTCTTAAGCCAGCAGATGGCACAGCAGCTTGGCGGCCCGACGGAAGTGCGTGTCGAGGTCAATAAAAGCTCGCCGGTGGTGTGGCTGAAAACCTGGCTGTCGCCCAACATCTGGGTGCGCGTGCCGCTCACCGAAATCCATCAGGGCGATTTCTCCCCGCTGTTTCGCTATACGCTCGCGATCATGCTGCTGGCGATTGGCGGCGCCTGGCTGTTTATCCGCATTCAGAACCGGCCGTTGGTGGAGCTGGAGCACGCCGCGCTGCAGGTCGGTAAAGGCATTATTCCGCCGCCGCTGCGCGAATATGGCGCTTCCGAAGTGCGTTCGGTGACGCGCGCGTTTAACCATATGGCGGCAGGCGTGAAGCAACTGGCGGACGACCGCACGCTGCTGATGGCGGGCGTCAGTCACGATTTACGCACGCCGCTGACGCGAATTCGCCTCGCCACCGAAATGATGAGCGAAGGCGACGGCTATCTGGCGGAATCTATCAATAAAGATATCGAAGAGTGCAACGACATCATCGAGCAGTTTATTGACTACCTGCGCACCGGGCAGGAGATGCCGCTGGAAACCGCCGATCTTAACGCGGTGCTGGGCGAGGTGATCGCCTCGGAAAGCGGCTATGAGCGTGAGATAGAAACAGCGCTGCAAAGCGGCGAGATCCCGCTGCGCATTCATCCGCTCTCCATCAAGCGCGCCGTGGCGAATATGGTGGTCAACGCCGCGCGCTACGGTAACGGCTGGATCAAAGTGAGTAGCGGCACGGAACTTAACCGCGCCTGGTTTCAGGTGGAAGATGACGGGCCGGGCATTGAGCCTGCCCAGCTCAAACACCTGCTGCAGCCGTTTGTGCGCGGCGACAGCGCCCGTAGCACCAGCGGCACCGGGCTGGGGCTCGCGATTGTGCAGCGTATTATCGACAATCACCATGGCCTGCTGGATATCGGCAAGAGCGAGCGCGGTGGGTTACGCATTCGCGCCTGGCTGCCGGTGCCGGTAGGCACGACGGTAGTTAAAAACAGCTAGTTTTCTGTTCACGCCATCAAAAAACGGCTCCTTTACGGAGCCGTTTTTACATTTAACCCGTTAGCGCTGTGGGCCTGCGCTCACCAGCGCGGCACCGGCAGGCGTGTCGGTGTATTTCTCAAAGTTGCTGATAAAGAGCTGCGCCAGCTGCTGCGCTTTCTCCTGCCACTGTTCCGGCGAGGCGTAGGTATTGCGTGGGTCGAGAATGCGTTCATCGACGCCCGGCAGGCTGGTCGGAATCGCCAGATTAAACAGCGGCAGCGTAAAGGTTTCCGCGTCGTCCAGCGAACCATTGAGGATGGCGTCGATAATCGCGCGGGTATCCTTAATGGAGATGCGTTTGCCGGTGCCGTTCCAGCCGGTATTGACCAGATACGCCTGCGCGCCCGCCGCCTGCATACGTTTTACCAGCACTTCAGAGTACTGCGTCGGGTGAAGCATCAGGAACGCCGCGCCGAAACAGGCCGAGAAGGTCGGCGTCGGCTCGGTCACGCCGCGCTCGGTGCCCGCCAGTTTCGCCGTAAAGCCGGAGAGAAAGTGATACTGCGTCTGGCTGGCCGTCAGGCGCGATACCGGCGGCAGAACGCCGAACGCATCGGCGGTCAGGAAGATAACTTTCGTCGCGTGGCCCGCTTTCGACACCGGCTTCACGATGTTGTCGATGTGGTAAATCGGGTAGGAGACGCGGGTGTTTTCGGTTTTCGAGGCATCGTCAAAATCGATGCTGCCGTCGTCACGCACGGTGACGTTTTCCAGCAACGCGTCGCGGCGAATGGCATGATAGATATCCGGTTCGGCTTCTTCAGAGAGGCGAATGGTTTTGGCATAGCAGCCGCCTTCGAAGTTAAACACGCCGTCATCGTCCCAGCCGTGCTCGTCATCGCCGATAAGGCGGCGTTTCGGATCGGTTGAAAGCGTCGTTTTGCCGGTGCCGGAGAGGCCAAAGAATACCGCTACATCGCCTTTTTCACCGACGTTCGCCGAGCAGTGCATCGAGGCGATGCCTTTCAGCGGCAGCAGGTAGTTCATAATCGAGAACATGCCTTTTTTCATCTCGCCGCCATACCAGGTGCCGCCAATCAGCTGCATCCGTTCGGTCAGGTTAAAGGCTACAAAGTTCTCGGAATTCAGCCCCTGCGCCTGCCAGTCCGGGTTCGTGCACTTCGCGCCGTTCATCACGATGAAATCCGGCTCGAAGCCTTCCAGTTCATCGTCGGACGGGCGAATAAACATGTTTTTAACGAAATGCGCCTGCCAGGCCACTTCAGTAATAAAACGCACCGACAGACGGCTGTCCGGGTTAGCGCCGCAAAAGGCGTCAATGATGAAAAGACGTTTACCGGAGAGCTGCTGCGTCACCAGGCCTTTCAGATGCTGCCAGGTTTCTGGCGTCAGCGGTTTGTTGTCGTTTTTGCCTTTGCCGTTATCGGACCACCACAGCGTATCGCGCGTGGTGTCGTCGCGAACGATGTATTTATCCTTCGGCGAACGGCCGGTAAAAATGCCCGTGTCGACGGCGACCGCACCCAGATCCGTCAGTACCCCGCGCTCGTAACCCTCAAGCGACGGGTCGAGCTCTTCGCGATAAAGGGTGTCGTAATCGGGGTTATAAACCACCTCCTGGATGTCGTTAATACCGTAAGCCTTGAGATCCTGCGGGGTTATGCCTGTAACTCGCATTTCACTGCTCCTTAGCCAATTTATACTATCTGAAAGTGTAGGGTCATTCCGGGGACGTTAACCGCGACAGGCTTCATAGATTTACGTTACTAATGGGTTGCCAGGCGCGCCATAGTGGAAAATTCTGTGAGACCGGTCACGACGGGTCTCAGAGTATGGCAACATTTTATCTGTGTACGCGTTAATTGTTCCGAATATGTTATAAAAGCCACCCGTTAAACCCGCACTTTGTGACTGTAAGCGCTTTCCTGAAGAAAATTATCTTTTCTGTGAAAACCAAAACCGGCGGGGGATCGCACAGGATAAACAGACTTTTGCGAATACGCGTCCGGCTCTGGCTGGCGAAACGCCTCTTTTCCCACTTCACGCTCACTTCACGCAAAGGCGTTATCTTCACCGCGTGAATGCATTTTTAAAGGATTATGGTCATGTCTGAACTTCATCCCCTGGCGCCCGCGACGCGCTGGGGCATCGTGATAATTGCCGCGCTCTGCGGCCTGCTGATGTTTTTAACCGGTCCGCACAGCCTGATAGCGATGAGCCAGGGATCGGCGCTGGTGCTGCACTCGCTGGCCATCACACTCTGCGCGAGTGTGGCGCTGGCGGCGACTCGCCTGCGCGCGCTGCGTTTCTGGTGGATGACGGGCGCGCTGCTGGTGCTGGTAGGCGTGATGTCGGGCTGGATGCGCTGGTCTGTTTCGGGCGTTGATGAGCTGGACGCGGGTGAAATGATCGCCACCTGGTATTTCCACCTGGCGGCCACGCTCTTTATGGCGCTCCCCTGGCTGCAGCGTGACAGTACGTCCGGCGCGCCTGTTTCACGCCGCCTGGCGCTGTGGAATAACGGCGTCGCGCTGCTGATGGCGCTGGCGCTCGCCGGTGTGTTCTGGGGCGTGCTGCTGCTGTGGGCGAAACTCTTTAACGCGGTGGATATCCGCTTCTTTGACATTCTGTTTTTCGACACGCCGCTCTTTGTTTATGTCATGGCGACGGTTTCCGGCGCGGTATGCTTGCTGCTGTGCCGCAGCCAGACGCGCATCACCGAGGCGCTGATGCGTTTTCTGACGCTGGCGGCATCCGGCCTGCTGACGCTCGCCGCGCTTATCGCGCTGCTGTTTCTCGCGACGCTGCCGTTTGTTGGCCTGAGCGGCCTTGCGGCGCGCACCTCCTGTAACGCGCTGCTGAATACGCTGGCGCTGGTCTTGCTCGCGCTTTCCGGGCTGGCCTGCGCGCCGTCGCCGCATAAAGCGCTGCGTCTGCTGAACAGCACCGGCGTTGTCGTCACACCGCTTTTCTCGGCGCTCGCCGGGTGGTCGCTGTGGCTGCGCGTACAGCAATATGGCTGGACGCCGTGGCGCGTTTACGCGGCGCTTATCACGGCGACGGTGCTGTGCTGGGCGGTGTGCGCCACGCTGCAGGCGATTAGCCGTATGAAGGGCAATGAACCGGCAGGCGATCGCGGCGGCCGTGTTGTCATGCTCTTCTCGCTCGCACTGCTGGTTTTAAGCCATACGCCAGTGCTCGACCCGTGGCGCATCAGCGTGGAGAGCCAGATGGCGCGTTATGAGAGCGGGGCGCAAAAGGCCGACCTGATGAGCCTCTATATGCTGCAACACGCCGGACGCCGCGGCCAGGCGGCACTGAATGAACTTCGCCATAACCCGGCTTTTATGGCCGATAAAGAGAATCGTCAGGCGCTGCGCGATCTGCTGGACAGCGACTCGACGGTGGCCGATGACGACCTGCGCGACGCCATTACGCTTGCCGCAGGGGCGCAGGCACCTGCAGAGAGCTGGTGGCAGTGGGTCAGCAAAGAAGACACCTACAGCGTGCGCGGCTGTTTATATGAGAAGGGCAGTTGCGTTGTGGCGGCGCTCGATTTGAACCATGACGGGCAAAATGAAGTGCTGCTGTGCAGTAGCGACACGCGAAGCTGTAGCGTCACGATGCGCGAGAACGGCCAGTGGCGGCAGGCGGGCTGGAGCCAGGAGATTCCCGGCAGTCTGACGCGCGAAAAATTCGACAAGGCGCTGCGCGAAAATCAGATCAAAGGAAAAGAGAAAACCTGGCAGGATGTGGAAATTGGCGGGGTGAGGATCCCGATAAACTATCAGTAAGCGTAAAAAAAGCGCTTCCCGCCAGGCGGCGGGAAGCGTCAGCAGACTTTAGTGTACCTGCGGATCGGCCGGGGAGGCGTTTTTACGGATCCCGGCGATATCCATCGCGTCGAACACATAGTGGGTGCCGCAGTAGTCGCAGTGCATATCCACTTCGCCGTCTTCTTCCAGAATCTGCGCGACTTCTTCATCCGGCAGCGTGCGCAGCGCATCGGCGCATCGCTCGCGCGAGCAGGTGCATTTGAACTCCACCGCCTGCGGATCGTAAACGGTCACTTCTTCTTCGTGGTAGAGACGCCACAGCACATCGTTGGCAGGCAGCGTGAACAGCTCGTCCGCCTTGATGGTTTCGGTCAGCGTCGCCAGATGGTTGAAATCATCCGTCTGGGCGTCCTGCGCCGGCAGGACCTGCAACAGCATGCCGCCAGCGGCAGGCTGGCCCTGCGCTTCACCGGTACGGATAAACAGGCGGGTCGGCAGCTGTTCGGAGCGCATGAAGTAATCTTCCAGGCACGCGGCCAGCGTATCGCCTTCCAGACCGACGACACCCTGATAACGCTCGCCTTCTTCCGGCGTAATGGTAATGACCAGATAGCCGTTGCCCACCAGCGTTTTCAGGTCGGCATCCGCCGGAACATCGCCCTGCACGCGCGCGACGCCGCGCATCTGCTGGCGGTTGTTGCCGTTAATCACGGCAAGCGTCATCGGGCCGTCGCCCTGCAACTGAACGGTGATATCTCCCGCGAATTTCAGCGTCGCGGTCAGCAGGCTGGTGGCGACCAGCAGCTCGCCGAGCAGGGTTTTAACCGGCATCGGGTAGTCATGGTTTTCAAGGATCTGTTTCCAGGTTTCTGAAACCGTCACCAGTTCGCCGCGCACGGCATAATTTTCAAAAAGATAGCGGTGTAGTTGGTCGTGTTGAGCCATTATTCTCTCTCCTGGCGTGACGGTTATTCGCTGTCGCCAAATTTAAATTTGATCAGATCGCGGCGCTCTTTTTTATCCGGGCGGCGATCCGGATGCGGCATGGAAAGGGCGTTGAGTTTACGCGCCAGCGCGAGTTTTTCGCGCTTTTCGATACTTTCTGCCGTCTCTTCGTACAGCAGTACCGCCTCGCTTGCCGGTCGTCGCTGATCGGTAATGCCTTTTACCACCAGCGTGCGTTCATCGTTTCCCTGGCGCAGCGTTAATACCGCGTTCGGTTCGATAATTTTACTCGGTCTGGTCCGTTGCCCGTTGTAGTGCACCTTGCCGCCTTCGATCATCTCGCGGGCCAGCGTGCGGGTTTTATAGAAGCGCGCCGCCCAGAGCCATTTGTCCAGGCGAACCCCTTCGGTGGATTTCTCTTTCATCACGACTCCTCGGTTTGCAGCGAGGGGATCAGACGCCGGTAATCGCCAAGCGCCGGGTGGCGCTGATAGCTTTTATCCGCAACGCCTGAATCGGGATTGGTGACGCCAAGGCAGTAGCGAATACCAAACCGCGCGGCGGCATCGAGAATCGGCTCGCTGTCGTCGATAAACAGCGTGCGCGACTTATCAAGGCCGGTGTGCCGGGCAACGGCCTGCCATAACCGCTGATCCTCTTTTGGATAACCAAATGTGTGGGTGGAAAGTAATAAATCAAGGTGCTGAGCAAGCCCGGTATGCTCAAGCTTGACCGCCAGATTATGCGGATGCGCGTTGGTCAGCAAAATACGTCGCTTGCCGCAGGCTTTCAGCGCGTCGAGAAACGGCACGGTATCTTCACGTATCAACGCGCGCGGCCCTTGCTCGGTCGTCATGGCGCAGATATCGAGCCCCAGGCGCTCGCTCCAGTAATCCAGACAGTACCAGTTTAGCGTATGCTGCACGGCGTGATATTCGGCGCGGATATGATTGTGGGCGTCATCCAGCGAGATGCCGCGCTGCTGGCTTAGCGTTTCGGGCACCAGCTTCTGCCAGAAGAAGGTGTCGAACGCCAGATCCAGCAGCGTGCCATCCATATCCAGCAGAACGGTATCAACGTCCTGCCAGGCGATATCAATAGTCATGGGAACTCCCGCCTGAGGAAAAAGGGGCGACAGGTTACCATAAACCTGTCGCCGCCGGATTATCAGAACAGGGGGCGAATATCCGCGGAAGGGACCAGTTGCGGGTTGAAGCAGTTTTCGTAGTAGCGCTGAATTTCTTCGATACGGGTGCGGCTGCGCTGCCAGCGGCGCAGCGCGACGACGCCGTTATACAGCGCACAGATGAGCATCACCAGCATCAGGAGTGTGGTGCCGAAATAGCGCCACAGCCCGGCGCTGTCAGGGATACTGCTGAGCGTCACATGCTGGGTGCCGTTGGCGTCGGTGCGCAGGCTGGTAACGACGCCTTCCGCATGGAATGGCGTCTGCATCAGCATACCCGCCAGCCGCTGGAACTCTTTCCACTGCTCCTGCGGCGGCAAATCATACAGCGACGTCGGCGGCAGTGGCTGGTTCACCATATCTTTGCCTTCATCGCTGATAATCATAAAGCCGCCCGGTGGCGGGCTGTTGAGCGACTGCGCGGCGCGGCTGGTTTCACGTACGAAGAACGGCGCGGTGGAAGCAATCACCAGATTATCGAGCGATTCAGCGCTGACCGGGCGCAGCAGGACGTTAATGCCGTCGAGCTTGCCTTCGCTGGCGCGTTTCACGAGCGACGGCCAGTCTTTGGTGTTGCCAAGGTTCACCAGCGCGTTTTTCAGCCTGACGCACTCTTCTTCGCCGGTACACAGCGCTTCGGTTTTCAGCACGATCTCCGCGAAATCATCGAGCAGCACCATGCCCGATTTCTGAATCGCCGACGCCAGCTGCGGGTTGATTTTGGTGTCGCCTTCCTGCGGATGCAGCTGGCGGTTTACTGCTTCTGCCAGCGCCGTAGCTTTGGTCACCGTGTCGGATTCCGGCAGAGGCAACGGGCTTGCGTTATTCCAGAGAATTTGCGAGCAGTCGAACGGCATAAACGGGTAATTCTGGCGGGTGGTATAGCGCCCCGGCAGATGAATATTACACATGCCTGTGCCGTTAATCCGCAGCGTATCACCAACGCGCAGGCCAGCTTCTTCAAGCTTCGCCACGCTGGTCGCTTCGACCGTTTGTGCGCCTTTAAGCCAGGAGATAGTCAGCTTAAACGGCATATCGAGCGGCACCCAGATAGTCAGCAGCAGCAATACCAGCAGCGCGCCTGCGCCGATCACTGCGCTGCGCAGCCAGTGCTGAAGCGGGAAATGTTTTACTTCGTCATGCAGCGACAGAAAACGGCCCTGGCGCACCACATGCCTGTCCATATAGATATCGATATCCGTTTTCTGGCCTAAATCATGCGCGATAAACGGCTGCCAGTGCGGCGGATAGATCAGGTCGATAATGCCGAGCGAAATATTATTAAGCTGTTCCTGGTTGGTTTCGCCAAACAGCCCCCAGCGTTTAGGCGTGCCGCGCAAACAATGGATTTCGCGCAGCGCTGTTTTCGCCGGCGGCGCATACAGCCCCCACAGGCCCGCGCCCAGCAGCAAAATGGCGCCGCCAGCCAGCCAGGGCAGCATCATCGGCGGCGTGACGAGGCAGAAGAAAAAGAGCACAAACGCGGCGCAGATCAGCAGCGCCTCGCGCAGTCCATCCGGACGCCCGAGCGCATGCTCCTCCTGCGTCTCCTGTCGGATATTCAGCAGCTCAATCTGTTCGCTCTCTTCGCCGCGAATGGACGCCAGGCCAGATGCCGGGCCTTCCAGCACGTAGCCGCGCGCTTCATGCACATGTTCCTGAATAGAATGGCCATTCAGAGAGATAACCAGCGGCAGCGTCGCGGTGCGGATAAGCTCGACGCTATTATCATCAGTGATGTATTGCTCGCAGAAGGGCGGCAGATGCACTTCTACCGAGTCCAGATAGTAACGCCATTTGTTCGGATCGTCAGACGAGAGGCCGTAGCGGGTAATAGCCCGACGGATGCAATAGACGGTGCTGCTTTGCGGCGTCAGCGTTAACCGGACTGGCGGCTTAATGGCGCCGGTCGGCGTCGGCGAATCCTGAAAACGCGAGAGCGTTTCCAGATAGCTTTCGATGGCGCTACGCTCTTCACTGCTGAGTTTACGGGTAGTGGCACCAGCAAAAACCTGGGCGGGTAAACGAGGATGACGGGGGCGAATTTTGCGCTTTATCCACCAGCCTGCAATGACGATGCAGGCCAGCATAGCAGCGACTAAAATCAACAAGGTGCTCATGCTTTCCCCATCAAATCACGGTACTCGATGCAAATGTAAACAAGTATTGCCTATGCAACATTAAGGCAGAACAATGAACAAAAATCGACAGGTATGGAGTCAATTTGAGTGAAATTATTTGAAGCATACCAGCGGTAAATCAATGTTAGCAAAGCGGGAAGCGTGGAAATATCAGCAAATTCTTATTTTAAATTCAACCTCTTGACATAAATGGGTATTTAGGTTTTACGTGCGCGTGAAGTTGCAGGAATGTAAATAAAAAACGATTCACATTGCCCGAACCGTGCGGTGTGTCGCACAATGAGCAAAGATATGGTTACCCGGTGGCCGGTTAATATGAATAAACCTCTGCAAAAACCCACTATTTTAAATATTGAAACGGTCGCCCGTTCGCGTCTTTTCAGCGTTGAGCAGGTAAGCCTCGCCTTCAGCAATGGCGAGCAGCGCGTTTATGAGCGTATGCGTCCTTCGGAGCGCGAGGCGGTGATGATCGTGCCCATTATTGACGATCATCTGATCTTAATCCGTGAATATGCTGTCGGCACCGAATCCTACGAGCTGGGCTTTTCCAAAGGGCTTATCGATCCGGGTGAAAATATTTACGAAGCGGCCAACCGCGAATTAAAAGAGGAAGTCGGCTTTGGTGCGAACCAACTGACATTCCTGAAAAAACTCACTATGGCGCCGTCTTATTTCTCCAGCAAAATGAATATTCTGGTGGCGGAAGATCTCTATCCGGAAACGCTGCAGGGCGACGAGCCGGAGCCGCTGATTCAGGAGCGCTGGCCGCTCGCGCATATGATGGATCTGCTGGAAGATCCGGATTTCAGCGAGGCCCGCAACGTCAGCGCGCTGTTCCTGGTGCGCGAATGGCTGAAGATGCACGGCAGGCTGTAATCGCCTTACAAAAAACGCCCGGCAAAGGGCGTTTTCATCTGCGTGATACCTAAAAAAACGCCCCATGACGGGGCGTTTGTTGTTTTATCAGAACAGCTCGTGGGTTTCCCCGTTATCGATAATCGTCGTGCCGACTTCATGCACCGCCTGCTGGGTCGGCTGCGTGCCTTCGATAAAGTACTCTTCACGGCTGTTGCCGCCATTCGCCAGCTGACCGGTACTGCGGTCGATATTGACCGTCACGATGCCCGGCGGCGGCGTTAACGGCTCTTCCGGCACGCCTTCCAGCGCGGCCTTCATATACGCATCCCACGCAGGCTGCGCGCTTTTCGCACCGCCCTCATAGCCGGAGATCTGGTCTTTAATCGCACCCGAGGCCGTGGTGCGGCCGAGATCGCGGCGGTGATCGTCAAAGCCTATCCACACAGACGTCACCACGCCCGGACCATAACCGGAGAACCAGGCGTCTTTCGAGCTGTTGGTCGTACCGGTTTTACCGCCGATATCGCGACGTTTGAGATCGCGTCCGGCGCGCCAGCCTGTTCCCTGCCAGCCCGGCTCGCCGAAGATATTGCTGTTCAGCGCGCTTTTAATCAAAAACGACAGCGGCGTGCTGATGACGTGCGGCGCATACTGCGGTGCCGGGCTCTGCGCCACCAGATCGCGGTTCGCCTGCTCAAGCTGCGGCATTGGCACCGGCGCGTTCTGCTGTTCTGCGGAGGTGGCGACGTTTTCCACGTCTTTGTTTTCCAGCACGTTTGATTTCGGCGTTTCGCCGTAAATCACCGGGATATCGCAATCCGGGCAGGCGATTTTCGGCTTCGCTTCAAACAGCGTTTCGCCCTGAACATTGGTGATTTTGCTGATAAACCACGGGTCTACCAGGAAGCCGCCGTTCGCCATTACCGCATAGCCGCGCGCGACCTGTAACGGCGTGAAGGACGCGGAGCCGAGCGCCAGCGATTCGGTATGCACGATATTCTGCGCCGGGAAGCCGAAACGCTGGAGATATTCCGCCGCGTAATCGACGCCCATCGCGCGCATGGCGCGAACCATCACCACGTTTTTCGACTGACCAAGCCCCTGGCGCAAACGAATCGGCCCGGCATATTCCGGCGGAGAGTTCTTCGGACGCCAGTCAGAGCCCGCACCGGCATCCCAGCGCGAAATCGGCACGTCGTTCAGAATGCTCGCGAGCGTCAGGCCCTTGTCCATCGCCGCCGTATACAGGAACGGCTTAATGTTCGAGCCGACCTGGCGCAGCGCCTGGGTCGCACGGTTGAACTTGCTCTGGTTGAAATCAAAGCCGCCCACCAGCGCCAGTATCGAACCATCTTTCGGGTTGATGGAAACCAGCGCCGAGTTGACGTCCGGCACCTGCGCGAGCCACCAGCTGTCATCGACCTTACGCACCCAAATCTGCTGGCCTGCCTGCAACACGTCGGTGACGCGGCGCGGCGTCGGGCCTTGTGCGGTATCGGAGCGGTAAGGGCGCGCCCAGCGCACACCGTCCATCTTTAGCGACACCGAGGAGTTATCGGCAAGCAACGCCGTCGCTTCGTCAGGATTTGCCGAGGTGACCACCGCAGGCAGCAGCGGCCCGTAGGTCGGCAGGTTTTTCAGCGAGTCGGTGATTTTCTTGCTGTCCCACGCCATCTCGCCCACGCGCCACAGCACATTAGACGGGCCGCGATAACCGTGGCGCATGTCGTAATCCATCACGTTGTCGCGCACCGCTTTCTGCGCGGCCTGCTGAATGCGGCGGGTAATGGTGGTGTAAACCTTATAACCATCCTCGTAGGCGTTTTCGCCGTAACGGCTGATCATCTCCTGACGCACCATTTCTGTCAGGTACGGCGCGGAAAACGCGATTTCCGGCGCGTGATAATTGGCGTTAATGGTTTCGCTGCGCGCCTCGTCATACTGCGACTGGCTGATATAGCCCTCGCTCAGCATACGTGAGAGCACGACGTTACGGCGCGCCGTGGCGCGCTCAAGCGAGTAGAGCGGGTTGAACGTTGACGGCGCTTTCGGCAGGCCGGCTATCACGGCGATTTCGCTTAAGGAGAGTTGATCCACCGTTTTGCCGAAATAGACCTGAGCAGCCGCGCCCACGCCGTAAGCGCGATAACCGAGATAAATCTTGTTCAGGTAAAGCTCAAGGATCTCATCTTTCGTCAGCAGTTGCTCAATACGCACCGCGAGAAAAGCCTCCTTGATTTTACGCATCAGGGTGCGTTCCGGGCTTAGAAAGAAGTTACGCGCCAGCTGCTGCGTAATGGTACTCGCGCCCTGTGAAGCGTGACCGGAGAAGAGCGCCACGCTCGCGGCACGGAAAATACCGATCGGATCGACGCCGTGGTGATCGTAGAAGCGGCTGTCTTCTGTGGCGATAAACGCTTTCACCATTTCCGGCGGGATCTGATTAAGCGTCAGCGGGATACGGCGCTTTTCGCCGTACTGCGCGATCAGCTCGCCGTCAGCGCTATAGATCTGCATAGGAATTTGCAGCCGCACATCTTTCAGCGTGGCGACGTCAGGTAACTGGGGCTCAATAAATTTATACAGGCCGTATATCGAGCCGGCTCCCAGCAGAATGCAAAAGACTGCAAGGAAGAATAAATACTTTACGAACTTCACCGAGGATTTCCCATTTAGTTTCTGTTGGGCAGTTTATAAACAACCGCGCGGTAGTATAAAGGCAAGCCTGAAGCATTGATATGGCATTTTCATTTTGCGCGACAGGGAGAACGTCAAAAATGATCGTCGGGAAATGGCAGATAGGCTTGCATATTCAATTAGATAGCATCGTTGCCGTGGCGCTGGTGCGAAAGCGAGGCGGCTGGCGACAGCAGCGCTGGTGGAGATTCCCGCTGGCCCCTCATCACGACGGCGAACCACGCCGCCAGGCGTTAATCGAGGCGCTGACGCCGTGGCGCGCGCAACTGCCGCGCTACTCTTCCATCCGGCTTGGGTTTCCGGCGCAGCGCACGTTACAGCGCGAACTTCCCAGGCCTGCGACCACGCTGTGTGAGCCAGAGTGCGAGGCCTGGCTTGGTGCCGTGGCCGCCCGTCAGCTCTCTTTGCCGCCCGACGCGCTGGCGTTTGATTATGCCGAACGCCAGGACGGCTATGCCGTAACTGCCGCGCGCGCTGCGGAAGTGGCAGAGCTGATGGCGTGCGCCCGCGCGCTGCGTTTTACGCCTGCCGCGCTGACGCCGGATGCGAGCGCGCTGGCCTGCCTCTTGCCCTATACCGCTGATGCCTGTCAGGCCATCGTGACGCAGACGGGCACGCAGTGGCTGTGGGCGATGCGCGATCGCTGGGGCGTCTGTGCAACGCCAGGCGTGGAAGGGCTGAGATCGCTCGGCGCGCAGCTTGGCATACAAGCACAGGAAATCGCGCTGTGCGGTGCATCCTGGCAAGAGGGTGACTGGCAGGCGTTTGATCCGTGGCAGGTTATCACCTGGCCCTGTCTGCCAAAGCCCGAAGACACCGGGTGCTTCGCCGTCGCGCTTGGTCTGGCGCTGGGAGCGGCGTGATGAGGCGGCATATTAATCTTCTGCCGTGGCGGCATGTCAGGCGGCGCACCCGGCTGATGCGCTGGGGCGGTTTTTTTCTTCTCGCAGCGCTGGTGGTTTTGCTCGCGGCTATGGCGGGCCACTACGTCATCAGGCACCAGCAGCGCGCGCTGCAGCAACAGCTTGATGCGTTGCTCATTACGTTGACGGAGCAGAAATCGCGGCTGCGAGAGGCACAGCGCGCCGCGGCGGAATATGAGGCATTACGCGCGCGCTGGCAACGTCGTGAAAGCGACCGCCAGGAGGTCGCGGCATGGCGGCAGCGTCTGTTGACGCTTGCCGATGCCTTGCCGGCATCGCTCTGGCTCACCACGCTGCGTTTTCATGATGACCGTCTCGAGCTCACCGGCAATGCGTATGAGCCCCAGGCGCTCAGCCTCTTTGAGGAAAACGTGCGAGCGCTTGCGCCTTTTACACGGGTGATGCCGGGGGAAACGCGCCGGGAGGCGGAGGGCTACTGGCACTTTTCGCTCTCATTGCAAAAGGAGTCTGCCGATGCGGCTTCTCATTGATCGCTGGCTTTCCGGCCCCTCATCGCGGCGTGCAGCGTGCGCTGGCGTCTGGATAGCGCTGCTGGTCGCGGCGGGTTACGCAGGGTTGACGCCTCTCACCAGGGACTTTCGCCAGTTGCAAGCGCAGCTTGAACAGCGCCGGGCTGAACTGCGAACGCTTAAGCAGCGGCAGGCTGCGCAATCAGGCGAGCGAGATGCTGTGGCAGCGCTCGCGGCACAACTTGCCATGAAGCCCTTTTCGCCGCTGGCGGTGGATCCCGGCCCCGAAGGGCATCTTATTCACTGGCAACCGCAAGGGGATACCGGCGAGCTGGAGCTGGCATTAGCCTGGCCGCATGTGCCTGATATTTTTGAGGCGCTCGCGCAAAGCGACATGCTGGCGCACGGTTTTACGCTGAGCAGAGAGGGCGACCAACGCCTGCGGCTCACGCTACAGCTGGAGCGCGCCCATGAGAAGTAGCGCGCTATGGATCTTACTGATGCTGGCGAGTTGCCCGGCCTGGGCTGCGCGAGACCCTTTTGCGCCACCGCAGGCGCGCTGTCAGCTGCATCAGGCCGATCTCTGGCGTTACGGCGGCATGGTGAAAAAGGGCGATTCGGTGCGGGTGCTGTTACAGACGCCGGAGAAAACGTGGCTGCGCGTCAGCCCAGGCGCGACGCTCCCGACCGGCTGGCAGCTTACCGGTGTTGAGGCCAATAAGGTGATGTTAAAGAGTGGCGACGGGTGTCGCCCTTCGGTTCTGGTATGGACACTTAAGGATACGCATCATGATAAGGAAATCCCTTCCTTTATTATTACTCGCGGCGACAACCGTTTTCGCCGCGCCCACGAGCCCGGGCGTCTCGCTGGTGGCGGATGAAACGCCGGTCGTCCAGTTATTACAGGCGCTGGCTGAAAGCGAGCAGTTAAACCTGGTGGTCGCGCCGGGTGTGGAGGGCGTCGTCTCTTTGCATTTGCAGGATGTGCCCTGGCAGCAGGCGTTCCAGATGGTGACGGAGAGCGCGCGGTTGCGCTGGCATAAAGAGCGCAACATTTTGCGCGTCTACCCTGAAAGCTGGGAGCAGCAAAATCAGGCACAGCGGGACGCCGCGCGCCAGCAGCAGGAACGGAATCTGCCGCTGGTAAACGACACCTTCACGCTGCGTTATGCCGAGGCTTCGGAGCTTGCCGCCGCGATGGCAGCGCTCGGCGATAAACTGATAACCCCGCGCGGTAGCGTCACGGTAGATAAGCGCACTAACCGCCTACTGGTATGTGATACCGCCAACGCGTTGCGTCAGGTACGGGAGTGGGTCGCGAAAATGGATATCCCGGTAGGTCAGGTGGAACTGGCCGCGCATATCGTCACCATTAACCAGCAGAGCCTGCGTGAGCTTGGTGTTAAGTGGAGTACCGCGGATGCCGACGGCCCCACGACGCTCTATCACCCGACGACCATTTCCGCGGATCTGGCAGTGGCGAATGCGACCACGCGGCTTGGTTTTAATATCGGGCGTATCGATGGGCGCATGCTGGAGTTTGAGCTTTCGGCGCTGGAGCAAAAACAGAAGGTGGAGATTATCGCGAGCCCCCGGCTGTTAGCGGCACATCAACAGCCAGCCAGCATCAAGCAGGGCAGTGAAATTCCGTATCAGGTGTCGAGCGGCGAAAGCGGGGCGACCTCAGTGGAGTTCAAAGAAGCGGTGCTGGGGATGGAGGTAACGCCCACCATTGGGCAGGACGGGCGTATCAAGCTTAAGCTGCGCATCAGCCAGAATATGCCGGGCCAGGCGCTACAGCAGGCCGATGGTGAAGTGTTAGCGATTGATAAACAAGAAATCGAAACGCAGGTTGAGGTCAAAGACGGCGAAACGCTGGCGCTTGGTGGAATTTTCCAGCAAAAAAATAAAGCGGGGAATGAACAGGTGCCGGTTTTGGGAAATATTCCGCTCTTCGGGAGTCTTTTTCGCCACGACGGTAAAGATAACGAAAAACGTGAACTGGTGGTGTTTATTACGCCGCGCATCATCAGCGGGGCCTGAGTTCACAGGAGTTTTTAGCCATTATCGTCGCCGGATGTTTGACGCAGGGGTGGAATTAGCATACAAGGAGTACCGATTTGAGAGTCGGTCAAAGGCGGTGCATCCGTTGTTGTTTTTTCACTCCTGTGCGTCAGACGCGGTGATTTATTCGGTTGCCAAACTACCTTGAGTGTTGAGATAATTTTTGATCTGACTCTCGCACTATCGCTTAAGAGGTTTCAGTTCATTTCCCGCAGCTCAGGGTTATTGCACGCGGGTTTATCATCAACGAATTGTCTTAGTAGTACCGAAAAAATGGCAGAGAAACGCAATATCTTTCTGGTTGGGCCTATGGGTGCTGGCAAAAGCACTATTGGGCGTCAGTTAGCACAACAGCTCAACATGGAATTTTACGACTCCGATCAGGAGATCGAAAAACGTACCGGAGCTGATGTCGGCTGGGTCTTCGATGTAGAAGGCGAAGAAGGTTTCCGCGATCGCGAAGAAAAAGTCATCAATGAACTGACGGAAAAGCAGGGTATTGTACTGGCGACCGGCGGTGGCTCTGTCAAATCCCGCGAAACCCGCAATCGTCTCTCCGCGCGTGGTGTGGTGGTCTATCTGGAAACCACTATCGAAAAGCAGCTTGCCCGTACTCAGCGTGATAAAAAACGCCCGCTGTTGCAGGTTGACACGCCTCCGCGTGAAGTGCTCGAAGCGCTCGCCAACGAACGTAATCCGCTGTATGAAGAGATTGCCGACGTCACCATCCGTACTGACGATCAGAGCGCAAAAGTCGTGGCTAACCAGATTATCCATATGCTGGAAAACAACTAATTCCGGCGAATCCTTACTCACCTGCGGGTAAAGCACAGAAGGTTACTGAACGTCATGGAGAGGTTAACGGTTACTCTCGGGGAACGTAGTTACCCTATCACCATCGCAGCCGGATTGTTCAACGATCCGGCTTCCTTTTGGCCTTTGCGTGCAGGTGATCAAACCATGCTGGTCACCAATGAAACGCTGGCACCGCTGTGGCTGGATAAAGTCCGCTCCGCGCTGGAACAGGCGGGCGTGAAGGTTGACCAGGTGATTTTGCCCGACGGCGAGCAGTATAAAAGCCTGGCGGTACTGGAAACCGTGTTCAGCGCGCTGCTGGAAAAACCGCATGGCCGCGATACCACGCTTATCGCGCTGGGCGGCGGCGTTATCGGCGATCTCACCGGCTTTGCCGCGGCGTGCTATCAGCGCGGCGTGCGCTTCATCCAGGTGCCGACCACGTTGCTTTCGCAGGTCGATTCCTCCGTTGGCGGCAAAACCGCCGTTAACCATCCGCTTGGCAAAAACATGATAGGCGCCTTCTGGCAGCCCGCCTCCGTGGTGGTCGATCTCGACTGTCTGCAAACCCTGCCTGCGCGTGAGCTGGCCTCCGGGCTCGCGGAAGTCATCAAATACGGCATCATCCTTGACCGCGATTTTTTCCTCTGGCTGGAGGAGAATATCGACGCGCTGCTGGCACTCGATGGCGCGGCGATGGCGTACTGCATCCGCCGCTGTTGCGAGATCAAAGCCGATGTCGTCGCGGCGGACGAGCGCGAAAGCGGTATGCGCGCCTTGTTGAACCTGGGCCATACTTTTGGTCACGCGATCGAAGCGGAAATGGGTTACGGCAACTGGCTGCATGGCGAAGCGGTCGCCGCAGGCATGGTGATGGCGGCGCGTGCCGCAGAGCGTCTCGGCCAGTTTGAGACGCAGGATGTCGAGCGCATTATCGCGCTGCTCAAGCGCGCGGGACTGCCGGTCACCGGCCCTGAAACCATGCCGCCGCAGGCGTATCTGCCGCACATGATGCGTGATAAAAAAGTTCTGGCTGGCGAGCTGCGCTTAGTGCTGCCGCTGGCTATCGGGAAGAGTGAAGTGCGCGGCGGAGTGCCGCACGATCTGGTTTTAAGCGCGATTGCTGATTGTCAGCAGGCGTGAATGAAAAGTACTGTTCGCCAGTCAATGGCGTTTTTACTATCGGGCAATAGCGTGGCGCAGGCTGCAATGAGCCTTCGAGTGGGGTGTTAAATGGATGAATTCAAACCAGAAGACGAGCTGAAACCCGATCCCAGCGATCGTCGTCCTGGTCGTTCTCGTAAATCTGCTGAGTTCGATAACGAACCGCAAATCAACATTGATGACGTTGATCTTGATGCGGACGATCGTCGTCCGGCGCGAGCGCGTCGCGAGCAGACGCAAGAGACTTACGAAGCGGATGAATCGCTGGCGGATGATGAAGAAGTCCAGGAGCGTCGTCCGCGCAAGCGTAAAAAAGCGCCCCCGAAAGGGCCCATTTCTCGCCAGCATCTGATGATGGCGCTCGGTATTTTTGTTCTGGTGCTGCTGATTATCGGCATCGGTTCGGCGCTGAAAGGCCCGGATACCACGAAAACCGACGATGCGCAGGCGCAAAACGCCGAGAAGAATATCGATCTCTCCGGTAACGCAGGCAGCGCGTCAGATCAGGCCAACGGTGCGCAGCCGCAGCCGGGCAACACCTCTGCCGCAAATCAGAACAGCGCTAACGCGCCGCAGGATATCTCTCTGCCGCCGGTTTCCTCAACGCCGACTCAGGCGGAATCCCCGTCTGCGCCGCAAGGCCAGCAGCGTGTCGAAGTTCCGGGCGATCTGAACAATGCGCTGACGCAGCAGCAGGGCCAGATTGATAACGCCGTGGCAGGCTCTACGCTTCCCACCGAGCCTGCAACTGTCGCGCCGGTGAACGGCAACGCCGCAGCCGCTCAGCCGTCGCGCGACACCGCGCAAAGCGAGAAACCTGCGCGTCATAACGCCGCTACCACCACGCGTCCTGAGCGTAAGCAGATGGTGATTGAGTCTGAGCCGCGTAAAACGCAGACTACCCAGAGCAAACCGCAGCAGACACCGGCGAAAACCGCCACCACGGAGCAGAAACCGGCCAGCACGCCGAAACGCAGCGAGCCTGCGACCGGCACCGCCTCCGCACCGGTGAAAGCGCCAGCGACCACCGCCACGCAAGCGCCGAAGAGTACGCCTGCCGCGAGCCAGCCTTCCGCCCCTGCGGGCGGCGCGAGCGCGGGTAATGTCGGTGCGCTGAAATCCGCGCCGGGCAGCCACTACACGCTTCAGTTGAGCAGTTCGTCGAACTACAACAACCTGAACGCGTGGGCGAAGAAAGAGAATCTCAAAAACTACGTGGTCTATCAGACGACCCGTAACGGTCAGCCGTGGTATGTGCTGGTAAGCGGCGTGTATGGCTCGAAAGATGAGGCGAAACGCGCGGTTTCTTCGCTGCCAGCCGACGTGCAGGCGAAAAACCCGTGGGCTAAGCCGATTCACCAGGTCCAGGCCGATCTGAAGTAATGAGTAAAGCGCAGTATGCTGTCGGAGCCTCCTCCACAGCGTGGGAAGGTATGAGTTAATCAGGCAGCATGAAAAAATATCGCGCTTTTCTTAAATGGGCAGGGGGGAAATACCCCCTGCTCGATGATATCAAACGTCACCTCCCTGAAGGGGAGTGTCTTATCGAGCCTTTCGTTGGCGCCGGGTCGGTTTTTCTCAACACCGACTATTCGCGCTATGTGTTATCAGACATCAACAGCGATCTGATAAGCCTCTACACCACGGTTAAAGATAAAACTGACGATTACGTCAGCGAAGCGCGTCTGCTGTTTACCGCCGAGCATAATCAGGCCGAGGTGTATTATCAGTTGCGTGAAGAGTTTAACCAGAGCCGGGACGAGTTCCGCCGCGCGCTGCTCTTTTTGTATCTTAACCGCCACGGTTACAACGGGCTGTGCCGCTATAATCTGCGCGGCGAGTTCAACGTGCCGTTTGGTCGTTACAAAAAGCCCTATTTCCCGGAGACGGAGCTGTACCATTTTGCGGAGCGCGCCCAGAACGCGCTATTTATCTGCGAATCCTACGACGCCAGCATGGCGCGGGCGCAGCAGGAAAACAGCGCGGTGGTCTATTGCGACCCGCCTTACGCGCCGCTTTCCGCTACTGCGAATTTTACGGCTTACCACACGAACAGCTTTAATCTGGAACAGCAGCGGCATCTGGCGCAGCTTGCGGAAGGGCTGCAAAGCCAGCGCATTCCGGTGCTCATTTCCAACCACGATACCGAGCTGACCCGCCAGTGGTATCAGCAGGCGAAGCTGCATAAGGTGCGGGTACGACGCAGCATCAGCAGCAATGGCGGCACGCGCAGAAAGGTGGACGAACTGCTGGCGCTCTACGAGGCCTGAGCCGGTTCCGTCCGCCATACACACAAGACTTAATGGAGAAGCGGATGAAACAGTATTTGATTGCCCCCTCGATTCTGTCGGCCGACTTTGCCCGGCTGGGTGAAGACACCGCACGGGTGCTGGCCGCCGGTGCCGACGTCGTCCATTTCGATGTTATGGATAACCACTATGTGCCAAACCTCACCATCGGGCCGATGGTGCTGAAGGCGCTGCGCGATTACGGTATTACCGCGCCCATCGACGTGCATCTGATGGTAAAACCGGTGGATCGCCTGATCCCCGATTTCGCCGACGCGGGTGCCAGCATCATTACGTTCCACCCGGAAGCCTCCGAGCATATCGACCGTTCGCTGCAACTGATCAAAGAACACGGCTGCAAAGCGGGCCTGGTTTTTAACCCGGCGACGCCGCTGAGCTATCTCGATTACGTGATGGATAAACTGGACGTGATTCTGCTGATGTCGGTCAACCCCGGCTTCGGCGGTCAGTCATTTATCCCGCAGACGCTGGAGAAGCTTAAAGAAGTGCGCCAGCGCATCGACGCCTCAGGGCGCGACATCCGCCTGGAAGTAGACGGCGGCGTGAAGGTCAGCAATATCGGCGCTATCGCCGCGGCGGGTGCCGATATGTTTGTCGCGGGGTCGGCCATTTTCAACGAGCCGGATTATCAGAAAGTCATCAACGATATGCGTAGCGAGCTGGCAAAGGTTTCTCATGGATAAGCTGCAAAAAATCCGCGCTGTCGCTTTCGATCTCGACGGTACGCTGGTAGACAGCGCGCCGGGCCTGACCTGGGCGGTGGACAACGCGCTCTATGCGCTGGAACTGCCGACCGCGGGCGACGCGCGCGTCATTACCTGGATTGGCAACGGTGCCGATGTGCTTATCGAGCGCGCGCTGACCTGGGCGCGTCAGGAGAAAGCCGCGCTTCGCGCCGCCGCGGGTAAACCTGCGCAAACCGACGACATCCCGGAAGAAGAGCAGCGCCGCATGATGCGCCGTCTGTTTGACCGCTATTATGGCGAGGCCGTCGAGGCGGGCAGCGCGCTGTTCCCGGATGTGGCCGAGACGCTAGACGCGCTGCGCCGTCATGGTCTCGTGCTCGGGCTGGTCACCAATAAGCCGACGCCGTTTGTGGCCCCGATGCTGGAATCGCTCGGTATCGCAGACCATTTCAGCATTATTATTGGCGGCGATGATGTGCAGAATAAAAAACCGCACCCGGAGCCGCTTCTGAAAGTTATGGACGCGTTGCAGGTGACAGCGCAGGAGTTGCTCTTTGTCGGCGATTCACGCAATGATATTCAGGCGGCGCAGGCCGCTGGCTGCGCAAGCGTCGGCCTGAGCTATGGCTATAACTACGGTGAAGCGATAACGTTAAGCCACCCGGATTTCGTCTTTGACCATTTCCGCGACTTACTGCCCGCGTTCGGGCTCCCCCACAGTGACAATCAGGAATTGAAAAATGAGTAAGCCCATCGTTTTTAGTGGCGCACAGCCATCCGGAGAACTGACCATCGGTAACTACATGGGTGCGCTGCGTCAGTGGGTTAACATGCAGGACGACTACCACTGCATCTACTGCATCGTGGATCAGCATGCCATCACTGTGCGTCAGGACCCGGCCGCGCTGCGCAAAGCCACGCTGGATACGCTGGCGCTCTACCTCGCCTGCGGCATCGACCCGAAAAAGAGCACCATCTTCGTGCAGTCTCACGTGCCGGAGCACGCGCAGCTGGGCTGGGCGCTGAACTGCTACACCTATTTCGGCGAACTGAGCCGCATGACGCAGTTCAAAGATAAATCCGCGCGCTATGCGGAAAACATCAACGCCGGTCTGTTTGATTACCCGGTGCTGATGGCGGCGGATATCCTGCTGTACCAGACCAATCTGGTGCCGGTGGGCGAAGATCAGAAACAGCACCTGGAGCTGAGCCGCGATATCGCGCAGCGCTTTAATGCCATCTACGGCGACATTTTCCGTGTGCCGGAGCCGTTCATCCCGAAATCGGGCGCGCGCGTGATGTCACTGCTGGAGCCGACCAAAAAGATGTCCAAGTCGGATGACAACCGCAATAACGTCATCGGCCTGCTGGAAGATCCGAAATCCGTTGTGAAGAAAATCAAACGCGCGGTGACCGATTCCGACGAGCCGCCGGTGGTGCGCTACGATGTGGCGAACAAAGCGGGCGTCTCTAACCTGCTCGATATCCTCTCCGCCGTGACCGGCCAGAGCATCCCGGAGCTGGAGCAGCATTTCGAAGGCAAAATGTATGGTCATCTGAAAGGCGAAGTGGCGGATGCCGTCTCCGGTATGCTCACCGAGCTTCAGGAGCGCTATCACCGCTACCGCAACGACGAAGCCTTCCTGCAAAGCGTGATGAAAGAAGGGGCCGAGAAAGCCCGCGCGCACGCTGGCGAAACGCTGAAGAAAGTGTATGAAGCCATCGGGTTTGTGGCGCAGCCGTAATAAAAAACCGGGTCAGCCCGGTTTTGCGTGTCACAGTGAAACCACCTCTCAGGAGGTGGTTTTTTATTGCTCAGCGCAGGCGTATTACTGGTCCGCTGCCGGGCCGCAGCCGCCGATCATTTTCGAAATAGAAATCGCCGGGTGAAGCAGATAGTCATAGCTGCAGGTTTTGTTTTTATTTTCGACATGGCCGGTACAAGCGGTCAGTGAGGAGAGTACGGCGGCCAGCATCGCGAGTTTAATGACGTGTTTCATTATGCATCCCTATAGATAAAGTGTCCTAAATAGCTGATATGAATGTTTTTATGACGATTCATAACGGGACGACTTTATGCGGTTTCAGGCAGGGGAAGTCAACGTCAGTAACAGGACTTGCACAACAGGAAAAACCGCGCGGGCGCGGGTGTTCAGCGCCGCTGGTTGTCGATGGTCAGCGTGACGCGATTAGCGCGGCAGAACAACTCGGAATAGTGCACGGGTTTCTGGTGCTGGTCGTAGGCGATTTTGCTGATGCGAAACAGCGGCTCGCCCAGTTCGCATTTCAGCCACTGCGCTTCGGCTTTGGTGGCGGTGAAAATATCGATGGTCTTTTTATCGCTCACCACCTGCGTATTGAAGCGTTCCTGAAACAGCTGATAGGTTGACGCGCCGGCGCTGTAGAACGCGTCAAACTGCGGATAGCGGGAGAGCGGGATCCACGAGGCGTCGATAAACAGCGGTTCGCCATCGAGATACATCACCCGGCGCAGCAGGAACATCTCGCTGCCGCCCGGAATATTCAGGCGTTCGCAGAACGGATCGGCGCTGACGCGTGTCTGTTCAATCACTTCTTCTTTAGTGGGCTTGCCCTGCGATACGCCGAAATCGGTAAAGCCGCTCACAGTCAGCAGGGCATTTTCCACTTTCTTGCTCTGCACGAACGTGCCTTTACCCTGCCAGCGGATCAGAACGCCATCTTTCACCAGATCGCTAATCGCCTTGCGAATGGTAATGCGGCTGACGTTATAGAGCGTACACAACTCGCTTTCAGTAGGGATCTGCTGGCCGGCCTGATAAACACCTTGCCCGATGTCATCAAGCAGACGCTGTCGGACGGTGGCGTAAAGGAGTTGATGAGAGTAGCGCTCCGTAGCTGGCATGTATCGACCCTGAAGTTGTAGAAAACGTGCGGATGATTATAAGAGCGTTTATTGAGGAGTGACAGGGCGTTGGCGTGAGTTGCGTCACGCCAACGCAGACCTTACCAGGCACCGTGATAGCCAAGCGTTCTCGCCGCGCACTGCGTACCCTGTTTCATGGCATCGATGAGCGGCAGCCCGGCGGCGACAGCGCACAGGAAACCGGCGATGTACGAATCTCCGGCTCCCATCGTATCCACCACCTCAACCTGCTCCGGCGGCATGCGCCAGAACTGCGTGCCATCCCACGCCAGACTGCCGTTCTCGCCGAGCGTGGCGATGGCGACGCCCGCGCCGCACTCCACCACCGTTTGCAGACGGTCGCGCAGCCAGGGCGTCTCGTCATGCGCGGAGGCAAACGCATAATCCAGATGCTCCGGCAGCGTGCGCCACAGCGGGCTTTCCCATTTGTCGGCAAAATCAAATGACAGCGTCTTCCCGGCAGCGTGAAGCGCCGGAAAAGCAGCGTCGGCATGGCCCCAGATGGCGGAGTGAATCATATCGAACCCTGTGAGCCAGCGCAGATCCTCATCGCTCACCGTAAAGCCCGCCATCACGCCTTCGGTGTAGTCGCCAAGAATGCGGTCATTGTTGCGAAGCTCCACCTGGGTCTGCGCCGTGACGCCCGGTCTGGTATGCAGGTGTGAGATATCGACACCGTGGCGCGCCAGATCCTGTTTCAGCATGTCGCCATAGTCGTCATCGCCGGCCCAACTGACGCAGGCGGGCCGCATTCCGTAGCGGGTGCTGTACACCGCCACGTTTACCGCGTTGCCGCCGGAGAACGCTTTGCCAAGCTGCGGGTAGATATCCACGCAGTTATCACCGACTGTCGCCAGTGTTTTCATAGCGCCTCCTGTGGCTGCAGGTCGCGAAAGCGCGCCAGCGCCTGGCGAGCGTAAAGCCGCGGCTCATTCATATACATCGTCACCATCTCGATAGTGCAATAGCCGTCGTAGCCGCGATCGATAATGTCGCGCATCAGCTCGCGCAGCGGCATTTTGCCTTCGCCGGGGATGTAGTGGCTGTCGCTCGCGCCGTCGCTGTCGACGATATGCAGATGGCGCAGCTTATCGCCGAGCTTGTCGAAGTAACTCATCACCGGCTCCCCCTGCACAAACGGCGCGCAGATATCAACCATGCTGTAGAGGCGCGGCGACGGCACCAGCGAGAGCGCCCGCAGCACGTCGTTCGCGTTGCACACGACGTTGGATTCATACGGCGTGAGCGGCTCCAGCAGCAGATCGATGCCGATCTCTTCGGCGAATTCGCACAGCTCGCGCAGGTTATCGGCGAGGCGCTGCCAGATGGCATCAGGCCCGGTGAGGTAGCCCGCGTGGGCCGCGGAAATCAGCGTAAAGCCTGCGTCCATCTCTTTGGCCATTTCCATGGCGAGTTTGATCATGTCGAGGCTTTCGCGGCGCATCCGCTCGTCGCCCAGCATCATGTTATAGGGATACCCGTTGGTTTCCGGCGTGTAGCCGATGATCGGCATCTGATAAACGCGGGAAAGCTCTTTTACCTGACGAATGCCGCCTGCGTTGAGATCCGGCGCAAACGCGTGCGGCCTGCCGCCCCACAGCTCCAGCCCGTCATAACCCAGTTCGTGCGCGTCGCGAAAGGCGTGCTCCAGCGGCAGCCGCTGATGCCCGCAGGTAAACATACCCGTTTTCATAACCCTTCTCCTTGCATCAATATCCGGCCCCCGCAGGGGCCGGGCGGGGATTAATATTCAACAATGCCGCCGTAGTAACGACGGTCGTCCGGGTTGTGGTCTTTGTAGATGGAGAGGTAGTAGCAGAGCCACTCCATCGGCACGAACATCAGGAACGGCGCGAGCCACGGGTGCAGCCCCTGGGAAATCTCCGCGTAGTCGATGACGATGACGTTATCGGTACGCTCGCGTACAAAGCGGATCGCGCGCTCGGTGGTGTGGCGGCTCTCATCGTTGCCAAGCAGGAACAGGAACGGCACGCCCGGCTCGACAATCTCCAGCGGCCCGTGGCGGAATTCGCCGCTCTCAATCACCGAGCCATGCGTCCAGGTAAACTCCATCAGCGTCACGATCCCCTCTTTGTAGCCGAGCGGGCGCAGCGGGCCTGCGGAAACGGTGTAGATCATCGGCCACTGCGACGCCTGCTCGCCGAGCTGGCGGCCTTTGTCTTCCCAGGTGCGCACCAGATGGCCCAGCGCCTGCGGCAGCTTGCGCAAGTCGTTTTTGATTTTGCCGATCTCCGCGTGCGGCGCCTGACGGGTGATCATCTCCAGCACCACGCTGTAGCAGAGCAGCAGATGAATTTCCCAGATGCAGTCAGCTTCATACGCCACCACGTGTTCAGCGGCCTGCACGATCGGGCTGTCCGGGCGCTTGGTGAACGCGGCGGTCAGTGCGCCGCAGGCCGCACCCAGCTCCAGCGCCTTAATGACTTCTTCGGTTTTGCCGTAGTCGGAGACGCCAATCACCGCGCACTTCGCATCAAGGCGGTGCGGCGTGTTGTCGCAAAACTCCCAGCCGGAAAGCGCGTAAACCTGAAGGCTTGAGTAACGATCCGCCAGGTGCTTCGCCGTCTGTGCCGCGTTTAGTGGCGAGCCGCAGGCGACGAAATAGATGCGGTCAATACCGCGCTGGATCATCTCATCCACGATGGCGTGTACGCGCGGCACATCCTTTTCCAGAATTTTTTCTACCTCCTGAACCATATTTTCGGTAACCAGGAAATCCACGGTGCTTTTATCGATATTCAACATGAAACAACTCTCCAGACAGGGTTAAGAAACATGAGCCAGACGGCGGTTGCGCTTTTCCCAGAAGGCGTAAGCGGGCAGGCCGGTGGCGATAACAATCAGGGCGCAGATAAGGCCGGGAACCGGTGCCCACACGAAGGTGGAGGCGACCAGAATCAGGCTTGAGGCGATGGCGGCGAAGGTCATGAGGCCGAAGGCCGGGGTGCGCCACAGCGGTTGGTAATCCTCACGCTTGCGACACCAGATGATGGAGCCGAAGGTGAGCGTGTTTTTAAAGCACATCACCAGGGTGAAATAGCCGAGCAGGCTGGTGAGGTCTGACACGAAGATGAAGAAGATGCCCAGCGCGCACTGCAAAATGATGGAGACATCCGGCGTGTTGTATTTCGGGTGCACGTGGCCGAAGCATTTGAAGAACAGGTTGTCTTTCGCCATCGCGTATTCGAGACGCGGCTGATACATCACGCAGCTGGAGAGCGAACCTAAAATAACGATCATGGCGGTAATGGCGACAAATACGCCCGCCACGCTGCCAAGCGCCGGAATGTAAGTCAGCGCGTCGGAAATCGGCGTTTCAGAGGCGGCGAGTTTGTCGAACGGCATCAGCCCGGAGATAACCAGCGCCAGCAGCGAGTAGAGCACCAGCACCAGCAGGCAGGAGCCAATCAGCGCCCGCGGCATGGTTTTGCCAGGGTTTTTGATTTCGCCGGTCATGTAGCAGATGGACGCCATGCCGGTGTAGGACCAGCTGGTAGCCGAGATCCCCGCCAGCAGCGCCATGATGCCCGCCGCCGCGCTGGTGGTGGCATTGGTGGCCGGCGCTGTGAAGTTATCGCCCTTCAGCCAGAAGACGCCGATGCCAATCACAATCGCGAAAGGAATGATTTTGGCGATGGTAATCAGCGTCTGGAACGTCGCGCCGCCTTCCACCGAGCGCAGGTGCAGCAGCATAAACGCGAGGATAAGCGCGGTTGCGACGAGCTTGCCGGTAAGCGGATCGAGCGGCACCAGAAACCCGAAGTTACTGACAATGGCGAGCGCCATGATGGAGAGCGACGGCGCGTCGTTGGCCCAGAAGCTGGCCCAGCCGGAGAGGAACGCCAGCGGGCGGCTGCCGGCGTTTTTGAGATACACGTAATCAGCGCCGTTCTCGGGGTAAGCGGTAGAGAGCTCCGCGTAAACGCACATCTGCGGGATCACAATCAAACCACCAATGACAAACGCGAGCACCGTGAGCCACGGCGTGCCTGCTGCTTTCGCCACTTCACCAACCGAAACGAAAATACCGGAACCGACGGTCGTTCCGACGGAAATGGCCAGCACGGCCCAGAAGCCGAGCTTGCGTTGGAGTTCCTGGCCTTCCATATCGTTACCTTTTTAGTATTGAACAGGGTTGTAGGATTCAGAGCGCGTCGCCCGGATGAAGGCAGCAGGAGGCCGCACGACCCGTCAGATGGGGTCGCGGAATGCCGTCAGGCTGTTTTCATGATGAGATGACGCATAACGAATATAACAACACATAATGAATTGTGTTGGCGAGGCAGATCACAAAATCACCGCATGTTAGCGATATGTAATATATTTTAATGCTATGTCTTTGAAAGGTAAGGAAAGAAAGTTTCAGGCCAGCGAGGCTGGCCTGAGAGAGGTTATTTAGACGAGAACCAGTTGAGTTTATCGCGCAGCGCCACGACACGGCCGACAATAATCAGGCTCGGGCTTTCCACGCGTTGCGCCAGCGCGCCAAGCTCGGTGAGTACGCCTGCGACCACGCGCTGTTTGACGCTGGTGCCGTTTTCCACCAGCGCTACCGGCATCTGCGGATCCATGCCGTGTTCAATCAGTTTTTCCTGGATGGCGGCGGCCTGGTTTAACCCCATGTAGAACACCAGCGTCTGTTTTTCGGCGGCGAGATTATGCCAGTCAAACTCACCGCCGTTTTTCAGATGTCCGGTGATAAGCCGCACGCTCTGGGCGTAATCGCGGTGGGTCAGCGGCAGCCCGGCGTAGGCTGAACAGCCCGACGCCGCGGTGATGCCCGGTACCACAGAGAAAGGAATGCCCGCGTCGCAGAGCGTTTCCAGTTCTTCGCCGCCGCGCCCGAAGATAAACGGATCGCCGCCTTTCAGGCGCACCACGCGTTTGCCGCGCTGGGCTTCGCGCAGCAGGATCTGGTTTATCTCCTCCTGCGGCACGCAGTGATAGCCCGCGCGTTTGCCCACGAACACGCGATCGGCGTCGCGGCGCACCAGATTCATAATCTCATCGGAGACCAGACGGTCATAGACCACGATATCCGCCTGTTGGATCTGCTGAAGCCCTTTGAGCGTCAGCAGGCCCGGATCGCCAGGGCCCGCGCCCACCAGTACGACTTCGCCGCGATCGTCAAGCGGTTCACTCAGCAGCGTTTCGGTAATACGGGTGACGGCCTGTTCATCGTCATTGGCGAGCGACTGCGCGAGGCGGTCGTTAACGAAAAACTTCTCCCAGAAGCGGCGGCGTTCGCTCATGGAGGTGAAAGTTTGCTTCACGCGGCGGCGCAACTGTCCGGCATATCCCGCGACTTTACCGAGGTGTTGAGGCAGCAGCGCTTCGAGCTTTTCGCGCAACAGGCGTGCAAGCACGGGTGACGTGCCGCCAGAGGAGATGGCCACCATCAGCGGCGAGCGGTCGATAATCGAGGGCATGATGAAGCTCGCCTGTTTTGGCGCATCCACCACGTTGCAGAAGATACGGCGCGCTTCGGCGGCCTCGCTGACCTGATTATTTACCGCGTCATCGTCCGTGGCGGCGATAGCCAGCCAGCAGTCGTCGAGCAGGCTTGCGTTAAATTCGCCCTGCACCAGGCGCAGCATGCCCTGTTTTGCCCAGGCTTTAAACTGCGGCGCGAACGCGAGCGCGTTGACCGTAAGCGCTGCGCCTGCCTCCAGCAGCAGACGCGCCTTACGTTCTGCGACATCGCCGCCGCCGACCAGCAGGCAGGCGCGATGACGTAACTGACAAAATATCGGCAGGTGATCCACGGCGTATCCTTCTTCTCGGGCTTAATGAGCGGGTTGTGGGGCGGTGTGGGCGACAGGCTGCGGGCGCTTCGCTTTCAGGGAGCATATCAGTAACCCAAACTCGTGAACACGGCGTCAGAAGGCGTATTCGCGGGGATTACCCCCAACAGGTTATGCGCGGTACTCCTGAATATGGAAGGCTTCTGGCCCAATACGCTACCAACGCTCCCGGAATGTGAACGCTGGTAGCGTTTTCATAAGTAGCGCTTTTGGCTGACGTCCTTAAAACACCGTGGTGGATGCGCTGCGCTTATCCACCCTACGGAACTGACGCTCTTATATCGCGCAGGTGGATACACAGCGCGTATCCACCTGGGATATTTACGCCTTAACCTGTACCTGACCGTCTTTCACGCGCGCCTCAAAGTGCGCGACAGAACGGCTTTCATCTTCCATGCACAGCCCATCGCGTAGGCGGAAGCGCTGCTTTTTCAGCGGGCTTGCCACCCATAACTCGCCCTGATGTTCGGCGATGATGCCGCGAGAAAGAACGCTGGCCTCAAAAAATGGGTCGATATTGCTGATGGCGTACACCTCGTCGTTCGCGCGCGGGCGGAAAATCGCCACCTGGTGTTCGCCGACCAGCGCGCAAACGCCGGTCGCCGGAATGATCTCATCGAGCGAACAAATCGTGTTCCACTGACTCATACGGTTTCCTCCACGAAGGTGACAGGGATGCGTTCATACGGCGTGGCCGGGCGGTGCTGCTGGCGCTCCGGCACCACCTGCACGTTAGGGTCACGGCGATCGCTGTTCACGAAATGTTTAAAGCGGCCCTGCGCCTGCGGATCGTTGACCGTTTCGGTCCACTCGCAAATCACCGCCTCGCGCAGACGCGTCATTTCGGCTTCGAGCTGGCTGTTCAGGCCCAGCTTGTCGTCAATGATGACGCTTTTCAGGTAGTCGATGCCGCCTTCCATATTGTCCAGCCACGGCGCGGTACGGGTCAGTTTGTCTGCGGTGCGAATGTAGAACATCATGAAGCGGTCGAGATAGCGCACCAGCGTTTCTTTATCAAGATCCGCCGCCAGCAAATCCGCATGACGCGGTTTCATGCCGCCATTACCGCAGACATAGAGGTTCCAGCCTTTCTCAGTAGCGATAATGCCGACGTCTTTACCCTGCGCCTCGGCGCATTCACGCGTACAGCCGGAGACGCCGAATTTCATTTTGTGCGGCGTGCGGATGCCTTTGTAGCGGTTTTCCAGCTCAACGCCGAAGCCCACGCTGTCGCCGACGCCATAACGACACCAGGTGCTGCCGACACAGGTTTTCGCCATGCGCAAGGCTTTGGCGTAGGCGTGGCCGGTTTCGAAGCCTGCGGCAATCAGCTGACGCCAGATCTCCGGCAGGTCGTCTTTCTGCGCGCCGAACAGGCCGATGCGCTGAGAGCCGGTGATTTTGGTGTAGAGGTTAAATTCGCGGGCGATACGGCCCACTTCCATCAGCCCTTCCGGGGTGATCTCGCCGCCAGCCGAGCGCGGGATCACGGAGTAGGTGCCGTCTTTCTGGATATTCGCCAGGAAGTTGTCGTTAGTATCCTGAAGCGGCGTGTGCTGCGGCTTGAGAATGTATTCATTCCAGCAGGACGCCAGCAGCGAGCCGACGGTTGGCTTACAGACTTCACAGCCGTAGCCTTTGCCATATTTCGCCAGCAGCTCCTCGAACGATTTAATGCCTTCGACGCGAATGAGGTGATACAGCTCCTGGCGGGAGAACGCGAAGTGCTCACACAGGTTGTTGTTCACTTCGATGCCCTGTTTCGCCAGTTCAGCGTTCAGCACCTGAGTGACCAGAGGGATACAGCCGCCGCAGCCGGTACCGGCTTTGGTTTCAGCTTTCAGCGCCGCGACGGTATGACAACCTTTGTTAATGGCGGCGATAAGCGCGCCTTTGGTGACGTCAAAGCAGGAGCAAATCTGCGCGCTGTCCGGCAGTTTATCAACACCAATAGACGGCTTACCGCTGGCGGCGTGCGCCGGGAGGATCAGGGAATCCGGGTTTTCCGGCAGCTCGATGCCGTTCAGCACCAGTTGCAGCAGATTGCCGTAATCGCTGGTGTCGCCCACCAGCACCGCGCCGAGCAGCGTTTTGTTATCTTCACTGACGATAAGGCGTTTGTAGATCTCTTTGCTCTCGTCGAGGAACACATAGCTGCGTGATTTCGGCGTGCGGCCATGCGCGTCGCCGATGCCGCCGACGTCAACACCCAGCAGTTTCAGCTTGGCGCTGAGATCCGCGCCTTCAAACTGGTTGCCCCCGTTGCCGAGAATATGGTCAACCGCCACCTGCGCCATTTTGTAGCCCGGTGCGACGAGGCCATACACGCGGCTGTTCCAGCTGGCGCATTCGCCAATGGCGTAGATATCCGGGTCGGAGGTCTGGCACTGGCCGTTAATCACAATGCCGCCGCGCGGCGCGATGTCGAGATCGCACTGTTTCGCCAGTTTGTCGCGCGGGCGGATACCGGTGGAGAACACGATGAAATCCACTTCCAGCTCGCTGCCGTCGGCAAAGCGCATCGTTTTACGCGCTTCAGTGCCCTGCTGGACAATCTCCTGGGTGTTTTTGCTGGTGTGAACTCGCACGCCCATGCTTTCGATTTTACGGCGCAGCTGCTCGCCGCCCATCTGGTCAAGCTGTTCGGCCATCAGCATCGGCGCGAATTCAATCACGTGCGTTTCGACGCCCAGGTTTTTCAGCGCGCCCGCGGCTTCCAGACCGAGCAGACCGCCGCCAACCACCGCGCCGCGTTTGCTGCGACGCGCGCAGGCTTCAATCGCGTTCAGATCTTCGATGGTGCGGTAAACGAAGCAGTCCTGGGTGTCGGAGCCTTTAATCGGCGGGATCCACGGGTAGGAGCCGGTCGCCATGATCAGTTTGTCGTAGAAGACGGTGCGCCCGGCGCTGGAGTGGATCACTTTCTCCTGGCGATTAATGGTGATGGCGCGCTCGCCCACCAGGACTTTCACACCGTGCTTGTCGTAGTAGCCTTCACGGACCAGCGAAAGCTCTTCCGCGGTGTGATGGGAGAAATAAGAGGAGAGGTGCACGCGGTCATAGGCGATGCGCGGCTCCTCACAGAAGACGGTGATGTCGAACTGGCCTGGTTCGGCTTTATCGAGAAGGTCTTCGATAAAGCGGTGACCAACCATGCCGTTACCGATAATAGCGAGTCTGACTTTGCTCATTTTTGCCTCGATTTCTTTTCTATTACCGCCTACCTTAACGATTCAGCACCCTCGCTTATTGATGTAAATCAATTACATCTTTGTATACCCCTTAATGGTTATATTGTTGATTTTAGTGGTATTTCCTAAGTGCAGGAATTAACAGAGGTTTCGCGGGTGTCGGTTTTTTGTGCCGCAATGGCGCAAATTTTCGCCAGAAGTATTGATGGCGTGAAGGCGTTAAAGTGAGGCGGGAGAAGAGGGCAAACCGCAAAGCGTGAGGGAAACGAAAGAGGAAAAATGTCCCTTCCCGGCAGGGAAGGGACAGATAAGACTTAGTGCGCCGCTTCTGCCTTCGCGTGCTGGCGATGGCGGGTAACAAAGCCCAGCGCGAAGCACATCACGAACACCACAGCGTAAAGGCCGTTGGCGGTAAACAGCGCCGCCTGCGGGCCGTGATTCGCCACAATCGGGCCCGTCACGATAAAGGTCAGCATGGTGCCGACGGTGCCGCAGGTCAGGATAAAGTTAACCAGTTTCGGCGAGGAGACTTTGGTCTGCTGCGAGCCGAGCGTAATGATGGTGGTGTAAATCGCGCTGGAGAAGAAGCCCAGTGCCAGAATGAACCACGCCATATGCTCCGGCTTGCTGGTGATGAAAAAGTACATCAGCACCGTGGCGAGACCCGCCAGCACGGTCAGAATGCGCTGCAAATCAAAGAAGCGCAGCACGAAGCTGAAGACCCACATGCCGACCATGTAAGACATCCAGAAGTTGCTCACCAGCGTGCCGGCGTCGTTCAGGTTCATGCCGAGGCCTTTAGTGGCGTATTCCGGCACCCAGCCGATAAAGCCGAGCTGGCCCAGAATGTAGCAAAGCGCCGCGATGGAGAGGAACAGCACGCCCACGCCCCATTTCTCTTTCACGACCGGCTGGTTTTCCTTCACGGCGTGTTTGCCGAGCACCGGGAAATCGCAGCCGAACGTCAGGATGAAAATCGCGACATAAACCAGACCAATGCAGGCGTAGACCCAGTACCACTCGATGCTGCGCGCCAGCAGGAAGGCGGCGACCATCGGGAAGATCATCCCGGCCATGCTGAAGAAGGAGTCGGTAAACAGCAGGCGTGAGCCGCGCTGACGGCCTTCATACATATGGGTAATCAGGAACGTCCCGATCGACATCGTGATCCCGCTCACCAGGCCAAGCACAAACATCGCGGCGGAGAAGAGCGTCAGGCTCTGGCTGAACATCAGCGCCACCACGGCAAGCACCATTAACACGAAGCCAAAGCGCAGCTGGGTTTTCAGCGGCACGATTTCCATCAGCCAGGCGTTTAAAAAGATAGAGATCAAAATCCCGGCGTTCAGGAAAGTGAAGGTGTTACTCATGCTGGATACGGGCAGTTTGAAATATTCTGCGATATTTCCCATCACCATCCCGGTGACGATTACCAACGCGCCAGTAAGGGCGTAGGAAAAAAAGCTGATCCATGTGAGCTTAATACGATTGCTGTTAGTCATGACTGGCCTGTGAATAGAAGTGTAAAGCGCGTTGACGGCGCCGGGAACCCAGGCATTCTAGGTGGTATTGTGATCCAATAAAACATTCATTGATCACATGTCGTGTAAAACGACATGCTTTATATGACGGGGCTCACAGAATTTCACGCATCAGATCCGATGAGCGCTTTTTCGCTGCGCGCTGGTTCGTAAATCCAGGTAAATCGCTGGCACGTCATGCAATCGCTATTTAGAATCGACCCACTCGCTTATTTCTGCTTCGTAAGGAATTCTTCATGCTCAAATCCACTCTGGCGGCTGTTGCGGCTGTATTTGCTCTCTCTGCCCTGTCTCCTGCTGCGCTGGCGGCAAAAGGCGACCCGCACGTTCTGCTGACGACCTCTGCGGGAAATATTGAGCTGGAGCTGAACAGCCAGAAAGCGCCGGCGACCGTGAAAAACTTCGTTGATTACGTCAACAGCGGTTTTTATAACAACACGATTTTCCATCGCGTGATCCCAGGCTTTATGGTGCAGGGCGGCGGCTTTACTGCGGATATGCAGCAGAAGCCGACCAACGCGCCGGTGAAAAACGAAGCGGATAACGGCCTGCCAAACGCGCGCGGCACCATCGCGATGGCGCGCACCGCAGAGAAAGACAGCGCCACCAGCCAGTTCTTTATCAACGTGGCGGATAACGCGTTTCTGAACCACGGCCAGCGCGATTTCGGCTATGCCGTTTTCGGTAAAGTCGTGAAGGGTATGGATGTGGCGGACAAAATCGCCCAGGTTCAGACTCACGACGTCGGCCCGTACCAGAATGTACCGTCCAAACCTGTCGTTATCCTCTCCGCGAAAGTCCTGCCGTAATCTTCCTCACGCGGGCTTTGCGGCCCGCGTTGCTTCTCCTCCCGGCAAACCCGGCTGTTGCTGCTTATACTTGTGGCACACGGGGTTACGCTCAGGGAGGCAAAATGCCAAAGAAACTCACCGACAAACAAAAGTCCCGTCTCTGGGACGCGCAAAAGAATCAGAACTTCCAGGCCAGCAACCGGCTGGAAGGCATTGAGGTGCCTCTGGTGACCTTATCCCGCGAAGAAGCGCTGGCGCGCATTGAAGAGCTAAGGGGGCACTATGAGCGATAAATTCGGCGACGGGCGCGACCCTTATTTCTGGTCCGGCAGCGATGTGCTGCGCAACCGGCTGAACATTCATGCCGCGCAGGATCTGCAACATGCCGAGCGTGAACTGACCTCGCTGCGCGCGGCGACGCTGGAACTCGGCCCGGTACAGCGCGGGCTGCCGCACCTGTGCGCCATTCACCGCCAGCTTTTCCAGGATATCTACGACTGGGCGGGCGAACTGCGTGAAGTGGACATCTATCAGGGTGAAACCCGCTTTGCGCATTTCGAATATCTGGAGACAGAGGGCAACGCGCTGATGCAGGCGCTGGAAGATGAGGACTATCTCATTGGTCTGGAGCCCGAGGCGTTTGTCGCGCGCCTCGCGCACTACTACTGCGAAATCAACGTGCTGCATCCGTTCCGTATCGGTACGGGCCGCGCCCAGCGTATCTTCTTCGAACAGCTGGCGCTGCATGCGGGCTACAGCCTCGACTGGCGCGGCGTGGAGGTTGAGGCGTGGCGCGCCGCCAACCAGGCGGGAGCGATGGGCGATCTGGCACCGCTTGAGAAAATCTTCGCAAGCGTAGTGAGCGAAGCGCGGGAAAGCGAGTAAACTGGCGCGGTTCTTTTTTCCGGAGCCGCCATGTTACTGCTTATCGACAACTACGATTCTTTCACCTGGAACCTGTTTCAGTATTTCAGCGAGCTGGGCGCGGAGGTGGTGGTCAGGCGCAACGATGAACTGACGTGCGACGATATCGAGGCGCTCGCCCCGGCGCGCCTCGTGATCTCTCCCGGCCCCTGTACGCCGAATGAAGCTGGTATTTCACTGGCGGCGATCCGGCGTTTTGCCGGTCACCTGCCGATCCTCGGCGTTTGCCTCGGGCATCAGGCCATCGGACAGGCCTTCGGCGCGGCCGTGGTGCGCGCGGAAAAGGTCATGCACGGCAAGACCTCAGTGATTTCGCACACCAACAGCGGCGTGTTTGCGGGGCTCAACAACCCGCTGACCGTGACCCGCTATCACTCGCTGATTATCGACCGCGCCACGCTGCCCGCGGAGTTTGAGATAACCGCCTGGACGGACGCGGGCGAGATCATGGGCATTCGTCACCGCCACCTTGCGCTTGAAGGCGTGCAGTTCCACCCGGAAAGCATTCTCAGCGAGCAGGGCCATCAGCTACTGGCGAACTTTCTGGCGCGCTGAATTTTTATTGCCTTTTAGTGATTTTTTATTCATATTTTGTGCTTATCTTTTCATGTGCGATGGCACATTTACTGGATGGGCATGAAATGGCAACTGAAAAAACAGCAATTACGCGCGCCACCTTTGATAACGTGATCCTGCCGATTTATGCACCGGCTGAATTTATCCCGGTGAAAGGCAAAGGCAGCCGCGTGTGGGATCAGCAGGGCAAAGAGTATGTCGATTTCGCGGGCGGGATCGCGGTAACCGCGCTCGGCCACTGCCACCCGCGGCTGGTAGAGGCGCTGAAAGCGCAGGGCGAAACGCTCTGGCATACCAGCAACGTCTTTACCAACGAGCCTGCGCTGCGCCTGGGCCAGAAGCTGGTGGACGCCACCTTCGCCGAGCGCGTGGTGTTTATGAATTCCGGCACCGAAGCCAACGAAACCGCGTTCAAGCTCGCCCGCCACTACGCCATCACCCGCCACAGCCCATACAAAACCAAAATCATCGCGTTTTATAACGCCTTTCACGGACGTTCGCTGTTTACCGTCTCCGTGGGCGGCCAGGCGAAATACTCCGACGGTTTCGGCCCGAAACCGGCTGATATCATTCATGTGCCGTTTAACGATCTCGATGCGGTAAAAGCAGTGATGGACGACCACACCTGCGCGGTCGTGGTCGAGCCGGTGCAGGGTGAGGGCGGTGTGACCGCCGCGACGCCGGCCTTCCTGCGCGGCCTGCGCGAGCTGTGTGATGCGCATCAGGCGCTGCTGGTTTTCGATGAAGTGCAGTGCGGCATGGGCCGCAGCGGCAAGCTGTTTGCCTATATGCACTACGGCGTGACGCCCGACATCCTGACCAGCGCCAAAGCGCTCGGCGGCGGCTTCCCGGTTAGCGCGATGCTCACCACTCATGATATCGCCTCGGCGTTTCACGTCGGCTCGCACGGCTCCACTTACGGCGGTAACCCGCTCGCCTGCGCGGTGGCGGGCGAAGCGTTTGATATCATCAACACTCCGGAGGTGCTGGGCGGCGTAGCGCATAAACGCGAGCAGTTCGTACAGCATCTGGCGCAGATTGGCGAGCAGTACGGCTTATTCAGCGATATTCGCGGTATGGGCCTGCTGATCGGTGCCGAGCTGACGCCCGCCTTCCACGGACGCGCGCGCGATCTCCTCTACGCCGCGGCGGCGGAAGGCGTGATGGTGCTGAACGCCGGGCCGGACGTGTTGCGTCTTGCGCCGTCGCTGCTGGTGGAGCGCGCAGATATCGACGAAGGCATGGCCCGCTTTGCACGCGCCGTCGCGCGCGTGGTCAACGGCTAATCATGGTGACTGGCTCAGGCGTCGTCTGAGCCAGATCCCGTGATGCGGGCGCTGACGCCACGCCACGGAAGAGATGGTATGCATGGTGCGCAGGTGATCGAGAATGCGCAGCAGATGATGTTCCATCACGCCCGGCGCTCCTTCCGGCAAAACGTCTTCGCCCTCCAGTACCGCCTCGTTTTGCGTATCGCCCGGCGCGTCATGCTCAAGCCGCTGCTGGCAGCGCTGTAGCGCAATTTCACACGCCTGTAAGTAGCGCGCTGCGGTTTCTGGCGGCAGCGCGGTTTGCTCGCGCGCCATCGTCGTTATCGCGTTGATGTGCTCGACAATAAACTGGCTGTGTGTCACCCACAGGCGCATATCCTCCAGATAACGGCTGTTAAAGCCGGGCTCCTGCATAGCCTGATTGAGCGAGTTATAGAGCGCGTTATGCGCCTGGTTGACCTGCATACGCTGCCAGGCGAGCGGGCCGGGTTGCGGGTCGCCGCTCACGATCAGGCGCAGCGCCTCCTGGTCTGCCTCCAGCGCGTCATGCGCGTTCTGGCGCAGCAGGCCGCTTTGCCACTGGGGCCAGAGCCAGACCATGCCGCCGAACGCGATAAGACAGCCGGACAGGGTGTCTATCAGGCGCGCCACGATATACTGCTCGCCGTTGAGCGTCAGGATTTGCAGTGAATAGACCGCCGTGACGGTAAAGCCAATCATCGCCCAGCCGTAGTGCCGCCGGATTATCAGATAACTGATTAACGTCACCAGCAGCATGCCGAGCAGGGTATAGCCCTGAGGCACTTTCAGGTGCAGCGTGATGCCTGCGATAATCAGCCCCGCCAGCGTGCCGCCCGCCCGGTGCAGGATGCGCACGCGCGTCGCGCCATAGCCGTTTTGGGTGACGAACAGCACCGTCATCAGGATCCAGTACGGCTTCGGCAGCTGGAACGCGCTCCCTAACAACCCCGCCGCCGCCAGCATTACGCCCAGACGCGCGGCGGTGCGCAGCGCGGCGGATTTCAGCGACAAATAGCTTTTCAGCGCCCGCAGCAGCGGCAGGCGGCGCTTACCGCTGTCCATCAGGTCACGGGCGTAGAGCGGGCGCTGGGTGCGCAGGACACGTGCGATGCGGCTGAAATGGTATTCGCAGAACTGGCCAACCGGGTTATCCGGGTGCTGGCGGGCGATTTTCGCCAGCGCCTCGACCTGCTTATCCATTGAGAAGCGGTGCGAATAGCGGTGGTAGAGAATGTCGTCAGAGAGCGTGCGCAGCCGCGTGGCGACGGTCTGCGCCGTCCAGCGCAACACCGCTTCGGCGTGGCTGCGCTCCACCAGTTTTTGCACTTCGCCGGGCTGATGCAGCGACACCGAGATGTGCTCCTGGAGATCCAGCGCCACCTGAAACGTGCGCAGCAGGCGCTTATAACCGTTCTGCTTAGTGGCGGAAAGCATTTGCAACTGCTGATAGCACTGGCTTATCTGATCCACCACTTTTTGCTGATGCACCAGCAGCGGCGGCAGCGCCTGTTCCGGCTCAGTGTGGCGCGTCAGCAGGCTGTATTTGGCTTCGCAGTAGTCGGCGAGGCTTTTATAAATCAGGCTTAACGATTCACGCAGCGGCTGCTCGCGCCACAGCCAGAACCAGAAACCGTTAAACGCGCCATACCAGAGCGTGCCGAGTACATAGAGCAGCATAGGCTGCCAGATGGGCATATTGCCGGCGAGGCTTAACGTAAAGATCGCCGCGATGAGCGAGGCGGGCAACAGACGCGCATGCAGCGGGCTGATCTCCGCCGTCACGCCAAGCAGCAGCGCCAGCATCAGCAGAATGAGCGGCAGCGGCACAGACTGCAGCAGCAACAGCTGCACCGCCAGACTGCTCAGCGCAAACAGCGATGCGCCGATGATCAAGCGTTTAAAAAAGCGTTTGTGCGGGGTATCGAGACCGGCAATGTTGCAGCAGGCGGGAACGAGCGAGAACAGCAACCCTTGTTGAAGATGGCCCAGCATCAACCCGACCGCCACCGGCAGGCTTAAGATGAGCGTTTGCCGTAAAGCGTAATTAATTTCAGGGTGATAGATAAGACGACGCCACATAGGGGAGAAGTATAGATACAAAAACGGCGTGTTACCGAAGCGACACGCCGTTTTTTGATTTTTTAGCGGGTTCCGTAAACCACGATGGTTTTCCCGTGGGCGGAGATCAGGTTTTGATCTTCGAGCATTTTCAGAATGCGGCCAACGGTTTCGCGGGAGCAGCCGACGATCTGGCCGATTTCCTGACGCGTGATTTTGATCTGCATCCCGTCAGGATGGGTCATCGCGTCCGGCTGTTTCGCCAGATTCAGCAGGGTCTGCGCGATGCGGCCAGTCACGTCGAGGAAGGCGAGGTTGCCCACTTTCTCAGAGGTAACTTGCAGGCGGCGAGCCATCTGCGAGGAGAGACGCATCAGAATATCCGGGTTAACCTGGATCAACTGACGGAATTTTTTGTAGGAGATTTCAGCCACTTCACAGGCAGTTTTAGCGCGAACCCAGGCGCTGCGCTCCTGACCTTCCTCGAACAAACCCAG
The DNA here is from genome assembly GCF_011605905.1 of Cronobacter sp. HA18003. Lineage (NCBI taxonomy): Bacteria > Pseudomonadati > Pseudomonadota > Gammaproteobacteria > Enterobacterales > Enterobacteriaceae > Cronobacter > Cronobacter sp. HA18003. Next base: position 21,155 of record NZ_JAANQO010000027.1, on the reverse strand, counting down.
TTCGCCGATGAAGTCACCCTGATTCAGGTACGAGAGGATCATCTCCTTGCCCTCTTCATCTTTGATCAGCACTGCCACTGAGCCTTTAACGATGTAATACAGCGTCTCCGCTTTTTCACCCTGGTGAATCAGCGTGCTCTTAGATGGATACTTATGAATGTGGCAATGTGACAAGAACCATTCAAGAGTCGGGTCTGTTTGCGGTTTGCCAAGCACCATGCGCGGTTATCCTCTGTTTTAAACTGGCTCCAAAGACAGGGCGCGTAACCCCTGTCTGGCTTTGCATTCATCATCTTCCCGAGTCCTGGGAAGTTGGCTGTCCGTGGACGTCGCAGCCGATAAATTATCTTCTCCTCTGCATACATGCGTAACATCAATGTATCGCCGCTGCATCCAGACTGTTTTAGCATAGCTTTTCTCAGGTGTCTCCTGTTGTCTCGTTTCAGCTTGACGCAGGTCGCCCTTCCATTGCCTCTGACGTCGCGCGCGCGTAATCTGTCAGAAAAATGAATAGCCTGGAGTGATTAACATGCATGCACGAGTGAAATGGGTGGAAGGGTTAACCTTCCTGGGCGAGTCCGCCTCCGGGCATCAGATCCTGATGGACGGCAACTCTGGCGACAAAGCGCCGAGCCCGATGGAAATGGTTTTGATGGCCGCGGGCGGCTGCAGCGCGATTGATGTTGTCTCTATTCTGCAAAAAGGCCGTCACGACGTGACCGACTGCGAAGTGAAGCTGACGTCAGAGCGTCGCGAAGAAGCGCCGCGTCTGTTTACGCATATCAATCTGCATTTTGTGGTGACAGGCAAAGCCCTGAAAGACGCGGCAGTGTCGCGCGCGGTGGATCTGTCGGCAGAGAAGTATTGCTCGGTAGCGCTGATGCTCGGTAAAGGGGTCAACATCACCCATTCGTATGAAGTGATTGAAGCGTCATGAGATGACGGACGGCCCGGCAGGCGCAGCGCCACCGGGCATCGCCGTCACGCTATCTGTTTTCCTTCCATCAGCCGCTGCACCAGCGGCAGCATAATAAGTTCCATCGCGAGCCCCATCTTCCCGCCCGGCACCACCAGCGTATTGATATGTGAGATAAACGAGCCCTGCAGCATCGCCAAAAGCCACGGATAATCGATGTTATCCAGATTGCGGAAGTGAATGACCACGAAGCTTTCATCAAGCGACGGAATGCCTTTCGCGGCGAACGGATTGGAGGTGTCCACCGTCGGCACGCGCTGGAAGTTAATATGGGTGCGTGAGAACTGCGGCGTGATGTAGTTAATGTAATCTTCCATTGAGCGCACCACGGAATCCATCACCGCCTCGCGCGAGTGGCCGCGCTCGCTGGTATCGCGGATGAGCTTCTGTATCCACTCCAGGTTGACGATAGGCACCACGCCCACCAGCAGATCGACATGCTTCGCCACGTCATGCTGCGGCGTCACCACGCCACCGTGCAGCCCTTCGTAAAACAGCACGTCCGTCGGCTCCGGCAGCGGCTGCCACGGCGTAAACGTGCCGGGCACCTGATTCCACGGCACCGCTTCGTCATAGGTGTGCAGATATTTACGCGACTGTCCTTTGCCGGTCAGCCCGTACTCCACAAAGGTTTGCTCCAGCAGGCCGAAATCGTTCGCCTCCGGGCCGAAGTAACTGATATGGCGGCCAAGATCGCGCGCTTTGCGAATAGCCATGTCCATTTCCGGGCGTGTGTAGCGGTGAAAGCTGTCGCCTTCCACTTCGGCGGCACGGAGATTCAGCTGGGCGAAAATTTTACGAAACGCGAGGCTGGTGGTGGTGGTTCCCGCGCCGCTGGAGCCTGTGACGGCGATAACCGGATGTTTGGCAGACATAGCGAGACAACTCCCTGAAGCGGCGGGGCAAGGCTCCGCCTGGCAACGTTAACCGCGAAACTGCGAACGCGGCATGATATTGACCGTTTCGTGCAGCTCAGACCACACCAGAACGGCTTCGCCACTTTGCAACTGACGCCGCACGTCGGCGACCTTTTGCTCAAGCGAGCGTTCATGTTCACCATAATCGGTGCCTTCGCGCAAGACGAAGGCTTCAATCAGGCGCTCCAGGGTGTCGGGCGCGATCTCTTGCCAGGGAATGATCATTTATCGGTCCAGATACGGGGTTAACCAGTCAGGAATGCGCTGTTCCAGCCACATTTTGGGCTGACGCAGCGTGCCGCCGACAAAGCCCACGTGACCGCCATGCTCTGTCAGTTGATATTCAATATTAGCAGGCAGCGTGGTGGTGTCGGGGATCACGTGATGATCCATAAACGGGTCGTCTTTGGCGTGGATAATCAGCGTCGGACGGGTGATGCTGGCGAGACGCGGCATCGCGCTGCACTGGCGATAGTAATCGACGGCATCGCTAAAACCGTGAATTTTCGACGTAATCAAATCATCGAAATCGCGGATGCGGCGCAGGCGCTTAAGCTGGGCGAGCTCAATCGGCAGCGTGCCGGGCCAGGCCTTCAGCTTGCGGGTGGCGTTGGCTTTCAGCAGGTTCAGCAGATAGAACTGATAAAAGCGTGAAAAGCCTTTTTCCATATGGTTGCAGCAGTGTTCGAGCATAAACGGCGCGGACACAATCACGCCTGCCGTCAGCGGGAAGCTGGCGTCAATCTCCGCCATCAGGCAGCCGAGCATATTGCCGCCGAGCGAATAGCCCACCGCCGCCGTCGGCACGGTGCCGTAGCGCTCATCCAGCCAGCGCAGGAAAAAGGTGCCGTCTTCGGTTTCGCCCGAATGATAGATGCGCCCCAGTTTGTTTGGCACGCCGCTACAGCCGCGAAAGTGCATCACCACGCCGAGCCAGCCGCGCGCTTTCGCCGCATGGATAAGTCCGTGGGCGTAAGGACTGTGCAGGCTGCCTTCCAGACCGTGAAACACCACCAGACGCGGTTTATGACGCGCCTGGTCAGGGTTTTCGCTAAACGCCAGGTCAACAAAATCGCCGTCCGGCAGATCCAGACGCTGCCAGTGCGGCTCAAACTGCAAACGGCGGCGCAGCACGCGCGGCAGCATGGTTTGCAGGTGTGGATTGCTGACTCCCGGCATTGGCTGAAAGTGTGAGGAATCGGTGTTCAGTGCAGGAAGTTCTGCGGGAGTAATGTCGGCCATAGCTGATGTCTTTTATTAGTTCGCTAATTACTATACCGGTTGTGATTCATTTTGTTGATGCTTTGGTGCGGATCACTCGGCCAGTAAATTGCGCGAGAACAGGTGAATATCGGCATCCGGCTTGCGTCGCCAGAGCCTGGCCTTACGCGCGCCGGTGGCGACGCTCTCGCCGGTCTCTTCAAACATGCCGGACGCCTCAAAGCGCCGGATCAGGCTTTTACGCTGGATGGGCTGGCCGAGAATAATCTCCGTCGCCTCCTGAAGCTGGCTCAGCGTAAAACACTCCGGCAGACAGTAGACCGGCAGGAGTGAATACATTGTTTTCTGGCGCAGGCGGCGCAGCGCGGCCTCGATAATCGTCTGGTGATCGAACGCCAGCTCGATAGCGTCAAGCTCCGCCACCGGCACCCACTGCGCATCGCTGACGGAGGCGATATGCGGCTGGCAGTCGACCCAGGCGATAAGCGCAAACCAGGCGGTGGTGAGACTCCAGCCGCGCGGGTCACGATCCGGGCCGGAAAACGTCTCCAGTTGCTCAAGCCATGACGGGCGTACGCCGGTTTTTTCGGTCAGCTTACGCAGCGCCGTCGCGTGGGTGGAATCATCTTTCTGCATATCGATAAACCCGCCGGGCAGCGCCCAGCGGCCCTGCTGCGGCTGACGGGCGCGCTGTACCAGCAGCACGCAGAGCGCCTGATCGTGCAGGGTGAACAGCACGCTGTCGACGGTCACCAGCGGGGAAGGGAACCGCGCAGGGTCATAAGTTTCCAGATATTCCGCTTCAGTGGTCATGCGCCGCTCCGTTTAATTGTCTCAGAGACAAGTTTAACAGCCCTGAACGCCGGGACAAAGTAAACCTGTAATGTTTTAATTTTCAGCGACATGCTATTTTTTAGCCAGTGCGGCGAAAATTTCGCTTGCTAATTAGTGTCTCTTGGACAATATTAAATGTGTCGCAAGGACATAAACTAATTAACCGGGGGCGAAAATGATGCAGCCGCAACTGATGGTAGACGGACAAGAGATTGCAACACAGACCGGGCGTTTTCCTGACGGCGCCGTGTGGGCGAAAGTGACCGGCGAACTGCCGCGCGTCGCCTCGCTGATGCGCATTCGCGCCGCCGCCATGAAAACGATGGACGATTTCATGCTGCTGGCGCAGCTCACCGACGCGGTGCGCCAGCACTGTGACGTGCGCTTCAGCCATCTGGAACTGCCGTGGCTGCCGTATGCCCGCCAGGACAGGCACATGCAGCCGGGTGACAGCTTCGCGCTGAAAGTCTTCGCCCGCCAGCTGAACACCCTCGGTTTCGACAAAGTGATCGTACTCGACCCGCACAGCGAAGCCGCCGCCGCCGCGATTGAAAATCTGGTGGCTATCCCGCAGGAGCGTTGCCTGTTACAAAGCAAGACGCTGGAGCGTGCCCTGAAGGCCGGCGAGTTAATGCTGGTGGCACCTGATGCCGGGGCGCTTAAAAAAATCCATGCCGTCGCGCAGGCGGCGGGTGTTCATGAATTTGCCATTCTGACCAAACAGCGCAACGTCGCGACCGGCGAGCTGACCGGTTTTCGCCTGGTGGACGGCGACGTGAAAGGCAAAGCGGTGCTGATTGTGGACGATCTCTGCGATGCGGGCGGCACGTTTATCGGCTCAGCCCAGGTGCTGCGTGACGCCGGGGCAAGCAGCGTCAGTCTCTATGTCACCCACGGCGTGTTTTCTAAAGGCGTCGAAAACCTGCTGAATAACGGCATTGATAAGCTGTATACGACCACCTCCTTCGCGCCCGCTGAACTGGCGCAGGAACGGGTAGAAATGATTGATATCAATACAATTTATAACGCGTAAGGAGAAGGGCGATGAACATGAATCCGATTCTGGCTATTGATGGCTACAAAGTGTCGCACCGCGAGCAGTACCCGGCAGGCACCACTAAAGTCTATTCCAACTTTACGCCGCGCAGCGACCGTCATTTCCACTCTCCTGTCGCGGACGGTAAACTGGTGTTCTTCGGCCTGCAGGGATTCCTGCAATGGTTCCTGGTCGATCTGTTTAACGAGCAGTTCTTCGCGCGCCCTGAGGCGGAAGTGGTGGACGAGTATCAGGCGGTAATGGACAGCTATATCGGCAAGGGCGCTGTCAGCGCGGATCACATTCGCGCGCTGCATCAGCTCGGTTATCTGCCGCTGCATATCAAAGCGCTGGATGAAGGCAGCAAAGTGGCGATGAAAGTGCCGGTGCTGACTATTACCAATACCCTTCCGGAATTCTTCTGGCTGGTGAACTACCTGGAAACCGTGCTCTCGGCGGAGCTGTGGAAATCCTCCACCAACGCCACTATCGCGCATCACTACCGGACTATCTGCGAGCGCTGGGCAGAGAAAACTTGCTCTGACGTAAGCCACCTCGATTTTCAGTGCCACGATTTCTCGTTTCGCGGCATGTCCGGCCTTCAGGATACCGCGCAGGCGGGCTGCGGCCACCTGCTGAGCTTTAAAGGCACCGATAATATTCCGTCGATGCTCTACGCCCGCGATTACTACACCCAGGGCCAGGAGTGCTTTATTGCCGCGTCCATCCCGGCGACCGAGCACAGCGTGATGTGCATGGGTGAAAAAGAGAGCGAAATCGAGACGTTCCGCCGCCTGATTTGCGATCTCTACCCGAACGGCTTTGTCTCGATTGTCTCGGACACCTGGGATTACTGGCGCGTTATCACGGAATATACCCGTGAGCTGAAAACGCAGATTATGGCGCGTGAAGGCCGCGTGGTGTTCCGCCCGGACAGCGGCGACCCGGTGGAGATCCTCTGCGGCACCGGTGCCGATGACGACACGCGCGCCGACCGCACGCCGGAAGAGAAAGGCTCAGTGGAAGTGCTGTGGGAAATTTTCGGCGGCACCGTGAATGACAAAGGCTTCAAAGTGCTCGACCCGCATGTGGGGCTGATTTACGGCGATTCCATCACGCTTGAGCGCGCCGAAGAGATCCTGCGCCGTCTGGCGGCGAAAGGCTTCGCCAGCTCTAATGTGGTGTTTGGCGTCGGTTCGTTTACCTATCAGTACAACACCCGCGATACCTTTGGGTTTGCGATGAAAGCGACATACGGCGAAGTGAACGGCGTGGGCCGCATGATTTTCAAAGAGCCGAAAACCGACAGCGGACTGAAACGCTCAGCGCGCGGGCTGCTGCGCGTCGAGCGTGACGACAACGGCGACTATCAGCTGTTTGACGAACAGACGCTGGAACAGGAACAGCAGGGTGAACTTAAAACCCGTTTCCTGGATGGCAAACTTCACGGCGTGGAGCATCTGGAAACCCTGCGCCAGCGCCTGGCGGCGCAGCGTTAATCCAGCGCACCGGGCGTTCGCGCCCGTGTGGTATCCCTTCTGACGGCGCCTGCGTGTGCAGGCGCACACTCATTAAATTACACGTAACCGTCGGTTTTCAGCATTTTGTCGAGCGTGCTCATTTCAATAGCGAGTTCGGTCTTATCGTTTTCTAACAGGCGGGCATGATGCTGACTGAAGGCGGAATGCAGCGTTTTCAGCATGGCGGCGCTGCGGGCGTTAATTTCAGCGGCGTCGCTATTCTCCACTTGCTGCTCCACAAGACGATGGCTTTTCAGCGTAATCTCTCTTACCGCAGGCAAATAGCGCTGCAGGAATTTGGTTCCCGGCTCCACATCCTTAGGATCGGTTTCAATACAGTGCATGATCAGATGCGTGTAATTGATGATGCCGTCAATTTCCGTCTGCAGCTCCGGTGCCAGTCCTTGTAAAGAGACCAGATAATTGATCTCACGTTGAGGGTCGAATTCGGCAGACGACTTCTGTACTGCCTGAGGTTGCCCGACGACGGGCGAGGCCGTTTTCCCGAGGCGTTTATTTTTTAAGGTGGCGATGCGCTGGCGAAGGGCATTGTAAATCGGCGTCCAGCCCATCCCGATGGCGGCAAGGGCGACGGCGAAAATCAGATACCCTGGCGATAATGACTGCGTGCCAAAAGCCTCGAAATAAGCCTGACAGGCTATCCCACCAAGGACGAGATACCAGATATAGACTTTTTGAAAGGGCTTCAGGTTGCGCAGGATATAGGTCACCAGCGCCACGCTGCCTGCCCAGAAGGCGAAGCCGGCATTCGCCCCCGGCCAGAAAAGCCCCGCAAGCACACCGACGGTAAACGCCACGCGATCGTAAAACAGCGTGCGGGCAAGCAGGATAAACCCCATCCAGCACGAAACGGAAAGCGCGCTCCTGAAGGCATCGGAGGTGTCATGCGTTCTTGCTACGGCATCCGCCAGCTGTGTTGTCACGAAGCTTGAAGAAAATAGCAGAATAAACAGCTGGATAACGACACGCTTCCAGCGTTTGTTATGAAACGCGTCTAAAAAAGTAGCCATGCTTTTTCTCATCACATACGGGACGCGGCGACATCCGCGTCCGGCGGGAAAGATTTATGCCTGATGCGCAGTGCTGCTGGCGATATTTGACAGGCGCGTGCGCAGTTCGTCTTCCATCACAGAGAGCTCTTTTTCAACGCTCTGACGGCTTGCGCGGGCATTGCTGGCGATAGCGACAGACTCTTCAAGGGTCGTTAACAGGCGAGTATGGACATCGCGTAGCGTGTCGATATCCACGACAGAACGTTCCACTTCGCGAGCCGTTTCTATTGTGCCAGTCTGAAGCAACTCTGCGTTGCGGCGCAGCATGTCATTGGTGGTATCTGCGACATCTTTCTGCAGTTTTGTCGCCTGCCGCTGGGTATTCAGTGACAGCGCCAGCACCAGTTGGGTTTTCCACACCGGGATGGTGGTAAGCAGGCTGCTCTGGATTTTCTCCGCCAGCGACTGGCTGTTGCTCTGCATCAGGCGAATCTGTGGCGCGGTCTGGACGGCAATCGTGCGGGAGAGCATCAGATCATGCAGACGACGCTCAAAGCGTTGAATATTGGCGGCCAGGTCGCGCGCGGTCTGCATCTGCAGTGCATCACCAGACGCGCCTTGCTCCGCAAGCGGCAAATCGGTGTTTTGCAACTGAGCGATTTTTAGCTTGCCGGCGATAATATGCAGATTGATTTGCTGGTAATAGTCGCGATTGCGAATAAAAAGCTGCTCAAGCGTGGAAATATTACGCAGTAAATCGACCATCGCGTCTTCGAGCTTACCGGAGATGTTTTCCACCTGACGGGCCAGCGTTTGATAGGTTAATAGCGTGCGCTCAAGGCGATTAAAGAGTTTGCCGACCAGGGGCACGGAAGCCAAAAAGCCCGGTTTTTCGCTGAAAGCGGTTAAATCGACCTCTTTAACCTTACTCAGCAAGTCGGTCAGCTGTTCGCCCACGACGCCAGCATCCTTCGCCTGCACCTGTTCAAGCAGGGCATCGGAAAACCGGGAGATCTCACCCATGGTTTTCGCACCCCAGGAAAGCGACATCACGGGATCGGTAATGTCTATCTGGTTGACGAGCTTTTCGACTTCCTGCTGTTGTTCAGGGGTTAATACTTCCCCTGCAGGTAAAATATCTTGCATCGCCGCCGGCAGGGGCGACAGGTCAGTGACCGGGGTCGTATCTGTCATTAACGGTTTCCTTTTTATCGTCGCCACGGCGGCGGCAGTATTACCCCGACGCCTGGCAGGCAGAGGAGAGTCATCAGACAGAGCGACAGTTTTTATCGACGGGCTAAGGGATAACCGCGCTGCATAATACGCGTTGCCTGTGTGCAGAATGCCTGGAGAGTAAGCAAAGATGATCTTTGTTTCAACGGTTTTGAAAGGGTATTAATTGCCATATGCAATTGGCATATTTCTGAATGTGCGTCTCAGGGCGGTATAACGCGTAATCACAGATGGCCCGCTGCGCCGGGTTTACAGGTTTTGTCTGCGCCCGACGCAGCCTTTGCCACGCTGGCAGGCGGGCTGCCAGCGTGGGACGTTATGGCTGATTTAACATCTGCTCCAGCGATTCCTGCGCGTCAAGCCAGGCCATTTCGCACTCTTCCAGCGCGGCTTTGGTCTTCGCCTGCGTTTGCAGACACTCATTCATCTCCGCTTTGCGAGCCGGATCGTAAATGGCGCTGTCGGCGAGTTTCTCCTCGACGCTTGCAAGCGTGGCGTTGAGCTTTTCCATCTCTTTTTCCAGACGCGTTATCTCTTTACGCAGCGGCTGCGTCTGGGTGCGCAGTTCCGCCTCGCGGCGCTTCTGATCTTTACGCGCCTGCGCGCTGTTGCCGTTTTCTTTCTCGCGGCTGGCGTCGTCGCTCTGGCTCTCCTGCTTCTGCACGTCGCTGAGCCATTGCTGATAATCGTCCAGATCGCCGTCGAACGGTTCGACTTTGCCGTCGTGCACCAGATAGAGATCGTCGGTGGTGGAGCGGATCAGGTGGCGGTCGTGCGAGACCACGACCAGCGCGCCTTCGAATTCGATCAGCGCGTCGGTCAGCGCCTGGCGCATGTCGAGATCCAGGTGGTTGGTCGGTTCATCGAGCAGCAGCAGGTTAGGGCGCTGCCAGACGATCAGCGCCAGCACCAGACGCGCTTTCTCGCCGCCGGAGAACCGCTCGGTAACTTCCGTAACTTTATCGCCCTGGAAGCCGAAGCCGCCGAGATAGTCGCGCAGCTGCTGTTCGGTTTCACGCGGGGCGATGCGCGCCAGATGCTGCAACGGCGATTCGTCGGCGCGTAAAAACTCCAGCTGATGCTGCGCGAAGTAACCAAGCTTGATGCCTTTGGCAAGCCCAATGTCACCGCTGACTGGCGCAAGTTCGCCCGCCAGCAGTTTGATGAGCGTCGATTTGCCTGCGCCGTTGCGCCCCAGCAGACCGATGCGCGAGCCAGGCACCAGGTTGAGCTTGATGGAGTTAAGAATGATGCGCTCGCCATAACCGGCGCTGACCTTTTCCATTTTCAGCAGGGGATTAGGCAGGCTCTCCGGCGCGCGGAAGCTGAAGTGGAATGGGTTATCCACGTGGGCAGGCGCAATCAGCTCCATGCGCTCCAGCATTTTAATGCGGCTCTGCGCCTGCTTCGCCTTAGACGCTTTCGCTTTAAAGCGGTCGATAAAGCTTTGCAGATGCGCGACGCGTTGCTGCTGGCTTTCATACGTTGCCTGCTGCTGGGCAAGACGCGTGGCGCGCTGGCGCTCGAACGAGCTGTAGTTGCCGGTGTACTCGAACATATTTTGCTGTTCGATATGAATGATTTTGTCCACCACCGGATCCAGGAAATCACGGTCGTGCGAGATGAGAATCAGCGTGCCGTTATAGCTTTTCAGCCATTTCTCCAGCCAAATGACCGCGTCGAGATCGAGGTGGTTGGTCGGTTCGTCGAGCAGCAGCAGATCGGAGCGGCAAATCAGCGCCTGCGCGAGGTTAAGACGCATGCGCCAGCCGCCGGAGAAATCGCTCACCGGGCGCGTCAGCTGTTCATTGCTGAAGCCCAGCCCGTGCAGAAGACTCGCGGCGCGCGAGCGAATGGTCCACGCGTCGATGGCGTCCAGCTTGCCGTGCGCCGTGGCGATGGCGTGACCGTCGTTGCGCTCGGTGGCGTCGTTCAGTTCACGCTCAAAAGCGCGATATTCGCGGTCGCCGTCAATCACATACTCCATCGCGGGCTGCGCGAGCGCGGGCGTTTCCTGATTTACCCAGGCGAGCTGCCAGGTGCCGGGAAAGGTGAAACTCCCGCCGTCGGCGCTTATCTCGTTTTTCAGAAGCGACAGGAGCGTGGATTTGCCACAGCCGTTTTTGCCAACCAGGCCCACTTTCTGGCCCGGATTGATCGTGGCGGTGGCGTTGTCCAGCAGCACGCGGGTGCCGCGACGAATTTGTAACGAGGAGAAAACAATCATAAGGCGCCGTAGATTCAGACTATGTTAAATTGTCATTATATTCATGTAACGTGATGCTTTGGGCACCGCGTGGGGCCGCCATGGTAGCCCAAAATAGTAACAATGACGACGCCCTGGAGGGGAATGATGTCACAGACAGCGAAAGTTTTGCTGCTGTATGCCCATCCGGAATCTCAGGACTCGGTGGCCAACCGGGTTTTGCTTAAGCCGGCTCTGCAATTACCTAATGTCACGGTGCATGACCTCTATGCCCACTATCCCGATTTCTTTATTGATATCAGCCATGAGCAGGCGTTGCTGCGCGATCACGATGTGATTGTTTTTCAGTTCCCGCTTTATACCTATAGCTGTCCGGCGCTGCTAAAAGAGTGGTTCGACCGCGTGTTAAGCCGCGGTTTCGCGAGCGGCGTGGGCGGCAATCAGCTTGCCGGCAAATACTGGCGCTGCGTCATTACGACCGGCGAGCCGGAGACGGCCTATCGCCCGGACGGGTTTAACCGCTACGCCCTGAGCGACATCCTGCGGCCTTTCGAGCTGACCGCCGCCATGTGCCGTATGCACTGGATGACACCGCTGATTATTTACTGGGCGCGGCGTCAGTCGCTTTCCGAACTGGCGTCTCATGGCCGCGCGTATGAACGCTGGCTGGCGGACCCGTTAACGCCGGGAGGCTTTTGATGGAAGGTTCGGATCTGCTGCTGGCAGGCATTCTGTTTCTTTTCGCCGCGGTAGTGGCGGTGCCGATCGCGGCGCGCCTGGGGATCGGCGCGGTACTCGGCTACTTGCTGGCGGGAATAGCCATCGGCCCGTGGGGGCTTGGCTTTATCAGCGACGTCGACGAGATCCTGCACTTTTCAGAACTCGGCGTTGTGTTTCTGATGTTCCTGATAGGGCTTGAGCTGAACCCGTCAAAACTCTGGAAACTGCGGCGCTCTATTTTCGGCATTGGTGCAGCCCAGGTGTTGTTAAGCGCCGTGGTGCTGGCGGGGCTGCTGATGCTCACTGATTTCGCGTGGCAGGCAGCCGTGGTAGGCGGTATCGGCCTTGCGATGTCGTCCACCGCGATGGCATTGCAGCTGATGCGCGACAAAGGCATGAACCGCACCGAAGGCGGCCAGCTAGGATTCTCCGTGCTGCTGTTTCAGGATCTCGCGGTGATCCCGGCGCTGGCGATGGTGCCTCTGCTGGCGGGCAACGGTGATGAACACCCGGACTGGCTGAAAATCGGCATGAAAGTGCTCGCGTTCGCCGTCATGCTGGTGGGTGGACGTTATCTGCTGCGTCCGGTGTTTCGGTTTATTGCCGGTTCCGGCGTGCGCGAGGTGTTTACCGCCGCCGCGCTGCTGCTGGTGCTGGGCTCCGCGCTGTTTATGGATTTGCTTGGGCTTTCTATGGCGCTCGGCACGTTTATCGCGGGCATTCTGCTGGCCGAGAGCGAATACCGCCACGAACTGGAAATCGCCATCGAGCCGTTCAAAGGCCTGCTGCTGGGGCTGTTTTTTATCTCCGTCGGCATGGCGCTGAACCTGGGCGTTCTCTATACCCATATTCTGTGGGTCGTGATGAGCGTGGTGGTGCTGGTGAGCGTCAAAATGGCGGTGCTGTACGGTCTCGGGCGTTTTCAGGGGTTGCGGCGCACCGAGCGGCTGCCGTTCGCGGGCGTGCTGAGCCAGGGCGGAGAATTCGCGTTTGTGCTCTTCTCCAGCGCCTCGTCACAGAAACTTTTCCACAATGACCAGATGGCGCTGCTGCTGGTGACGGTAACGCTCTCGATGATGACCACGCCGCTGGTGATGAAAGGCATCGACCGGCTGCTGGCGCGCCACTTTAACGCACCGGATGAAGATGCCGAAATGCCCTACGTGGAAGATGATAAGCCGCAGGTGATTATCGTCGGCTTCGGGCGTTTCGGACAGGTGATTGGCCGCCTGCTGATGGCCAACAAAATGCGTATTACGGTGCTGGAGCGCGATATCAGCGCGGTCAACCTGATGCGAAAATATGGCTATAAGGTTTACTATGGCGACGCCACCGAGCTTGAGCTGTTGCGCGCCGCCGGGGCCGAATCCGCGCAGTCGATCGTCGTCACCTGCAACGACCCGGAAGATACGATGCGCATCGTGCATCTCTGCCAGCAGCACTTTCCGCAGATGGAGATCCTGGCGCGGGCGCGCGGGCGCGTTGAGGCGCATGAGCTTTTGCAGGCTGGCGTGAAGCAGTTTTCGCGCGAGACGTTCTCCAGCGCGCTGGAGCTTGGGCGTAAAACCCTGATTTCGCTAGGCATGCATCCGCATCAGGCGCAGCGCGCACAGCTCCATTTCCGCCGTCTTGATATGCGGATGCTGCGCGAACTGATGCCGGTGCATACCGATAACGCGCAAATCTCCCGCGTTCGCGAGGCGCGTCGCGAGCTGGAGGAGATTTTCCACCGCGAGATGCAGCAGGAACGACGCCAGCTCGACGGCTGGGACGAATTTGAATAGAAGGTGAACCTATGGCTGTGCGTAAACGTTTTATTGCCGGGGCCGTCTGCCCGAAATGCCAGGCGCAGGATTCTCTCGCCATGTGGCGTGAAAATCAGGTCGATATTGTCGAGTGCGTAAAGTGCGGGCATCAGATGCGCGAGGCGGACAAAGAAGTTCGCGAGAAGGTTCGCAAAGATGAGCAAGTCATAGGGATTTTTCATCCCGACTAGCGAGATGCCCCAGGTTTCTTTAAGCTAAAGGGTACACAGGCGTCGATTTGGGCTACAATCGGCGCCAGTCTTTTTTCCTCACTCAGGAGATATCATGAAAGTAGCAAAAGACTTGGTGGTCAGCCTGGCCTATCAGGTACGTACAGAAGACGGTGTATTGGTTGATGAGTCTCCGGTGAGTGCGCCGCTGGACTACCTGCATGGTCACGGCTCCCTGATTTCCGGCCTGGAAGCGGCGCTGGAAGGCCATGACGTTGGCGATAAATTCGATGTGAACGTAGGCGCTAACGACGCTTACGGCCAGTACGATGAAAACCTGGTACAGCGCGTACCGAAAGACGTCTTCATGGGCGTTGACGAGCTGCAGGTTGGCATGCGCTTCCTGGCGGAAACCGATCAGGGCCCGGTACCGGTAGAAATTACCGAAGTGGGCGACGACCATGTTGTGGTTGACGGCAACCACATGCTGGCGGGCCAGAACCTGAACTTCAACGTGGAAGTTGTTGCTATCCGCGAAGCGACCGAAGAAGAACTGGCTCACGGCCACGTTCACGGCGCGAACGGCCATCATCATGACCACGATCACGACCATGACGGTTGCTGCGGCGGTCACGGCCATAGCCACGACCACGAGCATGGTAAAGGTGGTTGCGGTAACGGCGGTTGCGGTTGCCACTAAGCCTGATAAAAAAGGGGCGCTCCGGCGCCCCTTTTTACTGCCCGCGATTTACCCGTCAGTAATGCGGCGGCGGTGTTTCTTCCGCCTGCGATGCGATCATTGACGGCTGCGAGGCTTTGATTTTCTCCACCATAATTTTGAGCTGTTCGCGCATCTTCGCGAGCTCCAGCTCATGCTTTGTGATGGCGGCGTTTAAGTCTTCAATAGTGGTTTCCTGAAACGCCAGCCGGCTCTCCAGTTCAGCGATACGGTGTTCAGTCGATTCGTTGTGCATGATGTTTCCCCCTTTGCGTCGCGATTCTACGCAACTTTTCCGGATTCTGCCGGGTTGCTTCAACAGAAAGAAACTTATTTAAACAAATTAAGTCTGAAATAACGCCCGAAACGGAAAAGTGGTTATGTTGATTTCCGCTGCGACGTTTTATAGTACGACTTTCGTTTTTAAGATAACCCTGGGGTGAGAGGCCCCAACCCTGGAGATAATGGATGAAATCACTGTTTAAAGTAACGCTGCTGGCGACCACGATGGCTGTGGCGTTCAACGCGCCTCTGACTTTTGCTGCGCCAGCCGCACAGCAGCAGACGCCTGCTGCCGCTGACAGCAAAGCCGCATTCCAGAACGACGATCAGAAATCGGCTTACGCGCTGGGTGCATCACTGGGCCGTTACATGGAAAACTCCCTGAAAGAGCAGGAAAAACTGGGCATCAAACTGGATAAAAACCAGCTGATCGCCGGTGTCCAGGATGCGTTTGCTGATAAGAGCAAACTCTCTGACCAGGAAATCGAGCAGACTCTGCAGGCTTTTGAAACTCGCGTGAAAGGCGCCGCTCAGGCGAAAGTCGAGAAAGACGCGACTGAAAACGAAGCGAAAGGCAAAGCCTTCCGTGACAAATTCGCCAAAGAGAAGGGCGTGAAGACCTCTTCTACCGGCCTGCTGTATAAAGTTGAGAAAGAAGGCACCGGCGCTGCGCCGAAAGAGAGCGACACCGTTGTGGTTAACTACAAAGGCACGCTTATCGACGGTCAGGAGTTCGATAACTCCTACAAGCGTGGCGAGCCGCTCTCTTTCCGTCTTGACGGTGTGATCCCGGGCTGGACCGAAGGCCTGAAAAACATTAAGAAAGGCGGCAAAATCAAGCTGGTCATCCCGCCTGAGCTGGCTTACGGCAAAAACGGCGTTCCGGGTATTCCGGCTAACTCCACCCTGGTGTTTGACGTAGAACTGCTGGATATCAATCCGGCGGCGAAAGCAGACGCCGCACCGAAGGCCGCCGCGGGCGATAAAGCCGACGACGCTGCCAAAGCGAAGTAACGCTTCGCAGACCGCCGCCTCCGGGCGGCGGTTTTTTTATCCGGGCCACGTATAATAAAAGCTGGCTAGTGTTGCGCCCGCTGTATTACTTTAGCGAGTTACGTAACAACTGAATGATGAGTCTGCCCAGACCTTGAGAGACGACAGGCTCGCTGTAAAGGGTGGTATGTTTTCATGTCCAATTCGCTATTAACCAATGAGGCCAGCGAACTCGATCTGCTGGATCAGCGTCCCTTCGAACAGACCGACTTTGATATTTTGCGTTCCTACGAAGCGGTCGTGGACGGGTTAGCGATGCTCATCGGCTCCCACTGTGAAATTGTGCTGCATTCCCTGCAGGATCTGAAATGCTCGGCTATCCGCATCGCTAACGGCGAACACACAGGACGCAAAATCGGCTCGCCGATTACCGATCTGGCACTGCGTATGCTGCACGATATGACCGGCGCTGACAGTAGCGTCTCAAAGTGCTATTTCACCCGCGCGAAAAGCGGCGTTCTGATGAAATCGGTGACTATCGCCATCCGTAACCGGGAACATCGTGTGATCGGTCTGCTGTGCATTAATATGAACCTGGATGTGCCGTTCTCCCAGATTATGAGCACCTTTGTACCGCCGGAAACGCAGGAAGTGCCGTCTTCCGTAAACTTTGCCTCGTCCGTGGAAGATCTTGTGACCCAGACGCTGGAGTTCACCATTGAAGAGGTGAACGCGGACCGCAATGTCTCGAACAACGCCAAGAACCGCCAGATTGTCCTTAACCTTTACGAGAAAGGCATTTTTGATATTAAAGACGCTATTAATCAGGTGGCCGACCGGCTGAATATCTCCAAACACACGGTTTATCTGTATATCCGTCAGTTTAAGAACGGTGATTTTCAGGGGCATGAACGTTAATGCGCTTTACCCTGATGGTTACCGGCCCGGCCTATGGCACGCAGCAGGCGAGCAGCGCCTTACAGTTTGCGAAAGCGTTGCTGGCGGAAGGGCACAGCCTTGAAAGCGTCTTTTTTTATCGGGAAGGGGTCTACAACGCGAATCAGTTCACGTCGCCCGCGAGTGACGAATTCGATCTGGTGCGCGCCTGGCAACAGCTTCACGACGAAAACGGCGTCGCGCTGCATATCTGCGTGGCGGCTGCGCTGCGTCGCGGCGTGACGGATGAAAATGAAGCGCGAGCGCAGGGGCTGCCTGGTGCGAACCTTCAGCCCGGCTTTCAACTGAGCGGCCTGGGCGCGCTGGCCGAAGCCGCGCTGACCTGCGACAGAGTGGTAGAGTTTTAATGAAACAGGTGGCTTTTGTCTTTACCCAGGCACCGCATGGCACCTCGGCGGGCCGCGAAGGGCTCGACGCGCTGCTGGCGATGTCTGCGTTAACGGAAGAAATTGGCGTCTTTTTTCTAAGTGACGGCGTTTTTCAGATTCTGCCAGGTCAGCATCCACAGGCGGTCCTGAGCCGCGACTATATCTCTACGTTTAAAGTTCTGCCGTTGTACGATATTGAGCGCTGCTATATTTGCCGGGAGTCGCTGCAGGAGCGCGGGCTTAGTGAAGAACACGCCTTTGTGATTGATGTCGAGGCGCTGGACGCCGCAGCGCTGCGCGAACGCCTCGATGATTACGACGTCGTGCTGACATTTTAAGGAACGCCATGTTGTATACGCTTTCTCGCTCGCCCTGGCAGGTGGATATTCACGCGCTGCTGCGCCTTGTGCGTTCGGGCGATGACATTCTTCTGATGCAAAACGGCGTGGTCGCCGCGCTTCACGACAGCCGCTATGTCGCCGTGCTGCTGGCGTCGCCCGCCCGGGTTGTCGCCTTAGAAAACGATGTGGAAGCTCGCGGCCTTGTCGCTCAAATTTCGAGCAGCATCGATACGATTAGCTATACTGAGTTCGTCAACCTTACCGTAAAACACGCAAGCCAGATGGCCTGGTAACGTGCAAACGCTGTATATTTCTTGACACCCTTAAAGCACAGCCCTAAAATTCCGCGTCCTCATATTATATGAGGGCGATTTATTACGTGTTTACGAAGCAAAAGCTATAAAACCAGGAGCTATTTAATGGCAACAGTTAACCAGCTGGTTCGCAAACCTCGCGCTCGCAAAGTTGCTAAGAGCAACGTGCCGGCGCTGGAAGCTTGCCCGCAAAAACGTGGTGTATGTACTCGTGTATATACTACCACTCCGAAAAAACCGAACTCCGCACTGCGTAAAGTATGCCGTGTTCGTCTGACTAACGGTTTTGAAGTGACTTCCTACATCGGTGGTGAAGGTCACAACCTGCAGGAGCACTCCGTGATCCTGATCCGTGGCGGTCGTGTTAAAGACCTCCCGGGTGTTCGTTACCACACCGTGCGTGGCGCGCTTGACTGCTCCGGCGTTAAAGACCGTAAGCAGGCTCGCTCCAAGTATGGCGTGAAGCGTCCTAAGGCTTAATGGTTCTCCGTTAAGTAAGGCCAAACGTTTTAACTTTAATGTCAAACTAAACTCGTAGAGTTTTGGACAATCCTGAATTAACAACGGAGTATTTCCATGCCACGTCGTCGCGTCATTGGTCAGCGTAAAATTCTGCCGGATCCGAAGTTCGGATCAGAACTGCTGGCTAAATTTGTCAATATCCTGATGGTAGATGGTAAAAAATCTACTGCAGAATCAATCGTATACAGCGCGCTGGAGACCCTGGCTCAGCGCTCTGGTAAATCTGAACTGGAAGCTTTCGAAGTCGCTCTCGAAAACGTGCGCCCGACTGTAGAAGTTAAGTCTCGCCGCGTTGGTGGTTCTACCTACCAGGTTCCGGTTGAAGTCCGTCCGGTTCGCCGCAATGCTCTGGCAATGCGTTGGATCGTTGAAGCTGCTCGTAAACGCGGTGATAAATCCATGGCTCTGCGCCTGGCGAACGAACTTTCTGATGCTGCAGACAACAAAGGTACTGCAGTTAAGAAACGTGAAGACGTTCACCGTATGGCAGAAGCCAACAAGGCGTTCGCACACTACCGCTGGTAATCCCTGCGGCATGTTAGTCACCAGACGGGCGCTTCAGGTAAGCCGCCCGCTCTGGGTAACTTATCCTGAACGCCTAAGGCAATAGAGGAATCAAATGGCTCGTACAACACCTATTGCACGCTACCGTAACATCGGTATCAGTGCGCACATCGACGCCGGTAAAACCACTACTACCGAACGTATTCTGTTCTACACCGGTGTAAACCACAAAATCGGTGAAGTTCATGACGGCGCCGCAACTATGGACTGGATGGAACAGGAGCAGGAGCGTGGTATTACCATTACCTCCGCTGCGACTACCGCATTCTGGTCTGGTATGGCTAAGCAGTATGAACCGCACCGTATCAACATCATCGACACCCCGGGGCACGTTGACTTCACCATCGAAGTAGAACGTTCCATGCGTGTCCTTGACGGTGCGGTAATGGTTTACTGCGCAGTTGGTGGTGTTCAGCCGCAGTCTGAAACCGTATGGCGTCAGGCTAACAAATACAAAGTTCCGCGTATTGCGTTCGTTAACAAAATGGACCGCATGGGTGCGAACTTCCTGAAAGTTGTTGGTCAGATCAAAACCCGTCTGGGCGCGAACCCGGTTCCGCTGCAGCTGGCGATTGGTGCTGAAGAAGGTTTCACCGGTGTTGTTGACCTGGTGAAAATGAAAGCCATCAACTGGAACGATGCAGACCAGGGCGTAACCTTCGAATACGAAGATATCCCGGCTGACATGCAGGACCTGGCTGACGAATGGCACCAGAACCTGATCGAGTCCGCAGCTGAAGCTTCTGAAGAGCTGATGGAGAAATACCTGGGTGGTGAAGAACTGACTGAAGAAGAGATCAAAAAAGCTCTGCGTCAGCGCGTTCTGAACAACGAAATCATCCTGGTAACCTGTGGTTCTGCGTTCAAAAACAAAGGCGTACAGGCGATGCTGGATGCGGTAATTGATTACCTGCCATCCCCGGTTGACGTACCTGCGATCAACGGTATCCTGGACGACGGTAAAGATACTCCGGCTGAGCGTCACGCTAGCGATGAAGAGCCGTTCTCTGCACTGGCGTTCAAAATCGCTACCGACCCGTTCGTTGGTAACCTGACGTTCTTCCGCGTGTACTCTGGTGTGGTTAACTCTGGTGATACCATCCTGAACTCCGTGAAATCCGCACGTGAGCGTTTCGGTCGTATCGTACAGATGCACGCTAACAAACGTGAAGAGATCAAAGAAGTTCGCGCAGGCGACATCGCGGCTGCTATCGGTCTGAAAGACGTGACTACTGGTGACACCCTGTGTAACCCGGATCACCCGATCATTCTGGAGCGCATGGAGTTCCCAGAGCCGGTAATCTCTATCGCGGTTGAACCGAAAACCAAAGCTGACCAGGAAAAAATGGGTCTGGCTCTGGGCCGTCTGGCTAAAGAAGACCCGTCTTTCCGCGTATGGACTGACGAAGAATCTAACCAGACCATCATCGCTGGTATGGGTGAGCTGCACCTCGACATCATCGTTGACCGTATGAAGCGTGAGTTCAACGTTGAAGCTAACGTAGGTAAACCTCAAGTTGCTTACCGCGAAGCGATTCGCAGCAAAGTTACCGACATCGAAGGTAAACACGCTAAGCAGTCTGGTGGTCGCGGTCAGTACGGTCACGTTGTGATCGACATGTACCCGCTGGAGCCGGGCTCTAACCCGAAAGGTTACGAGTTCATCAACGACATTAAAGGTGGTGTGATTCCTGGCGAATACATCCCGGCCGTTGATAAAGGCATCCAGGAGCAGCTGAAGTCTGGTCCGCTGGCAGGTTACCCGGTAGTAGACATCGGTATCCGTCTGCACTTCGGTTCTTACCACGACGTTGACTCCTCTGAACTGGCGTTTAAACTGGCAGCTTCTATCGCCTTTAAAGAAGGCTTTAAGAAAGCAAAACCAGTTCTGCTTGAGCCGATCATGAAGGTTGAAGTAGAAACTCCGGAAGAGAACACTGGTGACGTTATCGGTGACTTGAGCCGTCGTCGCGGTATGCTGCGTGGTCAGGAATCCGAAGTAACTGGCGTTAAGATCCACGCTGAAGTTCCGCTGTCTGAAATGTTCGGATATGCAACTCAGCTGCGTTCTCTGACCAAAGGTCGTGCATCATACACTATGGAATTCCTGAAGTATGATGATGCGCCGAACAACGTTGCTCAGGCCGTTATCGAAGCCCGTGGCAAATAAGCCTCAGGGTTAAAACCAAAGTCCCGTGCCCTCTCGGCGAGGGGGCACTATAGTAAGGAATATAGCCGTGTCTAAAGAAAAATTTGAACGTACAAAACCGCACGTCAACGTCGGTACTATCGGCCACGTTGACCATGGTAAAACTACCCTGACCGCTGCCATCACTACCGTTCTGGCGAAAACCTACGGTGGTTCTGCTCGTGCATTCGACCAGATCGATAACGCGCCGGAAGAAAAAGCTCGTGGTATCACCATCAACACCTCTCACGTTGAAT
>NZ_JAANQO010000026.1:0-202710 GCF_011605905.1 Cronobacter sp. HA18003 | reverse complement strand
GGGTTGGGTTGGGTTGGGTTGGGTTGGGTTGGGTTGGGTTGGGTTGGGTTGGGTTGGGCAGAATCCCATTTACAGCTCTAAATTATGAGCAATAACAAATGTGTATATCTTTATGTATAACCAGCGTAGACAGAAAAAATAATATAATTATAAATCAGATGCTTGCATTTATTTTACTATTCCTGCAGGGGACGCCATTTC
This sequence comes from Cronobacter sp. HA18003, assembly GCF_011605905.1. Taxonomy (NCBI): domain Bacteria; kingdom Pseudomonadati; phylum Pseudomonadota; class Gammaproteobacteria; order Enterobacterales; family Enterobacteriaceae; genus Cronobacter; species Cronobacter sp. HA18003. The sequence goes on along the minus strand of NZ_JAANQO010000026.1, from coordinate 202,509 downwards.
ATAGTTCGCCCACTTCCGACACCTTTCGCTTACAATCAGACATGGCACTGGTTTTTCGTTCCCATTTCTACTTGCCGTATACCAGCTTTATGCATGGGAAATTTCGGATGAAGAAAGATAATCTGTCTCAACATGCACACTGTAGGCGCTAAAATTATTACTTTCGTTACTACTTAACACCACTAAAAGTGACTTAATTGACACACAACGTCAAAAGGCACAAAATTCATCATTAATAATGTCATTTATTGTATTACTGTTTTATGGATAATGTTAAATGTATAAGACAAGATATCCTTATTCATTCCATTTTTATCGCCACGCCCGTTTAGCGATTTGTTATCCTGCCAGATTAGATACAAATGACTCACTTCAGAAATTAAAAAACACACTTATTGATGGCTTAGCTTTTTACCTTACAAAGGGCTATATAGATCCATATTATTTCAACCCTGACTGCGAAGATGAAGGTTCAGAAGAGGCTGATCGTTATCTGAGTAAGCTTGATATGATCGATATAGAAGCATCAATGTATTTCAGAAAGAAAATAGTAGAATCGACGTTTATAAAGAATGGACTTTTCAAATCCTTTTGCCTGGATAGACTGCTTCTGTCAGATAATCATAATTCCTATGCAATGGATTACTTAGCTGAAAACCATACACGTTTATCGTTACACCCATTAAGAGCTGCAATGTTTCATTTGATTTGCACTAAAAATGATTTTTCTAATCCTAACGATATGCCTGCCGAACTCATCTCAGGCCTGAAAAACCGTTATAACAAAATTATAGAAGAGAACAAAGTACCGCGCTATCAGGAGTTGTCAGCCTGTGAGATATTTTCAGATTTTGAAATATTTGAGCTTAACACCGAATATGAGGCTTTCTGTAAAGCCTGGCCATAGCAGTCATTTTTTAGAGGAGATCTTAATATTATTAAGACCCACATCAGAACATATATTTAAGCCTTCACGCCTAAAAGTTTAAGCAATTATACTTTTACCACTCACTCATGGAGCAGGCTGTATATTGCGCGCCCTTCAATATTTCCTTTTAAATCACACGCAAACTCAACACCTCCCTAACACAACATCAATATGCTTTTATTTAATTCACAAAAAATCATCATATTTTCACAACTGACAACATTTCACCCCTGATTAAGAATAGCGCCTGGTTCCGTTATTTATTTTAAACGCTATGATATTCCGCCGTTAAATAAATACGTAACGGTCATAGTGTAAATAAGGACAAATAATATGTTGAGAAAAAGTGCGGCTGAATTTTTCGGCACATTCTGGCTGGTGTTTGGAGGCTGCGGGAGCGCGGTGCTTGCCGCCGCGTATCCTGAGCTGGGCATTGGTTTTACGGGGGTTGCGCTGGCGTTTGGTCTGACCGTCCTGACCATGGCGTATGCCGTAGGGCATATTTCCGGCGGTCATTTTAACCCGGCCGTCACGCTGGGTTTATGGGCGGGTGGACGTATTACCTTTCAGGATGTCATTCCTTACATCATTTCCCAGGTCATTGGCGGTATTGCCGCGGCGGGCGTGCTGTATGCGATTGCCAGCGGTAAACCGGGCTTTGACGCCGTCGCGAGCGGCTTTGCCGCCAACGGCTATGGCGAACACTCGCCGGATGGCTATAGCCTTTCGGCTGCCATCCTGACTGAGCTGGTACTGACGGCGTTTTTCCTGCTAATTATCCATGGCGCAACGGATAAAAACGCGCCGGCGAAATTTGCGCCACTGGCGATTGGTCTCGCCCTGACGCTGATTCATCTCATCAGCATTCCTGTCACCAACACGTCGGTGAACCCAGCGCGAAGCACCGCTGTCGCTATTTTCCAGGGCGGCTGGGCTTTACAGCAACTGTGGGTTTTCTGGCTCGTACCGATTGTGGGCGGCGTAGTGGGCGGCCTGATGTATCGCTTCCTGTTGCAGAGCAAAGACTAAATACTGTCATTTGCTGCGGGCAAATCGGTATTATTGAGCGCCTGGTATAAACGCTACACGTCTTTATTTAAAAGCCCCGAAAGGGGCTTTTTATTGTTCGGAAATCTTTGCTGTGGTGAATTTATGGCGTCGAAAATCTTACTTCAATAATGCGTTCTCGTTTACGGGGAATATCGCCACGATAACACCATAACCCCCCTAAAAAACCCGCTTTACCTCGCCATAAAAAAACCCACCGCAGTAACGGTGGGTTTTCGGCATGTCCGAAAAGATAGATGATAAGAATTAACTGAATACCATACCGCCGTCGATCAGCAAGGACTGACCGGTCATGTAGTCGGAATCCGGGCCTGCCAGGAACGAAACGCAGGCAGCGACATCTTCCGGCTCGGAGAGGCGGCCAAGCGTGATGCGTTTGGCGAACTCTTCGGTGCCGTAGCCGAGCGGTTTGCCAGCGGCTTCGGAGATCTGACGGTCGATTTCCGCCCACATCGGCGTTTTCACAATGCCCGGGCAGAAGCCGTTGACGGTGATGCCGAGCGGCGCTAAATCGCGCGCGGCGGTCTGGGTCAGGCCGCGCACCGCGAATTTACTGGAGCTGTAGACCGCGAGCTCCGGGTTGCCGACGTGGCCCGCCTGCGAACAGGCGTTGATGATTTTCCCGCCGTGGCCTTCGGCTTTGAACGCTTCAATCGCCGCCTGCATGCCCCAGATAACGCCTTTGACGTTGATATTGTAGACCCTGTCGATCACCTCTTCGGTGATGGTCTCAATCGGCGTTGACGGCGCGATACCGGCGTTGTTGACGATAACATCGAAGCCGCCAAGCGCTTTACGGGTCTGCTCTACTGCGGCAAACACCTGGTCGCGTTTCGAGACATCCACGGTCACCGCCACGGCGCTGCCGCCCTGCTCGTTGATTTCCTGCGCCACGGCATTGGCCGTTTCGGTGTTGTAATCGGCAATCGCGACCGCAAAACCGTCTTTGACCAGTCGGAGGGCGATGGCTTTACCAATCCCCTGCCCTGCGCCGGTCACCAGTGCTACTTTTTTCATAATCCGTTCCTTTTGGTAAGTCAGAGAATCTGGCTGAGATGGAGCTGTCCCATCAGCAGCGGGTTATCGCTGTAGTCCACCGGAATGGCGACCACCGCCGGCCCGTCGACATCCATCGCGGCGCGCAGCGTCGGCTCCAGCGCCTCAGCGCTTTCCACCGCGAACCCGGCCGCGCCGAACGCTTCGGCGTAAACTTTGAAATCCACCGGCCCGAAGCTCACCCCTGAAAGCCGCTGGTATTTTTTCTCTTCCTGAATCGCCACCATGTTGTAGGCGTTATCCACCCAGATGATGTGCAACACGTTGGCTTTGAGGCGCACCGCGGTTTCCAGCTCCATGCTCGATTGCAGAAAACCGCCGTCGCCGGAAACAGAAACCACTTTGCGCGACGGATCCACCAGCCATGCGCCGATGGCCCACGGCAGCGCCACGCCCATGGTCTGCTGACCGTTCGAAATCATTACCTGGCGGGCGCGGAAGCTGTAGAGATAGCGGGCGATCCAGATATGGAAACTGCCCATGTCTACGGTCAGCGTCACGTCGTTGTTAATGATGTCCTGCATGGCGCGCACGATACGCAGCGGATGCAGGGCGAACTGGTTTAACTGCGCGCCCCGGCGCGCCAGCAGCTCGCGCTGGTTCTGACGGTCGATCAGGATTTCAGAGGCGCGGTCGCTTAACACCAGCGGCTGCTCGATGCGCCCGGCCAGTTTTTCCAGCGTGCCCGCGATATCCCCCACCAGCTCGATTTCCGGCGCATAGTGGCTCTCTTCATACGCTGGCAGCACGTCGATATGCACCAGCGTGGCGTTACCACAGTTCCACATGGCAGGCTCATATTCCACCGGGCTGTAGCCGATGCAGATAATGAGATCCGCCAGATGCAGCAAGCGGTCGCCCGCCTGGTTGTTGAAAAGCCCGACGCGGCCCGCAAAGCGCGTGAAGTGCTCCTGATTGACCGCGCCCGCCGCCTGATAAGTGCTGGTAACGGGAATATGGCTTTTCTCCAGCAGGCGATGCAGCGCGCGGCTGTTCTCCGGCTGGCTCGCCATCAGGCCCAGCAGGATGACCGGGTTTTTAGCGTTGCGAATCAGCCCGGCGACGTGGTCGATACACACATCCGGCGCTGGCCCCAGTTTCGGCGCGTTGCCCGCAGGCAGAATGTTGCCCTGCGCCGGTTGGTCAACGATATCCTGCGGCAGGCTGACAAAGGCGCTGCCCGGTCTGCCGTGCTCCGCCACGCGAAAGGCGTTAGAAACCACTTCGGCGATAGCGTCCGAGGACGAGACTTCAACGGAATATTTGGTGACCGGGCTGAACATCGCCACGGTATCCATGCTCTGATGCACCTGGCGTGCTTTATCCGCGCGCTTAACCGCCCCGCCGAGCGCGACCACCGGGTCGCCTTCGCTGTTGGCGGTCGCCATGCCGGTGATGAGATTGCTGCACCCCGGCCCGGAGGTGACCAGCGCGACCCCGGCTTTGCCAGTGATACGCCCGACGGCGGCAGCCATAAACGCCGCGTTCGCCTCGTGGCGCACCGGAATAATCTGGATGCTGGAATCCAGCAGGGAGTCGAAAACTTTATCGATTTTCGCGCCGGGAATGCCGAAGACCTGTTTTACGCCCTGGGCCTCAAGCTGGCCGACCACCATGTCAGCGCCGTGCGCCCACTGGCGCATCCGGTTTTCGTTATCCATGATATTTCCCCTTTCTGACTGTTAGTTTTCAACCGAGCGGATGGCCGCATCAAGATTGTCGGGATGCAGGTTGGCGTTGAGGAACGCCGGGTCCGACGGCAGATCGATCATCAGTTTGTGGATCTCCCCGAAGGTGAGAACGCCGTGCTCTAACTGGTAGTCGAGCAGATGTCCGCCGCCCTGACGATCGTCGGTGATGAAATGTTCGTGGTAACCCGCGACGTTAATGCCCTGCATATGCTGCGGCGTGCGAAACCCGACTAACACGCCGTCGCGACCGTCGAAGCGGAACACCGGCTGGTCGTCCAGCACATCGGTCATCGCGCGGTACGGCGGCGTCTGGCGCGGCACCGTGCGGGTGTGGGCATGGCGGAAGTGGCCGTCGATGCGCAGCGCGCAGAAGACGTTGTCGGACGGCACCTGGCGGTCGATCACGTCGTGAATTTGCTGGCGGCTCATCGGCCGGTCAAAGCGCTGGCGGTAGTGCGGTTTAAACCAGGTCATTACCGCGAACGGTGTTTTCTGGTCGGGCTGCGCTTTACGGGCGCTGCCGTCGGCGCGCAGCTGGTGAACCTCATGGCTGAAGGCAATTAATTCGCCGTCCAGCTCGTTAAAGGTGCCAAGGCCAAAATCGCCTTTGGTCAGGAGATCAGCAATGGTGGTATTTCCTTCGTAAACCCCACTGAGCAATGCGCTCATCATGGATGTTTGATATATCACACATTCTGTATCTTTTTCCCGCAGCGCCCGCACGGTTTCCAGCAAGCTTTCCTCGCAAGAACAATCGGTTGCATGGCTCATCGCACTGATCCTCACTCATATTTCGTAAGAAAGATTAATCAAATGTTGACGCGATTCAGCGCAGGGTTCCAATATAGAAAGCATCCCGGTTTGAGTCGTATTTGATATGGAACTTCGATATTTGCGTTATTTCGTGGCGGTAGCCCAGACGCGACACTTCACCCGTGCCGCTGAATTACTGGGTATTTCTCAGCCGCCGCTCAGCCAGCAGATCCAGCGCCTTGAGCGCGAAGTGGGCACGCCGCTGCTGCGTCGCCTGACGCGCGGCGTGGAACTTACCGAGGCCGGCGAGGCCTTTTATCAGGACGCGTGCCAGATACTGGCGCTTAGCGACGCGGCGCTGGAGAAAACCCGCGGCATCGCACGCGGCGTTAACGGCACGCTGTCGGTCGGCATCAGCAGTTCTAATGCTTTTCATCCGCGTATTTTTTCCCTGCTGCATGAATTTCAGCACCGTTATCCGGCGATTACGTTGCTGCAACAGGAGGCGAATATGGCCTCGCTGATGCACGATTTGCAGGAAGGGTTGCTGGACGCCGCGTTTGTCCGCCTGCCGTGTGAGAGCAGCAAAGCGTTTAACCTGCGTCTGATTGACGTGGAGCCAATGGTGGCCGCGCTGCACCGCAGTCATCCTCTGAGCGAGCGCGATGAAGTGGCGCTGAGCGAGCTGGCCGGCACGCCGCTGGTACTCTTCCCGCATGAAGTGGCGCCGGGGCTCTATGAACTGGTGTTTAACGCCTGCCTGCGCGCGGGGCTTGCGCCTGCCGACAGCCAGCAGGCGTCGCAGCTCTCCTCCTCGCTCAGCATGGTGGCGGCCGGGTTTGGCTTCGCGCTGGTGCCGGTGTCGATGCAGTGCATCGGGCACCCGGAGGTAACGTTCCACCGGTTAAGCGATCAGATGCTAAAAACCGATATCGCGCTGGCCTGGCGCAAGTTTGAGCGCTCGCCGTCGGTGCGCCGCCTGGTGGAGATGTTCTGAGCGCCAGAATCGCCTGAATTCACGCGAAAAAGAGGAAGACGGCACGCACGGTGTTTATAGTTACCCGATAAGCGTACCGCCAGGGATGAGAAAATGATTGTTAACAGTATGGTGTACCGGCGCGACAAAAAGCCGGAAGTGATTAACCTCGAAGATATCAGCGAAGCGATTGAAGATCCTGACGCCTTTATCTGGCTGGGGTTGTGGCAGCCCGACGCGCCGTTTATGCATATCATCCAGCAGGAGTTCGGCCTGCACGAACTCGCCATCGAAGATGCGCTCACCGCCCATCAGCGCCCTAAAATCGAACAGTATGGCGAATCGCTGTTTATGGTGGTGAAAACCGCGTGGATGAACCGCCAGGAGCAGATTGAATTTGGCGAAACGCATCTGTTTATCGGCAAAAACTTTCTGATAACGGTGCGCCACGGTGCCTCCGAAAGCTATGCGCCCATTCGCGCCCGCGCCGAGGAAAAGCCCGACATGCTGGCCATCGGGCCGGGCTACGCGCTCTACTGCCTGCTCGATTTTATCGTCGATAACTATCTGGAAATCACCTCGTCGCTCACCAGCCGCATCGGCGAGATGGAAAACACGATGTTCCGCACCGAGTTTGACAAACAGGCCGTGCAGCAGGTCTATACGCTGCGCCGCCAGTTGCTGGCTATCCGTAACGCCGCGCTGCCGGTGGATGAAATCTGCAACCAGTTGATCCGTCTGCATGAAGATATCGTGCCGAAAACGCTGCGCCCTTACCTGCGCGACGTGCAGGATCACGCGCATCACGTGGTGATGGATGCCGAGGATATGCGTGAAATGCTGACCAGCGCCATGCATGTGAATCTGGCGCTGGTGACGGTGCAGCAAAACGAGGTGGTGAAAAAGCTCGCAGGCTGGGGGGCGATTCTGGTGGTGCCGACGGTCATTTTCAGCATGTACGGCATGAACTTTGAAAATATGCCGGAGATACGCTCGGCGTTCGGCTATCCGGTGACTATCGGCGGCACCATTGCCGTCTGTTATTTGCTTTACTGGAAGCTTAAACGCTCGGGCTGGCTGTGAGATTAACCCGGTCGCCCCGCGTGGTCGGCTGGGAGATAACCAGAAATTCCACCGTCTCCTGCCCGTCGTTACGCGCCTGGTGCGGTGCCAGCGGCGGAATTTCTATCGCTTCGCCTGCCGTAAGCGTGACGTGCTCGCCGTTCAGCGCCATCGTCAGTTCCCCACTCAGCACAAAAAAGCACTGGCGCGACTGCTCGTGATAGTGGCGCTGCTCCGCCCGCCCGACGGGCATCCGCTCATGAATAACGCTAAGGTTTTGGTTTTTGACCAGATGCCAGCCATCGCAGTCACCGCCCCACAGATAATGTTCCGCATTTGCCTTGCTGATTTTCATTGCTGCTCCTGTTTTTTTACCCCTTCCAGAATGGCAGTCAGCGAAGCTGCTGGCAAGCGCCTGGAAGCGGGAGTTACGCCCCGTAATTAATTTCTTTTTAATTGTTTTTTAAGGAAAAAAGCAGGATGAAAAAATTTCTTTTAACGAGCCCGCGTGTCGCTTGTCACCTCTGAAATAAAGGATTACATTAGCGCCCGCTGACGTCATTTGACGCGCACGATTTTAGAGAGCGGCAGCCGGATTGGGGAATAGTCCCAAAGTGATTCGGCTGCGGCGTCAACTTTGTATACTGTGACCTTGCGTATTGATTCAGGCGTGTTTTAAGACATGCGGAGCGATGTAACGTGAAATATTTCTTTATGGGCGTATCGGTGATTTTACTGTTGTGGGCCGGCACGTTTGCCCTGATGATTTAGTAAAACACCTGAGTAAAAAGAAACAGGAGCCACTGGCTCCTGTTTTTTTATTCGGCGTCCTGGGCCGCGGCGCTCTTCGCGCTTGCCGGCAACAGCCCGTCGGCCCGGAACATCGCTTTAATGCCGCGCACTGCCTGGCGAATGCGATCGCGGTTTTCAATCAGCGCGAAACGTACGTGGGTGTCGCCGTAGTCGCCAAAACCAATCCCCGGCGACACGCAGACTTTCGCGTCCTGCAGCAGCTTTTTGGCAAATTCCAGCGAACCCATCGCCGCGTAAGGCTCCGGGATTTTCGCCCAGACATACATCGAGGCTTTCGGGCATTCGACCATCCAGCCCGCCTCGTGCAGCCCTTTCACCAGCACGTCGCGGCGGCGTTTGTACTGCTCAGCGATATCGCGCACACACTGCTGATCGCCTTCCAGCGCGGCGATGGCCGCCACCTGGAGTGGCGTAAAAGTACCGTAGTCGTGGTAGCTTTTGATGCGCGCCAGCGCGCTAACCAGTTCCTGATTGCCGACCATAAAGCCGATGCGCCAGCCCGCCATGTTGTAGCTTTTCGAGAGCGTAAAGAATTCCACGGCGACATCGCGCGCGCCCGGCACCTGCATGATGGACGGCGCTTTCCAGCCGTCGTAGACGATATCGGCGTAAGCCAGATCGTGTACCACCAGCACGTCATAGCGCTTCGCCAGCGCCACGACTTTCTCGAAAAATTCCAGTTCCACGCACTGCGCTGTCGGGTTCGACGGGAAGCCTAAAATCATCATTTTCGGCTTCGGATAGCTTTCGCGAATCGCACGCTCCAGCTCGTTGAAGAAATCCACGCCCTCCACCAGCGGCACCGAACGCACCTGCGCGCCGGCAATCACCGCGCCGTAGATGTGGATCGGATAGCTTGGGTTCGGCACCAGCACCGTGTCGCCGTGATCGAGCGTGGCGAGCATCAGGTGCGCCAGCCCCTCTTTCGACCCGATGGTGACGATGGCTTCGGTTTCCGGATCGATCTCCACCTCGTAGCGCTCCTGATACCATCGCGAAATGGCGCGGCGCAGGCGCGGAATGCCGCGCGAGGTGGAGTAGCCGTGCGTATCCGGGCGCTGGGCCACGGTGCAGAGTTTTTCAACGATATGCGGCGGCGTGGGGCCGTCCGGGTTGCCCATGCTGAAATCGATAATATCTTCGCCGCGCCGACGCGCAGCCATTTTCAGCTCAGCAGTGATGTTAAAAACGTAAGGGGGAAGGCGTTCGATACGCGAAAAACGGCGTTTGGGACTGAAGTCAGCCATAGGTTCCTCGATGTGACGTAAGCGCCCGGACCGTCCGAGCGACGCTGCCGCTGATGCGGCTTTAAGAACATAGCCTGGAAAATTTTCTGCTGTCGAGAGGCAATCGCAAAAATAATTTACGGAACAAAAAACGGGAACTTTCATTTGAAAGTTAACCCTGTTTTATTTGATGAGGCGTAGCTATATTAACTTCGACGCAACAAAACAATAACCCTGTTCCCGATTGCCGGAGTACACGCTATGACCCTGCACATTCCCGATCTTCCCACCGCTATCCGCGAGATAAAACAGCAGCTACGTGCGGCGCTGCCGAACTATCAGGCCGTGTTTGCCGAACTGGAAGCCGATATCGCGCGCCAGATTGACACCATCAAAAGCGAAACCGCGCGCGGCGAAAGCCCGGTGCCGCAGATCCATGCCGACGACATCATTAATGGCCGCATCAGCGACGCGCAGAAAGCCCGCATCCGCGAGCGCGGCTGCTGCGTGATTAAAGGCGTCTTCCCGGAAAACCAGGCGCGCGCCTGGAATCAGGAGATTGGCGATTACCTGGAGCGCAACGACTTTGTCGAAAAGCTTAAGAACGCGGCGGAAGATAACTATTTCGGCACGCTTGCCGACAGTAAGCCGCAAATTTACGGCATTTACTGGTCGAAGCCGCAGGTGGAGGCGCGCCAGCACGAGCGTATGAAAGCCGCGCAGGTGTTTCTCAATAATCTCTGGCAGACGGAGAGCCACGGCAAACAGCATTTCGACCCGAATCGCGTGGTGACGTACGCCGACCGCACCCGCCGCCGACCGCCGCGCTCGTCCTCGCTTGGCCTGTCGCCGCATGTCGACGGCGGCTCGGTAGAGCGCTGGCTTGATGAGAATTTCCGTCACGTTTACCGTCACGTCTTTAGCGGCGAGTGGCAGCGCTACAACCCGTTTGAAGCCGAGGGCCGCGTCGAGGCGCGGGAGATCCCCTCACCTGCCGTCTGCTCGATGTTCCGCACCTTTCAGGGCTGGACGGCGCTCTCCGAGCAGCGCAAGCACGGCGGTACGCTCACCCTGCTGCCGGTCGCCAACGCCATGGCGTATATCCTGCTGCGCGCATTGCAGGACGACGTGCCGGAGGATTCGCTGTGCGAGGCGAAGCCTGGCCGCGCGTTATCCATTAACGAACGCTGGCATCCCCTTTTACTGACCGGGATTTCCTCAATTCCCGATATGGAGCCGGGCGATACCGTCTTCTGGCACTGCGACGTTATTCACGCGGTGGAAAACGAGCATCAGGGCGAGTTTGACAGCAACGTGATGTATATCGCCGCCGCGCCGTGGTGTGAGAAGAACGACGCCTACCTGAAGCGCCAGTGGCCGGCATTTGTGGAAGGCCGTTCGCCGCCGGACTTCGCGCCGGATGATTTCGAAATCGATTTCAGCGGGCGCGCCACCGAAGCGGATCTGACCCCTGCCGGACGCGAACAGCTCAAAGGCGCATAACCGGCAACACCTGGCGGCTGGTCAAGGGCCGTCAGGTTTTCTATCATGTGCGCTTTCCTGCCAGACTTCGGGTTTTCCGTGCACGAGATTTTCGACATGCTGCTGGCGGTCTTCGACCGCGCGGCGCTAATGCTGATTTGCCTCTTTTTCCTGATTCGCCTGCGGCTGTTCCGCGAGCTGCTGCATAAGAGCGCCCACACGCCGAAAGAGTTGCTGGCGGTCACCGCGATCTTTTCGATGTTCGCGCTGTTCAGTACGTGGTCCGGCGTGCCGGTGGAAGGCTCGCTGGTGAACGTGCGCATTATCGCCGTGATGTCCGGCGGTATTCTCTTCGGCCCGTGGGTCGGCATCATTACCGGCGTTATCGCCGGGCTGCACCGTTACCTGATTGATATCGGCGGCATCACCGCCATTCCCTGTTTTATCACCAGCATCGTCGCGGGCGTGATCTCCGGCTTTATCAGCCGCCGGGTGCCGAAAGCGCAGCACTGGCGCGCCGGTATTCTCGGCGGCATGCTGTGCGAAACGCTGACCATGATTCTGGTGGTGGTCTGGGCGCCGACCACGGCGCTCGGGCTGGATATCGTCTCGAAAATCGGCGTGCCGATGATTTTAGGCACCGTGTCCATTGGCTTTATCGTGCTGCTGGTGCGAAGCGTTGAGGGCGAGAAAGAGGCCAGCGCCGCGCGTCAGGCCAAACTGGCGCTGGATATCGCCAACAAAACGCTGCCGCTGTTTCGCCATGTGAACAGCGAATCCCTGCGCCAGGTGTGCGATATTATCCGCCGCGATATCAACGCCGACGCGGTCGCCATCACCAATACTGAAAAGGTACAGGCCTATGTCGGCGTCGGCGAGCATAACTATCAGGATAACAGCGACGCGCTAAGCCCCACCACGCAGCAGGCACTCCGTCACGGTAAAATCATTATCAAAAATAACGACGAAGCCCACCGCACGCCGGAGATCCACTCCATGCTGGTGATCCCGCTGTGGGAGAAAGGCGTCGTCACCGGAACGCTGAAAATCTACTACTGCCACGCGCATCAAATCACCTCGTCGTTGCAGGAGATGGCCATCGGCCTGTCGCAGATTATCTCCACACAGCTTGAGGTGTCGCGCGCCGAGCAACTGCGCGAGATGGCGAACAAAGCGGAGCTGCGCGCGCTGCAGAGCAAAATCAACCCGCATTTTCTGTTTAACGCGCTAAACGCGATCTCATCTTCCATACGCCTGAACCCGGACACCGCGCGCCAGCTGATTTTTAATCTCTCGCGCTACCTGCGCTACAACATTGAACTGAACGACGACGAGCAGATCGATATCAAAAAGGAGCTGTACCAGATTAAGGATTACATCGCGATTGAGCAGGCGCGCTTTGGCGACAAGCTGACCGTGATTTACGATATCGACGACGAAGTGAACTGCCGCGTCGCCAGCCTGCTTATTCAGCCGCTGGTGGAGAACGCTATCGTGCATGGCATCCAGCCTTGCCGCGGCAAAGGCGTGGTGACGATTAGCATTGCGCAAAGCGGCAGCCGGGTGCGGATCGCGGTGCGGGATACCGGCCACGGCATCGACCCACACATTATCGAACAGCTGGATACCAACGAGATGCCGGTCAATAAAATCGGGCTGGTTAACGTACATCACCGCGTGAAGCTGTTATATGGCGAAGGGCTGCACATTCGCCGCCTGGAGCCAGGCACCGAGATTGCGTTTTACGTGCCCAATCAACCGCCGCGCCCTGACGCTGCAATGCTGTTGTAAGAGAGAATGCGATGAAAGTCATTATCGTTGAGGATGAAGTCCTCGCGCAGCAGGAGCTGAACTGGCTGATTAAAACGCACAGCCAGATGGACGTGGTCGCCACGTTCGAAGACGGGCTGGATGTGCTGAAATATCTGCAGCAGCACGATGTGGACGCCATTTTTCTTGATATTAATATTCCGTCGCTGGACGGCGTATTGCTGGCGCAGAACATCAGTAAATTCGCCCGCAAGCCGTTTATCGTGTTTATCACTGCCTGGAAAGAGCACGCGGTAGAAGCGTTCGAACTGGAAGCTTTTGACTACATTCTGAAACCGTATCAGGAGTCGCGCATTATCGGCATGCTGCAAAAGCTGGAAGCCGCCTTTGCGCAGCAGAGCGCGCCGCACGCCGCCGCTCCCGCCGGGCGTGAGAACGCGACCATTAATCTCATCAAGGATGAGCGGATTATCGTCACCGATATTAACGATATCTATTATGCCGAAGCGCACGAGAAGATGACGTTCGTCTATACGCGCAAAGAAGCGTATGTGATGCCGATGAATATCACCGAGTTTTGCAGCCGTCTGCCGGAGGCGCATTTCTTCCGCTGCCACCGCTCCTACTGCGTGAATCTCAATAAAATCCGCGAGATTGAGCCGTGGTTTAACAACACTTACGTGCTGCGCCTGCGCGATCTCGATTTTCAGGTGCCGGTGAGCCGCAGCAGGGTTAAAGCATTCCGCCAGCTGATGCGGCTGTGAGGGAAAAAGAAAAGGCGCCGCGCGGCGCCTTTTTCTCAGAGGATCTGTCCGAGCGTCTGGCGCAGATGCGCGCCCGCGCCGAGCAGCCCCGGCTGGTCGTGAACAATCAGATAGACCGGAATATCCTGCACATAAGATTTAAAGCGGCCTTTATCTTCAAACCCGCCGCGGAAACCGCTGGAGGTGAAGAAATCCAGGAAACGCGGCACGATACCGCCTGCGATATAGACGCCGCCGAAAGTGCCGAGCGTCAGCGCCAGGTTGCCGCCGAAACGGCCCATGATGACGCAAAAGAGCGACAGCGCGCGACGGCAGTCGGTGCAGCTGTCATCCAGCGCGCGTTCGGTGATGTCTTTCGGACGCAAATTATCCGGCAGACGGCCATCGGCTTTAACAATGGCGCGGTAAAGATTCACAAGCCCCGGCCCTGAGAGCACGCGCTCGGCGGAGACGTGCCCGACTTCGGCGCGCAGCTGCTCAAGAATAATCGCTTCTTCTTCGCTGTTAGGCGCGAAATCGACGTGACCGCCCTCGCCCGGCAGGCTGACCCAGCGTTTATCGACATGCACGAGGTGCGCCACACCAAGCCCGGTGCCCGCGCCATAAACGGCGATCGGTTTATTGGGCTGCGGTTCGCCGCCGCCAAACTGGATCAGATGGTCGGTTTTGAGCATCGGGATCGCCATAGACACGGCGGTGAAATCGTTAATAATTTCCAGATGATCGAAGCCGAGATTCTTTTTCATTTCGGCGACAGAAAACGCCCATACGTGGTTGGTCATCGCCACCCAGTCGCCGGTAATCGGGCATGCGATGGCGATACAGCCATCCGTCACCGTGGCGTTATGCTCTTCCAGATACACCCGCACCACCGCTTCCAGGCTCGGATAATCAAGGCCAGAATAGGTTTTCGCCTTGAGTATCTCGCCGCTGTCTACGTCGCACAGCGCTAAGCGTGCGTTGGTGCCGCCTACGTCTCCCACCAAAGCATATTTGGTCATTCTGTTGCTGCTCCGCTAAATACAAAATAATCTTGGCACACTCTAAATTCACGGCGCCTGAACAACAATGACCATAGCATAAGTGCCCCGCGTTTAGAGACTTACATCACAGATTACCTTGAACGTTTCAGCATCTTCTGTACCGAAAGGCGCTTATTCGTCCTGCGCGCCGTTGCGGGCCTCCAGCGCACGGCTGACGGCGTCGAGCAACGGCGGCACATCGTCGCGCGGCAGCATCACCTCAATTAACGACAACCGCTCGGGCCGCGAGAGACGCTCCAGCACCTCTTTGAGTTGCGCTGCGTCGCTGACGCGCCAGCTTTGCGCCTGGCTGTCAGCATGCAGCGCGTGCGGCAGTTTCGTCCATTGCCACGGGGCGATGTCGTTATAACGCTGCGTCGCGCCGTGAATGGCACGCTCCACCGTGTAGCCGTCGTTATTGAGCACGATAACCACCGGCGCCTGACCATCGCGCAGCATAGAACCCATTTCCTGAATGGAGAGCTGCGCCGCGCCATCACCGGTGATCAGCACCACGCGGCGGTTCGGGCAGGCCGTCTGCGCGCCGAACGCAGCAGGCAAGGCGTAGCCTATTGAGCCCCAGAGCGGCTGCACCAGGAAATCACAGCCAGCGGGCAGACGCAGCGCGGCGGCACCAAACGCGGCGGTACCCTGATCGACGGCGATGATGTCGCCCGGCTGTAAAAACGTCTCAATCAGCGGCCAGAAGTTTTGCTGGTTAAGCGCGCCTGCGGTGGTGGGTTTGGCTACAGGCGGCGCAACGTCCGGCGGCGGCAGGCGCGCACTGTGGCGTCTGGCGATGTCATGCAGAATCGCTACCGCCTGATCCATCGCGATCCCGCTGAACCAGCGGTCGCCTACGCGCGTCGCCCAGGGCTGGATGTCGATGGTCTGATCGCGCGTCAGACGCTGGGTAAACCCGGCGGTGATCGTATCGGCGAACTGCACGCCGACGCAGATAACCAGATCCGCCTCTTCTATCGCCTGGCAGACCGCCGGATCGCTCGCCGCGCCGCTGTAAGTCCCGGTGAAACCGGGTTTGGTTTCATCCAGCACACCTTTGCCCATCAGCAACGAACTGTGCGGCATCGGCGTGTCGTCCAGCCACTGATGCAGCGCGTTTTGCACGCCGAAGCGCTGGGCCAGAAAATCCGCCAGCAACGCCACGCGTCCGGCGCTGGCGAACCGCGCCTGCGCCGCCTCGCGAAATGCGGCCAGTTGCGCGTCGTCGCCCTGCGGGCGTGGCACGGTGATAGCGTTTACAGGCGCAACCGCCGGCGCACTTGCCACATCGGTGGGCAGCACCAGATATCCGGGGCGGCGGGTACGCAGCATTTCAGCAATCACCCTGTCAATTTCGCTGCAGGCGTTCGCGGGCGTGAGCCAGCCCTGGGCTGCGGTCACTTCGCGGGCGATGCGCATAAAGTGATGGAAATCGCCATCGCCCAGCGTGTGGTGCAGCACTTCGCCCTTACGCTGTGCCGACTGACACGGGGCGCCGACGATATGCAGCACCGGCACCGCCTCAGCGTAACTACCGGCAATCGCGTTGAGCGCGCTGAGTTCGCCGACGCCGTAGGTCGTCAGCAGCGCGCCGATGCCGTTGCAGCGGGCGTACCCGTCGGCGGCATAAGCGCCGTTAAGCTCGTTCGCGCAGCCGACCCAGGTAATACGCGGGTGGGCAATGACGTTATCGAGGAACAGCAGATTGTAATCTCCAGGCACGCCAAACAGGTGCTTAACACCACATCCTGCCAGACGATCCAACAGATAATCGGCAATACAATAGTGAGCTGGCATTTTTGCCATCCTTTTTCAGGGACCTGTAGTGAGTATTAATGAAGTGTGATCGCTGTCCAGAATGCGGCAGTAAAAAGCGGTGGCAAGCAAGATTTACGCGCGTCGGGCGTGTAGGCTGTCAGCTTTCGCGTTGAGTGTAAACGTATACACTTGCGGTACGGGTGAGTCACTCAATTCGATAATTTCACAGTGCACTAACCACATACAGAGGTGAAGAAGCATGGTTTATCAGGCAGATCCGGCGCGCTACGCCACCATGGAATACCGCCGTTGCGGACGCAGCGGCCTGAAGCTCCCGGCCATTTCTCTCGGCCTGTGGCATAACTTTGGCGACGCCACGCTGGTCGAGACCAGCCGCCAGTTGCTGCGCCGGTCGTTTGACCTCGGCATTACCCATTTTGATCTCGCCAATAATTACGGGCCGCCGCCGGGCTCCGCCGAAAGCCATTTTGGTCGCCTCCTGAAAGAGGATTTTCTGCCGTACCGCGACGAGCTGATTATCTCCACCAAAGCGGGCTACACGATGTGGGACGGCCCTTACGGCGACTGGGGCTCGCGCAAATATCTGATTTCGAGCCTTGACCAGAGCCTGAAGCGCATGGGCCTTGAATATGTCGATATTTTCTATCACCACCGCCCGGACCCGGAGACGCCGCTCGAAGAAACTATGCGCGCGCTGGACCATATCGTGCGTCAGGGTAAAGCGCTGTATGTCGGCATCTCTAACTACCCGGCAGACCGCGCGCGCGAGGCTATCGATCTGCTGGCCCAGCTCGGCACGCCGTGTGTTATCCATCAACCCAAATATTCAATGTTTGAGCGCTGGGTAGAGGATGGCCTGTTGGATCTCTTGCAGGAAAAAGGCGTCGGCAGTATCGCCTTCTCGCCGCTGGCTGGCGGGCAACTGACGGACCGTTACCTGAACGGCATTCCGGCAGATTCTCGCGCCGCCAGCGGCAGCCGTTTCCTGAACCCGGATCAGATCACGCCAGAGAAACTCGATAAAGTGCGCAAGCTGAACGATCTCGCCCTACAGCGTGGGCAGAAACTGTCACAGATGGCGCTCGCCTGGGTGCTGCGCGATGAGAAAGTGACATCAGTGTTGATTGGTGCCAGCAAGACCAGCCAGATAGACGATGCGGTGGGAATGCTCGCAAACCGGGGCTTTTCCGCCGAAGAACGGCAGGCGATCGAGGCGATACTCGCATAGTGCATCAGGTGACACTGCTTTAGCAAAAAGTGCGGTCATACCTGTTTTCAGAGTCGGAGCGATGCTGCAGGGATTTACAGGTCCGTAATATTACTGCAACAGGCCACTACGGCCCCGATCGTGAAGGAGATAAGTATGTTCAGGTCACTGATTCTTGCAGCAGCGTTACTGGCGGGCACCGCGCCGCTTATCGCCAGCGCTGGTGAAATCACCCTGTTGCCATCCATCAAATTACAAATTGGCGATCGCGACAATTACGGTAACTACTGGGACGGCGGCCGCTGGCGCGACCGCGACTACTGGCGTAATCATTATGAGTGGCGCGGCGACCGCTGGTGGCGTCATGACAATGGCCTGCACCGCGGATGGGATAAACATCGCGGCTGGGATGACCGCCGGGCGTATGAACGCGGCTATCGTGAAGGCTGGAACGATCGCGATGACCGTCGCGGTTGGGGTAAGCATGGCCGCGGCCATGGTCATCACCACTGATTTCACACGCTACATCACAAAAAAGGCAGGCTTAGCGCCTGCCTTTTTTACGTCTTTTACGTCGCTATAACCCAAGCGCCGTGCCCACCAGCAGCCAGATATTCAGCGCCACCACCAGTACGACAATCGCCCACCCGGTACGTTTCACCCACGGCGTGTTGACCAGCTCGGCCATCAGCGCTTTATTGCTGGTAAAGAACAGCAGCGGCACCAGCGCCAGCGCGATACCAAAGCTCAGCAGCACCTGGCTCATCACCAGAATACGCGTCGGATCAAGGCCCATCAGAATGACAATAAACGACGGTGCCATAGTGACCGCGCGGCGCACCCAGAGTGGAATACTGAAGCGTACAAACCCCTGCATCACTACCTGCCCAGCCAGCGTGCCCACCACTGTGGAAGAGAGACCCGCCGCCACCAGACTTAACCCAAAAATGGTCGCCGCCGCGTGGCTGAGCAGTGGTTCGAGCGTAAGATACGCCTGATCGAGCTCCGCCACTTTGGTGTGGCCGCTGAAGTGAAACGCGGCCGCCGCGGTTGCCATCATCGCCAGATTCACAAAACCGGCGATGGTCATGGCGATCGCCACGTCCCATTTGGTCGCCGAGTAGCGTTCTTTGCGCGAGCCGTCATGCAGGTTTTGCGTGAGCGACGAGTGCAGGTAGATAACGTGCGGCATGATGGTCGCCCCCAGCACGCCTGCGGCCAGGAACACCGCTTCGGACGTCGGCAGGCTTGGGATCAGCATCCCTTTGCCGAGCTCCGCCAGTTTCGGCTGCGAGAAGAAGAGCTCGACGATATAGGCCGCCGCCACAAACAGCAGCAGCCCGCCGATGACTTTCTCAAGCGGCTTTTGCCCGCGCTTTTGCAGCATCAGGATCAGAAACGTGGCGATACCCGTCAGTACCGCGCCCTGCAGAAGCGATACGCCAAGAATGAGTTTAAAACCTATCGCCGCGCCAATGAATTCCGCGAGATCGGTCGCCATCGCGATGATCTCCGCCTGCACCCAGTAAAACCAGACAACCGGGCGCGGATAGTGATCGCGAATTTGCTCAGCGAGATTTTTGCCCGTCGCGATGCCAAGCTTGGCCGAGAGCACCTGAATCAGCATCGCCATCAGGTTCGCCCAGACGACGACCCACAACAGCTGATAGCCAAAGCTCGCGCCTGCCTGAATATTGGTCGCAAAGTTACCCGGATCGATATAGCCAATGGCAGCGATGAAAGCTGGCCCCATCAGCGCCAGCCTTAACTTCCGCGCTGTACGGCCACGATTTTGCTCAACGCGAGTGTGGTTCATGCTCTGCCTCTGAAATATAGCCTTTGCTATGTTTCATGCTACCAAAATGAGAATGATTATCAAGTTCATTAAACCGGACAATCCTTAATGGCTCTGATAGCTGAAATCAATGAAAGGTGGGTTAAGATCGAGGAATACGCGGAAAATACTTTGCCGTGCGCCCACGTATGTTAAAAGTGTAGCAGCAAAAGATAACCTTTCACTGCTTTACGCAACATAACATTTTTGTATGTTTGATCACTCTTTTAGCGTTTGGTCACATGACGTAACTATAGTGTGTTGCAGATCTCGTTTTCTAAATGGTTGTTGCATAGAATGTGCACGGAAATTAAACCTGCCTCATATTTGGAGCAAATATGTCCCGCGTTCTTCATTTCGTTTTGGCGCTCGCCGTTGTAGCGCTGCTTGCTTTGCTGGTCAGTCATGACCGCAAAAAAATTCGTCTGCCTTATATTGGCCTGCTGCTGGTGATTGAAGTGCTGCTGGCCTGGTTCTTCCTTAATTCAAATATTGGCCTGGGCTTTGTTAAAGGCTTTGCCGATATGTTTGAAAAACTGCTCGGCTTTGCTAATGAAGGGACAAACTTTGTCTTCGGCAAAATGAACGATGAAGGTCTGGCATTTTTCTTCCTGAAAGTGCTTTGCCCTATCGTCTTTATCTCTGCGTTAATCGGTATTCTGCAACACATTCGCGTACTGCCGATTGTTATCCGGGCTATCGGTACGGTTCTCTCTAAAGTGAACGGTATGGGTAAACTGGAATCCTTTAACGCGGTAAGCTCGCTGATTCTGGGACAATCAGAAAACTTTATCGCCTATAAGGATATTCTCGGCAAAATGTCACGCAACCGTATGTACACCATGGCCGCAACTGCGATGTCCACGGTGTCCATGTCTATCGTCGGCGCGTACATGACCATGCTGAAACCGCAGTACGTGGTGGCGGCGCTGATCCTGAATATGTTCAGTACCTTTATCGTCCTCTCCATCATCAACCCGTACCGCGTTGAGAATGAAGAAGATTTGCAGATGTCTAACCTGCATGAAGGGCAGAGCTTCTTCGAAATGCTGGGCGAGTACATTCTGGCAGGTTTCAAAGTGGCGATTATCGTAGCCGCGATGCTGATTGGCTTTATCGCGCTGATTTCTGGTCTGAACGCGCTGTTCGCCGCAGTGCTGGGCATCTCCTTCCAGGGTATTCTGGGCTACATCTTCTACCCGGTTGCCTGGGTGATGGGCGTGCCGGCTAACGAAGCGCTGCAGGTCGGCAGTATTATGGCGACTAAACTGGTCTCCAATGAATTCGTCGCGATGATGGATTTGCAGAAACTGGCAGGCACAATTTCTCCGCGCGCGGAAGGCATTCTGTCGGTATTCCTGGTGTCGTTCGCTAACTTCTCCTCTATCGGCATCATCGCCGGCGCTATCAAAGGCCTGAACGAAGAACAAGGCAATGTGGTTTCCCGCTTTGGCCTGAAGCTGGTGTACGGCTCTACGCTTGTGAGCGTGCTCTCTGCGTCCATCGCCGCACTCGTGCTGTAATCAAACTCGATGCGTTAAAAACCGGAGCCTGGCTCCGGTTTTTTATGCCTCGCACTCAAGCCGTTCTGGCCGGCCCGGCAGGTGGCCCTGAATGTATTCCACGCCAAGCGCAAACAGCAGATCGCGCTGCGCTGGCGTTTCCACAAACTCTGCCACGACAGTCAGCGAACGCGCTTTCGCCAGATCGCAAATCGATTTCACCACCAGCGCGTCAAAGGTATTGCTCACCACGTTACGTATAAAACAGCCGTCGATTTTAATAATGTCAGCCTGTAAATTTTTAAGCCGCTCGAAGTTAGCGTAACCGGTCCCAAAATCATCAATGGCGATGCAAAACCCTCGCGCCTGCAACAGCGAAATATTTTGAACGGTGTTTTCCGAGCCGGAGAGCGCCTGCTCTTCTGTTACCTCCAGGATCACCGCGCTGATGGGCACCCGGTAGCGCTCAAACAGTGCGATAGCCTGTTGAGCGATGCCTTGCTGTTCCAGCGTTAAGGGCATTAGGTTAACGGAGAAGCGCGCGCCAGGGCGCGTTTGCGGGTGGGTATGCAGGTAAATAAGGAGTTTCTCAAGCACCTGCATATCGAAACGCGCGCTAAGATTAAAGCGGGTGATAAGAGGGATAAATTTGGCGGGCATGATGAGTTCGCCATCGCATTCAAGGCGCGCCAGGATCTCGGCATACCCCTCGCCTTGTGCGTTTTGTATCGGTTGTGCAAACAGCGTAACGCCCCCTTCTGAAAGCGCCTGTTTGACTTTCTGCAGCATAAGCACCGGCTCGCTGGTTTGCCCGGAAAGCCCCTGACTGCGACTCTCCAGCGCCACAACCGGATCGCCGGGGCCAGCAACCTCTGCCAGATAACTGAGTTGCCCAATGGTGCGGTAGAGCTCTTCTGGTGTCTGTGCCCGAGGCACGGGTGCCCAGGCGGCGCTATAGTCGAGTTCAAGCTGTGCGCCATTCCACTGGATGCGTTTGCTGTTCAGCAAATCCACCAGGTGGCGCAACCGGCTCTGCGGCTCGGGGCCTGCCAGATAAATGAGCAGGTCGCTGTCGGGCAACTGAAAGACTTTCTCACCGGTGTTAAGCCAGGGCAGCAGCAGCGTCGTGACCTCTTTTTTGCACTGAATGCGCATCATGAGGCCATAGTGGCGGCTCAGAAACTCAAGATTAGCGACGCGCAGGCAGCAGAGCGCGCCCCCGGAGATACCTTGCAGGTGCCGCTCCAGCGCACGCAGGTTCGGCAGGCGGGTAAGCGGGTCGGTCAAGGCGAGCATACGGTATTGCCGTTTCATCCATTCACTCTTGTTAAAAATGACCGTCATGAAACGCATTGAAACCGTAAATGCGATAAAGCCAGACAGCATAAACGCCAGTAAAAAGCCGTTTTTTTCAGCCGGTAAAAAGTTGCTGCTGCTGCCCAGTAATAATAACAATGAAAAAGACCACAACAGCGTAATTAACACCGGACCAATAAGGAAAATCCCGGCGGTAAATAAAACAAAGATGACCGGCAGGGTATAGATCGAAATTAAAAATAGTTTAAAGGGCAACAGGAAGAGTATCAGCAGAATGAAGACGCCCGCAAACCACCCTGCGGCCAGCACTTTCTTTTCAGGTGCCAGCAGCGGAATAACGCAACGATGCCAGAAAGCCCGCGCAAAAGCCCGGCTTAACGCCATACGAACGGGATAATAAAAAATATCGACAAAAATGACCGAGGCCGCCATTAACCCCTGCACGGTGACAACACTATAAAACGAGGTGCTTTCACCAAAGTAAGATGAAATAACCTCTGGATAATCAAGCCAGTAGCCTGAAACCACCATTAAAAACTTTATCAGGCAAGGGGCTAACAGACCGGGCAGAAATAGCCGCAGCCCGGTACTGTGACGGGAGATCGCAAAGCGCCAGCGCGGGCCTTTTAACGCGCGAAGAATAGCGCAAGTCAGAATCACCGGTAATAAAAAACTCGCGATAAACGCCAGCAGTTGTTGACTATTTAACGGGAAAAACCAGCCATAAAAAAATAAAAAAGTGATGACCAGAGGAAATAATGCATAGCGACCGAAAAGATAAATCATCGCCAGCATCAGGCTTAGCGGTAAAAACGTTAAATATATTCCCGCGCCATCGACAATGGCTTTGGGAGATAACAGGCGCGCTAGCGGCAACAGCAGGACGCAGAGCAATAACGCGATGCCTGACTTACGCAAACCGTAGCGAGCATTCATAGGGAGCTTCTCAGGCATCAGGGCGGCGTGTCGTACAGACTTTAATAATAAAAACCTTTCGACGGGCTGGCAAGGAAATGGCAGAGAACAAAGCACGAGCCGTCAGTGGCGACCTGCGCGCAAGACCCTGAAAACAAAAACCCCCGCTATTAAGCGAGGGTTTTAATTTTGGTGGAGCTAAGCGGGATCGAACCGCTGACCTCTTGCATGCCATGCAAGCGCTCTCCCAGCTGAGCTATAGCCCCACGAGATTTTAGTGTTACTGACCAAACCTGATGGGATGTAGGTTTGGTGGAGCTAAGCGGGATCGAACCGCTGACCTCTTGCATGCCATGCAAGCGCTCTCCCAGCTGAGCTATAGCCCCGTCGGAACACCTTGTCGCGTTGACGGGCGGGATAATAAGAATTCCACCGGACAGTGTCAACGCCAAATTCATCTTTGCCTTTCAAGTGCCGAAAAAGGCAGCAAAAAGGTTCCAAAAACGCGGTTCTCCCGATACGCTGTAGTTATTCACGTCACAGTTTCATGTACTGTGTTCTTGTACGATTAACTACTAACAGGTTTACATTTTGTAAGGATTAGTCATGGTCAAGGATCGAATGACCCCGGACGAGCTGGCGCACTATACCGGATATAGCCGCCAGACGATCAATAAGTGGGTGCGTAGAGAAGGCTGGCATACATCGCCGAAGCCAGGCGTGCAGGGCGGTAAAGCGCGCGTTATTCATATTGATGAAGAGGTGCTGTCATTTATCCGCAGCGCCCGCCGCGTCTCTGACAACGTGGCCCCTTATACAGCCACGGTCGACGCGCCGCTGGAAAATCTGCTGCTAAATTCATTGCGAGAGATGAGTCAGTCAGAGCAAAAACAGCTGACCTCGTTACTGCTGCGCGAAGGCATCGCCGGACTGTTGCAGCGTCTGGATATTCGCCATACGGATTAACGCATGAACCAATTTACACGCTGGATGACAGCGGGAGAACTGGGCGAGCTGTCAGGCTACACGGCCCAGGCCATCAGCCGCTGGGCGCGAAAGTATGGCTGGAAGCGCATTCCGCTTAAAGGGCGTAAAGGCGGCGCGCTGTTAATTCTTATCACGCAGCAGGTGTATGACTATTTCCTTGCCACCGATAAGCTGCGCTATTCCGCGCATCTTTATAACCGCATTGAAGAGACCCCTGCGCCCTACGTGACCTGGGATAACGAGATGATGGCACAGTTTATTCGCACGCTGGAGATGCTGAGCCCTCAGGAGCAGGCGCGCCTGAGCGAACTCATCAGCGAAGAAGGAGCGGCGGGCCTGGTGAAAAGGCTCGGCCTTCGCGACGAAAAGTAAAAGCCGGCGTGCGCCGGCTTTTTTATTACTGCTGGTTTTCGCGCTCGGCGATAAACGCCAGCGCTTTATTGATACGTTCCACGCTTCGGGATTTGCCAATCGCATGAACTGTCACATCCAGGCCCGGCGACTGCCCTGCCCCGGTCACAGCGACGCGCAGCGGCATACCGACTTTACCCATGCCCACTTCCAGCTCATCAGCCGTGGCCTGAATGGCGTGGTGCACGTTTTCGGCAGTCCAGTCGGTCAGGGCCGAGAGTTTATCGCGCACCACTTCCAGCGGCTGACGCGCGACCGGACGCAGGTGTTTTTTCGCCGCATCGGCGTCGAACTCGCTGAAATCTTCGTAGAAGTAGCGGCAGGTTTGCGCCATCTCTTTAAGGGTTTTGCAGCGCTCACCCAGCAGTTTCACCAGCTCCGCCAGCTGCGGACCGTTGCGGGTATCGATATTTTCCTGCTCGATATGCCACTGCAGATGCGTCGCCACATATTCCGGCGCCAGCGTATTAATATAGTGGTGGTTCAGCCACAGCAGTTTATCGGTATTGAACGCGCTCGCCGATTTACTGACCGCGTCAAGCGCGAAGAATTTGATCATCTCTTCACGGGAGAAAATTTCCTGATCGCCGTGGGACCAGCCCAGACGCACCAGATAGTTCAGCAGCGCTTCCGGCAGATAGCCGTCGTCGCGATACTGCATAACGCTCACCGCGCCATGGCGTTTAGAGAGTTTTTTGCCGTCATCGCCGTTGATCATAGAGACGTGCGCGTACAGCGGTACCGGCGCGCCCAGCGCTTTCAGAATGTTGATCTGGCGCGGCGTGTTGTTGATATGGTCTTCGCCACGGATCACGTGCGTGATTTCCATATCCCAGTCGTCTACCACCACACAGAAGTTGTAGGTCGGGGAGCCGTCAGTACGACGGATAATCAGATCGTCAAGCTCAAGGTTGCTGAACTCAATCGGGCCGCGGATCTGATCGTCAAACACGACGGAGCCATCCTGCGGGTTCGCAAAACGCACGACGCAAGGCTCATCGTCCGCGTGATGCTCATGGCTGTGACGGCAGCGGCCGTCGTAACGCGGCTTTTCACCCTTCGCCATTTGCTCTTCGCGCAGCGCTTCCAGACGCTCTTTCGAGCAATAGCATTTATATGCCGTACCCGCCGCCAGCATTTCATCAATGACCGCGTTGTAGCGATCGAAGCGTTTGGTCTGGAAATACGGGCCTTCATCCCACTCCAGGCTCAGCCAGTTCATCCCATCCATAATGGCTTCGATGGCTTCCGGCGTGGAGCGCTCAAGATCGGTGTCTTCGATACGCAGCACAAATTCGCCGCCCTGATTGCGGGCGAAAAGCCAGGAATAAAGAGCGGTACGAGCGCCACCGACGTGCAGATAGCCGGTCGGGCTTGGCGCGAAGCGGGTTTTGATTTTCATTGATTGGCCTTAGTGTTAAACAATGCCATTAAGCGGCACATGCCAGGGAGTGACAAAGTGGGCAATATTCTACCACCGTGCGCTGATTCCTCAATGTTGATACCTTCCACCCCTTATTTTCCGGCGTTATCTGTTGAGAAATCATACCTTAACGACCATAAAATCAGCGCACTGTCTAATTTTACGACGAACAAACAAAAACTTTGGAAAAGGCGTTGACTCATTTTCAACTCTCCCTATAATGCGACTCCACACAGCGGGGGTGATTAGCTCAGCTGGGAGAGCACCTCCCTTACAAGGAGGGGGTCGGCGGTTCGATCCCGTCATCACCCACCACTCTAAGTGGTTCCCGCCGTGTAGATAAGAAATGAGAAGTGGGTGATTAGCTCAGCTGGGAGAGCACCTCCCTTACAAGGAGGGGGTCGGCGGTTCGATCCCGTCATCACCCACCACTTTCTCGCCAGCGAATTTCTTGTCATTAGTAACAGAAGTACCGAAGTGGGTGATTAGCTCAGCTGGGAGAGCACCTCCCTTACAAGGAGGGGGTCGGCGGTTCGATCCCGTCATCACCCACCACTTCGGGTCGTTAGCTCAGTTGGTAGAGCAGTTGACTTTTAATCAATTGGTCGCAG
Organism: Cronobacter sp. HA18003; assembly: GCF_011605905.1. Lineage (NCBI taxonomy): Bacteria > Pseudomonadati > Pseudomonadota > Gammaproteobacteria > Enterobacterales > Enterobacteriaceae > Cronobacter > Cronobacter sp. HA18003. The sequence goes on along the minus strand of NZ_JAANQO010000026.1, from coordinate 175,909 downwards.
GTTCGAATCCTGCACGACCCACCAATGTAAAAAGGCGCCCTAAAGGCGCCTTTTTGCTTATCTGTATGCCAAAAAGATTCGAACCTGCAGCAGGTTTGAGTCGAGCCATTTATGGCGAGACAACGGAGCCGCTTGCGGCGACGGCCCGAAGGGCGAGCGAAGCGAGTCATCCTGCACGACCCACCAATGTAAAAAGGCGCCCTAAAGGCGCCTTTTTGCTATGCGCGTTATTCTCATCGCTCACGTCTTTCCATATCCACCCGCCCTGCTTCGCTTTTATCCACGATTTATCCGTTGAACACTCAGTTTTCCCGTTGCGGTGCCGATACCTTCTCCAGGCTTATAAAAAAGGAGAACATGATGTCGACGACCATTACTGCTTCAACCCCATCGGTACAGACGAGCAGCAGCAGCGCGCCCACCGGCAACGATATTGCGTCGCAGATTGCCCGCCTGACCCAGCAGATCACTAAGCTCACAACCAAGCTTAAAGATCTTGCGACCAGCGAAGGCAGCGCGGAAGAGAAGCAGAAACAACAGCAGCTTATTCAAAACCAGATCAAAATGCTGCAGGCGCAGCTGGCTCAGTTGCAGCGTGAGCAGGCTGAACAGGCGCAGAAAAAACAGGAAAGCAAGCAGCTTGAAGCCGTGAAGCAGGCTTCCGGCGACCATCAGATTGACATCTACGTATAAGAACACGTTCTCACCGGCCGGTAACAGGGCCACGGTGGAATGGCAGGAAAAATCACGGCGCGAAGGTTCGCGCCGTTTTTTCAGGGCTTTTTCAGCGGCTGAACCAGGTGGCCCAGCCCTTCTGATTTGATAAGCAGCGTCACCGCCATCAGTTCGCCAAGTTTACCGGCGGGAAATTCATCCTTACGGGCAAACCACAGCAGGTACTCCTCCGGCAGGTCGATAAGCCGGCGGCCTTTGTATTTTCCAAACGGCATTTCCGTATTAGCGATAGCGATGAGTTGCTCTTTTTCCATATTACTCACCTAACAGACGCAGCATTTCCGCCTCGTCGATGACCTCAATGCCTAGCTCCTGCGCTTTCGCAAGCTTGGAGCCTGCCGCTTCACCGGCAATAAGCAGATCGGTTTTCTTCGACACGCTGCCGCTCACCTTCGCGCCCAGCGCGGCAAGTCGCGCTTTGGCGTCATCGCGCGACATCTGGCTTAACGTCCCGGTCAGCACGACCGTTTTTCCGGCGAACGGGCTGTCTATCTCTTCGGCTTTCACCACCTGCGGCGCGGGCCAGTGGATGCCCACCTCCTCGGTAAGATCGCGAATGACAGCGCGGTTGCTCTCTTCTTCAAAGAAGTTGAACACATGCGTCGCGACCACGATGCCGACATCCGGCACTTTTTGCAGATCGTCAATCGAGGCGTTAATCAGCGCCTCCAGCGTGCCGAAATGCGCCGCAAGCCCGGCGGCGGTCGCCTCCCCCACTTCCCTGATGCCAAGGGCATACAGGAAGCGCGCAAACGTGGTCTCTTTGGCTTTCTCCAGCGCATTGACCAGATTTTGCGCCGATTTCGGCCCCATACGATCGAGCCCGGTCAGTTTGCCCGCCGTCAGACGGAACAGATCGGCAGGCGTATGCACATATTCTTTCTCAACCAGCTGATCGATGATTTTATCGCCCATGCCGTCTACATCCATCGCGCGGCGCGAGACGAAATGCTTGAGCGCCTCTTTACGCTGCGCGCCGCAGATAAGCCCGCCGGTGCAGCGCGTTACGGCCTCGCCTTCAACGCGCTCGACATCCGAGCCGCAGACCGGGCACTGCGCCGGGAAGACCACAGGCCGCGTCTCTTCCGGGCGTTCTGAGAGCACCACATTGACCACCTGCGGGATCACATCGCCCGCGCGGCGAATGACGACTTTATCGCCGATGCGCAACCCAAGGCGCGCTATCTCATCAGCGTTATGCAGCGTCGCGTTGCTCACCAGCACACCTGCCACCTGCACCGGCTCAAGGCGCGCCACCGGCGTGATAGCGCCGGTACGTCCGACCTGAAACTCCACGTCGCGTACGGTCGTCATCTGCTCCTGCGCCGGAAATTTAAACGCCACGGCCCAGCGCGGCGCACGCGCTACGAAGCCAAGCTGCTCCTGAAGCTCGAGCGAATCGACTTTAATCACCACGCCGTCGATATCAAACCCGAGCGTCGGCCTGTCGGCCTCGACCTGATGGTAAAACGCCAGCACCTCTTCCGGCGTTTTCACGAGACGAATACGATCGCTCACCGGCAGGCCCCAGGCTTTAAACTGTTGCAGACGTTCCATATGGCTGCGCGGCAGTTCGCCGCCTTCCAGCAGCCCGACGCCATAACAGAAAAACGTCAGCGGTCGTTTGGCCGTAACGCGTGGATCGAGCTGACGCAGCGAGCCTGCCGCCGCGTTACGCGGGTTCGCAAAAACTTTCCCGCCGGTGCGACGGGCTTCTTCGTTGATCTTTTCAAAGCCCGCCTGCGGCAGAAACACTTCGCCGCGCACTTCGAGGCGCGCCGGAATGTTGTCACCACGAAGCTTCAGCGGAATGGCGCGAATGGTGCGCACGTTGAGCGTAATGTCTTCGCCGGTGGTGCCGTCGCCGCGAGTGGCGGCGCGGACCAGCAGACCATTTTCATACAACAGGCTGACCGCCAGACCATCGAGTTTTAGCTCGCAGCAGTACACCAGCGCATCGGTGCTTTTCAGGCGATCCTGTACGCGTTTGTTAAACGCGAGGAAACTCGCCTCGTCAAACACGTTATCCAGCGACAGCATCGGCACTTCATGTCGCACCTGGCTGAACTCGGTCAGCGGCGCTGCGCCAACGCGCTGAGTGGGAGAATCGGGCGTTACCAGCTCCGGATGCGCCTCTTCCAGCGCGCGCAACTCGCGCATCAGGCGATCGTATTCGGCGTCCGGCACTTCCGGCGCGTCCATAACGTGGTAGAGAAATTCATGATGGCGAAGCGTGGTTCGCAGTTGAGTCAGTTTTTCTTCGATTGATTCCATAACGCACCATCAATGATAAAAAACCCCCGACAGGCGGGGGTTAGGGGAGAAAACTTAACGGCGGGCGGTTAACCGTTCGCCTCTTTCACATCGCGAATTCTGTCCTGATATTCACGCAGCTTTTGCGGCGTCATCATACGGCGCTGATCGTCCAGCACCACGCCGCCGACTTCATCGGCAATATGCTGCGCCGACTGCAGCATCAGTTTAAAGTTTTGCAGTTCATCGCCAAAGCCTGGCACCTGCATAAAGATGGTGATACCCGGCGTGGTGAAATCGGTCATAGATTCCGGATCAAACGACCCGGGTTTAACCATATTCGCCAGGCTGAACAGCACCGGGCCGCTGCCGTCCGGGCTCAGGTGACGATGGAAAATATTCATGTCGCCAAACTTAAAACCGGCCTGCTGAATACTGTTGAATAACACATCACCATTCAGCTGGCTGCCCGCATGTGCCGCGACATTCATGATAATAACGGTTTCTTTCGGCTGCGGTTTTTCCGGGGCGCTCACGGGGACAGGCTCAGCAACCGGCTCGGGCTGTGGCGCGGGCTCGGTGACCGGCTGCGGCGCAGGCTGGCGCATGGCAGGCTGTGCCGGTGCGGGCTGCGACGGTTGCGGCGCGGTCTGGCGAACCGGCTGTGGTTCTTGCGGCTGATGCAGGGGCGCTTGCGGCGCTTCTCTGTAAGCCACTTCTGGCTCCGGCTCAACCGGCTCACGAACAGGCTGACGCGGCTGCGAAGGCGCGTAAGGCGGCTGATAGTTATGCTGAGGCTGGCGAGCAGGCGCGCTTTCCGGCGCCGGCGCGCTGCGGCGCACGCGAACTTCGCCAACGCCGTCATCATCCGGCTCATCGACGTCGTCTTCGTCTTCATCCTCATCGCGCTTCGATTTCATGCGCTTCATCGGACGATCGCGGAACATAGAAGAACGCTCCTTACGGCTGGTCCACAGACCGTGCACCAGTAAGGCGATTATGGCGATCGCGCCAACAATGATTAATATCAGACGCAAATCCTGCATCATTATATTCTCTGTTGTTCTAACACCTTGCCATGACGGCAAACATTTACTCACTAAGAGTATTTGCCCATTACGGCAAGTGCAAGTGCGCGCTCGGTTTTCCGGACAGAAAGATGAAAGAAATCGTGCTTTTTGCTGTTTTTTCGACCATTTCTCGGGTGGCGCAAATTTCCCTCTCGGTTAAGATAACCGGGCCCCGGTTCGGGGAGGCTAATAAGGAGCTTTGCGGAACTATGGTTTCAACGACAGGCGCGGGTTCGCGCAGCGGTCTGTACTACCTTTCAGAAGGATTCAGGCTGATAAGCCAGCCCGGCATTCGGCGCTTCGTCATCCTTCCCCTGCTGGTCAATTTCCTGCTGATGGGCGGCGCGTTCTGGTGGCTGTTTACCCGCCTCGATAACTGGATCCCGCAACTCATGTCCCATGTACCGGACTGGCTGCAGTGGCTTAATTACCTGCTCTGGCCCCTCGCGGTTATCTCCATTGTTCTTGTTTTCGGCTATTTCTTTTCGACGGTGGCGAACTGGATAGCCGCGCCGTTTAGCGGCCTGCTGGCGGAACAATTGGAAGCACGCCTCACCGGTGCCACGCCGCCGGATACCGGTATTCTCGGCATCATGAAAGATTTGCCGCGCATTATGAAACGCGAATGGCAAAAGCTCGCCTGGTATCTGCCCCGCGCGCTGGTGCTGTTACTGCTCTACTTTATTCCGGGTATTGGCCAGACCGTCGCGCCCGTGCTGTGGTTTCTCTTCAGCGCCTGGATGCTCTCAATCCAGTACTGCGATTACCCCTTCGACAACCATAAAGTGCCGTTTAAAACCATGCGCGCGGCGCTGCGCGAACGTAAGAGCTTAAATATGCAGTTCGGCGCGCTGGTCAGCGTTTTTACGCTGGTGCCGGTGCTGAATCTGGCGATTATGCCCGTCGCGGTCTGCGGCGCAACGGCGATGTGGGTGGATTGTTATCGCGGTAAACATGCCAGCTGGCGCTAGTCCGGCTGGCATATAGCCGGGCTTATTCCATACTCTTAAGCATTATTTCGCACGAGTATAACGATATACGAAATCCTTACTTCCTCACACGCGGTGAGCGGGTATGCTGGTGCGGTTCCCAAATTTCATACAGTTAAGGACGGGCTATGAGCAAGATTTTTGAAGACAACTCGTTGACTATTGGCCATACGCCGCTGGTTCGACTGAACCGCATCGGTAACGGACGCATTCTGGCGAAGGTGGAGTCACGTAACCCAAGCTTCAGCGTTAAGTGCCGTATCGGTGCCAATATGATTTGGGATGCGGAAAAGCGCGGCGTACTGAAGCCGGGTGTGGAGCTGGTCGAGCCGACCAGTGGTAACACCGGTATCGCGCTGGCGTATGTCGCCGCCGCCCGTGGTTATAAGCTGACGCTGACCATGCCGGAAACTATGAGCGTTGAGCGCCGTAAGCTGCTGAAAGCGCTGGGCGCAAATCTGGTACTGACCGAAGGCGCTAAAGGTATGAAAGGCGCTATTCAGAAAGCGGAAGAGATTGTCGCAAGCGATCCGTCGAAATATCTGCTGTTACAACAGTTCAGCAATCCGGCTAACCCGGAAATTCACGAAAAAACCACCGGCCCTGAAATCTGGGAAGACACGGACGGCCAGGTTGATGTATTTATCGCAGGCGTCGGTACTGGCGGTACGCTGACCGGCGTGAGCCGCTATATCAAAAATACCAAGGGTAAAACCGAGCTGATTACCGTCGCGGTTGAGCCGACCGATTCCCCGGTAATCGCCCAGGCCATCGCAGGTCAGGAGCTGAAACCAGGCCCGCATAAAATTCAGGGCATCGGCGCAGGGTTTATTCCAGGCAACCTGGATCTCAAACTGATCGATAAAGTTATCGGTATCACCAACGAAGAAGCCATCTCCACCGCGCGCCGCCTGATGGAAGAAGAAGGGATTCTGGCCGGTATCTCTTCCGGTGCCGCCGTTGCCGCTGCGCTCAAGCTTCAGGAAGATGAAACCTTTACCAATAAGAATATTGTGGTTATCCTGCCATCCTCGGGTGAGCGTTATTTAAGCACCGCGCTGTTCGCCGATCTCTTCACTGAGAAAGAACTGCAACAGTGATGCCAGATTGTTAAATATGCGCAAAAAAGCACCCAAAGGGGTGCTTTTTTGTGGCGTGCATCAAACTTTTGTCTTGTATGGCATTGCCTGGATCGACCGGGTCTGGTATTTAACCAGCAATTATTTCGATGCGTGAAATTAATCCTGAGGCGAATTGATGTGTGCTGAATCGATTTAACGATTTGGTTATGCTACTTCGATCGCGTCATAATGATTAATGACGAGCGAAACGCGAGCCGCATGGAACAAAAAGCCATGCGTTTTTCGTGGTTCTGGCATCCGTGCTGCGTTCCGTTACGCCGACGCTAACAATACAGGCTAAAGTCACGCCGCCAGGCTAGACTTTAGTTCCACAAACTAAACCTATAAGTTGGGGAAATACAATGTTCCAGCAAGAAGTGACTATTACCGCTCCGAACGGTCTGCATACCCGCCCTGCTGCTCAGTTTGTAAAAGAAGCGAAAGGCTTCACCTCCGAGATCACTGTGACTTCCAACGGCAAAAGCGCCAGCGCAAAAAGCCTGTTTAAACTGCAGACTCTGGGCCTGACTCAGGGCACCGTTGTGACCATCTCCGCAGAAGGCGAAGATGAGCAGAAAGCAGTAGAGCATCTGGTAAAACTGATGGCTGAACTCGAGTAAGTTCCGGGTTCTTATTAAAATCAGTCACAAGTAAGGTAGGGTTATGATTTCAGGCATTTTAGCGTCTCCGGGTATCGCTTTCGGCAAAGCATTGCTGCTGAAAGAAGATGAAATTGTCATCGACCGGAAAAAAATTTCTGCCGATAAGGTTGATCAGGAAGTAGAACGTTTCCTGAGTGGTCGCGCCAAAGCCTCCGCTCAGCTGGAAGCTATCAAGATCAAGGCCGGCGAAACTTTCGGTGAAGAAAAGGAAGCTATCTTCGAAGGCCACATCATGTTGCTGGAAGATGAAGAGCTGGAGCAGGAAATCATAGCCCTGATTAAAGATAAGCACATCACTGCCGACGCGGCAGCGCATGAAGTTATCGAAGGTCAGGCGACCGCCCTGGAAGAGCTGGATGATGAATACCTGAAAGAACGCGCCGCTGACGTGCGCGATATTGGTAAGCGTCTGCTGCGCAACATTCTGGGCCTGGCCATCATTGATTTAAGCTCCATCCAGGACGAAGTGATTCTGGTGGCAGCCGATTTAACCCCGTCGGAAACCGCACAGCTGAACCTGAAAAAGGTGCTGGGCTTTATTACCGATCTGGGCGGCCGTACTTCCCACACCTCCATCATGGCGCGCTCCCTTGAGCTGCCAGCGATTGTGGGCACCGGCAACGTCACCACTCAGGTGAAAAACGACGACTACCTGATCCTCGATGCGGTTAACAACAAAGTTTACGTTAACCCGACGAACGAAGAGATTGAATCCCTGCGCGCGATTCAGACTCAGGTTGCTGAAGAAAAAGCAGAGCTTGCGAAGCTCAAAGATCTGCCAGCTATCACTCTTGACGGCCACCAGGTTGAAGTCTGCGCGAACATCGGCACCGTGCGCGATGTCGCAGGCGCCGAGCGTAACGGCGCAGAAGGCGTAGGCCTCTACCGTACCGAATTCCTGTTCATGGACCGCGATTCTCTGCCAACCGAAGAAGAGCAGTTCCAGGCCTACAAAGCCGTTGCTGAAGCGTGCGGCTCGCAGGCCGTTATCGTGCGTACCATGGACATCGGCGGCGATAAAGAGCTGCCGTACATGAACTTCCCGAAAGAAGAAAACCCGTTCCTCGGCTGGCGTGCAATCCGCATCGCGATGGATCGTAAAGAGATCCTGCGCGATCAGCTGCGTGCCATCCTGCGCGCCTCCGCGTTCGGCAAACTGCGCATCATGTTCCCGATGATTATTTCGGTTGAAGAAGTGCGCGCGCTGAAAAAAGAGATCGAGATTTTCAAACAAGAACTGCGTGACGAAGGCAAAGCTTTCGACGAAACGATTGAAATCGGCGTCATGGTAGAAACCCCGGCGGCCGCGACTATCGCGCGCCACCTCGCCAAAGAAGTCGATTTCTTCAGTATTGGTACCAACGATCTGACGCAGTACACCCTGGCGGTTGACCGCGGTAATGATATGATATCGCATCTTTACCAGCCGATGTCACCGTCTGTCCTGAACCTCATCAAGCAAGTTATTGATGCATCTCATGCTGAAGGTAAGTGGACCGGCATGTGTGGTGAGCTTGCTGGCGACGAACGTGCTACACTTCTGTTGCTGGGGATGGGTCTGGATGAATTCAGTATGAGTGCCATTTCTATCCCGCGCATTAAGAAGATTATCCGTAACACGAACTTCGAAGATGCGAAGGTTTTAGCAGAGCAGGCTCTTGCTCAACCGACAACGGACGAGTTAATGACGCTGGTTAACAAGTTCATTGAAGAAAAAACAATCTGCTAATCCACGAGATGCGGCCCAAATTACTGCTTAGGAGAGAAGGCTAATGGGGTTATTTAGTAAACTGTTCGGTGATAAAGGCAATAGCGACACCGGAACCATTGAGATCGTTGCTCCACTGTCTGGTGAAATCGTTAATATTGAAGACGTGCCGGATGTAGTGTTCGCAGAGAAAATCGTTGGTGATGGCATCGCTATCAAACCGACCGGTAACAAAATGGTTGCGCCGGTTGATGGCACCATCGGTAAGATTTTCGAAACTAACCACGCTTTCTCTATCGAATCGGACAGTGGCATTGAGCTGTTCGTCCACTTCGGTATTGATACCGTTGAGCTGAAAGGCGAAGGCTTCAAACGCATCGCTGAAGAAGGCCAGCGCGTGAAGAAAGGCGATCCGGTTATCGAATTCGATCTGCCGCTGCTGGAAGAGAAAGCAAAATCCACGCTGACGCCGGTTGTTATTTCCAATATGGACGAAATCAAAGAGCTGACCAAGCTTTCTGGTAGCGTGACCGTCGGTGAAACGCCGGTAATCCGTATCAAGAAATAAGACTGACTCGTGTACAAAAATGGCGCCGCAAGGCGCCATTTTTTTATCCCTGCCCCGCCATTTTAGTCACACCCAGCCCCCCTTCTTTCCTTAAACTCACAGACGCTTTGCGCCAGCGACTGGCTCATAAGCAATATCGACAGGAATGTTTAATGTTATAAGGATATCAATGATGAAAAGGAATGCGCTGCTCTTCCTGCTGTGTACACTGTTTGCCACCCCGCTTTTGGCCAAACTAAACGCCCACGAAGAAGCCCGAATCGCTGCGATGCTCTCAGCGCTCGGTGAGAAGAAAGATCTGACCTTTATCCGCAACGGCAGCAGCCACAACAGTGAAGAAGCCGTTTCGCATCTCCAGCTAAAGCTCAGCAAAACCCGTAACCGGCTTGATTCGGCAGAACAATTTATCGATAACGTCGCCTCGACCTCATCGGTATCGGGCAAGCCTTATCTTGTTCGTGTTGATGGAAAAGAAGAAACCGCTCAGGTGTTTTTACATCAGTTGATAGCAGAAACAGACAAGACGGTAAAACCCTGAAACGAACCGGGGAGCCAAACGTGGCTCCCCGGTCTGGAGATTAGGCATGTAGCCGCACGCCGTTAAATCCCCGCGCCCTGGCTGTAGCTGTTCTCTTCGCTAAAGATGCCTGTAGAGAGATAACGGTCGCCCCGGTCGCAGATAATCGCCACCACAACAGCATCCGGGTTCGCACGCGCCACCCGCAGCGCGCCGCATACCGCGCCGCCGGAACTGACGCCGCAGAAAATACCTTCTTTACGCGCCAGCTCACGCATTGTGTTTTCTGCATCACGATGATGAATATCCAGCACTTCATCTACCAGCGACGGGTCAAAAATCCCCGGCAGATACTCTGCGGGCCAGCGGCGAATACCCGGAATACTGCTGCCCTCTTCCGGCTGTAAGCCAACGATGGTCACCGGTTTGGCCTGCTCACGTAAGAAGCGGCTGACGCCGGTAATGGTGCCGGTCGTGCCCATGCTGGAGACAAAATGCGTGAGACGTCCTTCAGTCTGGCGCCAGATCTCCGGCCCGGTGGTCGTATAGTGCGCCCAGGGGTTATCCGGGTTATTGAACTGATCGAGAATAATCCCTTCGCCCCGTTTCGCCATTTCAGAGGCGAGATCGCGCGCGCCTTCCATTCCCTGTTCGCGGCTCACCAGCACCAGCTTCGCGCCATAGGCCTGCATCGCCGCCTTGCGCTCCATGCTCATGTTATCGGGCATCAGCAGCGTCATACGATACCCTTTGACGGCGGCGATCATCGCCAGCGCAATGCCGGTATTACCACTGGTGGCTTCAATCAGCGTATCGCCGGGCTTAATCTCACCGCGCGCTTCGGCGCGGCTAATCATCGCCAGCGCCGCCCTGTCCTTGACGGAGCCCGCCGGGTTATTGCCTTCGAGTTTGACCCAGATTTCACTGCCGTTGTTCGGCGCAAGGCGCTGGAGCTTCACCAGAGGCGTATTGCCGATCGTTTGTTCGAGTGTGTTCACGATGTTTACTCAATAAAAAAGCCGGGTATCGCTTCGCTTACCCGGCCAGGAAAATGCGGTGATGACTGTCGGCACGGCAAGCGTAGCGCCACCGGGCGATAAACCTGCGCAATAAGCTATCAGGCAGACTTCGCCAGAGCAATATTCTCGCGCGTCTCGATACGCTCATTACCGTGGTAAATGCGCGCATGCTGCAGGCCGACAAACAGCCGCTCGCCGCGCTGCGGCACGTAATCCTCGCGCAGCACCACGGTGAGCGGTTCGTCATACCAGCCCTGCGGCTGTACCACGAGCTGCATGTAGTGGCCTTTCGGGCTCACTTCCAGCACGTGCACCGGCAGCGGCGAATCAAGGCTCGTGCGGCGGCTCACGTCCACTTCCCAGGGGCGTAAGAAAAGATCCACCGGCCCCTGGTATGCAGGCGTAAAGCCGAGCGGCCAGCGATGCGCGCCGACGTGGAATTGCCCGCCGCGCACGGTGCCCTTGAGCCGGTTCACTTCGCCTAAAAACTCCAGCACGAAGCGGGTCGCCGGTTCACGCCACACCTGCTCCGGCGCATCGGCCTGTTCGATATCGCCCTGGCTCATCACCACCACGCGGTCGGCCACTTCCATCGCCTCTTCCTGGTCATGGGTCACGAAGACGCTGGTGAATTTCAGTTCTTCATGCAGCTGACGCAGCCAGCGCCTGAGCTCTTTACGCACCTGGGCGTCAAGCGCGCCGAAGGGCTCATCGAGCAGCAGAATTTGCGGTTCAACGGCGAGCGCGCGCGCCAGCGCCACGCGCTGTTTCTGGCCACCAGAAAGCTGTGCCGGATAGCGGTCGGCCAGATGCGCCAGTTGCACCATTTCCAGAAGCTGCGTCACTTTTTGTTTAATCGCGGCGGCGTTCGGACGCTCGCGGCGCGGCAGAACGCTCAGGCCGAACGCGATGTTGTCAAACACCGTCATATGGCGAAACAGCGCGTAATGCTGGAACACGAACCCGACTTTACGCTCGCGCGCATGCAGGCGGCTCACATCGGTGCCGTGAAAGCGGATCTGCCCGCTGGTCTGGTGTTCAAGCCCGGCGATAATGCGCAGCAGCGTGGTTTTCCCGGAGCCGGACGGCCCCAGCAGCGCCACCATCTGGCCGGAAGGGATATCCAGAGAGATATCATTCAGCACCTGGGTGCGACCAAAAGACTTCTTAATATTGGCAATCTCAATGCTCATGATTTCCCTCCTGTTGCACGCGTTTCTCCTGATTATTCAGGCGCCATTGCAACGCACTCTTTAAAAACAGGGTCAGAATCGCCATCAGCGTCAGCAGCGCGGCGGCGGTAAACGCGCCGACGGTGTTGTAGTCCTGCTCCAGCAGTTCAATCTGTAACGGCAGCGACAGCGTCTCGCCGCGAATAGAGCCGGAGACCACCGACACCGCGCCGAATTCGCCGATGGCGCGGGCGTTGGTCAGCACTACACCGTAAAGCAGCGCCCAGCGAATATTCGGCAGCGTCACGCGGCGGAACATCTGCCAGCCCGAAGCGCCCAGCAAAATCGCCGCCTCATCTTCATGGCTGCCCTGGCTTAACATCACCGGCACCAGTTCGCGCACGACGAACGGACAGGTCACAAATATCGTTACCAGCGCCATGCCCGGCCAGGCGAACATAATCTGCATGTCGTGCGCGTCCAGCCAGCCGCCGAGCGGGCCGTTGGAGCCGTAAAACAGCAGATACACCAGCCCCGCTACTACAGGCGAGACGGCAAAAGGTATATCCAGCAGCGTCAGCAGCAGCTGACGACCGGGGAAGTTAAAGCGCGTCACCAGCCAGGCCAGCAGCGTGCCGAAGACCAGATTCACCGGCACGGTAATCAGCGCGATCAGCACCGTCAGCCAGATCGCGTGCAGCATATCCGGGTTAGCGATATTCTCCAGCACCGGCATCAGACCGTCGGAAAAGGCTTTGGCAAAGATATAGACCATCGGCACCACGAGAATAAACGCCGACAGCAGCATCCCGATGCCGATAAGCAGCCATTTACCCCAGTTTATGCGCGCGCTTTCGCGCGCCTGTGTCATCATCGTCATCAGTGTCCCACCACCCTGCGTCCAAACCGGCTTTGCAGCGTGTTAATCGCAAACAGCAGCAGCAGCGACGCGGCAAGAATCACGGAGGCAATCGCGCTCGCGGCCGGGTAGTCAAACTCCTGCAAACGAACAAAAATCATCAGCGAGGTCACTTCGGTTTTCCAGGCGATATTGCCCGCGATAAAAATCACCGCGCCGAACTCGCCGAGGCTGCGGGTAAAGGAGAGCGCCACGCCCGCCATCAGCGCCGGCGAAAGCTCCGGCAGCACCACTTTACGAAAGCTTTGCAGACGGGTAGCACCTAAGGTTTCCGCCGCCTCTTCATACTCCGGGCCCAGCTCTTCGAGCACCGGCTGAACGGTACGCACGACAAAAGGAATACTGGTGAACGCCATCGCCACCGCGATGCCAAGCCAGGTATACGTCACTTTGATATCAAACTTCGCCAGCCACTCGCCGTAAAAACCATTAACCGAGAACAGCGAGGCGAGCGTCAGGCCAGCCACGGCGGTCGGCAGCGCGAACGGCAGATCCATCAGCGCGTCGAGCAGCGTGCGGCCCGGAAAACGGTAACGCGTTAAAATCCAGGCCATCAGCAGGCCAAACGCGCCGTTAAAGAGCGAGGCGACCGCCGCGGAGAGCAGCGTCACTTTGTACGCTGCCACCACCTGCGGATTAGAAATCACGTCCCAGTACTGCGCCCAGGTCATCTGAGAAAGCTGCATTACCAGCGCGCTCAGCGGCAGCAGCAGGACAAGGCAGACAAACAACAAACTGGTGCCGAGGCTTAAGGTAAACCCCGGCAGCACGCGTTTAGACACAGCAAACATCACTTACGCCCCGCCGCCACCAGCTTGTCGAACTCACCGCCGCTCGCGAAATGGGTTTTCATCACGTCCGGCCATTTGCCAAAGGCGTCTTCCACGCGGAACAGCTCAGTTTGCGGGAATTTATCTTTCAGCGATTCCATCACCTGCGGGTTATTCACGCGGTAGTAATAGCTGGTGATAATCTGCTGCGCCTGTGGCGTGTAGAGCCAGTTCAGGTAGGCTTTGGCCGCTTTTTCCGTGCCGTTGGCCTTCACGTTTTTATCGACCCACGCCACCGGGAACTCCGCCAGGATATTCACTTTCGGCACGACCACTTCGTAGCCTTCTTTGGCGTACTGATTACGGATGTTATTCACTTCCGATTCAAAGCTAATCAGCACGTCACCCAGGCCGCGCTCGACAAACGTGGTGGTCGCGCCGCGCCCGCCGGTGTCGAACACCTCAACGTTTTTCAGGAACTGGGTCATAAACTGCTCGGTTTTGGCTTTATCGCCGCCGTCGGCTTTATCCGCCGCGCCCCAGGCCGCCAGATAGGTATAGCGCGCGTTGCCGGAGGTTTTCGGGTTCGGGAAAATCAGCTTCACGTCCGGGCGCACCAGGTCATTCCAGTCGTGAATGTTCTTCGGGTTTCCTTTACGGACCAGGAACGCCATGGTGGAGTAGAACGGCGAGCTATTGTTCGGCAGACGCGCCTGCCAGTCGGCCGGGATCAGATTGCCTTTGTCATGCAGGATCTGAACGTCGGTCACCTGGTTATAAGTTACAACGTCTGCTTTTAAGCCCTGTAAAATCGCGAGCGCCTGCTTTGAGGAGCCTGCGTGAGACTGTTTGATCGTCAGCTTGTCGCCGTTGTTCTCCTTCGCCCACTGCTGTTCAAACGGCGGGTTCAGGGCAGCGAACAGCTCGCGCGAAACATCATAAGAGCTGTTAAGCAGTTCAGTCGCCTGCGCGGAACCCGCCATCAGCAGAGAAATCGCCAGCGCGCCCCATGCTTTTTTCACTGATTTCACGGCCATTTTGCACCTTATAAATGTGATAACGATCGAGCCATCAGTGTATTTATACGGGTGAGAAAGCTATACCGCTTTTATATACCGTTTAGTGATTTGCAAGCGCAAAAGGATATAAGACGAAAGGCGTGACGGCGCGGCCCGTAAGGCCGCGCGCGAAGGGAATTAAAGGGCAAGCAGGCGGGTCAGCGACGGCGCGAAATAGTAGCCGCCGGTCACCGGACGCGTGAAGCGCAGCATGGCGTCGCGCTTGCCGTCGGTATCGCCGAACATGCTCAGCAGTTGCTGTTCGATGTTATAGAGTCGCGCGCAATAGGCGCAGAAGTAAAGGCCATGCACGCCGCTGGCCGTGCCGTAAGGCAGGCTCTGGCGCACAATCTTCAGTCCTTTGCCGTCTTCTTTCAGATCAACGCGTGAAAGATGCGACGTAACAGGACGCACGTCGCCGTCGATCTCTTCGTTAGCGACTTTGGTGCGCCCTATCATCATCTCCTGATCCGGCACGCTCATACGATTGAGCTGTTTGAGGTTATGCTCCCAGCGCTGCACGAACACGTAGCTGCCGCCCGCGTCGACGCCGTTCTGAATCACCGCCACTTCGCGGCGCGTCTCTTCGCCCGCCGGGTTTTCGGTGCCATCGACAAAACCGCTCAGGTCGCGATCTTCCACCCAGCGAAAACCGTGAGTTTCCTCTTCGATTTTCAGCGCGTCGCCGAACGCCTCCAGCGCCGCCTGGGCCACGGAGAAATTCACATCGTGACGCAGAGAGAGAATGTGGATCAGCACGTCATGCTGCGTCGCGGGCGCGAGCCCTTTACCAAGCGGCGCAAAGTCTTTCAGCTCCGCTGCGCTGTCATCCTTCGTCAGCGCCCGCCAAAGGGTGTGGCCGAACGCCACGACAACGCCAAGATTCGCCTCGGGAAACTGCGCCTGAAAGGTCGCGACTTTATCGGCGAAAATTTTACTCGCCGCGCGCAGCGCCTCACGCTGGCTTTCATCAACGCTCGCCTCAAGCCAGATAGCCGCACGACAATGCTCCGGCAAAATGCCGCTTTGAACCACAGACATCACTCCTCCTGATAAACCGCTGCCACCGGGTGGCAAAACCGGGCGTATTGTACCCGATTTCGCGGTTCAGGCGTTGCGTTTACGCAAGACTCAGCGACGCCAGATAATCTTTTTCAGCGTCCAGCCTTTGAGCGTGTCATCCGGCGGCATCAGCTCCTGCGGGCCGCGCCATTCACCGCTGAACACATAGCTGATGTGCTCGCTGTCAGGCGCTTTGCACTCCACGCCCTCATCATCCGGCGCGTTGGCTTTCTGGCAGACGCCCTGCGCTTTTTTATAGAGATCGCCAAACGGCGTGCCGATCTCCACACCGTTGTCTGCAGGAATCGCTTTATCCAGCACGTCGATGCGGCTCACCGTGCCGTTTTCGCCGTCAATGACCAGCGCCAGCTGGTTCTCTTTCATCGCTTCGAAGTAGCGCACAATCGTGCCGCCATTAGCGCGCATGCCGCTGCGCAGGCGATAATCGTCGCCCAACGCCTCGCTTATCGCGCCTTCCTGCAGCGGCGTCTCGGCAGTGATATCGCCGACGCCCTTTTCGGTGACTTCCAGCGACGATCCCCACCCGTCAAACCAGTGCCAGGGCGCCGCCTTTGACCAGTTAACGTTAGAGAGCGTTGAGCAGCCACCCAGTAACAGCGACGTTCCACAGAGCAGCAAAGGCAATTTCTTCATCCCGGTTCCTTTTATCAGTCGACAATGTCTCGTTGGAGCGTAAAGACGGCAAAAAGTGCCGTTCAGGGCTGTGGTGTTTCAAAACAGGCACGCAGTCGGCGATGCGAGGCCAGCAGCCAGAGCGCCCAGGCGTCCAGCACGAGCAGGGCCAGCGCGATGCCGCCCGGCGTATCGCGCCAGAGCAGCAGCGCCTGCGATAGCAGCATTACGGCCTGCGTCAGCATTAACAGATAACGCGCGCCGCGCCACAGGCGGGGGAAATCGTGCCGCCGCCCGCTTAATAGAAACGTCAGCAACGCAGGCAGGCCAGCAGCCAGCCCCAGCCAGAAGCTCTGACGGTCAGGGTAGAAGAGCCCCAGCAATGCCTCGCCCTGCCCGCGCGACGCGCCCGCCAGCACAAACAGCGCCCAGGTGCGCGCCTGCAATAACAGCACCGCCCAGAACAGCAACGGGAGTTTAAGCCAGCCGCGGCTGTCGTAATCGGAAGGTAAATACACGTATAAACCCTGGACTCTTTCGGTATTAGATCCAAAATTATGTCTTGTCTTATCCGACGAAGAAAGGTCTTCGTCGTACCTAACCCAAGGAGATGGAAATGAAAAAACAGCTTATCGCTCTGTGTATCGCCGCTTGCGCGCTGTCAGCGACGCCCGTGATGGCGCAGAAAGGCGGCTTCTCCGGCCCGGATAATAGCGCCAGCGCGACGGCCACAAAAGGCGGTTTCCAGGGGCCGGACGCCGCAAGCACGACCGTCAGCGAAGCGAAAAACCTGCGCGATGACGCGTGGGTGGTGCTGGAAGGCAACATCGTGCGCAAGATGGGTAAAGAGCTTTATGAGTTCCGCGACGCCAGCGGCACCGTCAACGTAGACATCGACGACCACGTCTGGAATGGCGTCACCGTCACGCCGAAAGACAAAGTGCGCATCGAAGGTGAAGTGGATAAAGACTGGAACTCCGTCGAAATCGACGTGAAGAAAATCACCAGAGGCTAAACGCCTGGCTCACCCGGCTACGGCCGGGTGAGTGGTTATCAGTACTCCTGATCCTCGATAAGCCGTTTGCCAAGGCTAATTACATCCTGATGTTCATAGCCCAGCCGCTCGTACATGCCGAGCACGACGTCGTTTTCTTCGCGGATCTGGATATTGATTTTCGGGCAGCCGCGCGCGATGAGTTTTTTCTCAAGCCGGTTTAATAGCGCGTTGGCGATGCCGCGGCCGCGAAACTCCGGGTGTACGCCCAGGTAATACGCCGAACCGCGATGGCCGTCATAGCCGCCCATAATGGAGCCGACGATTTCGCCGCTCACTTCCGCCACCAGGAAAAGATCCGGGTCATGGTTAAGTTTACGTTCGATATCCATTTCAGGATCGTTCCACGAACGCAGCAGATCGCAGCGCTCCCACAGGGTAATGACTTCTTCAAAGTCGGCCTGGCGAAAAACGCGTATCTCCATGGTATTCCCCGTCTTTTATGGCGTAAAAACCCCGATTATGGCGCTACCGACGCCAATAGCCAATATCTCCGGCAAAAGTTCGTTGAAAATGGCATACTGATGAATCATCACGCCCTGAAATGAATAGTAAAACTTTTGTTGCAACAGGGTGTCGTTCCACCCCGTTACGCCAGGTTATAACACTCCAGGACAGTAAAATCAGAAGTCAGGACGCATGAGCACTTTCAAACCCTTAAAAAAACTCACCTCGCGACGTCAGCTGCTGCGTACCGGCCTTGCCGCGCTGGCGCTGACCGGTCTTAACCAGGCGCTGGCGAAAGAAGAGAGCCCGGCGCTCAGCACGCGTAACAGCCACAGCAAGCCTAAAGCGAAAAAAGCGGGCGCACGCCGCCTCGTGATGCTCGATCCAGGCCACGGCGGCATCGACACCGGTGCCATCGGCCATAACGGCTCGAAAGAAAAACACGTGGTGCTCGCCATCGCGAAAAACGTGCGCGCCATTCTGCGCGCCCACGGCATCGACGCCAAACTGACGCGCAGCAACGACACTTTCATCCCGCTCTACGATCGGGTTGAAATCGCGCACAAGCATGGCGCGGATCTGTTTATGTCGATTCACGCCGACGGCTTTACCAGCCCCAGCGCTGCGGGCGCGTCGGTCTTTGCGCTCTCCAACCGCGGTGCCAGTAGCGCCATGGCGAAATACCTCTCCGAGCGCGAGAACGCCGCCGACGACGTGGCGGGCAGCAAGGTCAAAAATAAAGATCACTATCTGCAACAGGTGCTGTTCGATCTGGTGCAGACCGACACCATTAAAAATAGCCTGACGCTCGGCTCGCATATTCTGCGCCAGATAAAACCGGTTCACCGCCTGCACAGCCGCAACACGGAACAGGCGGCGTTCGTGGTGCTGAAATCACCGTCGATCCCGTCCGTGCTGGTGGAAACCTCGTTTATCACCAACCCGCAGGAAGAGAAGCTGCTGGGCACGGCCGCCTTCCGCCAGAAAATCGCGACCGCCATCGCCAACGGCGTCATCAGCTATTTCAACTGGTTTGATAATCACAAAGCCCACTCGAAACGAGGCTAACGATGGCACCTGATATTCAGCGCGTAAAAGCTTTCCTGCTCGATTTACAGGACCGTATCTGCCAGCAGTTGTCGGCGGTGGATGGCGATGATTTCGTCGAAGACGCCTGGCAGCGCGAGGGCGGCGGCGGCGGACGTAGCCGTGTACTGCGCGACGGCGTGGTGTTCGAGCAGGCGGGCGTCAATTTCTCCCACGTGCATGGCGACGCGATGCCCGCGTCCGCCACCGCGCACCGCCCGGAGCTGGCAGGCCGCAGCTTTGAGGCGATGGGCGTGTCGCTGGTTGTGCATCCGCGCAACCCGTATGTACCGACCAGTCACGCCAACGTGCGCTTTTTCATTGCCGAAAAACCGGGTGCCGATCCGGTCTGGTGGTTTGGCGGCGGCTTCGATTTAACGCCGTTTTACGGCTTTGAAGAGGACGCCGTGCACTGGCACCGCACCGCACGGGATCTCTGCGCGCCTTTCGGCGATGACGTCTACCCGCGTTATAAAAAGTGGTGCGACGACTATTTCTATCTGAAGCATCGCCAGGAGGCGCGCGGCATCGGCGGGCTGTTCTTTGACGATCTGAATACGCCCGATTTCGACACCTGCTTTGCGTTTATGCAGGCGGTGGGCGACGGCTATCTCAATGCTTATCTGCCTATCGTGGAGCGCCGTAAAACGCTGCCCTGGGGCGAGCGCGAGCGCGAATTCCAGCTTTATCGTCGCGGCCGCTATGTGGAGTTCAACCTGGTGTGGGACCGCGGCACGCTGTTTGGTCTGCAAACCGGCGGGCGCACCGAGTCGATACTGATGTCGATGCCGCCGCTGGTGCGCTGGGAATATGGCTATCAGCCGGAAGAAAACAGCCCGGAAGCAGCGCTGTACCGCGATTTCCTGCCGGTGCGCGACTGGGTTAAATAACGCGGCGTCCGCCTCGCGCGGACGCCCTTTTTATCCGGCGAAACGCCCGTTCGCCACATCCTCCGGCGTCACCACGCCGCTGTCCAGCACCCAGCCGCTAATCAGTGCGGCGGGTGTAACGTCAAATGCCGGGTTATAGACCCGCGCGTCTTCCGGTGCCCACTGTACCGCGCCGAAGCTGCCCGCCACGCCGGTCACTTCCGCCGCTGCGCGCTGTTCAATCGGGATCGCCGCACCGTTCGGGCACGCCGGATCAAGCGTGGTCTGCGGGGCCGCCACGTAAAACGGCACGTTGTGAAATTTCGCCAGTACGGCAAGCGAATAGGTGCCGATTTTATTCGCCACGTCGCCATTGGCCGCGATGCGATCCGCACCCACCCAGACGGCGTCCACCTGCCCCTGCGCCATCAGGCTCGCCGCCATCGAATCGGTAATCAGCTGATACGGCACGCCAAGCTCGCCAAGCTCCCAGGCGGTTAAGCGCCCGCCCTGCAACAGCGGCCGGGTTTCATCAACCCACACGTTCGCCACCTTGCCCGCTTCATGCGCGCGCGCAATCACGCCCAGCGCCGTGCCGACGCCCGCCGTCGCGAGCCCGCCGGTATTGCAGTGGGTGAGCAAACGGCTGCCAGGCTTCACGAGTTCACTCCCGGCGCGCGCGATGCGCTCGCACAGCTCGCGGTCTTCCTGCACCAGACGTAAGGCTTCCGCGCCCAGCGCCGCCACGAAATCCGGCTGCGTGAGGGCCTGTTTCATGCGGTCAAGGTTATTCATCAGGTTGACCGCCGTGGGCCGTGCTGCACGCAGTACCTCCAGCGCCTGGCCGAGCGCGTCGCGCGTCATGCCATGTTCGGCCAGCAGCGCCAGCAGCAGGCTCGCCGAAAGCCCAATCAACGGCGCGCCACGCACACGCAGCGCGTGAATGTGCCCCACCAGCGCCTCTGTGTTATCGGCGGGCAGCCAGTTTTTCTGCTGCGGTAGCGCCTGCTGGTCGAGGATCCAGAGCTTGTTATCCACCACCCGCAGGCTGGTCGTCTGAAGTGTCTGCATGCGTTAAATCCTTGTTGCGTTATTGTGCTCTATTGTGTCAGGATGAAGTCCAGATGTATAGACGTCCGTACGTCTTTATAACCAGATTGAATGAGGATCTCAGCAATGTCGCAATACCGAACCTTTACGGCCAGCGATGCGGTGGCTTATGCGCAACAATTTGGCGGACTCAGCGCGCCGGAAGCACTGGTGAGCGCGCAGGAGGTCGGCGACGGCAATCTCAATCTGGTCTTTAAAATCTTTGATAAACAGGGCATTAGCCGAATTGTCGTTAAACAGGCGCTGCCCTATGTGCGCTGCGTGGGGGAATCCTGGCCGCTGACGCTCGATCGCGCGCGTCTCGAAGCCCAGACGCTGGTGGCGCACTATCAGCACTGCCCGGCGCACACGGTTAAAATTCATCATTACGATCCCACGCTTGCCGTTATGGTGATGGAAGATCTCTCCGATCACCGCATCTGGCGCGGCGAACTGATCAAAGGCGTGCATTACCCACAGGCGGCCCGCCAGCTTGGCGAATATCTGGCCCAGACGCTGTTTCACACGAGTGATTTTTATCTGCATCCCCATGCGAAAAAGGCCGAAGTGGCGCGCTTTATCAACCCGGAGATGTGCGAGATCACCGAAGATCTGTTCTTTAACGACCCGTATCAGGTTCATGAGCGCAATAACTACCCGGCTGAACTTGAGGCCGATGTCGCCGCGCTGCGCGACGATGCCGCGCTGAAGTGCGCCGTTGCCGCACTCAAGCACCGCTTTTTCTCCCATGCCGAAGCGCTGTTGCACGGCGATATTCACAGCGGCTCGATTTTTGTCGCCGACGGCAGCCTCAAAGCGATCGACGCCGAGTTCGGGTATTTCGGCCCGGTGGGCTTTGACGTTGGAACGGCCATCGGCAACTTGCTGCTGAACTACTGCGGCGCGCCGGGCCAGCTCGGCATTCGCGAAGCCGCCGACGCGCGCGAGCAGCGCCTTATCGATATCGCCACACTGTGGCACACCTTCGCCGAGCGTTTCCAGACGCTGGCGCGCGAGAAAACCCGCGACGCGGCGCTGGCAGAGCCTGGCTACGCCAGCGAGTTTTTGAAGAAGGTATGGGCAGACGCCATTGGTTTTGCCGGTACGGAGCTTATCCGCCGAAGCGTCGGCCTGTCGCATGTAGCGGATATCGATACCATTCGGGATGAAGAGATGAAGCTGTCGTGCCTGCGCCACGCCATCGGGCTTGGCAAGGCGCTGATCCTTCTTGCTCCGCGCATTGAAAACGCCGACGAGTTTATCGCCCGCGTGCGGCAGTACGGGTAATTGGCCCCGGTGGGTGCGCTACGCTTACCCACCCTACAAAAAAGAAGGTCGAAACTGGGTTTGTAGGGCGGGTAAGCAAAGCGCACCCGCCGTCATGCCGCCTACCGCGCGATGCCCCTACCCCTGATACTCAATCACCGACAACCCGCCGTTGTAATCCGTGCTGTAAATAATTCCCTGCGCATCCACAAACACATCGCATGACTGAATCACCTGCGGGCGTCCGGGCCGCGTATCCATCATCTTCTCTGGCGCGGCGGGCACCAGCGCGCCGGTCTCCACTGGCCGGTACGGGTTCGAGATATCGTAAGCCCGCACACCCGCGTTCTGCCAGGTCGCGAAAATCAGCGTTGAACTAACAAAACTGCCGGGGCGGTTCTCATGCAGATTATGCGGCCCGAAGTGCGCGCCTTTCGCCACGTAGTCGGTTTCATCCGGCTGCGGGAAGGTCGAAATACTCACCGGATTTGACGGCTCGCGGATATCAAACAGCCAGATATGCTTTTCGCCATCCTGCTGGTTATCCAGCACGGCTTCATCCAGCACCACCAGCAGGGAGCGGTCCGGCAGCGGCAGCGCGGTATGCGTGCCGCCGCCAAACGGCGGGCTCCAGTTACGGTGCGCGATAAGTGTCGGCTGGCTGCGGTCTTTTATATTGAGAATCGTCAGCCCGCCGTCGCGCCAGCTCCCATAGGCCGTATCGCCCGCGATAATCGCATGGTGCAGCGCGTAGCGTTTGCCTTCAGGCCAGTAGGGCGTCTCCCCCGCCGCCTGATGCATCCCCGGCAGCCACCAGCGCCCCGCCACTTCGGGCTTACGCGGGTCGGCAAGATCGATGGTGAGGAAAATGTAATCGGTAAAGCCATCGAGAAGCGCTGAGACATAAGCCCAGCGCCCGCCCACATACCAGATACGGTGAATGCCGATGCCGTCGAGCGGCAGAAAGCCGATTTCGCGCGGCTTATCGGGTGTGGCGATATCAAACACGCGAAGCCCCGCGCTCCAGCCTTTGTCGTGGACATCGCGCACCGTCTCGCCGACCGAACGGGTGTAATAGACTTTTTCGTCGGCGAAACGCGCGTCGGCAAAGAGATCGCGGGCGTTGATTACCAGCAGCAGGTCATCGTGCGCCTGTAAATGCACGTTCCAGGTGCCGGGCGGCGCGGGCACATAGCCCGCCGCTGTCGGGTTTTTCGGGTCGCGCACGTCAACGATGGAAAAGCCCTGCGACACCATATGGCCGATATACGCGAAGCCCCTGTGCACCATCACCTGCACGCCGTCCGGGCGGCCGCCCTGGTCGGAGTGGCCAATCAGCCGCATATTGCGGCTGTAGTCCGGGCGCGGTAACTCGACCGCCATTATTTATGCTTCGCTTCAAGCGTCGCAAACCACGGCGCGATGAAATCCTCCGTCTGGCCCCAGCCCGGAATGATTTTACCGAGCGCCGCCACGTTCACCGGCCCGCTCTGGCTTGCCAGCAACGCCTGCGGGATGGCCGCGGCTTTAAAATCATAGGTGGCAGGCGTCGGCTCACCGGCGATTTTATTGGCGATAAGCCGCACGTTGGTTGCGCCAATCAGCTTCGGATCGACCGCCACGCTCACTTTCCACGGGCTGCCCGCTTCGCGCATCAGCTGCAAATCCTGGTTGGAGATATCGATGCTGTAGAGCTTGATCTCGGTGCGGCCGTTCTCTTTCAGCGCCTTGTAGGCGCCCTGGCTGAAGGCGTCCCAGGTGCCCCAGATGGCGTCAATCTGGCCTTTCGGGTATTTCGCCAGCACCGCGCCCACTTTGTTGGCGGTATCGCCCTGCACGTCTGACGAGACCGCGCCTATCGATTCCAGCTCTTTAATGCCGGGGTTTTGCTTCAGGATCTCCTGGTACGCCGCCTGGCGACGCTCCATCGGCGGGAAGCCCGCTACCCAGAGCTTAATGATGTTCGCCTTGCCGTTGAAATCTTTCACCAGCTGGCCTGCGGAGAGCTGCGTGAGCGACGCGTCATCCTGCTGGGTGACGGTGACGCCCGGGATCTCGCCTTTCACCGCGGTATCAAACACTGAGACTTTAATGCCCGCGTCCACAATACGCTTCACCAGTTCGGTGGAGTACGGATCGCGCCCCTGAGAGAGAATGATGCCGTCATATTTCTGGCTGATGGCCTGATTGACGAAATCCTGAAATTTCGCGTCGTCGCCGTTGCTTAAAAAGGTGCTGACCTTAAAGCCGAGCTTTTTGCCTTCCTGGATCGCGCCCGCCACAAACTGCGTGGTGTTGTCGTCCGACCCTAAATTGCGGATAACGGCGATGCGCACCGGCCCGTTATGACTGGCGATGGCGTCCGGCACCGGCGCGGGCGTGGCGGCGAAACCGGGTAGCGATGAGAGCAGGCCCAGCGCCAGTAAAGAGAGCGTCAGTTTTTTCATTCTGTTTATTTCCCTGTCTGTGATTAACGTCGCTGGATGTAAGTGATGGCAAGCGCCCCAGCGAGCACCAGCCCTTTGATAATGTCCATTGCGTAATACGGCACCGAGAGCATCACCAGGCCGTTGGAGAGCACGCCCAGGATCACCGCGCCCACTAACGTACCGAGCGCGTTCGGTTTGCCGGAGCCGGCCAGCGAAAAGCCAATCCACGCCGCCGCGACGGCGTCCATCAGATAACCGCTGCCCGCGTTCACCTGCGAGGAGCCAATGCGCGAAGCAAGCAGAATGCCGCCAAGGCCCGCCAGCAGCGAGGCGATGACATACGCCGCCACTTTGTAGCGCGTAATGCGAATGCCGGAGAGGCGCGCCGCCTCCGGGTTGCCGCCGATGGCGTACATGCGCCGCCCGTGGGTGGTCAACGACAGCCCAAGCTGCGCCACGACCGTCACCACCAGCATCACAATCACAATCACCGGCACCTGGCCGAGCAGGCTGAAGGCGTCAGGAATCACGCCCTCCGCCATCTCGCCGCTCGGCAGAACCATGTTCTGGGTGATTGAGCCACCGTAGCTGTAGGTCATCGCGACGCCCTGAATCACAAACAGGCTGGCAAGCGTGGCGAGCATGTCCGGGATTTTCAGCACCACAATCAGAAACGCGTTAAACAGCCCGACCAGCGTGCAGAGCGCAAGCGTGATGACAATCGCCTCCGTTGTGCCGAAGCCGTGCCAGACGAACAGCGAGACAACCAGCGCATTGGCCAGCGACGCCGTCGAGCCCACCGAGAGATCGAACCCGCCGATAGTCAGCGAGATAGAGACGCCGATAGCGATCACTGTCACGATGGCGATAGAGCGCAGAATGTTGATGATGTTGAACGGATCGAGAAAGTTGTCCGAGGCGATGCCGAACAGCGCGACCAGCGCCACGACCGTCAGCAACATTCCCCACTTATAGAAAAACTCAAACAGCTGGTGGCGCGCCGACGGCGTGCTCTTCAGGGTTGCGGCCTTGCTCACGCGGGGGTTCCTCCGGTGGAATAGAGTAATAAGGTTTCTTCGCTGGCGTCGCGGCCATCCAGCTCCGCCACAATGCGCCCGTCCCACAGCACGCAGATGCGGTCGCACAGGCCCACCAGCTCGGTGAACTCGCCGGAGGCGTAAATAATGCCCTTGCCCTGGCGGGCCAGCCCGTCAATCAGGTTGAAAAGATCGGTTTTGGCTTTGACGTCCACGCCTTTCGTCGGCTCGTCGAAAATCAGCACGTCGCTATTGCCGCGCAGCCATTTGCCGATAGCCACTTTCTGCTGGTTGCCGCCGGAAAGCCTGCGCAGCCGCTGCCCTGGCCCGCTGGCGCGAATGCCGAGACGCGAAATCACCTCCTGCGCCCAGCGCCAGGCGTCGCGGTGACCAAACAGCCCCCAGCGGGTAAAGCTGCCATCAGCGCTGGCGGCGAGATTCATGGCGATCGGCTCGTCGATAAAAATGCCCTCTTTGCGTCGCTCTTCCGGCACCAGCGCCAGCCCGCGCGCCACCGAATCCGCAGGATCGGTGGGCCGCCACGGACGCCCCGCAAGCTCGCCCTGGCGCAGCGTACTTTTGCTCGCGCCAAAGAGCGCCTTGCACAGCTCCGTTTTCCCGGCCCCCGCCAGCCCGGCGATCCCCAGGATCTCCCCTTTACGCAGGTGCAGCGAAATGTCCTGTAGCAGCGTGTCGTCATGCAGCCCGTCCACCGCCAGCAATACGGCATTTTCAGGCGTCGGGCGGCGCGGCGGGTAGAGCGTGTCGAGCGCATGTCCCAGCATTTTCTCGACGATCTGCGAGCCAGAGAGCGACGCCATCGGCCCGCTCTCAATCAGCCTGCCGTCGCGCAGCACCGTCAGGGTGTCGCTGATGGCTTTTAGCTCATGAATGCGGTGCGAGATAAACACCACGCCCATGTCCTTCGCCTGGAGGCGTCTGACCACTGCGAACAGACGTTCGCTTTCGTGCTGATCGAGCGGCGCGGTCGGTTCATCGAGGATCAGGTAACGGCAGTGATGCGAGAGCGCGCGCGCCAGCAGCACATGCTGTTTTTCGGCAAGCGAACAGCTGTCGATGCGGCGGTTAACGTCCATTTCCACATCAAGCTGCGCCAGCGCCGCTCGGGCGCGGCGGCGGGTTTCACCCCAGCGGTAGCGCAGGCCGCCTTCACGCAGGCTGTCGAGCATAATGTTTTCCGCAACGCTCAGCCCCGGCACCAGCGCGGCGTCCACTTCCTGCTGCACCAGATGAATGCCGAGCGCTTTGGCGTCGCGCGGCGAGCGGATGTGTACGGGTTCGCCATCCAGCAGGATCTGGCCCTGATAGTGATCCCAGGCACCGGAGAGCACCGCCATCAGCGTCGATTTTCCGGCACCGTTCGCGCCGGTGAGCGCGTGTACGGAGCCTGCCCGCAGGGTGAAATCCACCTGCGTCAGCGCCGGAAAGCCGCTAAAGGCCAAAGATATTGCGCGCATCTCAAGGCGCGGGTTCAGGGACATAGCAGGCCGTCTCCACATGAATGATTAATCAGCTAAGGCAATCATTCACGCGGATATATCCGCTTGCAATGAATGAATCGGCATAAGATAAAGCAAAAAATTATTAGCCGTCCAGATGTCTGGACGTAACATTAGAATTTTTCAGGTTGCCGCTGCGTTTCGCTGCCAACGTGAAAAGATTGCATGCGCGAGGACGACAATAATCAGACGTCCGGACGGCTTTCTGTGGCAGGATGGTAAAAAAGACAAGGACAACTCTCATGAGCGATACCGACATCCGCGTGGTTCCCGGCCCGGCAAACTACTTTTCTTATCCCGGCGCGCTGGCGCGCCTGCACGATTTCTACACCCCGGCGCAACTCGCGCGCGCCGTCTGGATCTATGGCGAACGCGCTATTGCCGCCGCGCGCCCTTTTCTCTCAGACGCCATTGACGCCCCCGGCGCTACGCGGATTTTGTTTCGCGGGCATTGCAGCGAAAGCGATGTCAGCGCGCTTGCGGCAGAGGCGGGTGACGATCGGGCGGTGGTGATTGGCGTTGGCGGCGGCGCGCTGCTGGATACCGCCAAAGCGCTGGCGCGACGTCTTGGCCTGCCGGTGGTCGCCATTCCGACCATCGCCGCCACGTGCGCTGCCTGGACGCCGCTCTCCGTCTGGTACAACGACGCTGGTCAGGCGCTGCATTTTGAGATTTTCGACGACGCCAACCATCTGGTGCTGGTGGAGCCGGAGATTATCCTGCGCGCGCCGGCGGAATATCTGCTCGCGGGCATCGGCGACACGCTCGCTAAATGGTATGAAGCCGTGGTACTGGCACCTGCGCCCGCCACCCTGCCGCTCACCGTGCGGCTCGGCCTCAACGCCGCGCTCGCCATTCGTGACGTGCTGCTGGAACAGAGCGAAGCGGCGCTCGCCTGTCAGCATCGTGGCGCGCTCACGCAGGATTTCCGCGATGTGGTGGATGCCATTATCGCGGGCGGCGGCATGGTCGGCGGGCTTGGCGAGCGCTATACGCGCGTGGCGGCGGCGCATGCGGTACATAACGGCCTGACCGTGCTGCCGCAGACGGAAAAATATCTGCACGGCACCAAAGTGGCTTACGGCATCCTGGTACAGAGCGCTCTGCTCGGCCAGGACGACGTGCTGACGCAGCTGATTGACGCCTGGCGGCGCTTCAGGCTGCCTACCACGCTTGCAGAGCTGGATGTCGATATTCATAACGCGGCGGAGCTGGACCGTGTTATCGCCCACACGCTGCGCCCGGTGGAATCCATTCACGCCCTGCCGGTGGCGCTGTCACCCGCAGCCCTGCGCGCGGCCTTTGAAAAAGTGGAAACCTTTGCTCGCTAACTAAATCGCACAGGGTGCGATGCCACTTTTTGCGAAATCCCTGTAGGCTTAAACCTCGCTCACGCGGCGATAACTATTCTTTCACGCCGCGTTTTTATACGTTCGGGATGGTTTATGGCTTCTGTACACTCTGATGGCGGCGCGTCGCTGATGGCGCACCGCTCGTTTGTCGCGTTCTGGCTGGCGCGTACCTGCTCCGGCTTCGGTTTCCAGATGTTGTCTATCGTAGTGGGCTGGCAGATTTACGCCCTCACCCACAGCGCGTTTTATCTCGGCCTGATAGGCCTGGTGCAGTTTCTTCCCTCTATCACGCTGGCGCTCTGGGCAGGGCACATTGCCGATCAGCGCGATCGCCGCCGCGTGGTGTTGATTGGCCAGTTGGTGGAATGGCTCGCCATCGTCGCACTGGCCGCCGCCACCGTGGCGCATCTCGCCGATGTGAAGATTATCCTCGGGCTGATTTTTATTATTTCCGTCGCCAAAGTGATGGAAGCGCCGTCGTTGCAGTCGATGCTGCCGGCGCTGGTGCCGCCTTCCCTACTTGCGCGCGCCACGGCGGCGAGCGCGGTATCAAGCCAGGCGGCGATGATCATGGGCCCGGCGCTGGGCGGCCTGCTGTATGTCTTCGGCGCACAGGTGGTTTATGCACTGACCGCCGTGCTGTATCTCATTTCGGTCGTGATGGTGAGCCGCCTGCGCTATGAACAGGCACCGCCTGCGCGCCAGCCCGCGAGTCTCGCCACGCTCTTTGCAGGCGTGAAGTTTATTCGCGAGCGCCCGGACGTGCTGGGCGTGATTTCGCTCGATCTCTTTGCGGTGCTGCTGGGCGGGGCCACTGCGCTGCTGCCGATTTACGCCCACGATATTCTGCACACCGGCCCGTGGGGGCTGGGGCTGCTGCGTGCCTCGCCTGCCGTGGGCGCGCTGCTGGTGGGATTCTGGCTGAGCCACCGGTCGCTTGAGAAACATGTCGGGATGATTATGTTCTTATCGGTAGCGGGCTTTGGCGTGGCGACGCTGGTGTTTGCGCTATCAAGCAACCTGTGGCTGTCGCTTATCGCCCTCTTCGCAACAGGCGGGTTTGATATGGTGAGCATGGTTATTCGCGGCGCGCTGGTGCAGCTCGATACCCCCAACGAGATGCTGGGCCGCGTGAACGCGGTGAACTCGATATTTATCAATACCTCGAACCAGCTTGGCGAATTTGAATCCGGCATGCTGGCCGCGCTGCTGGGCACCGTGCCCGCTGCGGCCATTGGCGGTATCGGCACGCTGGTGGTCGTCGGGCTCTGGATGCGCCTGTTTCCGTCGCTGCGTAAACGCCAGCGCCTGGAAGAAACCCCCGCCTGATCCCACGCAACGCCTTCTTCAGAAGGCGTTTTTGCGAGACGTCACGAAGAATCTTTCCCTGCTGCTTCCCCTGTACCCTGACCGGGTTTAACGTTGCCATATAAGAAAACGCTTTTCGGATAAAAGCTTATATTCTTATATTTTACTTATAAAAAGGAAACGGATAAAGTGAGGGAACCACATGGAGATCAGATGGACGAAGCGGGCGATTGCGCAGTTGCAGGCGATTAGCCAGAACGACCAAAAAGCCATTGTGAGTAAAGTCGCGGCGATAGCGTCTCCCGGCCAAACGAGACTGGATATCGTCAAACTGGCGTGCCGTCAGGCTCGCTACCGGCTGCGGGTGGGAGATTACCGGGTAATTTTTGAACGCCGTCAGGGCGTGCCGGTTATCTGCCTTATCATGGAAGTCAAACGCAGAACGACAACCACATACCTTAACTAAATCAGGGTGGCGCTATGTTTAATGCACAGGTGATTCACGATAAAGAAGGGAAACCAGAATATGTCGTTATCCCTTATGAGCTTTACTTATCGCTGCTCACGCAGCTTGAAGACAACGAAACGCTCATGCCGTTACCTTTTGAAATGAGCGATGAAAACGACGTCACCGTGCCGCATGAAGTGGTGGGGATTTCCGTCGAGCAGAACGTGAGCTTACAGGCCGCCTGGCGCATCTGGCGCGGCCTTTCCCAACAGGACGTGGCGGAAAAACTCGGTATCAGTCAGTCCGCCGTTTCTCAGCTGGAATCACCGGATTCACGTCCACAAAAACGCACCCGCGAAAAACTGGCAGCGCTGTATGACTGCCAGCCAGAACAGCTAATCCTTTACCGTTGAGGTACGGCGCTCAGCAGCATTTCGCGCCGCCTTTCGCGCCGTAACGGGCGTCCTGGCGTTCGCGAAAGAACTCTTCATAAGTCATCGGCGTCTGGTCCGGGTGGTTCACACGCATATGCTCGACGTAGTTATCGTAGTCGGGCACGCCAACCATCATTTTCGCGGCCTGACCGAGGTATTTACCGGCTTTGGCGAGGGTATCGAACATATCTTTATCCTTACGCGTTGGCTCTGATTCATTGTGACCCGTGGCCGGGTTCTGGACGGCGGGCGCGCTAACGCTTACCCGCCCTACGATATGTGCCATTCCTGTAATCACGGCGGGTGCGCTTCGCTTATCCGCCCTACAACAACGAACAGCGCGGTAGTCCCACGTAGGGTGGGTAAGCGTCAGCGCACCCACCTGCCCGGGCCACCTTTCCCCCCCCCACCTTACCGGCACCTACCGTTCCCCACGCCCCAATCAATGCGCGTTCTTCGCCTGCGCGACTATCTGCTCCGCACTGGCAGGCATCGGCTCATACGGTGTCTCGTTGGCGGTCGGTTTATCCTGCTTCAGCGCCGCCAGCGCCGTTTTAATCGAGAACACTGCCAGCACCACGACCACCACCATAAAGAAAATGGTCAGGCCCGCGTCAAGACGGTTATTGAACACCAGCTGGCTCAGTTGCGCCTCGGTGTACTGCGGCGGAATGGTGCCGCTGTCCAGAATCGCCTGGAACTTATTGGCGATGGCGAGGAAGCCCACTTTGTTATCCGGGCTGAACGCTTTCTGCCAGCCGGCTGTCAGCGTACAGACCAGCAGCCACGCGGTCGGCACCAGCGCCACCCACGCATAACGCTGGCGCTTCATCTTAAACAGCACCACCGCGCAGAGCATCAGCGCCATGCCCGCCAGCATCTGGTTGGCGATACCAAACAGCGGCCAGAGGGTATTAATGCCGCCAAGCGGATCCACCACGCCCTGATGCAGGAAATAACCCCACGCCAGCACACACAGCGCTGTCGCCAGAAGGTTCGCGGGTAGTGAATCGGTACGTTTGAGACCCGGCGAAATCACGCCCAACAGATCCTGCAGCATAAAGCGCGCGGCACGGGTACCCGCATCCACCGCCGTCAGGATAAACAACGCCTCAAACAGAATAGCGAAGTGATACCAGAATGAGACATCCATCAGGCCGCCGAGCGCCCCGTGGAGGATATACGCCATGCCGACTGCAAGCGTCGGCGCGCCGCCCGCACGCGAGATAATCGTCTGCTCGCCCACTTCATTCGCGATCTGATTAAGCGTATCGGGCGTTATCTGGAAGCCCCAGCCGCTGACCACCTGGGCGGCCGACGCGACCACATCCGCCGTGCCTGCGGGTGCCAGCACCGCCATCGGGCTGTTCATCGCAAAATAGACGCCGGGGTCAATAACGCAGGCCGACACCAGCGCCATGATCGCGACAAACGACTCCATCAGCATGCCGCCATAGCCGATGAAACAGGCCTGATTTTCATTGGCGAGCATTTTCGGTGTGGTGCCGGAGGCGATGAGCGCATGGAAGCCCGACACCGCGCCACAGGCTATCGTGATAAACAGGAACGGGAACAGGTTACCGGTCCAGACCGGGCCAGTGCCGTCGATAAATTTGGTCATCGCGGGCATCGTCAGCGTCGGGCGCATGATCAAAATGCCAATGGCGAGGCCAACAATAGTGCCGATTTTCAGGAAGGTAGAGAGGTAATCGCGCGGTGCCAGCAGCAGCCAGACCGGCAGAACCGCCGCGACAAACCCGTAACCGACCAGCATCCAGGTCAATTGCACGCCTGTGAAATCAAACCACGGCGCCCAGGTCGGGCTCTCCGCCACCCACCCGCCGGAAACAATCGCAAACACCAGCATCACAAGGCCGATGACCGACACTTCGCCGATGCGTCCTGGCCGCAGATAACGAATATAGATGCCCATAAAGAGCGCGAGCGGAATGGTAAAGGCGACGGTGTAAGTGCCCCACGGGCTGTGGGTCAGCGCTTTCACCACAATCATCGCCAGCACCGCCAGGATGATTATCATAATCATAAAGCAGGCGACGAGCGCGATGACGCCCGCCGTGTTGCCCATCTCTTCTTTTACCAGCTCGCCGAGCGAGCGCCCGTCACGGCGGGTGGAGACAAACAGCACCATGAAATCCTGCACCGCCCCTGCCAGTACGACGCCTGCGAGGATCCAGATCATGCCCGGCAGATACCCCATCTGCGCCGCCAGCACCGGCCCGACCAGCGGCCCGGCACCGGCAATCGCCGCAAAATGGTGACCGAACAGCACTTTTTTATCGGTGGGTACATAATCAAGCCCGTCGTTATGGCGCACCGCAGGCGTCATGCGCGTCGGGTCGACGGCCAGCACCTTTTTCGCGATATACAGACCATAAAAACGGTAAGCGATGAGATAGATACAGACAGCAGCAACCACGATCCAGAGCGCGTTGATCTGTTCGCCGCGGTTAAGCGCGATATAGCCCAGCGCAAACGCACCCACGACAGAGAGCGCTGCCCAGATAAGGTATTTCCCTGAGTTCGTCATAATAGTTATCCATTCAGTGAAACAGTGAGTGAAACACAGGTGTTACATTTTGTTTCTATATCACCAAAAAGGATTTAACAACTTAGCCACCCGAGAAACGCGGGATGGCGGCAGGGATTTACGTGAGTCTGCTAGCGGGATCACGTGATGATGGCGGGTGCGCTTCGCTTACCCGCCCTACGAAAACAAGATTTCCGAAATTGCACGCCGATACGTGGGGGTTTCCCGGCGGCTGCCCTTTGGCCGCGAGCCGGGATTGTTAAGGGGGCGGCGGCGAGCCCCCTTAACACGTTCGCGTGAGGAAAGGCGGCAGAGAAAGACAGCGTGTCGGCGAACGGAACCGTTCACCGAGCGTATATATTCGCCGCTCATCAAGATACAGACCATCGCCTTCTGCAATGGTGGGTGCGCTTCGCTTACCCACCCTACATCCTTTGTGAACCGGGCTTTTGTAGGGCGGGTAAGCGAAGCGCACCCGCCAGATGTGAAGGCGCACCCACCACACAAAAAATCTACCCCAGGATCGCCGTGCTTAACCGGCTGGTGCAGCAGCGCCGCCCCTGTTCGTCATAAATCACGATTTCCCAGCACTGGCTTTGGCGCCCCAGATGCAGCGGCTGGCAGACGCCGCGCACCTGGCCCTGCGACACCGCGCGATGATGAGACGCGCTGATTTCGGTGCCCACCACGCACTGCCCGTCGCGGGTTGTCAGATAACCGGCCATCGAGCCGAGCGTTTCGGCAAGCGCCGCGGAGGCGCCGCCGTGCAAGAGACCAAACGGCTGATGGGTACGGGTATCAACCGGCATCGTCGCCTCCAGCAGATCATCACCAAGACGGGTGTAAACAATCCCGAGATGTTCCACCATCGTGCCGACACTGGTCGCGTTCAGCGCCTCAAGCGTCATGTGTCGTTTCCAGATCATCTATGCTCCAAGCGTCGAGCCGCCGTCGATAACGATATCCTGCAGCGTAATGTGGCTCGCAAGATCCGAGGCGAGAAACAGGATGGTGTTCGCCACTTCCTGCGGCTGCGCAATTTTGCCAAGCGGAATGCCGAGCTTAAATTGCTCCGCGAAACCGCGAATGCGCTGCTGTTCGGCATCGTCACTTTTCCAGAGCGTGCGCTGCATATCAGTGTCGGTCGAGCCCGGCGACACCAGGTTTGCGCGCACGCCAAAGGAGGCCAGCTCCAGCCCCACGGTCAGCGCCAGGCTTTTGAGCGCCGCTTTCGACGCGCCATACGCCGACATCCCGATGCGCGGCGTATGGGCGGCGTCGGAAGCAACCGTCACAATAGCCCCGCCCTTCTGCGTGCGAAACCGCGCCATCGTCTGCTGAAAGAAGTTAAACGCGCCACCCACGTTTACCGCGAACGTCTGCTGCCAGTCGTCGGGAGCGATTTCATCCGTCGCGCCCATACGCAGAATGCCCGCCGCGTTCACCAGCACATCAAGGCGCGGGTTATTGCCGAGCAACCGCTCGCAAACGCCCGCCACCGCCGCGGCGTCCGCCACATCCAGTGTTTCACTGGCGAACGGATAGTCAGCCAGTGGAAACGCGAGATCAAAACCGGTCACGTTTGCGCCCGCTTCGGCAAACGCCAGCGCGGTGGTATAGCCAATGCCTTTGCCCGCGCCGGTCACCCAGACGTTTTTCCCCTGGAAATCGAGCGTCATGCCTGCGGCTCCCGGCTTAGCAGCGCCCACCAGGCATCGATGGTCGGGTTTTTCGCGAGCATCACGAAGTCGATATCGCCATGCACTTTGCGCCAGCGCGCCGCCAGCGCCATCATGCGCACCGAGTCGAGACCGTAGTCGATCAGGTTTTCGTCATCTTCCGGCTCGTCGGACTCATCCAGCAGCGGCAGCACCAGCGCACGCAGCGCTGCTTTGCTGCCCGGCGCGTCCGGCTCACTGGCAGGCAGCAGATCGGCAGTCATTACCACGCGCCCGGCGCGGCCCGCGACGTAATTCAATGCCATCAGATGCTCATCCCGGCTGAAATCCGCCAGCGCGTCGGCCACCATAAACGGTTGAATATCACGCATAAACGCGTCGGTGGCGGTGATCATGCAGCCGATATGCGCATACACCCCGCAGATAATGAGCTGATCGCGGCCCGTCTCTTTCAGCGCGTGCTCAAGCGGCGAGCGATGAAACGCGCTATAGCGCCATTTCACCAGCACGGTGTCGTCGGCATCCGGTGCCAGCGCCGCAACCACCTTTTGCTTCTCCGGATGGTTATTCAGCCCCGGCCCCCACATGTCGTTCAGCAGCGCGCGATCGGCGTCGCTCTGATTATTGGGCTGCGCGGTGTAATAAACCGGAATGCCCTGCGCCTTACAGTACGCTCGCAGCGCGGCGATATTCGCCACCACCTGCTCGATCATCGGGCAGTTTTCGCCCCAGAAGTTAAGGAAATACTCCTGCATATCATGAATGAGCAGCGCCGCGCGCGGCGGCTCCAGCGCCCAGCTCACTTTATTTTGCGGGAGATCCGCCGCCGTGGGCAGCGTATAGGCGTTCAGTTTTGGGATAGCCATCTTCTTTCCTTACTCAGAGACGGGCTGACGCGCGGCCAGCCACAGACGCAGTTGTTTTTTATCCACTTTGCCGACCGGCGTGAGCGGCAGCGCATCGACGCGCTCCACGCGATCCGGCAGTTTGAAATCGGCGACGCCCAGCTCGCGTAAAAAACGGCGGATCTCCACCGCCTTGACCGGGCGGGTGGTGACGATATACGCGCAGCTTTTTTCGCCAAGCAGGCTGTCTTCCATCGAAACCAGCCCCGCGTGCACAATGGCCTCGTGGCCGAGCAGCAGGTTCTCGATCTCTTCCGCGGCGATCTTCTCGCCCCCGCGGTTTATCTGATCTTTCTCGCGCCCCTGAACGGTGATGTAGCCCTGCTCATCGATGGCCACCAGATCGCCGGAGCAGTAAAAGCCGTTCTCATCAAAAGCGCTGGCGTTGTGTTCAGGGCTGTTGTAGTAACCGCGGAAGGTGTAAGGGCCGCGCGTCATCAGCCGTCCTGTCTCACCGCGCGGCAGCGGATTGCCGTTTTCATCGGCTACCCAGACTTCATCATCCGGGCTCATCGGTCGCCCCTGGGTGGTGAAGATGCGCTCGTCCGGGTCGTCCAGGCGGGTGTAATTCACCAGCCCTTCGGCCATGCCGAACACCTGCTGAAGCTGGCAGCCGATTTCCGCCGGAATGCGCGCGGCGAGCGTGTCGGAAAGCCTTGCACCGCCGACCTGCAACAGTTTCAGCGACGCCAGCTGGCGGTTGTCGCCCCACTCCTGAATGGCCTGTAGCCAGAGGCTGACGGCGGGCGGCACCAGCGCGGTGACGTTAATCTGGTGCGCTTCGATAAGCGGGAAGCAGAGCGTCGCGCTCGGGTCGCGCGCCAGCACCACACAGCCTTCGGCGAAGAAGACGCCGAGCGCGCCGGGGGAGCTTAACGGGTAGTTGTGCGCCGCGGGCAGCGCGCAGAGGTAGCGCGTTTCGCGGGTGAATTCACAAATCTCCACGCTGCGGCGAATGCTGTAGTAGTAGTCGTTGTGCGTGCGCGGAATGAGCTTCGGCGTGCCGGTACTGCCGCCGGAAAGCTGGAAAAACGCCACTTCATCGGCGGCGGACGGCGTGGGCGTGAAATCCGTCGTCGGCGCTGAAATGAGCGCGTCCAGCCCGTCGCCACGCAGAAGCGTCATGCGCAGCGACGAATGCTGCGCTTTCAGCGCCGTGATATACGCATCGTCGCTAAAGAGCGCGTGCTCGCGGTCGGCAATCAGCAGCGCGGGTGCAATCTGGCGCGCGTACGCGTCAAGCTCGGTGCGCTGATGGCTGAACAGCGCATTAACCGGCGCCACGCCGATTTTCAGCAGCGCGAAGAACACGATATAAAACTCCGCCACGTTGCCAAGCTGCACCAGCGCGGTATCGCCACGCTGAAGCCCGCGACGCGCCAGCGCGCCCGCAAGACGTGTGGCTGCCGCGTCCAGCTCGCGGTAGCTGTAGCGGCGCTCGCCGTCGATAAGCGCTGTCGCGGCACTCTGCGCGTGGCGGCTTAAAATATCGGTGAGCGGCAGGTCAAGCCAGTAGCCGCGGGCGCGGTAGCGTGCGGCGAGATCGTCCGGCCAGCGGGTGTAAGGGATCGTCATGCGTAAAACCTCAGTGAAGACCTAAAACGTGGAGCATGGTGGAGAGCTTGACGCCGGTTTCGCGCCACTCGGACGCCGGATCGGACGCCGGAACAATGCCCGCGCCCGCAAACAGCCGCACCTGGTTTTCCCGCAAACGCGCGCAGCGGATAGTCACCGCCCACTCGCCGTTGCCGTCGGCATCGCACCAGCCAACGATCCCGCCGAACAGTTCGCGATCGAACGGCTCCAGCTCAGCGATATACGCTTTCGCCGCCTCGTGCGGGTAACCGCTCAGCGCGGGCGTCGGGTGCAGCAGGCAAGCGAGCGACAGCGCGTTGTCATCCGCAAAGCGCGTTTCGCCCTCCACGGGCGTCGCGAGATGCCAGAGCGTCGGCGTGGTAATCAGCTCCGGCGCGCCCGGCATCGCAAGGCGCTGGCTGCGCGGCGCGAGTACGTCGCGCATTGCCTGCGTCACAAGTTCATGTTCATGGCGATCTTTGGCCGAACAGAGCAGCGCCTGGCCTGCGCTTTTATCCTGCGCCGCGTCGGCATGGCGGCGCGCGGAGCCCGCCAGCGGCAGCGAGCTGAACGTATTGCCATCTTTGCGCAGCAGCAGTTCCGGGCTTGCGCCGAGCAGCGCGCCGCCGTCCGGCAGCGGCACGTGAAAGTTAAAACTCGCGGGGTTCTGCGCCACCAGACGCGCCAGCAGCGCGAGGCTGTCCGGAGCCTGTTCGGTGGTGATGTCGATAAGGCGGGATAGCACGATTTTGCTGACCGCAGGCGTCGCGGTCAGCGCGGCGGCGCGCGCCACCATCGCCATAAACGTCTCTTCATCCGGGAGTGCCTCACGGCTCATCACACGCGGCGCGGCGCTGTTGTCGATAAGCGAATAACCGCCGCGGGCGGTCTCACTGTAGCTTTCGGGAATGAAAAGCGCGGACGGCTTGCGCGTATCGAACGGAATAGCGCCGACGACTATCGGGCGCGCGATGCCCTGCCGGCGGGCGCGGTCAAACGCGTTACGCAGTGCGGTCTGAAATACGCCGTGACGCGCTGCGCCGTCGGCCGCGGGCGTCTCCAGCCGCATAAAACAGCCGCGGGTGGTGAAGCTGCGATAAGGCGACATGAAGAAAAAGCTGTCAGATGAAAGGGTTGCGGCAGCGTCGCAGCGTTCCCCGGCCAGTGACGTGTCCATGCGCTCCTCCTGTACCAAAAAGTGAACTGATAATTGTTATCATTTGTATTTGGAGGCGTAACCTAAGGCGAAATGACGGGGTTGTCAACCGTGGGGGTGAAGTGAAGGCGACAGCGGCGCTTGCATCCTGTCGGCAAATGATGAAAATGAGAAGCATTATTAACTCATCGTACA
Source organism: Cronobacter sp. HA18003 (assembly GCF_011605905.1). Classification (NCBI taxonomy): domain Bacteria; kingdom Pseudomonadati; phylum Pseudomonadota; class Gammaproteobacteria; order Enterobacterales; family Enterobacteriaceae; genus Cronobacter; species Cronobacter sp. HA18003. The sequence goes on along the minus strand of NZ_JAANQO010000026.1, from coordinate 137,256 downwards.
GGAATTGTTGCCGTGACGTTCACTTCCGCTCTGCGCGCCGCATTCGTCGCCAGCCTGCTGCTTTTAGGAATATCCTCAGTCTCACAGGCGGCGTCGTGGCCGCGTCAGGTGACCGACAGCCGCGGCGTACATACGCTTGAAAAAGCGCCGCAGCGCATCGTCTCCACCAGCGTCACGCTGACCGGTTCGCTGCTGGCGATCGATGCGCCGGTGGTGGCAAGCGGCGCGACGTCGCCCGGCAACCGCGTCGCTGACGACCAGGGTTTTTTGCGCCAGTGGGGTGATATCGCCAAAGCTCGTCATGTTGAGCGGCTGTACATCGGCGAGCCAAACGCTGAAGCCGTCGCCGCGCAGATGCCGGATCTGATACTGGTGAGCGCGACCGGCGGCGATTCCGCGCAGGCGTTGTATGAACAGTTTTCCGCTATCGCGCCGACATTAATCATCAATTACGACGACAAAAGCTGGCAGGCACTGTTAACGCAGCTTGGCGAGATAACAGGCCATGAGAAGCAGGCCGCCGAACGCATCGCGCAGTTTGATCAGCAGCTTGCGCAGGCAAAAGCGCAGATGACGCTGCCGCCGCAGCCCGTGAGCGCGCTGGTTTATAACCCTGCCGCGCACGGCGCGAATCTCTGGACCGCCGAATCGGCGCAGGGGAAACTGCTCGGCCAGCTCGGCTTTACGCTCGCGCCGCCGCCCGCCGCGCACGGCCTCACCAGCATGGGCAAACGCCACGACATTATTCAGCTCGGCGGGGAAAATCTGGCGGCGGGGCTGAACGGCGAGACGCTGTTTTTGTTCGCGGCTGATGATAAAGACGCGGCGGCACTGATGCGCGACCCGTTGCTCGCGCACCTGTCGGCGGTGAAAAATAAACGCGTTTACGCGCTTGGCACCGAAACCTTCCGGCTCGATTACTACAGCGCCAGCCTGTTGCTGAAACGGCTTGAAGCGTTGTTCAAAGAGTAAAAGACGGGGCCGGATGGCCCCTTTTTTAATGCGGCGCGGGTTCCGGCGGCGGCTGGCGTAGACAGCGCAGTTCCGCCAGCAGCAGCGCCAGCGCAAGGGTAATAATCGCAAGCCCCATCCCGCCCACGCTCGCTGCGCTCACGGGCGACAGCCACGCGCCCATACCGCCGAGCGCCGCCGCGCCGATGGCGTCGCCCGTCACGTTTTGCGCCGTCCACAGCCCGTTGATGCGCCCGAGCATGTGATCCGGCGTGCGGGTCTGGATAAGCTGATACTGGATCAGCGAACTCACGCCGCTCAGGTAGCCGAACAGCGTCAGGCAGATAAACGCCAGCGGCCAGAACGGCATCAGGCTGAACACACTCACTGCCGCCAGCGCCAGCACGGAAGAAACCAGCAGCGTGCGGCCCGGGCGTGGCGCGTGTGCCAGCCCGCCGCTGGTGAGCGCGCCCAGCGCCGCGCCGAGCGGCACGGCGGCGTACAACACGCCGATTTCGCCGCTTGCCATCTGCCAGTGGTTCGCAAGCGCCGGATAGAGCACGCGCACCGCGCTCGCCATCGTCAGCAGCGCGCCGATCAGCGCCACGCCGCCCACCACCGGGCTTGCCGCGAGAAAGCGCAGCCCGTCGGCCAGCGCGCGCAGCGGATGCTGGCGCTGCATCTGCGGCGCAGGCAACGCCGGAAGGGTCAGCAGCGGCAGGAGCGTGAGAAAGGTGCCGAGCGCCGCCAGCGCGTAGTTCCAGGCCACACCGCCCCAGGCCAGCAGCACGCCGCCGAGCAGCGGCGAAATCACCGACCCCAGACGCACCGTCAGCATGGTAATCGCCCCCGCCTGCATCAGGTTTTCACGCCCGACAATAGCGGGCGTCGCCGCCAGCAGCGCCGTCACGCCGATCGCCCCGAAAAACCCGTCCCACAGCCCGAGCGCGTAAATCGCAATAACCGACGGCGCGGGCAGCATGGCGTTGATCCAAAGCCCGATAAACCCGAGGCCGCAGGTGGAGCGCGCCAGCAGAATGAGCGTTTTGCGCTCGTAGCGGTCGGCCAGTACGCCGCCCGTCATCAGCCCGATAAACATCGCCGCCCCCGTCAGCGTGACCGCAAGCCCCACCTGAAAAGGCGAGCCGGTGAGCGTCTGGATCTGTACCGGCACCGCCACGCCAAGCAGACCAAGACCGAGAATGGAGATAAAGCGCGCCAGAAAGACGGCGCGGTAAGCGGGATGAGTTTTCAGTAACGAGAGGTTCAGTAACAGCGAATGTCGGTTCATTACAGGGCCTTAACGCGAATTTTCCTTGCCGGATAACGGGACGGCCATGCTAACATAGCCAGATAAGAGTGATAATAACTATCATTATCGATTCCAGGATGTGCGTTATGTCGGCCTCGCGCCTTTCCTCCAGGATGGTTGTCCTGTTGTGTCTCTTGTTATTGCTGCTGTTGATGGCCGCCCTCAGCCTGCGGGTGGGCGCCAAATCCCTGCCCTTTTCTCTTGTGATGGACGCGCTCACCGGCACCTGCCGCGAGGCGGACTGCACTATCGTGCTCGACGCACGCCTGCCGCGCACCCTTGCGGGGATTGTCGCCGGGCTGTCGCTCGGGCTTGCCGGCGCGCTGATGCAAACGCTGACCCGCAACCCGCTCGCCGACCCCGGCCTGTTAGGCGTGAACGCCGGTGCCAGCTTCGCCATTGTGCTGGGCGCGGCGCTGTGGGGCGTGAGCGATCCCCTGCCTGTTCTCGCGCTGGCGCTGTGCGGCGCGCTGGCCGCCACGCTCATCGTGGCGTTTACCGGCAGCGCGGGCGGCGGACAGCTTAGCCCGGTGCGCCTGACGCTCGCGGGCGTGGCGCTGGCCGCGGTGCTGGAAGGGCTTTCCGGCGGTCTCGCGCTCTTAAACCCGACGGTGTATGACCAGTTGCGCTTCTGGCAGGCAGGCTCGCTTGATATCCGTACCCTGACGACGCTTAAAGCCATCGCGCCGCTCGTGCTCCTGGGCGCGGTTATCGCGCTGCTGCTGGGGCGCGCGCTGAACAGTCTCAGTATGGGAGCCGACACGGCGACGGCGCTCGGCAGCCGCGTGGCGCGCACGCAGGTGCTAGGGCTTGTCGCCATTACGCTTCTGTGCGCCAGCGCCACCGCCGTGGTTGGCCCCATCGCCTTTATCGGCCTGATGATGCCGCACCTGGCGCGCTGGCTGGTGGGCGCGGATCACCGCTGGTCGCTGCCGGTGACGCTGCTCGCCACGCCGTCGCTGCTGCTACTCGCGGATATCATTGGCAGGCTGGTAGTGCCGGGCGAACTGCGGGTCTCGGTGATCAGCGCGTTTATCGGCGCGCCCGCGCTGATTTATCTGGTGCGCCAGCGGCGCGGCGGAGGCGCGTTATGAGATCCGTTCCCCCTCGTTTAGGGCTCTTTTGCCTGCTGACGCTGAGCCTGTGCACAGGTCTCGGCCTCTGGGCGTTGACGCAGGGCGCGGTGACGCTTGAGGCCCGCAAGGTGCTGGACGCGCTGACCGGCCACGCGCCGCGCAATGTTTCGCTTATCGTCACCGAATGGCGGCTGCCGCGCGTGGCGATGGCGCTGCTGCTGGGTGCCGCGCTCGGCGTGAGCGGCGCGATTTTCCAGTCGCTGATGCGCAACCCTTTAGGCAGCCCCGATGTGATGGGCTTCAACACCGGCGCGTGGAGCGGCGTGCTGGTGGCGATGGTGCTGGCGGGCCAGCATCAGTCCGCTATCGCGTTCGCCGCCATCGCGGGCGGCACGCTGACGGCGTTTGTCGTCTGGCTGCTCGCCTGGCGCAACGGCATTGACACTTTCCGGCTGATTATTATCGGCATTGGGGTGCGGGCGATGCTGGTGGCGTTCAATACGTGGCTGCTGCTGCAGGCGTCGCTTGAGACGGCGCTGTCCGCGGGCCTGTGGAACGCCGGTTCGCTGAACGGCATTACCTGGGGGAAAACGCTGCCCGCCTCCCCGCTGCTTGTGCTGGCGCTGCTGGCGAGCGCGCTGCTGGTGCGCCGGATGCGGCTGCTGGAGATGGGTGATGACAGCGCCTGCGCGCTGGGGGTGGCGGTGGAACGCTCCCGCCTGCTGCTGATGCTAACCGGCGTCGTGCTGACCGCAGGCGCGACGGCGATGGCCGGGCCGATTTCCTTTGTGGCGCTGGTGGCCCCGCATATCGCGCGTCGCTTAAGCGGCACCGCGCGCTTTGGGCTGACGCAGGCGGCGCTGTGCGGCGCGCTGCTGCTGCTGGCCGCTGACCTGTGCGCTCAGTATCTGTTCACGCCTTATCAGCTGCCGGTGGGCACCGTCACTGTCTGCCTCGGCGGCATTTATCTCATCGCCTTGTTGATACAGGAGTCACGCAGGAGATGACTATGACTTCACGCTTGACCGGCGAAGCGCTGACGCTGGGTTACGGCGATTTTCGCGTCGCCGACGGGCTGAACGTGGCGATCCCCGATGGCAAATTTACCGCGATTATCGGCCCGAACGGCTGTGGCAAATCGACGCTGCTGCGCACGCTGAGCCGCCTGATGAAGCCGCTCGGCGGGCAGGTGCGCCTCGACGGCCAGGCTATTCAGCACTTCGCCACCAAAGAGGTGGCGCGGCGCATTGGCCTGCTCGCGCAGAACGCCAGCGCGCCGGGGGATATCACCGTTGCGGAGCTGGTGGCGCGTGGGCGTTATCCGCATCAGCCTTTGTTTACCCGCTGGCGCGACGAGGACGAGCGCGCGGTGCAAAAGGCGATGGCGGCGACCGGCGTGACCGCGCTTGCCGACCAGAGCGTCGATACGCTCTCCGGCGGCCAGCGCCAGCGCGCCTGGATTGCGATGGTGCTGGCGCAGGAGACCTCGATTTTGCTGCTCGACGAGCCGACCACCTGGCTTGATATCAGCCATCAGATCGATCTGCTGGAACTGCTCTGCACGCTTAACCGTGAGCAGGGGTATACGCTTGCCGCGGTGCTGCACGATTTGAACCAGGCGTGCCGCTACGCGAATCATCTGATTGCGTTGCGGGACGGGAAGATTATCGCCGAGGGCGCGCCGTCAGAGATTGTGGACGCGGCGCTTATCGAGGCGATTTACGGGTTACGGTGCATGATTATTGAGGATCCGGTGGCGGGTACGCCGCTGGTGGTGCCGCTCGGGCGGCGGTGAGCGTGGGTGAATGGCGGGTGCGGCTGGAAAAATGGTGGGTGCGCTTCGCTTACCCACCCTACAAAACCACGAACAACCGCTTTCCCTTGTAGGGCGGGTAAGCCTGCGCACCCGCCGTTAACCAATTACAGTGGGTTGGTTTGCGCTTCGACCACCGCCAGCGCCACCATATTCACGATACGGCGAACCGAGGCGATCGGCGTCAACACGTGTACTGGTTTCGACACCCCCATCAGCACCGGCCCCACGGTCACGCCCTCGGAGCTTGATACGCGCAGCAGGTTATAGCTGATACGCGCCGCTTCCACGTTCGGCATAATCAGGATATTGGCCGAGCCTTTCAGCGGGCTGTCCGGCATACGATCGTTGCGGATGCTCTCTACCAGCGCCGCGTCGCCGTGCATCTCGCCGTCGATCATCAGATCCGGGGCGCGCTCACGCACCAGCTGTAGCGTTTCGCGCATTTTGCTGGCGGCAGGCGAATCGGAAGAACCAAAGTTAGAATGCGACAACAACGCCACTTTCGGCTCGATCCCGAAACGACGCACCGTTTCCGCCGCCATGACGGTGATCTCCGCCAGCTGTTCCGGCGTCGGATCGTCGTTCACATAGGTATCGGCGATAAACGTATTGCCGCTCGGCAGCAGCAGCGCGTTCATCGCACCCGCGGCTTTCACGCCGTCGCGATAACCGAAAATCTGCTGAACCACGCTGAAATGCTCATGATAATCACCGATCGTGCCGCAAATCATCGCGTCGGCTTCGCCACGATGCACCATGATGGCACCAATCACCGTGCTGTTGCCAATCACCGCGCGCTGCGCCTGTTCCTGCGTGATGCCACGGCGCTTCATAATGTTGTAATACTCGTTCCAGTACTCCTTAAAGCGCGGGTCCGACTCGTTATTCACGATCTCGAAATCTTTGCCCGCCTCGATTTGCAGACCGAGTTTTTTCAGGCGCATCTCGATAACGCCAGGACGGCCCACCAGCACCGGCTTCGCCAGCCCAAGCGTAATGAGCTCCTGAGTGGCGTGCAGCACGCGCGGCTCTTCGCCTTCGGTCAGCACCACGCGCTTCGGATCTTTGCGCGCCTGGTTGAAGACCGGCTTCATGAACAGGTTGGTTTTGTAGACAAATTCGGTGAGCTTGTCTTTATATGCGTCGAAATCCTCAATCGGGCGGGTCGCCACGCCGGAATCCATCGCCGCTTTCGCCACCGCAGGCGCGATAGTCACAATTAAGCGCGGATCGAACGGTTTCGGAATGATGTAATCCGGCCCGAACGACAGCTCCTGATCTTCATACGCGGAGGCCACCACTTCGCTCTGCTCGGCGTGTGCCAGTTCAGCGATGGCATGGACCGCCGCGAGCTTCATCTCTTCGTTGATGGCGGTCGCGCCGACATCCAGCGCGCCACGGAAGATAAACGGGAAGCAGAGGACGTTGTTCACCTGGTTCGGGAAATCCGAACGACCGGTGCAGATGATCGCATCCGGACGCACCGCTTTGGCGAGCGGCGGCATGATTTCCGGCTCCGGGTTGGCGAGCGCCAGAATGAGCGGCGAATCCGCCATTTTTTTGACCATCTCCTGGGTCAGGACTTTCGGGCCGGAGCAGCCAAGGAAGATATCCGCGCCTTCGATCACTTCGCCCAGCGTGCGCTTACCGTTGTCGTCAATCGCATAAGCGGCTTTGGTTTCCGCCATGTTCTCTTCACGGCCTTTGTAGATAACGCCTTTGGAATCGCACACCACGATGTTGTGCTTCTGCATGCCAAGCGCCACCAGCAGATTCATACAGGCGATGGCGGACGCGCCCGCGCCGGAAACCACGAGGCGCACGTCGGAAATGTTTTTCTGCACCACGCGCAGGCCGTTTAACACCGCGGCGGTACAGATGATGGCGGTGCCGTGCTGATCGTCATGGAACACCGGAATATTCATGCGCTCGCGCAGCTTCTGCTCGATATAAAAACACTCCGGCGCTTTGATATCTTCCAGGTTGATGCCGCCGAAGGTCGGCTCCAGCGCCGCCACCACATCGATGACTTTATCGGGATCGTGTTCGTCGATTTCGATATCAAACACATCGATACCGGCGAATTTCTTAAACAGAACGCCCTTGCCTTCCATCACCGGTTTACCGGCCAGCGCGCCGATATTGCCAAGCCCCAGCACCGCGGTGCCGTTGGAGATAACCGCCACGAGGTTGCCGCGCGCGGTGTATTTATGGGCGGCCAGCGGGTCGGCGGCGATTTCCAGACAGGGCGCGGCTACGCCTGGCGAATAGGCCAGCGCCAGATCGCGCTGAGTGGCCAGCGGTTTGGTCGGAGAAACCTGAATTTTGCCTGGGACAGGGAATTCGTGAAAATCGAGGGCGCTCTGTTTTAGTTGCTCATCCATTTTACTGATCCTTTTTCTTCTGCAGGGTATGAAGCGGCATGTCGCACGCTCGTTTAACCAGGCCGTCAGTATCGCCCGTTAGCGGCGGCTAAACTTTGAAGACCGCCAAACTCTGAGTCATGCAACCCTTTGATGTTATCAATTTATAGCAGCGATGTTGCCGGTTCGGGAAAGCATTGCTATGCGCGTCTGCTATGCTTTTTTGTTATGTCCCTGATGAGATCCCGGCGGGCGACACTGACAGCGCCCCATAAAATCTTTGCTTTTCAAGGAGTAGCAAAATGAACCAACTCGATGGCATTAAACAATTCACAACGGTAGTCGCCGACAGCGGCGATATTGAATCCATTCGTAACTATCAGCCTCAGGACGCGACCACCAACCCTTCCCTGCTGCTGAAGGCCGCAAGCCTTGAGCATTACCAGCATCTGTTCACCGATGCGCTGGAATACGGCAAAAAACGCGGCAGCACGCAAAAAGAGCAGGTCGCGGAAGCGAGTGACAAACTGGCCGTCAATGTGGGTGCGGAAATTCTGAAAAGTATTCCAGGACGCGTCTCAACCGAAGTGGACGCGCGTCTGTCGTTCGACAAAGAAAAAAGCATCGCCAAAGCGCGTCGCCTGGTGGAGCTGTACCAGGAACAGGGCATCGATAAATCGCGCATTCTGATTAAGCTCGCTTCCACCTGGGAAGGCATTCGCGCCGCAGAAGAACTGGAAAAAGAAGGCATTCACTGCAACCTGACACTGCTGTTCTCCTTTGCCCAGGCGCGCGCCTGCGCCGAAGCGGGGGTGTATCTCATCTCCCCGTTCGTGGGCCGTATCTATGACTGGTACAACACCCGCAAACCGATGGACCCGTATGTGGTTGATGAAGATCCCGGCGTGAAGTCGGTGCGTAACATCTACGACTACTACAAGCAGCATAACTACCAGACCATCGTGATGGGCGCGAGCTTCCGCCGTACCGAGCAGATCCTGGCGCTGGCGGGCTGCGACCGTCTGACCATCTCCCCTAACCTGCTGAAAGAGTTGCAGGAGAGCGATGCGCCGGTGGCGCGTAAGCTTATTCCGGCCTCCCAGGGCTTTAACCGTCCGCAGCCGATGACCGAAGCCGAATTCCGCTGGGAGCATAACCAGGACGCGATGGCGGTCGAAAAACTGGCTGAAGGCATTCGCCAGTTCGCTGTCGATCAGCGTTCACTTGAAGATCTGCTTGCCGCCAAACTTTAACTTTTGCCATGGAGAGAAACATGTCTCGTCAGCTTTTAGCCAACGCCATCCGTGCGCTGAGCATGGATGCGGTTCAGAAAGCCAAATCCGGTCACCCCGGCGCGCCGATGGGGATGGCGGATATCGCCGAAGTGCTGTGGAACGATTTCCTCAAGCACAACCCGACAAACCCGACGTGGTATGACCGCGACCGCTTTATTCTTTCCAACGGCCACGCCTCGATGCTGCTCTACAGCCTGCTGCATCTGTCGGGCTACGACCTGCCGATGGAAGAGCTGAAAAACTTCCGACAGCTGCACTCCAAAACGCCGGGCCACCCGGAAATCGGCTATACACCGGGCGTGGAAACCACCACCGGGCCGCTCGGTCAGGGGCTCGCGAATGCTGTGGGTCTGGCGATTGCCGAGAAAACGCTCGCGGCGCAGTTCAACCGCCCGGGCCATGAGATTGTCGATCACAATACCTATGTGTTTATGGGCGATGGCTGCCTGATGGAAGGTATCTCCCATGAGGTCTGCTCGCTCGCGGGCACGCTGGGTCTTGGCAAGCTGATTGGCTTCTACGATCACAACGGCATCTCGATTGATGGCGAAACCGAGGGCTGGTTTACCGACGACACCGCCAAACGTTTTGAAGCCTACCACTGGCACGTAGTGCATGAGATTGACGGCCACGATCCAGAGGCTATCAAGCGCGCCATTGAAGAGGCGAAACAGGTTACCGATAAACCGTCGCTGATTATCTGTCGCACCGTGATTGGCTTCGGCTCGCCGAACAAAGCGGGCAAAGAGGAGTCCCACGGCGCGGCGCTTGGCGAAGAAGAAGTGGCGCTGACCCGTAAACAGCTCGGCTGGAACTACCCGCCGTTTGAAATTCCGGATGAAGTCTACAAAGGCTGGGATGCGAAGGAAAAAGGCCGCCAGGTTGAAGCGAGCTGGAACGAGAAATTCGCCGCGTATCAGGAAGCCTACCCGGAGCTGGCGGCCGAGTTTAACCGCCGTATGGGCGGTGAAATGCCGGAAAACTGGCAGCAGGTGACGCAGGAGTACATCGAAAAACTCCAGGCGGAACCGGCGAAAATCGCCTCCCGTAAGGCGTCCCAGAACGCGCTGAACGTTTATGGCCCGGTACTGCCGGAGTTGCTGGGCGGCTCGGCAGACCTCGCACCGAGCAACCTGACTATCTGGTCGGGCTCGACATCGCTGAAAGAAGATCCGGCGGGCAACTACATTCACTACGGCGTGCGCGAATTCGGCATGACGGCCATCGCCAACGGCATCGCCCACCACGGCGGCTTTGTGCCCTACACCGCCACCTTCCTGATGTTCGTCGAATACGCCCGCAACGCGGCGCGCATGGCGGCGCTGATGAAGGCGCGGCAGATTATGGTCTACACCCATGACTCTATCGGTCTTGGGGAAGACGGCCCGACGCACCAGGCGGTGGAGCAGCTCGCGAGCCTGCGCCTGACGCCGAATTTCAGCACCTGGCGTCCGTGTGACCAGGTGGAAACCGCGGTGGCGTGGAAAGCCGCTATCGAGCGCCATAACGGCCCGACGGCGCTGATCCTCTCTCGTCAGAATCTGGCGCAGATCGAGCGCTCGCCGCAGCAGCTGAAAGATGTGGCGCGCGGCGGGTATATCCTGAAAGACGCGGGCGGCAAACCGGATCTGATCCTGATTGCCACCGGGTCGGAAGTGGAAATCGCCGTTCAGGCGGCAGAAAAACTGCGCGGCGACGGCGTGGCGGTGCGTGTGGTGTCGCTGCCGTCGACTGATGTCTTTGACGCGCAGGATGAAGCCTATCGTGAATCGGTGCTGCCGTCCGACGTCAGCGCGCGCGTGGCGGTGGAAGCGGGCATCGCCGACTACTGGTACAAATACGTCGGCCTGAAAGGCGCTATCGTCGGCATGACCGGCTATGGCGAATCCGCGCCCGCGGAGAAACTCTTCCCGTACTTCGGCTTTACCGTCGAAAACGTGGTAGAAAAAGCCCGCAAAGTGCTCGGCAAATAAGCCAGCCTTAACGGGCTGACGCCGATCGTTTAAGCGTACCTGAACGATCCTGCCAGTAAGAAATAAGCCAGAGTCAGTTTCCTGATTCTGGCTTTTTTATGACTGCACACGATATGGATTTCGTTATCCGTTCAGCTTTAAATCACATAAAGCTTAAGTGAGCGGCATTACGGCAGATGACTGGGGTTATTCTTTACAGGCCGCCTTGAGCAGCAGACTTCGCGCGAGCGATGGCGCCGGCGTTAAATATTGGATGCTCATAGTTATCGGTGACATCACGGACTCGGTATATCTTCCAGATGTCTGACTCCCGACGAACAAACACTTCCAGCTCTAATTTTTTCCCGCCCTCCCTGCCAATCCATACCGACATTACCTCGCCCCCCATGAACGGCCTGGCGGCACCGACAGTTAGCGCCGATATCCATGATGGATCATAGTCCTGTGCATAAGCGAAGTAATCCGAGCCAATCAGGTCTTGTTCTGATATCGACTCGATATCCTCCAGTCTCTTGATCGTGTCGGCAGAAACATATTCGCGCAAATCAGACGGCGAATATTGATTGTCGCTACTTGTAAGAGACATCAGATAAGTAGAATAAAAAGAATGTACTCGCGTCGGCGCGCTCTGTTCCGGCTTAACTGCGCAAGCGGAGAGCAAGAAAGCGCATAACACTATTGCAGCTCGCATCAATTCATCCTGTATATTTTGAAAGCCGGTTGGGCGGCGCGATACCCTGGGCCCGGGTACATACTGCGTTGCCTGAAATCGGAGATCCACTGCGTGCCATCATACATTGTCATATGCCCGCTCGGGTTCCCTCCGGGATACGGCTGAATCACAGCAACATCACCGCTCAATAATGTTGAGCCCGGCGGGACTTCATGAAATCCAGCGCGCAGTAATGCAGGCCCGTAATCTTTTGCGTTTAGCGTTCTCTCCAGCCGTATGCCGCCAGCAGCTATAGCCTCCCTTGTAAAGGTCGCACATTCGTTATGTGAATGACCGAGCGCGCGGGACCGGAGATGCGAAATAGCAACGTCTTTATTCCAGTTCATTCTTAGTTCCTTTAAGCATGAAAAATGGAATTATTGCGTTAACCACAACTATTTTGTGGGATAAAAATGCTGAAATTATCCCACGTAAAATGATTATTTCCGGATTCAGCCCGGCAGAACTCGCCTGCAAGCAAACAGGATCGAACGGGTGCCTCTCGTTCCTCGGCGCAAGGGTTTTAAATTAGCCTTAACGGGCTGGCTTTTTTATTTCCGGCGCGGTTTTATTTCAGGACGTTCAGCGTCTCGGCGCTTTTGTTTATCACAATATCTTCCGTTTTCTCATCCCACTGCGCCTGCGAGACAATCACCTGCCCCGGATGCTGCGGGTCGCGCGCTACCAGCGACGTGCCATCCACATCCTCCTGCACGTTCAGGTTCATGGAGAACGAGGGAATCGCTTTTACCCACTGCTGTTGCTGCACGTCATAGAGATAGGTCGCCCGCCAGGCGCTGCTCCACCATTCGGGATAAATCAGCGCGCGGTCACGTCCGCTGTCGTCAAGGTTTGAGAGCGCCTCGACGCCGCCACCGATGCAGGAGGCAATTGCTGCCGGTTTGATCGCCGGATCGCTGTTCCACAGCTGGCACTCGCAGTCGCCACTCTCATCGCAGACGCCGTTGGTTTTCGGGTCATGCGCCGTCAGCCAGGCGTAGCTTTTCGCCGTGCCGTTAAACCGCCCACCCGCCAGACGGTAATCGCGCGTTTTCTGACGGTTCGCCTCGGTTATCCAGTCGGTTTCTTCGCTGATGTGCCAGCCTGCGGCCTGTTTCGTTAAGGTGAGCTGCGCCGGATAGTTGCGCGGCGTTTGTGGCTCAAGCCCCGCCTGTTTCACAAACGTGGCCTGTACGGCAAGCGGCTGCCCGTCCTGTTCGGTGAGCGTGATATTGCTGATGATGGCCTGCGCGTAGTGCGGATGTTTTTGCACGAAGGCGGCGTTTTCCTGGATAACGGCGTCGCGCGCAAGCGCTTTGCCGTACCAGCTGACCTGTTCGCCATAAAGCGCCGCGCCTGCCTGGGCGGAGGGATGATTTTTAAACTCGCTCCAGCGCGCGACCAGCGCGTTCGCGTCGCGCTCGTCCTGCGGTGTCATCGCGGCACTGGCGCAAAGCGTCAGTCCTGTGAGCGCCAGTCCGAGAACCGCGCGCAGCCCCTGTGTGAAAGCCATACATTCCCTGCCATTGTTATTGGTTATGTTAAGCCACAGGAATATACGCAAAAACGCGCGCCGCCAGAAGCGGGATTATTGAGTCACCCAGAGCGTCGGCCAGGCGTCCGGGCCGTGCCAGTTGTCGCAGCTTGGCTCTTCGGCGTAGCGCACCAGGCGAAACCGCTGGCCGTCGAAGCGCCAGCGCGTCGCGACGCCGCAGTCGCCGAGGCCGCGGCCTTTGGAGTGCGTGGTCAGTTCTTTGGTTTTTTCATCGAAGCTCGCGTTCATCAGTTCCAGCTCTTGCTCTTTATCGGCAGGCAGGAACGGCAGGCGCAGGCGCACCATGCGCGAGGCAAACGGCTTCTGGCGCGACACCAGCCAGGCGAGATCCACCGTGTTGTAAGCACCCGCTTCACAGCTGATTATCATCAGCGCCGTGTCGTCAGTAAGCGCGGAAATACGCACTTCGCGGCGCATCGGATCAAGCGAGCACTGGCTGTTGGTCATCCGCCAGGTGCCGTAATCGAGCAGTTCGTTCAGCTCGTCGTGAGAGAGCGGCGTCGGCGTCGGGTTGGTGATTTTGACGCCCTTTAACGCAGGAGCAGGCGGCACGCTGAGCGGCGGGTTGTTGCCCTTTTTGATCCACGCGGTTTCGCTGCCGACGCGCTTTTGCTGGGCGTCGATAAACAGCAACGCGGCTTTCAGCCCGTCGAGCGATAAATGCCCCGGCCCGTCTTTCAGCGTAATGACCGACGATTCTTTAATCTGATCGAGAAAATCGATAATGGTGGTCGGGTCGTCCGTCATCAGGCGGCGCGGCATATCACGCCATTTGCTGCCCGCCGGCACCAGCGTTTTGCCATCCAGCAGGAGACGCGGGGCAAGCGGCGGTGCTTTATTCACGGCGGCCTCCGGTTTGCCCGCCTCGATGCGCAGCGACGCGTCGGGTTTCGCACCGGCGCTACGCGACAGCGTCATCACCAGATCCTGATGGCCGCCGACGTTACGGGCCGTGCAGAAATTCTGGTTATTGCAGGTCACCTGCCAGTCACTAAAAATCTTCTGCGCGGGCGCAGCCCAGAGCGGCGAGGCGAGCAGCAAAGAACAGCTAAAGAGTGACAGCAGACGAAAAAGCATGAACGGCGCGTATCCCGGGCGTAAACAGCGGTAGAAGAAACGCGCCTATCTTCGTTGCCCTGCACGGGCGGCTCAATCGGATTTATCGGATAGCAATATCCGTAATACCGCCTCTTATTGTGAGGGAAATCAGTCCATTATTCCGCGTAGCTGAAGATGCTGAAGCAGCAGCACCGTTTTCGCATCGCGAATCACGCCTTGTCTGACTTTTTCCAACGCTTCACTGAAGGGCATTTCCAGCACTTCTATCTCTTCATCTTCCACGCCGCCGCCTTCGTTCGCGCGTGAGGCATCGTCATATTCCGCGATGAACAGATGAATGAGTTCGGTAACGCCGCCGGGGGAGGTATAAAGCTCAAAGACTTTCTCCGCCGCGTTCACGCGGTAGCCGGTTTCCTCGATAGCCTCTTTGCGAATGCAGACTTCCGGCTCGTCATCGTCAAGAAGACCTGCACACGCCTCAATCAGCATCCCGTCCGGGTTACCGTTAACCCAGGTGGCGACGCGAAACTGACGGATCAACACGACGCTTTTTTTCTCGCGGTTATACAACAGTACGGCAGCGCCGTTGCCGCGATCGTAGACTTCGCGCTTGTGGCGGACCACTTCGCCATCTTTTCGTGTCAGATCGTAGGTGATATTGCGCAGAACAAAGTAGTTTTCCGACAGAATTTTATCTTTTATCAGTTCGACATTTAACGACATAGCGACTCCATAAACGCCTGGTGTGGGGTGAATAGTACGACCCGAAACGCCATTTGTCGCCCCCGGCGCGTCGCCGGAATAACGGCGCTTTTTCCGGTATTCTGCCCATTGCCGGCGGCGTCTGGCGGTTAAGCTTACGCTCAGGCTATGGTTTATCCAGCCGCAACGCAGAAAAAACCCACAAGAGCGGAGTAAGCATGTCGCAAATTATCCCCTGGCACGTTCTTATCGTTGACGATCACCCGCTGATGCGTCGCGGCCTGCGACAGCTGCTTGAAACCGATGCGCGGTTTCGGGTGACGGGCGAAGCAGGCAGCGGTGAAGAAGCGATAGCGCAGGCGCGGGCGCTTTCCCCGGACGTCATTTTGCTGGATCTGAATATGCGGGGTTTAAGCGGGCTGGATACGCTGACGATGCTGCGCCGCGACGGCGTGAACGCACGGATTATCGTACTGACGGTCTCTGATGCGCAAAGCGATATTTTTGCCATGACCGATGCGGGCGCTGACGGCTATCTGCTGAAAGACAGCGAACCAGAAGCGCTGCTGGAGGCCATCCGGGCCGGTGCGGCGGGTGCTGGCGCATTCAGCGAGCAGGTGCAGGCGTATCTGCTCGCGCGCAAGCCTGATGAGCAACGCGACGCGCCGTTTGCGCTGCTGACCGGGCGCGAGCTTGACGTGTTGCAGGAAGTGGCGCGCGGGCTTTCCAATAAGCAGATTGCGTCGGCGTTACAGATCTCGGAAGAGACGGTAAAAGTGCATATTCGCAATTTACTGCGCAAACTTAACGTGCGTTCGCGCGTCGCGGCGACCGTCCTGTTTCTGGGCTCCCGGAGCGCGTAAGGGTCTGCGCGGCGTCGCGCGAGATAATTTACATTATCTCCTTATTTTCTCCACGTTTGTTGTGTGCCCTGAGGCTACAGTGATTGCGGCTACCAATAATAACGACGCTAAGCATTTAAGAGGTCCCGACTCGCATGGCGAATTTCTTTATCGATCGCCCGATTTTTGCCTGGGTGCTGGCAATTCTCATCTGCCTGACCGGCACACTGGCGATATTTTCACTTCCCGTTGAGCAATATCCCGAACTGGCGCCGCCTAACGTGCGCATCACGGCAAACTATCCTGGCGCCTCCGCACAGACGCTGGAAAATACCGTCACTCAGGTTATCGAGCAGAACATGACCGGCCTCGATAACCTGATGTATATGTCGTCGCAAAGCAGCGCCACCGGCCAGGCGACCGTGACGCTGAACTTCAAGGCAGGCACCGACCCGGATGAAGCGGTCCAGCAGGTGCAAAACCAGCTGCAATCCGCGCTGCGAAAGCTCCCCCAGGCCGTACAGACGCAGGGCGTGACGGTGCGCAAAACCGGCGATACCAACATTCTGACTATCGCGTTTGTCTCCACCGATGGCAGCATGGATAAACAGGATATCGCCGACTATGTGGCGAGTAATATTCAGGAGCCGCTCAGCCGTATTAACGGCGTCGGGGATATCGACGCTTACGGCTCGCAGTACGCCATGCGCATCTGGCTTGACCCGGACAAGCTCACCAGCTTTCAGCTCACCACGGCGGATGTGGTGGCAGCGATTAAATCGCAGAACAGCCAGATAGCGGTCGGCCAGCTCGGCGGCACGCCGTCTGTGGATAATCAGGCGCTGAACGCCACCATCAACGCGCAGTCGCTGTTACAGACGCCGGAGCAGTTTCGCGCCATTACGCTGCGCGTGAATCAGGACGGTTCGACCGTCACGCTCGGCGACGTGGCAACCGTCGAAATGGGGGCCGAGAAATATGATTATCTGAGCCGCTATAACGGCAAAGCGGCGTCGGGGCTTGGCGTGAAGCTCGCCTCCGGCGCGAACGAGATGGCGACGGCGCAACTGGTGCTGAACCGGCTCGACGAGCTGTCGCACTATTTCCCGCACGGGCTGGAATATAAAGTCGCGTATGAGACCACGTCTTTCGTGAAAGCCTCGATTACCGACGTGGTGAAGACGCTGCTTGAAGCGATCGCGCTGGTGTTTCTGGTGATGTATCTCTTTTTGCAGAATTTCCGCGCCACGCTGATTCCGACCATCGCGGTGCCAGTGGTGCTTCTAGGCACTTTCGCGGTGCTCTACAGCTTCGGCTACAGCATTAATACCCTGACGATGTTCGCGATGGTGCTGGCGATAGGCCTGCTGGTGGATGACGCCATCGTGGTAGTGGAAAACGTCGAGCGCATCATGAGCGACGAAGGGCTGTCGCCGCGCGCCGCCACGCGTAAATCGATGGGCCAGATCCAGGGCGCGCTGGTGGGTATCGCCATGGTGCTCTCGGCGGTGTTTATCCCGATGGCGTTTTTCGGCGGCACCACCGGCGCGATTTACCGCCAGTTCTCCATCACGATTGTCTCGTCGATGGTGCTGTCGGTGCTGGTCGCGATGATCCTCACCCCTGCCCTGTGCGCCACGCTGCTTAAGCCGCTGAAAAAAGGCGAACACCACGGTTCGCGCGGCTTTTTCGGCTGGTTTAACCGCACCTTTGAGCGCAGCGCGCTGCGTTATGAATCCGCCGTAGGAAAAATTTTACAGCGCAGCCTGCGCTGGATTTTGCTCTACGCCCTGCTGCTCGGCGGCATGGTGTTTCTCTTTTTACGCCTGCCCACGTCGTTTCTGCCGCAGGAGGATCGCGGCATGTTTATTACGTCAGTCCAGTTGCCCTCTGGCTCCACCCAGCAGCAGACGCTGAAAGTGGTGCAGCAGGTGGAGCGGTATTTCTTTGAGAAAGAAAAAGCCAACGTCGCCTCGGTGTTCGCGACCGTCGGCTCCGGCCCCGGCGGCAACGGCCAGAACGTGGCGCGCATGTTTGTACGCCTGAATCCGTGGGAGGATCGCGACCCGGACACCGGCAGCGCGGATGCCATCATTGAGCGCGCCACGCAGGCTTTTCGCCATATTAAAGAGGCGCGCGTGTTCGCGAGCAGCCCGCCTGCCATCAGCGGCCTTGGCAGCTCCGCCGGGTTTGATATGGAGCTTCAGGATCACGCCGGGCTTGGGCATGACGCGCTGATGCAGGCGCGCGATCGCCTGCTCGATATGGCAAGCCAGGAGCCTGCGCTGACCCGCGTGCGCCACAACGGCCTGGATGACAGCCCGCAGTTGCAGATAGACATCGACCAGCGCAAAGCCCAGGCGCTCGGCGTTTCCATTGACGATATTAACGACACGCTGCAAACCGCGTGGGGCTCAAGCTATGTGAACGACTTTATGGATCGCGGGCGCGTGAAAAAGGTCTATGTGCAGTCGGCCGCGAAATACCGGATGCTGCCGGAAGATATTACGCGCTGGTATGTGCGCAACCAGGCGGGTGCAATGGTGCCGTTCTCGGCCTTTGCGACGTCGCGCTGGGAAACCGGCTCGCTGCGCCTTGAGCGCTACAACGGCTATTCAGCGCTGGAGATTGTCGGCGAGGCGGCACCGGGCGTCAGTACCGGCACCGCGATGGACGTGATGGAGAAACTGGTGAGCCAGTTGCCGACTGGCTTTGGCCTGGAGTGGACGGCGATGTCGTACCAGGAGCGGCTTTCCGGCTCGCAGGCACCTGCCCTTTACGCGCTCTCGCTGCTGGTCGTGTTCCTGTGCCTCGCCGCGCTGTATGAGAGCTGGACGGTGCCGTTCTCGGTCATGCTGGTGGTGCCGCTCGGCGTAATTGGCGCGCTGCTCGCCACCTGGCTGCGCGGGCTTGAGAACGACGTCTATTTCCAGGTGGGGCTGCTGACGGTCATCGGGCTTTCCGCCAAGAACGCGATATTGATTGTCGAATTCGCCAATGAGATGAACAGCAAAGGCCACGAGCTTATCGCCGCGACGCTCGATGCCTGCCGCCAGCGCCTGCGGCCGATTTTAATGACGTCGCTGGCGTTTATCTTCGGCGTTTTGCCGATGGCGACCAGCAGCGGCGCAGGCTCCGCCAGCCAGCACGCGGTGGGCACCGGCGTGATGGGCGGGATGATCTCCGCAACGCTGCTGGCAGTTTTCTTCGTGCCGCTGTTTTTTGTACTGATCCGCAGACGTTTTCCGCTTAAGCCTGCGCCGGAAGAATAACCCTGAAAAGAAAAAGGCGACCTTAACGGTCGCCTTTTGGTATGTTCAGTGAGTGGAATCACTGCTGTGTGTCTATTAAAGCGATGTGCTCTTGCTTATTGCTGGACTTATTTACGAAGCATCGCTTCAATAAAATCTTTCCAGTTCCCCAGTTCATGTTCAATCATAATGACCTCTCTTATTATTGTTTGCATGGTACAAAAATAATGACGCGGAGTGAAGACAATTTAACCAATCGAATTGATAAGCCTCCCTCATGTATTTGTTATCGGCTTACAGTTCACTATGACGAGGATAAGTTTTCTGTTGTGTGACGGCTGGCAATATTCGGGAATTTTTTACTGAAAAAGAGGCAACCTGGCATGCGCATCATCACAAATCAAAACCATGAAACGCCTGACTGGCAGGCGCTGGCGACGCTGATTGAACGAGCGGGACTCGGCGCGCGCGACCTGCAGGAGGTCGAACGCTGCTACCGCAATAGCACCTTCTGCTGGTACGGATTTCACGAGGGAAAGCTGGTCGCGACCGCGCATGCGATTAGCGATCTGACATGGTCAAGTTACGTCGCCGATATTGTTGTCGATCCCGATTATCAGGGCCGCGGTTTCGGGAATCAATTAATGGACGAGATCCTCGCAACGCTTTTACCTTTTGGTAAAGTTTTTATCTATGCAGTTTTAGATAAGGTCGCTTTTTATAAAAAATATCAATTCCGCGAATTAACCAGCGGAATGGTCTGCGCCACCGATGAAAAATTATTCAAAATGCACGAACAGGGATATATACGCTAACCATAATTGTCAGTGATACGTTATATTAGCAGGCTATTGTTTACCCTATTATCTGTTCGGATAATTTGTTTAACTGGACCGATTTTGGACAAAAGGATTCAATTATGGTCGTGATGTACGGCATTAAAAACTGCGACACCATCAAAAAAGCCCGCCGCTGGCTTGAAAATAATCACGTCGATTATCAATTTCACGACTACCGTACCGACGGCCTTGATGCACAAATGATGCATAAATTTATCGCTGAGCTGGGCTGGGAGGCGCTGCTGAATACTCGCGGTACCACATGGCGTAAACTCGACGAGGCGCAACGCGCGGCAATTACCGACGCCGACAGCGCGGCCGCGCTGATGCTGGAAATGCCGGCAATCATCAAACGACCATTGCTCTGCGCGCCGGGTAAGCCTATGCTGCTTGGTTTCAGTGAATCCACCTACCAGCACTATTTTAACGAGGTCTAGTGTTATGTCTTGCCCGGTTATTGAGCTGACGCAGCAGCTAATTCGTCGCCCTTCTCTGAGCCCCGATGACGCGGGCTGCCAGGCGCTGCTGATTGAGCGGCTGCAGGCCGTAGGGTTTACGGTTGAGCCGATGAACATCGGCGACACGCAGAATTTCTGGGCATGGCGCGGCACCGGCGAGACGCTGGCCTTCGCGGGGCATACCGATGTGGTGCCGGCGGGCGATGTCGAGCGCTGGATCAATCCGCCGTTTGAACCGACCATTCGTGACGGGATGCTGTTTGGCCGCGGCGCGGCGGACATGAAAGGCTCGCTGGCGGCGATGGTGGTGGCGGCGGAGCGTTTTGTCGCGCAGCATCCGCACCATCGCGGGCGTCTGGCGTTTCTGATCACCTCTGATGAAGAGGCGAGCGCCACCAACGGCACCGTGAAAGTGGTCGAAGCGCTGATGGCGCGCGGCGAACGTCTCGATTATTGCCTGGTGGGCGAGCCCTCCAGCAGCGAAGTGGTCGGCGATGTGGTGAAGAATGGCCGTCGCGGCTCGCTCACCTGCAACCTGACCATTCACGGCGTGCAGGGCCACGTGGCGTATCCGCATCTGGCGGATAACCCGGTACATCGCGCCGCGCCGATGCTCAATGAGCTGGTCGGTATCGAGTGGGATCGCGGCAATGAATTTTTCCCGCCGACCAGCATGCAGATCGCCAATATTCAGGCGGGCACCGGCAGCAATAACGTGATTCCGGGCGATCTCCACGTACAGTTTAACTTCCGCTTCAGCACCGAGCTGACCGACGAGATGATTAAACAGCGCGTCGTGGCGCTGCTGGAGAAATATCAGCTGCGCTACACGCTGGACTGGTGGCTCTCCGGCCAGCCGTTCTTAACCGCGCGCGGTAAACTGGTCGATGCGGTGGTGAACGCCGTTCACCACTATAATGAAATTAAACCGCAGCTGCTGACCACCGGCGGCACGTCCGACGGGCGCTTTATCGCCCGCATGGGCGCGCAGGTGGTGGAGCTTGGGCCGGTCAACGCGACGATTCACAAGATCAACGAATGCGTGAAAGCGTCCGACCTGCAGCTGCTGGCCCGTATGTATCAACGCATTATGGAGCAGCTCGTCGCCTGACGCGCGCTCTCAAGACGAGGATAACGTCATGGAATGGCTCGGAAAATATTGGTGGGTGCTGGTGCTGGTGTTTCTGCTCGGCGTCCTGCTGAACGTGATTAAAGATTTAAAACGGGTGGATCATAAAAAATTTATGGATAACCGCCCGGAACTGCCGCCCCACCGCGATTTTAACGATAAGTGGGACGACGAAGACGACTGGCCGAAGAAGAAGTAAGCGCCTGCTTATTCTCTCCAGCCTCTCCGTCAGGCAGCCCGCCTGACGGAGCACCCCGCGTTACATCATCTGAATCACATCGTCATCGCCAGGCTTACCGCCGCTTAACGCCTCATCAAAATAGTGCTTCGGCACGGTATAGCGCAGATGATCGAGCGCTAACTGCATGCTGCGGTTATCGATCGCATGCCCAAGATCTTCAACGATATCGAGCGTGACGTCGCCACCGGCGCGCAGCAGCGCATCCGCCGCCGCCTGAGCGTAGCGGGAATCGATCACTTCATCGTCTTCGCCGTGGATCAGATGCACCGTGGTGGCGGTTGTCGCCGACGTCGGCAACTCAGCAAAGCGTCCGTTAAACGCAATAACGCGAGAAGCCAGACCAGGCGCGGCTTTCACCCCTTCCAGCACCATAATCGCGCCCTGCGAAAAGCCGATTAGCGCCGTGGCGGCCGGGCTAACGCCACTTTCGCGCTGCCAGTGGCGCACAGTGTCGATGAACGTGGGCATAATTTCATCCACCCGCTGCTGGCGGTTGGATTCGGTGACGCCCTGCACGGAAAACCACTCTCTGCCGGGTGCCGGACCGCTCGGCGCAGGCCCGCCGACGCTGACCACCAGCGCATCCGGGAACAGCGGCGCGAAATAGCTGCCTATCTCGCCCATCGCCACCGGGTTATCCCCGACGCCGTGGAACAGCAGCAGCAGTTGTCTGGCAGGCAGTTCAGGGCTCTGAACCACAAAATGATCATGTCTCATGGCACTCTCCTTCATGGGTTACAGCCAGTTTACGCCGGCCTGAACAGATGACCATCGCAATTCATTGATGGACTTAGTGGAAAAATTGCCATTGCATGAGTTGCGCGTTTAAGGTCGCGGCACGCGGCGCATCAAGTGCCTCCAGCGCCAGCGCGGTTTCCTGACGCAGCGCGGCGAGCAGCGCTTTGCGCCCGGAAAGCCCGAGCTTACGGCAGAGCGCATCCACCGGCATTTGCAGCGCCAGCCGCCCGCGCAGCGCCTGCAACGTCTGCGGGCTCGCCTCAAGCAACCGGTAGAGCGGGCCGAGAGAGGTTTCCAGCGGGCGATGCGCGAACGCGAATCCGGCGAGCGCTAACCAGTCATCACTATTAAGGGTAGCCTGGGGGGCGGGCGTTAGCGGCAGCGTTTCATCCACCCAGCGCTGAAGCAGCGTCGCATCGCGCGCCAGCCGCTGGTGTTCTTCACGCACGAGCCGTGCGCCCGCCGCACTCAGCGCCACGAGCGCCATCGCGTTATAACAGCCGCTGCTGGCCTCGCGATGGCTGCCAAAACGCACCAGCGTAAAACCACAGCGCTGCCAGAAGCGCCACAGCGCAGGCGTATAGCCGAAACTCACGGAAAGATAGTCGCAGCCTTCAGGCGCCTGCGCGCGCGCCTGCTCAATCAACTGGCGTCCAATGCCTTCGCGCTGGCGACCCGGATGCACCGCCACACGGCTAATGCGAAGCCCCCTGAGCGTGGCCGCGAGCGGATCGCCGCCGTGCGCCGCCAGCGACTGCGCCACCAGATTGCCGCGCGGACGGCGATAACCGGCCCACACCGCCTGGCTGAGCGCCGCATCAAGACCGCCTTCCGCCACTAACCACAGCGCGCCGACCGTCTCGCCGCCCGCCTCGGCGGCGATAAAAGACTGCCCCGGCGCATCCATCATCCGGCGCAGATCGAGCGGCGACGTGCGATAGTGCGCGCCCGCCAGCAACCGGTACAACGCGGCCGCGCGGTCGGGTCGGGTTTGCCAGTCGTTCTGCGAAACAGAATAAAAGCGAACTTCGCCTGCGGGCGTGCGGGCGAAATCATCATCCTCAAACAGCAGCGCCTGACTGACCAGCCGCTCCAGCGGATCGTCCTGCGCCCAGCGCACCGGCGTACTCAACGTGCGGTAGCGCAGGCCGTCGATGCCCGCGCAGAATTTCAGCAGGAAACCGCGCCCGGTGCCTTCATAGCCCTGCACGGTGCTGGTCAGAAGCGTGGCGGGAAACGCCCGCACCAGTTTTTGCAGCACCGGGCCTGGGAGCGCCGCGGCTTCATCAATAACCAGCCAGTCGCAGGGCGCGAGCGTGCCATCCTCAAGCGCGGCCAGTAGCGCGTCTGGTGCCATGAAGACAAATTTCTCGCCCGCGTGCGCGGCGATAACCTCCGCCGAGGCGCGCGACGGCGCGGTCACCAGCGCCCTGCCCGGCAGCGCGCGAATAAACATGCCAGCCAGCGCCGATTTACCGCGCCCGCGCGCGGCGGTGATTGCCGTCACGCCATCAGTGGTGGTTAATAACTCATCCAATAGCCGCGCCTGTTCCTGTTGCGGCTCACCGCAGGCCGGGTGCCATCGCGGGCGCGGCGCAGACGGGCTTAACGGTAACGGCTGCTCCTGACGCCAGCAGATAACATCAGGATCATCAAGAAAAAGCCGCTGAAGATGATGGATAAAATGCGGGGTGGCGATGGGCTCCCGGCTGTCGCTCCAGCGGCAGGAATCGTTATCCACGCGCGTGGGCCAGGCCTGCCACGGCGGCGTTAGCAGCACCAGCCAGCTGCCCGCTTTCAGCGTGCCTGCGAGCGCGGCAAATGCCGCAGCGTCAAAACCGCTACGGGCATCAAAGACCGCATGCAGGTATTCGCGCCCGAGCAGCGTATTGATAGCGCCCGGCGCGCCGTTGAGCGCCATCTCCGGCGCGGTGCCTACCCACAGCCAGTCGCCGGGTAGAGCATTCGCCAGCTGTCGCGCCTGCTGTGAGCTCCAGGTTTCATCACCGCTTAACACTAACAGGCGGCGGATGCCCGCCGCCGCCATCTGCGCCGTCAGCGTGGCGAGACTGTCATTCACGTCAACCTGCCTGCGTTACAGCGCGTTGCCAAAAGTGTTGCACTGGGCCGGGTCGCCGCTGTCAAAACCGCGTTTAAACCAGCTGTAGCGCTGATCGGACGTACCGTGGGTAAAACTGTCCGGCACCACGCGCCCCTGACTCTGCTGCTGAAGGCGGTCATCGCCAATCGCCTGGGCGGCGTTCAGCGCCTCCTGCAAATCGCCGGTTTCCAGCACGCCCTCTTTCTGCATCGCATTGCCCCAGACGCCCGCAAAACAGTCCGCCTGTAACTCAAGGCGCACCGAGAGGCGGTTCACTTCGGTCTGAGAGGCGTTTTGCTGGAGCTGGCGCACTTTCGGCTCAATGCCGAGCAGCTTCTGCACATGGTGGCCGACTTCGTGCGCGATGACATAGCCCTGCGCGAAATCGCCGCCCGCGCCAAGTTTCTCTTTCATTTCGTCATAGAAAGAGAGATCGATATACACGGTGCTGTCCGCCGGGCAGTAGAATGGGCCCATCACCGACTGGCCGGTGCCGCAGCCGGTGCGGGTGGCACCGCGGTACATCACCAGTTTCGGCTCCTGATAGGTACGGCCCATTTTCTGGAATTGCTGGCCCCAGGTCTCTTCGGTGGTGCCGAGAATCACCGAGGTGAATTTCGCCGCTTCGTCGTCGTTCGGGCTGATGGAGCGCGACGCCTGCTGGCTGACCGGCGCGCCGCCGGTCAGAAGCCCGGTGAGATCGACACCGTAATAACTGGCGACCACCACAACCACCAGCAGTACCAGCCCGCCCTTCCCGGCAGGCAGGCGGAATCCGCGCCCGCCCATCATCGGCGAACTGCTGTTTCTTCTGTCTTCGACGTTGTCGCTTTCGCGACGTCCTTGCCAACGCATACTCTGACCTCATCACTCTCAATTATTATGATAATGATCGTAGGTGGTT
The DNA here is from genome assembly GCF_011605905.1 of Cronobacter sp. HA18003. Classification (NCBI taxonomy): domain Bacteria; kingdom Pseudomonadati; phylum Pseudomonadota; class Gammaproteobacteria; order Enterobacterales; family Enterobacteriaceae; genus Cronobacter; species Cronobacter sp. HA18003. The sequence goes on along the minus strand of NZ_JAANQO010000026.1, from coordinate 111,939 downwards.
CAGGCGCGCTTTACCATAAGAAAACGGGGGAAGGCGCAGGGTATGAGAGCCATACCCTGCGAAAATGCGAAGGAAAAGCTTAGTCGAGATTCACGCCAAGACGGCGCGCGACTTCTTCGTAGGCTTCGATAAGGCCGCCCAGGCTCTGACGGAAACGGTCTTTGTCCATTTTGTCCATGGTTTGTTTATCCCACAGACGCGCACCGTCCGGCGAGAACTCATCGCCCAGCGTCACTTCACCTTTGAAGAGACCAAACTCCAGCTTGAAGTCGACCAGGATCAGGCCCGCGTCGTCAAAGAGCTTTTTCAGCACGTCGCTGGCTTTATAGGTCAGTTCTTTCATGCGCGCGAGGTTTTCCTGGCTCACCCAGCCGAACGTTTCGCAGTAGGATTCGTTAACCATCGGATCGTGCATCGCGTCGTTTTTCAGGAACAGGTCGAACAGCGGCGGATTGAGTTCGATACCCTCTTCAATGCCGAGACGCTTCACCAGCGATCCCGCTGCGCGGTTGCGGATAACGCACTCCACCGGCACCATGTCGAGCTTTTTCACCAGCGCTTCGGTATCGGAAAGCAGCCGTTCCATTTGCGTCGGGATACCCGCTTCAGCCAGTTTGCTCATAATGAAATAGTTAAACTTGTTGTTCACCATTCCCTTACGGTCAAACTGTTCAATGCGGGCGCCGTCGCCTGCTGACGTATCATTGCGGAACTCGAGCACCAACAGATCCGGGTTTTCCGTGCTGTATACGGTTTTCGCTTTGCCACGATACAACTCAGCTTGCTTTTGCATCTTTATTACTCCAGGTGTGGTGACCGCTCGCGCGGCCTGAGGATTTATCACAAAACTTGCTATTTTCTGGCGACGCACACGTTTGCGTCCACCACAGAAAAAAGGGCCGGAGTGATCCGACCCTGCGTATTACTTGCTGAATGCAGCCTGGAAGGCGGCGACCAGCGCATCGTTCTGCGACTGGGTCAGCGTATGGCCTTTCGGGTCGATAAACTGCAGGCTGGTGCGGTTATCGAGATCGCCGACCTGAAGTTTGTAATCGCCGTTAGAGAGGCCCGGATCGCGTGCGCCCAGCGCCTGCCAGTCGCTGTCAGACAGCGCTTTGTAGGTCACGGCGACGCTGCCCGTTGAACGGGTGGAGTCGGTCACTTTCATGCCCACTTTAGCGAGCGTATCCGGCAGGCGGTTCCAGACGGCGTTGAACGGCGCGCGCACCACCAGTACCGGCAGGCCGACATCGTCGGAACCGCTGGTCACGTCGATTTGCGACGCGCTGCGGTTATCGGCGGCGTTCTGACGCGCGGTCTCGTTTTTATCAAGACCGGAGGCGATCGCGTTCAGCATTTCGGCGCTGTAACGCTGCAATGAGGCGGTATCCGCTACCGGTTTGCCATCCTGCTCAAGATTGACGAGCTTCACCACCAGCGCCTGCTGATAGCCCTGCGGCTTCACGCTGACCTGATAGCGACCGCGATACTGCTGGTCTTCATCGGCGCGGTTCCACTGTACCCAGTCGGTGTTGAGCGTCTGAGCGGCGTCGTCGCGTTTTTCTATGGTGTAATTGAGCGACTGCACGACGCTGACCACCTGCGGCCAGAGCGCACCGTTGCGGCCGCTTTCCAGCAGCAGCGTCGCGGTGTCGCCCGTGAACTGCGTACGCGCGCCGCTGACCAGCGCCAGCGGCTGTGTGGGCGGGCGAATATCAAGCTGTTTGCCAACCGGGCCGTTGGTACGCGGGGTCGGGATGTTATAGTCGCCGTTCTGCACCGGCAGGATCATACCGGCCGGCGCGTGCAGTTCTGCCAGCGGAGCCGCGTCCAGATAGGACTCGTCGCCGCTCACCTGACGCTTGTAGCGCGAATCGGAACTACAGGCGGCGAGCAGCATCACCAGCGATACGGTTGCTACTTTCGCCACACGCGACTTCTGTACTGAGTAAGCCATCAAATCTCCCTAAACTTTACAGCAGGCCGGCATGCTTAAGCGCGGAGCCAACAATGTCGCGACCGGCATCGGTAATCGGCGTCATTGGCAGGCGCAGCGTATCGGTCGCCACAAGTCCCAATTCCTTACAGGCCCATTTCACCGGGACAGGATTGGGTTCGACAAATAATTTATGATGCAAAGGCATCAGGCGACGATTGATGATGCGCGCATCGTCAAACTTCCCTTCCGCCGCGAGCCGGCACATATCGGCCATATCGCGCGCGGCGACGTTGGTGGTAACAGAAATCACCCCGTGGCCGCCAAGCTGCATGAAATCCATCGCCGTGGCGTCATCGCCGCTTAACAGCGCGAAATCTTCATTGACCAGCTCTTTGATCAGGTGAACGCGGCTTAAGTTCCCGGTCGCTTCTTTGATACCGACAATATTTTTAATTTTTGACAGACGACCTACCGTCTCCGGCAGCATATCGCAACCGGTACGGGACGGCACATTATAGAGGATCTGCGGCAGGTCGGTATGCTCTGCGATAGCTTTAAAATGCTGGAACAGGCCTTCCTGGGTCGGACGGTTGTAATACGGCGTAACGGTCAGACAGCCTGCGATGCCGCTGTCGTTGAAACGCTGAGTCAGGCTGATGGCCTCGGAAGTGGCGTTCGCGCCCGTGCCTGCGATAACCGGAATGCGGCCGTCGGCAAGTTCCAGCGTCATCATCACCACATCAGCATGCTCGTCATGGCTGAGCGTGGCGGATTCCCCGGTCGTCCCTACCGATACAATCGCCGACGTTCCGTTAGCGACATGGTAATCAATCAGTTTTTTCAGGCTCGCCCGGCAGACATTACCTTTTTCATCCATCGGCGTGATAAGCGCGACAATACTTCCCGTGAACATTGGCCATCCTCTGTGCAAACAAGAGCCTCAATGGTACGTTTGGTGCCGTAATAAAAGCAAGCGGCCAGGGCGCGCTATGCGGTTGTATGGCGGATTTTTTTATGGTTTCCTAAGGAATAATTCATCGTTTCAACAGGAAGCACAGGTTTGACATCCTCATCCCCCCATTATCTGGTGATTACCGCGCTGGGAGCCGACCGCTCGGGTATCGTTAACACTATCACCCGCCATGTCAGCAGTTGCGGCTGCAATATCGAAGATAGCCGTCTGGCGATGCTGGGAGAGGAGTTCACGTTCATCATGCTGCTGTCCGGAAGCTGGAACGCGATTACGCTGATTGAATCCACGCTGCCGCTCAAGGGCGCCGAGCTGGATTTGCTGATTGTGATGAAACGCACCACCGCCCGCCCTCGCCAGGCGATGCCGGCGTCCGTCTGGGTGCAGGTCGAGGTGGAAGACTCGCCGCATTTGATTGAGCGCTTCACCGAACTGTTCCATTCCCACGACATGAATATCGCTGAACTTATCTCGCGCACGCAGCCTGCACAGGAAAATAAGTCCGCACAGCTCTATATTCAGATAACGGCGCACAGTCCGGCTTCACAGGATGCGACGATTATCGAACAGCCTTTCCGTCAACTCTGTACAGAGCTGGGCGCGCAAGGCACTATTAGCGTGGTTAATTATCCACAGCAAGATGAACAGGATGGAGTGTAGTGATGAATCCACTGAAAGCCGGTGATATCGCACCGAAATTTAGCTTGCCCGATCAGGACGGTGAACAAGTAAATTTGACCGACTTCCAGGGACAGCGTGTTCTGGTTTATTTCTATCCCAAAGCCATGACGCCGGGCTGCACCGTCCAGGCATGCGGGCTGCGCGATAATATGGATGACCTGAAAAAAGCGGGTGTGGAAGTGCTGGGCATCAGCACCGATAAACCTGAAAAGCTCTCGCGTTTCGCTGAAAAAGAGCTGCTTAATTTCACGCTGCTCTCGGATGAAGATCATCAGGTGAGCGACCAGTTTGGCGTCTGGGGTGAAAAGTCCTTTATGGGGAAAACCTACGACGGCATTCATCGCATCAGCTTTCTGATCGATGCCGAAGGAAAAATCGAACATGTGTTCAACGATTTCAAAACCAGCAATCACCACGACGTGGTACTGGCCTGGCTGAAAGAACACGCCTGAAGACAGATTGCCGGGAGGCGTAACGCCTGCCCGGCCCGTATGACGTTACTCTTGCGCCGTCGGCGTGGTTTCCGGCCAGGCGTGAACCACCGCTTTAATCAGCGTCGCCAGCGGAATGGCGAAGAAAATCCCCCAGAAGCCCCACAGCCCGCCGAAAATCACCACCGAGAGAATAATTACCAGCGGATGCAGATTGACCGCTTCGGAGAACAGCACCGGCACCAGCACGTTGCCATCCAGCCCCTGAATAATCAGATAGACCGCAAAGCAGCTCCAGAACTCTGTGCCCATGCCGAACTGAAACAGCGCCACGCACACGACCGGGATAGTCACCATAAACGCGCCGATATACGGAATGAGTACTGAGATGCCGACCAGCACCGCCAGTAACAGCGAGTAGTTAAGGCCGAAAATCAGGAAACCTATCCAGGTCGCGACACCCACCACAATCATCTCCAGCACTTTGCCGCGGATGTAATTGGTAATTTGCTGGTTCATCTCCACCCACACCTGCCCTGCGAGACCGCGGTTACGCGGCAGCACGCGCCGCACCGCGTTCAGCAGCTGTTCTTTATCTTTGACTAAAAAGAACACCATCAGCGGCACCAGAATCAGGTAGATAGCAAGCGTCAGCAGGCCCACCAGCGAGGCGAGCGAATATTTCACTACCGAATCACCAAGCGTGATGATGCGGGTGCGCATATTTTCGGCGATGGCGTCGATAATGCCCGCGTCCATCAGCGCCGGAAAACGCTTCGGCAGCGTCGCCGCAAAATCGGAGAGCTTATTGAGCATGCCGGGAATATCGCGGATCAGGTTAATTCCCTGCTGCCAGGCCACCGGCACCACGACAAACGCCATGACCAGCACAATACCGATAAAGAGCACCAGCACCAGCGTTGCGGCAAGGCCACGTGAACAGCCGATGCGTTGCAGCCGCGACGTCGGCCACTCCAGCAGGTAGGCAAGAACGATAGCGACCAGCAGCGGTGCCAGCAAACCATGCAGGAAGAAGAGGATACAAAAACCAGCGACCAGAATCGCCAGCAGCGCTATCGCCTCCGGATCGCTGAAGCGACGACGATACCACTGGGTTAACATTTCAAGCATAAAAACCTTCCCTCACGGGTGACGGCACGGGCGTGAGGGCGAATTGTATCGAAATGTCACAAAAAAGACCGTGATTTTTGTGCCCCCCGCAAGACAACCCGTTGCCGGATGAATATGATTTCCCGACGCATTTGTAAAACGGACTTCCCAGCCGGGCGCGCGGACTGAACAAAGCGATGCCGGGCGGGTCAAAAGAGACTCTATACAGACGGGAAAGAGGCTATGTTCAGGCAGTTGAAAACGACACTGGTTGCAACGCTTATCGGCGGCATGCTGGCAGGCCAGCTTGCGCCCGCCTTTGCAGCGGACCCGGCCGACGGTTTGCCGGATATGGGTACCTCGGCGGGCAGCACGCTCTCTATCGGTCAGGAGTTACAGATGGGCGATTACTACGTCCGTCAGTTGCGCGGCAGCGCGCCCCTGATTAACGACCCGCTGCTGGTGCAATATATCAACGGGCTGGGTATGCGCCTGGTATCGCACGCCGATTCGGTAAAAACCCCTTTCCACTTCTATCTCATCAATAACGATGAAATTAACGCCTTCGCCTTTTTCGGCGGCAACGTAGTGCTGCACTCGGCGCTGTTTCGCTATGCCGATAACGAAAGCCAGCTCGCCTCGGTAATGGCGCATGAAATCTCCCACGTCACCCAGCGCCACCTGGCGCGCGCGATGGAAGATCAAAAACGCAGCGCCCCGCTCACCTGGGTCGGCGCGCTCGGCTCAATACTGCTCGCGATGGCAAGCCCGCAGGCGGGTATGGCGGCGCTCACCGGCACGCTCGCCGGTACGCAGCAGGGCGTTATCACGTTTACTCAACAGAATGAACAAGAAGCCGACCGCATCGGTATTCAGGTGCTGCAACGCTCTGGCTTTGATCCGCAGGCGATGCCGACTTTCCTTGAGAAACTTCTCGACCAGGCGCGCTACTCCACGCGCCCGCCGGAAATTCTGCTTACTCACCCGCTGCCGGAAAGCCGTCTGTCGGATGCCCGTAACCGCGCGAACCAGATGCGCCCCGTCGTATCGCAATCCTCTGAAGCGTTCTACATGGCGAAAGTGCGCACGCTGGGCATGTATAACTCCGGGCGTAACCAGCTCACCAGCGATATTCTCGATTCGCTCGCCAAAGGCAACCAGCGCGAACAACACGCCGCGCAATATGGCCGCGCCCTGCAGGCGATGCAGGATAAACGCTTCGCCGAAGCCCGCCAGCAGCTGGAACCGCTGTTGCGCGCGCAGCCGGACAATGCCTGGTATCTCGACCTCGCCACCGATATTTCGCTTGGCGAACACAAAGCGCAGGAGGCGATTGACCGTCTGAAAAGCGCGCCGGATCTGAAAACCAATCCGGTGTTGCAGTTGAACCTTGCTAACGCGTATCTGGAAGGCAGCCAGCTGGCGCAGGCGGTAACTATCCTTAACCGCTACACCTTTACCTGGCCGGATGACACCAACGGCTGGGATCTGCTGGCGCAGGCGCAGGCGGCGCTCGGCAATCGCGATCAGGAGCTGGCGGCGCGCGCCGAAGTGATGGCGCTTCTGGGTAAACTCGATCAGGCAATCACGCTGCTCAGCAGCGCCAGTTCGCAGGTGAAGCTCGGCAGTCTGCAACAGGCGCGTTATGACGCCCGTATCGATCAGATCCGCCAGCTGCAACAGCGCTTCCGCCCTTACGAAAAAATGTAACAGGAGAGACCATGTCCCGGGACGTGACGATTTACCATAACCCGCGCTGCTCAAAAAGCCGCGAAACCCTGAGCCTGCTGACCGAACGCGGCATTGAGCCGGATGTCGTGCTGTATCTGGAGACGCCGCCGGATGCCGCGACAATCAAAACGCTGCTGAACCAGCTCGGGTTCAGCCAGGCGCGCGAGCTGATGCGCACGAAAGAAGATCTCTACAAAACGCTGAATCTGGCTGACCCGTCGCTCAGCGAAGAGGCGCTGATTCAGGCAATGGTGGACAACCCGAAACTGATTGAGCGCCCGATTGTGATTAGCCACGGCAAAGCGCGACTGGGGCGTCCGCCGGAGCAGGTGCTGGAGATCCTCTAAAAAAAACGCCGCGGGCACTCCTCGCGGCGTTCTTCTTTTTGCGACGGGTTTTACAGCCCGAGCGTGTCTTTCACAAACGGGATCGTTAGCTTGCGCTGGGCGCTGATCGAGGCGCGATCGAGCTGATCGAGCGTCAGGAACAGCGTGCGCATTTCACGATCGAGCCGTTTTAACAGAAAACGCCCCACATCTTCCGGCAGTTCAAAACCGCGCATCCGGGCGCGCAGCTGCAGCGCCTGGAGCTTATCGTCATCGGAGAGCGGCTGGAGCCGGTAGATTTGCCCCCAGTCGAGGCGCGAGGCGAGATCGGGCAGCTTCAGGTTGAGCTGGCGCGGCGGCCTGTCGCCGGTAATGAGCAGCCGGGTATTGCCCGATTCCAGAATGCGGTTATAGAGATTGAAGATAGCCATTTCCCAGGGCTCATCGCCTGCGATGCACTCGATATTATCGATGCACACCAGCGAGAGTTGCTCCATGCCCTCCAGCACTTCCGGGACAAACCAGGTGCGTTTATCGAGCGGCACATAACCAACCGCGTCTCCGCGCTGCGAAAGCTCAGCGCAGGCGGCATGCAGCAGATGACTGCGCCCACCGCCCTCTCGCGACCAGAAATAGATGTAGCCGCTGCGGTCGTGACGCAGCATCGTCTGGAGTGCGGCTAATAAAGAGGGGTTGTCGCCCGGCCAGAAGCTGGCAAACGTTTCGTCATCGGGCAGCCAGAGCGGCAAGGAGAGCTGTGCCGGTGTGTTCAGAAGGACCTCTTCAAGGACATACGAAAAAACGCATTGAGTCTATCACACAATCGCTTCGCTGTTGAACCGGGCGACAGCGCCGCCCGGCAGGCGGATCAGTGCGGCGATTTTTCGTGCTCGTCAGCGTCAAGCACCGTCTCTTCCGGGCGCAATACGTTGATAAGTTTGAAAATCAGGCTCAGCGCCACGCCGACAATCGTCGCCAGCGCCATGCCTTTCAGCTCGGCCGCGCCGATATGCACTTTCGCGCCGCTGACGCCGATGATCAGGATGACTGACGTCAGGATCAGGTTCTGCGCCTTGCTATAATCCACTTTAGATTCAATCAGTACGCGAATACCGGATGCGCCGATCACGCCGTAGAGCAGCAGCGAAACGCCGCCCATCACCGGCACCGGGATAATCTGGATCGCCGCCGCCAGTTTGCCAACGCAGGAGAGCAAAATCGCGATGATCGCAGCGCCACCAATAACCCAGGTGCTGTAAACGCGTGTGATCGCCATAACGCCGATGTTTTCGCCATAGGTCGTGTTCGGCGTGGAGCCGAAGAAACCGGAAATCATCGTCGAGAAACCGTTCGCAAACATCGAGCGGTGCAGACCCGGATCGCGGATCAGATCTTTTTTTACGATATTCGCCGTCACCACCAGGTGCCCGACATGCTCGGCTATGACCACCAGCGCCGCAGGCAGAATGGTGAAGATAGCAAACCACTCAAAGCGCGGCGTATAGAATGTCGGCAGCGCAAACCAGTGAGCATTGGCAATCGGCGTGGTATCCACAACGCCCATCGCGAAGGAGAGCGCATAGCCCGCCAGCACGCCGATGAGAATCGGGATGATCGCGAGAAAACCGCGGAACAGCACCGAGCCAAACACCGTTACCGCCAGCGTCACCAGCGAAATAGTGATTGTGGTGGAATCCGCCGTCTGGCCTTCCGCAGGCAGCAGGCCCGCCATATTGGCCGCGACGCCCGCCAGCTCCAGGCCGATAACCGCGACGATGGCACCCATCGCCGCAGGCGGGAACATCACGTCGAGCCAGCCGGTGCCCGCTTTTTTGACAATCAGCGCCACGATGCAAAACAGCGCGCCGCAGACGATAAACCCGCCGAGCGCCATCTCATAGCCGAGCGGCAGCAACAGCAACACGGGCGAGATAAAGGCAAAGCTTGAGCCCAGATATGCCGGGATTTTGCCTTTACAGATAAAGAGATACAGCAGCGTTCCGATACCGTTAAACAGCAGTACGGTGGCCGGGTTAATATGAAACAGGATGGGCACCAGCACGGTTGCGCCAAACATGGCGAACAGGTGCTGCAAACTAAGCGGGATAGTCTGTAAGAGCGGCGGACGTTCACTTACCCCGATAGCACGGCGCGTCATAGCGTTTTCCTCAAGAGTGTTGATGTGTGATGTGTTAAGTGTGGGACCAAAAAAAAGCCGACTAATAAGTCGGCTTAATGTTTATTTCGTACCAAATATTTTATCGCCCGCATCGCCGAGGCCCGGGATGATGTACCCGTGCTCGTTAAGCCCCTTGTCGATGGACGCGGTATAAAGCTCGATATCCGGGTGCGCTTTTTCCAGCGCCTTGATGCCTTCCGGCGCGGCAACCAGAACCAGCACTTTGATGCTGGTGCAGCCCGCTTTCTTCAGCAGGTCGATAGTGGCGATCATCGAACCGCCTGTCGCCAGCATCGGGTCGACAACCAGCGCCATGCGCTCGTCGATATTAGAAACCAGCTTCTGGAAATACGGCACCGGCTCCAGGGTTTCTTCATCACGGTAAACGCCAACCACGCTGATACGCGCGCTCGGTACGTTCTCCAGCACCCCTTCCATCATGCCAAGACCGGCGCGCAGAATAGGCACTACGGTAATTTTCTTGCCTTTGATCTGCTCGATTTCCACCGGGCCATTCCAGCCTTCGATAGTCACTTTTTCGGTCAGCAGATCCGCCGTGGCTTCATAGGTCAGCAGGCTGCCCACTTCAGAGGCGAGTTCACGAAAACGCTTGGTGCTGATGTCATGCTCGCGCATCAGGCCCAGCTTGTGTTTAACCAGCGGGTGCTTCACTTCAACGATCTTCATTCTCTTTCTCCCCAGCAAGATGGCAACCACAAAAAAAATCGCCGGATTATACCGCTTTTTGCGGGCCGCGCCATACGTAATGGGCTTGATCGGGATCAACCGAACAGAAGTCAGTCATCTTATTAGTGTGTTTTATTCAACGCAACAAGGGCTCGCAAACGTTTGCCTGGACTGTTAGAATTGCCGCGTTTTCTCTACTACCACCAACCGCAACCGCGTGGGGACTTTAGCAGTGACCGACAAAACCTCTCTCAGCTATAAAGATGCCGGTGTTGATATTGATGCTGGTAACGCTCTGGTCGACCGAATCAAAGGCGTCGTGAAAAAAACCCGTCGCCCGGAAGTGATGGGTGGCCTGGGCGGCTTCGGCGCCCTCTGCGCGCTGCCGCAGAAATACCGCGAGCCGGTGCTGGTCTCCGGGACGGACGGCGTCGGCACCAAGCTGCGTCTGGCGATGGATCTGAAACGTCACGACACGATTGGCATCGACCTGGTGGCGATGTGCGTAAACGATCTGGTGGTACAGGGCGCCGAGCCGCTGTTCTTCCTCGATTACTACGCGACCGGCAAGCTGGATGTGGATACTGCGGCAAGCGTGATTAACGGCATCGCCGAAGGCTGCCTGCAATCCGGCTGCGCGCTGGTGGGCGGCGAAACGGCGGAAATGCCGGGCATGTATCACGGCGACGATTACGACGTGGCCGGTTTCTGCGTCGGTGTAGTGGAAAAATCAGAGATTATCGACGGCTCGAAAGTCGCCGATGGCGACGTACTGGTGGCGCTGGCCTCCAGCGGTCCGCACTCCAACGGCTACTCGCTGGTGCGTAAAATTCTTGAAGTGAGCGGAGCGGACCCGCAAACCACCGAGCTTGACGGCAAACCGCTCGCCGATCACCTGCTGGCGCCGACCCGCATCTATGTAAAACCGGTGCTGGAGCTGATTGAGAAGCTTGAAGTCCATGCCATCGCCCACCTGACCGGCGGCGGCTTCTGGGAAAACATTCCGCGCGTGCTGCCGGACAACACCCAGGCCGTGATTGATGAAGCCTCCTGGCAGTGGCCGGCGGTCTTCAACTGGCTACAGCAGGCGGGCAACGTCAGCCGTCATGAAATGTACCGCACCTTTAACTGCGGCGTTGGCATGGTCATCGCCCTGCCAGCCGCAGAAGCGGATAACGCGGTAGCGCTGCTCAATAGCCTTGGCGAAACCGCATGGAAAATCGGCGCGATTAAAGCCTCCGATGCCCAGGAACGCGTGGTTATTGCGTAATGAAGCGCATCGTAGTGCTGATTTCCGGCAGCGGCAGTAATTTACAGGCGATTATCGACGCCTGCGCGCAGAAGAAAATCAACGGCGTGATTAGCGCCGTCTTCAGCAACAAGGCCGACGCATTCGGCCTTGAACGCGCGCGCGAGGCCGCCATTCCCGCCCATGCGTTAAGCGCATCTGATTTTGCCAGCCGCGAGGCGTTTGACCGTGAGCTGATGCAGGAGATAGACGCCTACGCGCCGGATCTGGTGGTGCTGGCGGGCTATATGCGCATTCTGAGCCCGGCCTTTGTGGCGCACTATGAAGGACGGCTGCTGAATATTCACCCTTCCCTGCTGCCGAAATATCCGGGGCTGCATACGCACCGCCAGGCGCTCGCCAACGGCGATGACGAGCACGGCACGTCGGTGCATTTTGTCACGGACGAGCTGGACGGCGGCCCGGTGATTTTACAGGCCCGCGTCCCGGTCTTTCCCGGCGACAGCGAAGAAGACGTCACCGCGCGCGTTCAGGCGCAAGAGCACGCCATCTACCCACTGGTGGTAAGCTGGTTTGTTGATGGCCGCCTCGCCATGCGCGAAGGCCGCGCCTGGCTGGACGGGCAGCCGCTCCCGCCGCAGGGTTACGCTTCTGACGAATGATTAAAGGGCCACGAGGCCCTTTATTTTTTCTTTCGTCTGGCGTTAATTCCGTCATCGACACGGAAAACTTGCCCGCCAACATCACGGTTTCACAGGCTTTTTGCCGCTTTCTCGTAAGCCTGCGGATAACTGTCATACTTTTCTGGCACAGTTGGACAGAGCATGACAAAGCTCGCCATAATAACCCCGAGACGGATTTGCCACGTCCCGAGTTAATCAACCGGAGTGTGAGTAGTAATGGGTCAGGAAAAGCTTTATATCGAAAAAGAACTGAGCTGGTTATCGTTCAACGAACGCGTATTGCAGGAAGCGGCGGATAAATCTAACCCGCTGATTGAGCGCATGCGCTTTCTGGGCATCTACTCTAACAACCTTGATGAGTTTTATAAGGTCCGGTTTGCCGAGCTTAAGCGGCGCATTATCATCAGCGAAGAGCAGGGTTCTAACTCTCATTCGCGCCACCTGCTGGGCAAGATCCAGTCGCGGGTGTTGAAGGCTGATCAGGAGTTCGACGGCCTGTATAACGATCTGCTGCTGGAGATGGCGCGCAACCAAATCTTTCTGATTAACGAACGCCAGCTTTCTGAAAACCAGCAGGTGTGGCTGCGCCACTACTTCAAACACTATCTGCGCCAGCACGTCACCCCGACGCTGATTAATCGCGACACCGATCTGGTGCAGTTTCTGAAAGACGATTACACCTATCTGGCGGTCGAAATTATTCGCGGCGAATCTATTCGCTACGCGCTGCTGGAGATCCCGGCCGATAAAGTGCCGCGCTTCGTGAATCTTCCGCCCGAAACCCCGCGCCGCCGCAAGCCGATGATCCTGCTGGATAACATTCTGCGCTTCTGTCTGGATGACATCTTTAAAGGCTTTTTCGATTACGACGCGCTGAACGCCTATTCCATGAAAATGACGCGCGACGCGGAATACGATCTGGTACATGAGATGGAATCGAGCCTGCTGGAGCTGATGTCTTCAAGCCTCAAGCAGCGTCTCACCGCCGAGCCGGTGCGTTTCGTTTACCAGCGCGACATGCCGGACGCGATGGTGCAGATGCTGCGCGAGAAGCTCTCTATCTCGCGCTATGACTCCATCGTGCCGGGCGGTCGCTACCATAACTTTAAAGATTTCATTAGCTTCCCGAATGTCGGCAAAGCGAATCTGATCAACAAACCGCTGCCGCGCCTGCGCCACATCTGGTTCGATCAATTCCGCAACGGCTTTGACGCCATTCGCGAGCGCGACGTGCTGCTTTACTACCCGTATCACACGTTCGAGCATGTGCTGGAACTGCTGCGCCAGGCATCGTTTGACCCGAGCGTGCTGGCCATCAAAATCAATATCTATCGCGTGGCGAAAGACTCGCGCATTATCGACTCGATGATCCACGCCGCCCACAACGGCAAAAAAGTGACCGTCGTGGTGGAATTGCAGGCGCGATTTGATGAAGAGGCGAATATTCACTGGGCGAAACGCCTGACCGAGGCGGGCGTACATGTGATCTTCTCAGCGCCGGGCCTTAAGATCCACGCCAAACTGTTTCTCATCTCGCGTAAAGAGGGTGACGACGTGGTGCGCTACGCGCATATCGGCACCGGCAACTTTAACGAGAAAACCGCGCGTCTTTATACCGACTACTCACTGCTGACCGCCGATGCGCGCATCACCAACGAAGTGCGCCGGGTGTTTAACTTTATCGAGAACCCTTACCGGCCGGTGAGCTTCGATTACCTGCTGGTGTCGCCGCAAAACTCGCGCCGCCTGCTTTATGAAATGGTCGACCAGGAGATAGCCAACGCGCAGCAGGGGTTGCCGTCGGGGATTACGCTTAAGCTTAATAACCTCGTCGATAAAGGGCTGGTGGACAGGCTCTACGCGGCGTCCGGCTCCGGCGTAAAAGTGAATCTGCTGATTCGCGGCATGTGCTCGCTTATCCCGCAGCTGGAAGGCCTGAGCGACAATATTCAGGTCATCAGTATCGTTGACCGCTATCTCGAACATGACCGGGTTTATATTTTCGAAAATGGCGGCGATAAGCGCGTTTATCTGTCGTCTGCCGACTGGATGACGCGTAATATCGACTACCGCATTGAAGTCGCCGCGCCGCTGCTGGACCCGCGCCTGAAACAGCGCATTCTGGATATCATTGATATCCTGTTCAGTGATACGGTGAAGGCCCGTTATGTGGACAAAGAACTGAGTAATCGCTATGTGCCGCGTGGTAATCGCCGCAAAGTTCGCGCACAATTGGCGATTTACGATTACATAAAATCTCTGGAACAGCCTGAATAATCTATGCCGATAACTTCTGATGCTCCACGACCGGAGGAATTTGCTGCGGTCGATCTCGGCTCTAACAGCTTCCATATGGTGATTGCCCGTGTGGTGGATGGCGCCATGCAAATCATTGGTCGTCTGAAACAGCGCGTACACCTGGCCGATGGGCTGGACGAAAATAATATGCTGAGCGAAGAGGCCATGGAGCGCGGCCTCGCCTGCCTCTCCCTGTTCGCCGAGCGCCTGCAGGGGTTTTCCGCGGCGAAAGTCTGCATCGTGGGCACCCACACGCTGCGCCAGGCCGCTAACGCGACGGATTTCCTGCGTCGCGCGGAAAAGGTCATTCCCTACCCGATTGAAATTATCTCCGGCAATGAAGAAGCGCGCCTGATTTTCATGGGCGTGGAACATACGCAGCCAGAGCGCGGGCGTAAGCTGGTTATCGATATCGGCGGCGGCTCGACAGAGCTGGTGATAGGCGAATATTTCGAGCCGCAACTGGTGGAAAGCCGCCGCATGGGCTGCGTCAGCTTCGGGCAGCATTTCTTCCCGAACGGTGAGATAACGCCGGATAATTTCCGCCGCGCGCGTCTCGCCGCCGTGCAAAAGCTTGAAAGCCTCGCCTGGCAGTATCGTCTTAAAGGCTGGACCGTGGCGCTGGGCGCTTCCGGCACCATTAAAGCGGCGCATGAAGTGCTGGTAGAGATGGGCGAGAAAGACGGTTTTATCACGCCGGATCGCCTCGATATGCTGCGCGATGAAGTGCTGAAATTCGGCCACTTCTCCGCGCTTACCCTGCCGGGGCTATCGGAAGAGCGCAAAGTCGTCTTCGTGCCGGGGCTGGCTATTCTCTGCGGCGTGTTTGACGCGCTGGCGATCCGCGAGCTGCGTCTCTCAGACGGCGCGCTGCGCGAAGGCGTGCTGTATGAGATGGAAGGCCGTTTCCGCCATCAGGATATCCGCATTCGCACCGCGCAGAGCCTCGCCAATCAGTACCATATCGACAGAGAACAGGCGCACCGGGTGCTGGATACCACCATGCTGATGTATGAGCAGTGGGAGCAGCAGAATCCTAAGCTTGCGAACCCGTCGCTGGCGGCACTGCTGAAATGGGCGGCGATGCTGCATGAGGTCGGGCTTGGCATTAACCACAGCGGCCTGCACCGCCATTCGGCGTATATCCTTCAGAACAGCGATCTGCCGGGCTTTAACCAGGAGCAGCAGATGATGATGGCGACGCTGGTGCGCTATCACCGTAAGGCGATTAAGCTCGACGAGCTGCCGCGCTTTACCCTGTATAAGAAAAAGCAGTTCCTGCCGCTCATCCAGCTGCTGCGCCTCGGCGTGCTGCTGAACAATCAGCGTCAGGCGACCACCACACCGCCGACGCTGGTGCTGAATACCGATGAGAATCACTGGACGCTGCGTTTCCCGCACGACTGGTTCAGCCAGAACGCGCTGGTGCTGCTGGATCTCGAACGTGAGCAGCAGTACTGGGAAGGCGTCACCGGCTGGAAGCTGAATATTGAAGAAGAAGCGAGCCCGGAAGTGGCCGCCTGAAACGCGAAACGGTGAGCCTGGCTCACCGTTTTTTTTATGCCTGCGCTTGGGGCTTCGCCGCGATAAGCGACTCCAGCGGTTGCGGCTTACCAATCACATAGCCCTGCAGATAATCGATACCGAGCGAACAGGCCACGTTTTTGATCTCTTCGCTTTCCACATACTCCGCCACCACCTGCATATTTTTCATCCGCGCCAGATGGCACATCGATTCAACAATCTGATAATCCAGACTGCTGGTCACGATGTTGCGAATAAAACTACCGTCGATTTTTAAAATATCGGCATTGATGCTTTTCAGCCGCGCGTAGCTCGCATAGCCGGTGCCGAAATCGTCAATTGCAATGCGACACCCCATTGCTCGCAGTCGCGAGAGCGTCATTTGCGTCTGTTCCACATTCGTGAACGACTGGCTTTCAGTGATTTCAAAAATCAGTTGCCAGGGCTCAATGTGATAACGCGCCAGCAGCCGCTGGACCTCGCCCGGAAACGGCACGCGACAGACTGTGGCAGGCGTCAGGTTGATAGAGAAACGGCTGCCTGGCAGCTGTTCGCGCCACTCATCCATAAATTGCAGCGTGCTTTCCAGCACCATCAGATCAATGCGCGACGAAAGACCGAACTCATGCGCTACCGGCAGGAAATTCTCCGGGGCAATCAGTTCGCCGTCATCACCGCGCATACGCAACAGAATTTCGTAGTAGCTGTCGCCGCGCATCCCTTCGATACGCTGCGCCATCAATCGGAAATGATGATTATCCAGCGCCTGCTGGAGGCGGTTGAGCATATCCACTTTCAGCTTCACAGCTTTCTGCACGTGGTTTGCGCCACGACACTGCAAGCTTTCGGGCTGATTGGTGGCAAGCGACAGATCCGCCATGGTGCTCATTTCACCAAGCAACAAATGCAGATGCGTGACCGGCGAGCGCACAAAGCTGTAACTGATACCCACCTGCGGCTGTAACGGCATGCCATCCCACATAAAGCGGAACTGTCGCACGCGTTTATCCAGCGCGTCAATGCGCTCAAGATACGATTCCGTGTGAATACGCAGCACTAAATCGTGCCCGGAAAGTTGGTACGCCAGCTCATCCGGCAGCAGGATCTGGCGCAACCACGCCGCCATCTGCTGTTTATAGAGAATGCGCAGCATGACGCCATAGTTTCGCCCGAG
Organism: Cronobacter sp. HA18003; assembly: GCF_011605905.1. Classification (NCBI taxonomy): domain Bacteria; kingdom Pseudomonadati; phylum Pseudomonadota; class Gammaproteobacteria; order Enterobacterales; family Enterobacteriaceae; genus Cronobacter; species Cronobacter sp. HA18003. Next base: position 94,957 of record NZ_JAANQO010000026.1, on the reverse strand, counting down.
CAGCTCAAGCTCGGGAATACGCATAAAGCACAGCACTGACCAGGGGGCTTTGCCAAGATCCCGGTTCAGCGCTCGCAGATTCGGCATATGGCTTAACGGATCGATTAACGCCAGACGACGGCCGCGCAGATGCATCGTGCGCTGGCGGGTGGCAGTCAGCGCCATAAAGACAATCACCAGCGAAAAGACGCCATAGCTGGAGGTATTGACCACCATCTGGGTTTCGTAGCCGGGTACCGACGGGAAGTAGAGATAATAGAAATGACATAACACAGCCAGCACCGGCGTCCAGACGGTGGTGATGAAGAAATAGCCAAACCGCATCGCGCCCCAGAGCATCACGGGCAACAGTAATGAAAGCGTATAGGTGGTACTGAACAGCGAACTGCTGTCGCCCGTCGGCTGCACCAGACAGCCAAGCAGGAACAGAATCACGCCGAGCCAGACAACCACTTCGATTTTGCTGACTTTCTTATCGCGCTGGGCACGCGCCTGCGAGAGAAAACTCTTCAGATAGCGCGGGTGGCGCAGCACGCGAATCAGCAGATAGAAAAAAGGCATCCCCGTAAGGCAGCCGACCAGTACGGCCTGATAGCTGATAAGCGTCAATACGGTAAAAGGATTATCGCCCGTCAGCGACGTTGGACGCTCATAGAGCCCGAGAAACGCGGCTATCTGGTAAAACAGCATAAAGACCGAGGCGTTAAAGAACACCAACCAGAACATACGCTGCGCGCCGCTGCGTGAATGCCACCACGAAACTGCGTGCTGGCCCGGCGCAAAAATACGGTAGCCTGCCCAGCTCAGCGTTATCGGGACAAAGAAATTCAGCAGCGTGACCGAGAGATCTAATAACCCCACATTGCGGTGATAATAGACAACGATGCCAAGGCCGATGCCGGGCAGCGCGCGACGGCCATAAATCATCAGAAAGGCGCTAAACAGCGACAGCGGCAGGTAATAAAGCACCACCAGACCGCCTTCGATATGCACGTAAGTATTGCCTGCGCGGGCGAGTGGTAATAACAACAGCGGTAACACCAGCGGCAGAGCCCACCACTGATCTTTATTTTTCTTGAGTGTTTCAACCGATAACATAGATGCTCGATACCAGGGTCCCGTTCCCGGGCAAGAATTTCAGGCAGGCATCCGACCTGGCTGTTGAGAAGCGCGACAGACCTGAGCCGGACGCGGCGCGGTTAGCCAATCTTAGCCACAGGAAACCGCTTTCTTTTGATATACATCAAGTAATGCAACTGCACCATACGCGAACCGGCATTTGCAGAAAAAGACTCTTATCGCGTTATGCATCAAATGCTTAAATCCATTGATAAAAATCAGCCCCGGCAGATTCGTACGGAAATTTACATGATGAATAATTGACCTCTTCGGCTCGCTGTGCCTTAATATTTACGTCGCCCGCAGTTGACGGGTAAACCTGAAGGGTAAAGGCGTGTCACAGGCCACCAGCATACGAAGACGGGACAGATTCAACGGTCGAATGACCCGTATTGTACTGCTTATCAGTTTTCTTTTCTTCTTTGGTCGCTTTATCTACTCCGCCATCGGCGCGTGGTATCACCACCAGGATAAAGTCCAGGCCCAGCAAATCAGCATGCCTCTCGACGCCTCCTCGCAGCAACAGCAGCAGCGCTAGTGTCTTAAGCTTCCCTTGCGACGCCAGAAAACGCCCGCAATCGACGATTAACGGGCGTTTTCTTAGATCCTGCCAGACAGAATATTCTGCATCCGACAAAAGTTTATGCCGCGTCATCCGGGATCAAACGTCCTCATGCATAACGACATATTCCTGCATAATGATAAGGCTTCATTAGTGTTCAGAAAAAGTGTCTGCCAACGCTACAAATAATGGCTCATCTGATGCAATACCGCGCATTGTGCAGATGGCCCAGGGTGCGGTTTATGAAAAGCTTTATCGCAGTGGGCATGATAATTAAGAAATAAAAAAACCCGCAGCGATGCGGGTTCAGAAGTCGTGTCCTGCTTGTAACGTTACATACAGCAGAAAGCGTGGCCGGGAATCATTCCCACTCAATCGTCGCGGGCGGTTTACCGCTGATATCATAAACCACACGGGAAATGCCGTTGATTTCATTGATAATGCGGTTGGAAACGCGGCCCAGGAAATCGTATGGCAGATGCGCCCAGTGAGCGGTCATAAAGTCGATGGTTTCGACCGCACGCAGTGAGACGACCCAGTCATACTTACGGCCATCGCCCATCACGCCGACAGAGCGCACCGGCAGGAACACCGCGAATGCCTGGCTCACTTTGTCGTAGAGATCCGCACGGCGCAGCTCTTCGATGAAGATAGCGTCGGCGCGGCGCAGCAGGTCGCAGTACTCTTTTTTCACTTCGCCCAGCACGCGCACACCGAGACCCGGCCCCGGGAACGGGTGGCGATAGAGCATGTCATACGGCAGGCCCAGCTCCAGACCAATTTTGCGCACTTCGTCTTTAAACAGCTCTTTGAGCGGCTCGACGAGGCCCATTTTCATCTCTTTCGGCAGGCCGCCCACGTTGTGGTGAGATTTGATCACGTGCGCTTTGCCGGTGGCAGACGCCGCAGATTCAATCACATCCGGGTAGATAGTGCCCTGCGCCAGCCATTTCACATCTTCCAGCTTCAGCGCTTCTTCGTCGAACACTTCCACAAATACACGGCCGATGGTTTTACGTTTGGCTTCCGGCTCGTCGATGCCCGCCAGCGCGTCGAGGAAGCGCGCTTCCGCCGGAACGTGAACGATGTTAAGCCCGAAATGGTCACCGAACATATCCATCACCTGCTCGGCTTCGTTCAGGCGCAGCAGGCCGTTATCAACGAATACACAGGTCAGACGGTCGCCAATCGCGCGGTGCAGCAGCATGGCGGTGACGGAGGAGTCCACGCCGCCGGAGAGGCCCAGGATCACGCGATCGTTACCCACCTGCTGACGAATGCGCTCAACCGCGTCGTCGATGATTTTCGCCGGCGTCCACAGCGCTTCGCACTCACAGATGTCGCGCACGAAGCGCTCCAGCATACGCAGGCCCTGACGGGTGTGAGTCACTTCCGGGTGGAACTGCACGCCGTAGAAACGCTTCTCTTCGTTCGCCATGATTGCGAACGGACAGGTTTCGGTGCTGGCGACGGTCACGAAATCAGACGGAATGGCGGTCACTTTATCGCCGTGGCTCATCCAGACATCCAGCAGCGGGTTGCCGTCGGCGCTCAGCGCATCTTCAATACCACGCACCAGCGCGCTGTCGGTTTTAACTTCTACCTGCGCATAACCGAATTCACGCTCGTTAGAACCTTCCACATGGCCGCCCAGCTGCATCGCCATGGTCTGCATACCGTAGCAAACGCCAAGCACCGGCACACCGGCGTTAAAGACATATTCCGGCGCGCGCGGGCTGTTTTCTTCGGTGGTGCTCTCCGGGCCGCCGGAAAGGATAATCCCGTTAGGATTAAAGCCGCGGATTTGCTCTTCCGTCACGTCCCAGGCCCACAGTTCACAGTAAACGCCCAGCTCACGCACGCGGCGCGCCACCAGTTGGGTGTACTGAGAACCGAAGTCGAGGATAAGGATACGATGCTTATGAATGTTGTCCGTCATTGACGCGTTTTCCAGAAAGTAGCTGATACAAAGTAAACGCCCGGCGCGAACGCCGGGCGAAGAAAATTAAGAACCCATACGGTAGTTCGGAGACTCTTTGGTGATGGTCACATCGTGAACGTGGCTTTCCTGAATGCCCGCGCCGCTGATGCGCACGAATTCCGCTTTGGTACGCAGCTCGTCGATCGTGGCGCAGCCGGTCAGGCCCATGCAGGAGCGCAGGCCGCCCATCTGCTGGTGGATAATCTCTTTCAGACGGCCTTTATACGCGACGCGGCCTTCGATGCCTTCCGGCACCAGCTTGTCAGCGGCGTTATCGGTCTGGAAGTAGCGGTCGGAAGAGCCTTTGGACATCGCGCCGAGCGAGCCCATGCCACGATAGGATTTATACGCGCGGCCCTGGTAGAGTTCGATTTCGCCCGGGGATTCATCCGTGCCGGCCAGCATAGAGCCGACCATCACGACGCTTGCGCCCGCCGCGATCGCTTTGGCGATATCGCCGGAGAAACGAATGCCGCCGTCAGCGATAACCGGAATACCGGTGCCTTCCAGCGCTTCTACCGCGTCCGCCACGGCGGTGATCTGCGGTACACCCACGCCGGTTACGATACGGGTGGTACAGATAGAACCAGGACCGATGCCCACTTTCACCGCGCTGACGCCCGCGTCCGCCAGGGCTTTCGCGCCGGCGGCCGTCGCGACGTTACCGCCGATGATTTGCAGATCCGGGTATTTCGCGCGGGTTTCGCGAATGCGTTGCAGCACGCCTTCGGAGTGGCCGTGAGAAGAGTCAATCAGCAGCACGTCAACGCCTGCGGCAACCAGCGCGTCAACACGCTCTTCGTTACCGGCACCCGCGCCCACCGCCGCACCGACGCGCAGACGGCCCTGCTCGTCTTTACAGGCGTTCGGTTTACGTTCGGCTTTCTGGAAATCTTTCACGGTGATCATGCCGCGCAGGTGGAAACTCTCATCCACGACCAGCGCCTTCTCAACACGTTTTTCGTGCATTTTCGCCAGCACGACGTCGCGGGATTCGCCTTCGCGAACGGTCACCAGACGCGCTTTCGGCGTCATGTAAACACTGACCGGCTGGTTCAGATCGGTCACGAAGCGCACGTCGCGCCCGGTGATGATACCGACCAGTTCGTTCTCTTCAGTCACAACCGGGTAGCCTGCGAAGCCGTTGCGCTCGGTCAATTCTTTCACTTCACGCAGGGTGGTGGTCGGCAGAACAGTCTGCGGGTCGGTCACGACGCCGGATTCATGTTTTTTCACGCGGCGAACTTCTTCCGCCTGGCGCTCGATAGACATGTTTTTGTGGATAAAGCCGATGCCGCCTTCCTGCGCCAGGGCAATCGCCAGACGCGCTTCCGTGACGGTATCCATCGCCGCTGAAAGCATCGGGATGTTCAGGCGAATGGTTTTGGTCAGTTGTGTGCTGAGATCTGCGGTGTTCGGCAGAACGGTAGAGTGAGCGGGAACGAGGAGGACGTCGTCAAACGTCAGTGCTTCTTTAGCGATACGTAGCATGGGCAATATCTCAACCTGGGGTGAATGAGAACAGATAAAATATTGCCGCGGCATTATACAGAGCGTAACCGATTGCTTCTACATTTTTTTGCGAAAAAAGGTTGCGCTGGTCTGCATGCAGGTTACTATCGATTGAATAACCCGCTGATTTAAAATTTGATCCAGCTCACATGCCGCTTACTCAGACACCCTCAATTTTTACCGTCAGCCGCCTTAACCAGAGCGTGCGTCTGCTGCTTGAGCAGGAGATGGGCCAGGTCTGGATCAGCGGCGAAATCTCCAACTTTACTCAGCCCGCGTCCGGTCACTGGTACTTTACGCTCAAAGACGACACCGCCCAGGTGCGCTGTGCGATGTTTCGCAACAGCAATCGTCGCGTGACGTTCCGCCCGCAGCATGGCCAGCAGGTGCTGGTGCGCGCCAATATTACGCTCTACGAGCCGCGCGGCGACTATCAAATCATCGTCGAAAGCATGCAGCCTGCCGGTGAAGGCTTGCTTCAACAGCGCTATGAACAGCTTAAGCAGCAGCTCGCCGCCGAAGGGTTGTTCGATCCGGCGCTGAAAAAGCCGCTGCCCTCCCCGGCGCGCCAGGTGGGCGTGATTACGTCGAAAACCGGCGCGGCGCTGCACGATGTGCTGAATGTCTTACGCCGTCGCGATCCGTCGTTGCCGGTGGTTATCTACCCGACCGCCGTACAGGGCGACGACGCGCCCGCGCAGATTGTGCGCGCCATTGAGCTTGCCAACCTGCGTGATGAATGCGACGTGTTAATCGTCGGGCGTGGCGGCGGCTCGCTGGAAGATTTGTGGAGCTTTAACGACGAACGCGTCGCGCGGGCGATTTTCGCAAGCCGCATTCCGATCGTCAGCGCGGTCGGCCATGAAACCGACGTCACCATCGCCGATTTCGTGGCGGATCTGCGCGCGCCAACGCCGTCCGCCGCCGCCGAGATAGTCAGCCGCAACCAGCTTGAACTGCTGCGCCAGGTACAGGCCTTGCAGCAGCGTCTGGAAATGGCGATGGACTACTCGCTGGCTAACCGCCAGCAGCGCTTTACGCGCCTGCATCACCGTCTTGAACAGCAGCACCCGCAGCTGCGCCTCGCCCGCCAGCAAACGCTGTTGATGCGCCTGCGCCAGCGTATGGATAACGCGCTGGACAGCCGGATGCGCCATGCAACGCAGCGTCAGACCCGCCTGATGCAACGTCTGAACCAGCAGCAGCCGCTGCCGCGTCTGCATCGCGCCTCGGCGCGCGTTCAGCAGCTGGAGTATCGCCTCGGGCAGATTGTCGCGGCCCGCCTGAGCCACACGCGTGAGCGTTTCGGCAACGCTATTACGCATCTGGAGGCTGTCAGCCCGCTCGCGACGCTGGCACGCGGCTACAGCGTTACCACGGCGCAGGATGGCAACGTGCTGAAGGCGACGAAGCAGGTGCGGCCCGGCGATACGCTCACTACACGGCTTGCCGACGGCTGGGTGGAAAGCGAAGTCCGCCAGATCACGCCCGCCAAAAAAACGCGCAAAAAGAAAACCGGATAAACCTCAGCAGCGCCGGACTGGTCGCGAACTATACTGCAAGTGTTGGTTTTTTCAACGGCACTTGCCGTGTAAGGAGACCCTAATGAACCAGTCACGTTATCCAACCGTTATTCCCCCGTACATCCTGCGCCGCATTATCGATCATGGCTCAGAGCCCCAGCAGCAGAAAGCGCGCCAGACCCTCACCCACGTCCAGACCCTGATGGCGCATCAGCCCAAAGAGACCGCTGCCGCGCACGTCTCCGCCAAAGGCAAGCTGGAGCGCGATATCTATGACGCGCAGAACCGCGAAACGCTGCCAGGCGAGCTTGTGCGCCGCGAAGGCGCGCCATCCAACGGCGACGTCGCCGTGGACGAAGCCTACGACTATCTGGGCGTGACGCACGATTTTTTCTGGAAAGCGTATAAGCGCGATTCGCTCGACAACAAAGGCCTTGTGCTCAACGGTACGGTCCATTACGGGCAGGAATACCAGAACGCCTTCTGGAACGGCCAGCAGATGGTCTTTGGCGACGGCGATGGCGAAATCTTCAATCGCTTTACTATCGCCATTGACGTGGTGGGCCATGAGCTTAGCCACGGCGTGACGGAAACCGAAGCCGGGCTTATCTACTTCGAGCAGGCCGGCGCGCTCAATGAATCGCTTTCTGATGTCTTCGGCTCGCTGGTGAAACAGTATCAGCGCCAGCAGACGGCAGACCAGGCGGACTGGATCATCGGCGAAGGGCTGCTGGCGGAAGGCATCAACGGCAAAGGGCTGCGCTCGATGTCAGAGCCAGGCACCGCATATGACGACCCGCTGCTCGGCAAAGATCCACAGCCCGGCCACATGAAAGATTATGTGAAAACCCGCGAGGATAACGGCGGCGTGCATATTAACTCCGGCATACCGAATCGCGCGTTTTATCTCGCGGCGACAGCCATCGGCGGTTACGCCTGGGAAAAAGCCGGTTATGCGTGGTATGACACGGTTTGTGACCGCTCACTCTCGCAAAATGCGGATTTTGCCAGCTTCGCGAAGCTGACTATCGAGCATGGGCGTAAACGCTCCGGCGACAGCGTGGCGCAGGCAATTGAACAGGCGTGGAAAACCACAGGGGTGTTGTGATGGATTTGCCAGATCTGACGGATGATGCCGTCGTGGAGCTGGCGCGTGAAGGCGGCGTGGCGTATATGCCACGCCTGGCCGGTCAGCGACGCATCGCCGTCGCTGAGTTAAACGCCCAGCAGCGTCAACGGCTTATCGATATTCTGCATCAGGCTCTGCCACAGGCGTTCCCGCCCGGACAGTCCGATTCGCCAGGGCGCGGCGATCAGCGCTACTTCCGCATCCAGATCCTCTGGACGCAGCATGATCAGGCGGGCTACGCCGACATCGTTCTGCTGGTGCCGGAAAACGCCGCGCCGGAAGGGCTGCGTGAACTCTGGAAGCGTGGCGAAGACTGCATCTGCGACTAGTGCGCGTGCAGCGTAAATTCCACGCGTTTACGGGAAATGAGACCGTGGCCGTTACGGCAGAAATAGTCCACCGCACCACACGCTTTCAGCACTTCCAGGGGCTGATGGCACTCCGGGCAGCGCGCCTCGACCTGGTAATCCTGATGACATGCAGAGCAATGCGCGCCGCGCTCGCTTTGTTCAAGCTCGTGCTGACAGTTCGGACAACGTAATTCCACGTGAGACCTCCTTGAAAACACAGCGGGAGTCATGATGACTCCCGCTTCGGTTATTTACTTTTCTTGATGTGCTTAATCAGGCGCTTACGCTTACGCAACTGGTTTGGCGTCAGCGTGTTGCGCTTGTTGGCGAACGGGTTCGCGCCTTCCTTAAACTGAATGCGAATCGGCGTACCCATCACATCCAGCGATTTGCGGAAGTAGTTCATCAGATAGCGTTTGTAGGAATCCGGCAGGTCCTTCACCTGAGTTCCGTGGATCACCACAATCGGCGGGTTATAACCGCCCGCATGCGCATACTTCAGTTTCACGCGGCGGCCACGCACCATCGGCGGCTGATGGTCTTCTTCCGCCATTTTCATAATGCGTGTCAGCAGCGCCGTGCTGACGCGGCGCGTGGAGCTGTCATAGGCTTCGCGTACCGATTCAAACAGGTTACCAACGCCGCTGCCGTGCAGCGCGGAGATGAAGTGTACGCGGGCGAAGTCGATAAAGCCGAGACGGTAATCCAGCGTCTCTTTTACTTCCTCTTTCACTTCCTGGCTCAGGCCGTCCCACTTGTTGACGACGATAACCAGCGAGCGGCCGCTGTTGAGAATAAAGCCCAGCAGCGAGAGATCCTGATCGGAAATGCCTTCACGCGCATCAATAACCAGCAGCACCACGTTGGCATCTTCAATCGCCTGCAGCGTTTTGATAACCGAGAACTTCTCCACCACATCGGTGATTTTGCCGCGCTTACGCACGCCCGCGGTATCGATGAGGACGAATTCGCGTCCGTCACGCTCCATGGGAATGTAGATGCTGTCGCGCGTGGTGCCCGGCATGTCAAAGACCACGACGCGGTCTTCACCAAGAATACGGTTAGTGAGTGTGGACTTACCTACGTTCGGTCGCCCAACGATAGCCAGTTTAATCGGCAGATCCTGAGGGTTGAAATCGTCCTCTTCTTCTTCGACGAGTTCACCGTTCTGCTCGGCTTCAAACTGCGCCCAGTATTCGGCTTCTTCATCCACTTCTTCCGGCGGATCGACATCGTCCATCCACGGCACCAGCACGTGTTCCAGCAGCGAGGTCACGCCACGGCCATGAGAAGCTGCAATCGGATGAATTTCACCCAGGCCAAGCGAATAGAAATCCGAAACCGCCTGATCCGGATCGAGACCGTCGGTTTTATTGGCGACCAGGAAGGTCGGTTTCTGGCGGCTGCGCAGATGTTTAGCGATGGCCTCATCCGCCGGCATCAGGCCAGCACGGGCATCCACCATGAAAAGCACCACGTCGGCTTCTTCAATCGCCAGCAGCGACTGTTCCGCCATGCGGGTTTCCACGCCCTCTTCCGAGCCGTCGATACCGCCGGTATCGATACAGATAAATTCACGTCCTTCTACTTCGGCACGACCATATTTGCGGTCACGCGTCAGCCCCGGGAAATCCGCTACCAGCGCATCCCGGGTGCGGGTTAAACGGTTGAACAACGTGGATTTTCCGACGTTAGGGCGCCCGACCAGCGCGACCACAGGTATCATTCTTAAAGCCTCATTACTGATAAATCATTGTTAAACCCGCAGAAAATCCACGGGCTTCAGAAAACAGGAAACGGCCCCTGCGCTAATCAGGAGCCGTTTTAGCTGTGCTACGCCTGTCTGTTAACGCGAAATCGCGTAAAGCGTACCGTCTTTGGCCTGGATCAGGATTTTATTATCCGCCACGACCGGCTCAGTCTGGAAGCCGGAGCTGTCCACTTTTTGCTGAGCCACAAAACGGCCGTTATCGGTATCCATCCAGTGCAGGTAACCTTCGCTGTCGCCGACCACCAGCGATCCATTATAGAGCACCGGCGCGGTCAGATTACGGTGCAGCAGCTGCGTCTGTGTCCAGAGCGTTACGCCGCCTTCCACGTTCAGCGCCAGCACGTTATCGTTCTGGTCCACCAGGTAGATACGCCCGCCATCGACGATGAAATCATTCACCGAGCCCAGCTCGCGTTTCCACATAATCTGACCGGAGCGCAGATCCAGCGCGGTCAGGTTGCCGTTGTACGCCAGCGCATACACCACGCCATTAACAACAACCGGCGTTGTATCGACGTCGCTCAGACGATCGATTTCGGTCGCACCTGTCGCCTGCGAAATACGCTGCTGCCAGATCATCTGGCCGCGCTGCATCAGCACCGCGCTGACGCGGCCGTTATCACCGCCCACAATGGCTGCGCCAAAGGCGGACGCCGGTGCGGATTCGCCGCGCAGCGAGAGCGACGGCATATCCAGATTGACGGTCCACTTAATCGCGCCGTCGCTTTCGTTCAGCGCCTGCAGCATACCGTTGCTGGTATGGATAAGCACCAGCCCGTCGCTGACTACCGGACGGGAAAGCGCTTCGCCCGCCACTTTGGTCTGCCAGGCGATAGAGCCGTCAGACGTGTTCAGCGCATATACCTGCGCTTTTTCGCTGCCCACGTAAACGTGCGCGCCGACGGCAGTCAGGCCGCCTGAGAGCAGTGCCGGACGGTTACGGGAGAAGAAGCCGGTTTTCTCAGAGAGATCGATGCTCCAGATTTCTTTACCGTCCTGCGAATTCACGGCTTTCACCGTGCCGCGACGGTCAGCCGCGTAGACGTTGCCATCAAGAAACGCCGGGTGCAGGTTGGAATAAAAATCGCCAATCCCGCTTCCCACGGAGGTATCCCACGCGACTTGCGGCGAGAACTGGTTTTCGACAGTCGGCAGCGGCGACATTTTCACTACGTCTTCTTCACCGCTAAACAGTGAGCAACCGCTTAACAGCGTGACGGAAAGCATCGCTGGCAGAACTAATTTACGCAATTGCATCGGGTCCCTCTCAGATGGACAAGTTATTGATTTTCATCTGCATCATATCGCCAAGCGCCGGAGAATTTTTATCATCCGCCCCTTTGCTCCAGGCATCACGCGCGCCCTGCTTATCGCCTTTGCTCAGCAGCGCATCGCCACGCAGATCGGCCACCATCGCCGACCAGTTTTCGCCTTTGACGCTTTCCAGGGTTTTCAGCGCGGCATCCGCCTGTTTCTGCTGGATCTGAATGCGCGCCAGGCGCAGATTAATCAGCGAGCGCAGATTCTCGTCCTTCGTGTTCTCAAGGCCCTTCTGTAACTGCTGCGCGGCGTTGGTGAGATCGTTTTTATCCACATAACGCTGCGCCAGTTCCAGCGCGGCCAGCGCACCGTAGGTGTTTTGATTCTGAGCGACGAACTGCTGCGCCGCGCTCAGGGTTTTCGGATCGTCAGCGCGCACATCGGTCATTACATTCTGATAATGCAGCGAGGCTTCGCGGGCGGAATCGACCTGCGACCCGTTCCAGAAACGCCAGCCGACGAGCGCGCCAATCCCTAATACCACACCCACCGCCAGCGCTTTGCCATTTTCAGCAAAGAAACGCTTTACCGCGTCGAGCTGCTCGTTTTCGTTCTCGTAAATTTCCACGCAGTCCTTCTCCTTAACGATATGTCGCCGGGAAATCAGCCCAGCAGCGTCTGCAGATGCGCGGCCAGCTCGCTTTGTGCAAGCGCCTGCTGCTCACCTGAGCGCAAATCTTTCACCACAACCTGACGGTTGGCGACTTCGTCCTCGCCCAGAACCAGCGCGATGCGCGCGCCCCATTTGTCCGCGCGCGCGAACTGTTTCTTGAAGTTGCCGCCGCCATAGTTGGTCATCAGCTTGCAGCCCGGCAGCGCGTCGCGAACCCGCTCGGCCAGTTGCATTGCCGCCGACTGCGCGCCGTTGCCGGACGCAATCAGGTATATATCGACAACAGGATCCGCCGTAAATTCCGGATTAACCGCCTGAACGAGTAAAACGAGGCGCTCAAGGCCCATCGCGAAGCCCACTGCCGGGGTCGCGCGGCCGCCTAACTGCTCAACCAGACCGTCGTAACGACCGCCCGCGCACACCGTACCCTGCGAGCCGAGGCTCGTGGTCACCCACTCAAACACGGTGCGGTTATAGTAGTCGAGGCCGCGCACGAGGCGCTGGTTAACGGTGTAAGCGATACCGGCATCGTCAAGGAACGCGCACAGGCCCGCGAAATGTTCGCGGGACTCTTCATCCAGATAATCGCCCAGCATCGGCGCGTCGTTTAACAGCGCCTGGACGTCCGGGTTTTTGGAATCGAGCACGCGCAGCGGGTTCGAATACATGCGGCGTTTGCAGTCTTCATCGAGCTTATCGACGTGCTGCTCAAGGAAGGCAATCAGCGCATCGCGGTAGTTAGCGCGCGCGTCCAGCGAGCCGATGGAGTTCAGCTCCAGCGACACGTGCTCAGCGATGCCCAGCGCTCGCCACCAGCGGGCCGTCAGCATAATGAGTTCAGCGTCGATATCCGGGCCCTGCAGGCCAAACACTTCTGCACCTAACTGATGGAACTGACGATAGCGGCCTTTCTGCGGACGTTCGTGACGGAACATCGGGCCGATGTACCACAAGCGCTGTTCCTGATTGTACAGCAGACCATGTTCGATGCCGGCGCGCACGCAGCCCGCGGTGCCTTCAGGACGCAGGGTCAGGCTGTCGCCGTTGCGGTCCTCAAAGGTATACATCTCTTTTTCAACCACGTCGGTCACTTCACCGATAGCGCGTTTGAACAACGGGGTCTGCTCTACAATCGGCAAACGGATTTCGCTGTAACCGTAGCTGCCGAGCACCTGCTTGAGTGTGCCTTCAATGCGCTGCCAGATGGCGGTATCGCCCGGCAGGTAATCGTTCATGCCGCGGATGGCTTGAATGTTTTTTGCCACGTTTATTCTCTTTTTCTATACAAAAAATGAACCCGAAACAGACCGCTCCGGTGTGGCTGGGGCGGTTCGCGGGTTCAATCATACACGGGAAGCACGCCGCTTCCCACGTTTGCGTTATTTTTCCAGCTGCTGCACGCTGATACGACGGCTCTCGTCGAGCATCGAGGCCTTGGCGCGAATGCGCGCTTCGAGTTGCGTAATCATGTCGTCGTTATCGAGGCGGTCTTTGCGCACGCCTTCTTCATAGAAGCCGCTTTTCTTGTTGCCGCCGGTGACGCCAAGTGTGGAGACCAGCGCTTCACCCGGACCATTCACCACGCAGCCGATGATAGAAACGTCCATCGGCGTAATGATATCTTCCAGGCGCTGCTCCAGCGCGTTCACCGTGCCGATAACATCGAACTCCTGGCGGGAACAGGTCGGGCAGGCGATAAAGTTAATGCCGCGCGAGCGAATACGCAGGGATTTCAGAATGTCGAAACCGACTTTGATCTCTTCCACTGGATCGGCCGCGAGCGAAACACGCAATGTATCGCCGATCCCTTCAGAGAGCAGCAGCCCAAGACCGATCGCGGATTTCACCGCGCCAGCACGGGCCCCGCCCGCCTCGGTGATCCCAAGATGCAGCGGCTGATCGATCTGTTTCGCCAGCAGGCGATAAGACTCGACCGCCAGGAAAACGTCAGAGGCTTTCACGCTCACTTTAAACTGATCGAAGTTCAGCCTGTCGAGATGATCGACATGGCGCATGGCGGATTCCAGCAGCGCCTGCGGCGTCGGCTCGCCATACTTTTCCTGAAGATCTTTTTCAAGCGATCCGGCGTTCACGCCGATGCGGATCGGAATGTTTTTATCGCGCGCGCAATCCACGACGGTACGAATGCGCTCTTCATTGCCGATATTGCCGGGGTTGATGCGCAGGCAGTCGACACCGTATTCCGCCACTTTAAGCGCGATGCGGTAGTCGAAGTGAATATCTGCGACCAGCGGCACACTGACCTGCTGCTTGATGAGACGAAACGCCTCGGCGGCATCCATCGTTGGCACCGAGACGCGAACGATATCCGCGCCCACGCGCTCCAGCGCTTTGATTTGGTTTACCGTCGCCTCGACATCCGTCGTGCGGGTATTGGTCATCGACTGCACGGCGATGGGTGCGCCATCGCCGATGGGGACGTTACCGACGTATATCCGTTTCGATTTTCTACGCTGAATGGGCGCTTCATTATGCATGACAAATCTCCCTCATTGCCCGTCTGTTACTGCGTTACTGATTGTTCGGCATTGAGGGTCAGACGTGCAACCTGGTTAGTTCTGATAAAACGGCTCAAATCGACCGGTTTGCCCTGGTACTGAATCTGCACTGCCGACGGCGCGCCGATTTTAAGGCGGTACGGCGCCTGACCGGACAGATTCAGATTAGTATCTTTACGTTGCAGACCGCTGAATAATTTCTTACCGGTCGCGTCAGTCACTTCAAGCCAGCAATCGGCGGTGAAATTCATCACCAGCGCGTTGGCGTCCGCCGCAGGCGCAGTGGAAGCCTGGCCTACCGGCAGCTGGCTTTGTGCCGGCTGCGTCGTATTCTGCTGCGCCGCGGTGTCGGTGTTCGCCTGGCTCGGCGGCACCACCACTGGCTGCTGGCTCGCCGTATTTGACGACGGCACCGGCGTCGGCTGCGGGTTGTTAGACGCGGTGTTCTGCGTATCGCCAGACGGCAGATCGGCAGGCGGCGTCGCCTGATCCTGCGACGCGTCAGCGGTGTTATCGGTATTCAGAGGAACGGATTGCGGGCTGTTGGCCGCGTTCTGGCTCAGCTCAGCGCTGGACTGATCCGCCATGGTGCTGATTTCTTCCTGCTGCGCTTTGTGGTTTTGCCACCACCACGCGCCTGTCAGGCCGACCACCACAAAAAGCACAAGCCAGGTGAAACTC
This sequence comes from Cronobacter sp. HA18003, assembly GCF_011605905.1. Classification (NCBI taxonomy): domain Bacteria; kingdom Pseudomonadati; phylum Pseudomonadota; class Gammaproteobacteria; order Enterobacterales; family Enterobacteriaceae; genus Cronobacter; species Cronobacter sp. HA18003. The sequence continues at coordinate 79,877 of NZ_JAANQO010000026.1, read as the reverse complement.
ATTAGCCAGCCGTCACGTTTTTTACGGCTTTTGCCAAGCGCGTAGGTTTGCATCGGCGCGACCTGAGCGGTTCTCACCGGCGCCTGTTTGGCGAGCATCGGCAGCAGTTCTTCTTCCGGAACGTGCACCAGACGCGCATAAGAACGGATATAACCGCGCAGGAACGTGGAAGCCAAATCGGCAGGCGCTTTGTCCTCTTCGATGTCGCGAACCGTCGATACCTTCAGGCATAAACGTTCCGCCACAACCTGTTGGCTGAGTCCCAGTTGTTCACGGGCCAGGCGCAGACGCTCACCCGTGGTGTGTGGTGCATTTTCTTCGTGAGTGGCTTCAGTATTCATTAGCTACAACTGCTGGTACTGTTTTCATTAGGAACCTGGCACCGGCAGGAATAAGACAACGTTTCGCTGCCCTGTCTGCCCATACCGCGAAATCATTCTCATCGAACACGCACATAACGCGTATCCGTTACCCGTTTCCGTATTTTAACGCCTCAGACGACATAACGCCGCAGGCGATAATCAGAAACGTTAGTTAACCATAGCCAGCTTTTTATCCGGTGTCTGTTAAGTAACGCCAGATAAGCCAGAAAGCCCCAGCTAACATGTTGTTGCGACGCTACATACTGCCTCAAAGCACAGAGAAACGCACCGTAATTATTTACCATGCACGCTTCTTTACGCAGCAATCGCTGCGCCTGTGCGGAAAGTGGTCACGCGATAGCCTGTTCGCGTGACCTTACCGGCTTTTGGCTCGCTGTCAGACCGCCTTAACGGCAATCGGCTCACCCTGCATACGCTTGCGCATAGTGCGTTTGGTACGATCGATAACATCGCCCGCCAGCTGCCCGCAGGCCGCGTCGATATCATCACCGCGCGTTTTACGCACGATCGTGGTGAAACCGTAGCTCATCAGCACTTTAGAGAAGCGATCGATACGGCTGTTAGAGCTGCGGCCATACGGCGCGCCCGGGAAGGGGTTCCACGGAATCAAGTTGATTTTGCACGGCGTATCTTTCAGCAGTTCCGCCAGCTGATGCGCATGCTCGGTGCCGTCGTTCACGTGATCCAGCATCACGTATTCGATGGTCACGCGGCCCTGATTGGCGTTGGATTTGCCGATATAACGACGCACGGCAGCGAGGAACGTCTCGATGTTGTACTTTTTGTTGATAGGCACAATTTCATCGCGAATTTCATCGTTCGGCGCATGCAGGGAGATAGCCAGTGCAACGTCAATCATATCGCCAAGCTTATCCAGCGCCGGCACAACGCCGGAGGTAGAGAGCGTAACGCGGCGTTTAGACAGCCCAAAGCCAAAATCATCGAGCATGATTTCCATCGCCGGAACGACGTTGGTCAGGTTCAGCAGCGGCTCGCCCATGCCCATCATCACCACGTTGGTGATAGGGCGCTGGCCGGTCACTTTCGCCGCGCCAATGATTTTTGCCGCGCGCCACACCTGGCCGATAATTTCAGACACGCGCAGGTTACGGTTAAAGCCCTGCTGCGCCGTTGAACAGAATTTGCACTCCAGCGCGCAGCCCACCTGGGAGGAAACGCACAGCGTGGCGCGGTCATCTTCAGGAATATAGACCGTCTCGACGCGCTGATCGCCGACCGCAATCGCCCACTTAATGGTGCCGTCAGAAGAGCGCTGCTCTTCGACCACTTCCGGCGCCCGGATTTCCGCCACTTCCTTGAGCTTACCGCGCAGCACTTTGTTGATGTCGGTCATCTCATCGAAATCATCACAGCAGTAGTGATACATCCATTTCATCACCTGATCGGCGCGAAACGGCTTTTCACCCAGCGTTTTGAAGAACTCGCGCATCGCCTGGCGGTTCAGATCGAGGAGGTTAATTTTTTCAGATTTAATAGCAGGCGCCGCTGAGGCATCCTCAGGCGTGACAATGTGTTCAGACATATTCGATCCTGGCCTCGTTGTTACACGTTACGGCCTCTGGAGGGTTGATAAAAAAGAAACGCCCCGGTCAGAGCAGGCTCATCCGGGGCGCAGCATTGTACAAATTCTATGGCAGTGACGCCACGGCTTAAAGCGACATCATGAAAATAAAATGTAAATGTCTCTTTGCCGTTTCGCTTATTAGCGAGTGCGCGGGCAGATTTCGCCTTCGCCGAAGAAGTAGGCGATTTCGCGGTTAGCCGATTCAACGGAATCGGAACCATGGGTGCCGTTTTCGGTGAAGCTGTCTGCGTAGTCAGCGCGCAGGGTACCTGCCAGCGCGTTTGCCGGGTTGGTCGCGCCCAGCAGGTCACGGTGACGCTGTACCGCGTTTTCGCTTTCCAGTACGGAAACTACGATCGGGCCAGAGGTCATGAATTCCACCAGACCGTCAAAGAACGGCTTGCCTTCGTGCTCGGCATAAAAACCGCGCGCCTGCTCAACGGTCAGGTGCAGCATTTTGGTACCGATGATTTTGAAGCCTGCGGATTCAAAACGCGCGAAAATGCTGCCGATAACGTTTTTAGCGACTGCGTTCGGTTTGATGATGGAAAAAGTACGCTCGATTGCCATGATTACCTCTGTAAGTTGTTCTGTTTGCCCGACAGGCAAGTTTAGAATTGGCGGCGATTATAATGAGCATCGAAAGCCTTGCCTACCTTCGGGGATAACATTTTTTTAAAATAATATGAGCTTCGGCAACACTTCATGCCAAAAGCGTGCTTTTCAGGTGTCTTAACTCATTCCACCCGAAATTGCGCGGCCGCGATCTGCCCTACTTCATCCATCAGCAAGACCTGATAATCCCCGCTTTTATCAAAGATCAGCGTCACGCTGTCGCCTTCTTTATCAAGCGGTTCGCCGTTTAAAAACCACCAGTGGCGTCCGCCACCGCCCTGACTGCGCAGCGGCAGCGACAACGCGGCTTGCCCCGGCAGTCGTTTCAGCACAGCCCCTTCGCTTACGCCGGTGAGCAGCAGCGGCACCTGATCCTGCTGATGAACTGGCGGACACTGCGCTGAAACCGGCGGCAGGCGGGCGGCCCGCCGCTCGGCGGGCGGCAGCCACGGTTCAAGCGGCAGCGGCCAGAGCAACAGGCGGCTTTCGGAAACATGCGGGCAATCCGCTGCCACCCGCTCGCCCTTCGCATTCAGCCACAGCGGGAACTGAATGCCCTGGCTCCCTTCCTGCCCTTCGGCAAGCAGCGTTGGCGGTTCGCTGTTATCAAGAAGCCACGTCGATAACCGGCGGCGGCAGTTGCTGTCTCCCGCCGGTAAGTGCTGCCCGCCCGGCCAGCAGATGGTACCTGCCGACACGGAAGCCGGGCGCGGATCGACAGGCTGTCTCGCCTGCTGCACCACCGAGGCGGCCCCCGCCTGTAACAGATTATTGACCTGATTCAGCACCGGCACGGCGCTTGCGAAACCAAACTGTCCGGCGACCGGCGTCGCATCCGGGCGTCCGGTCCAGACGCCAATCAGATAGCGCGACGTCACGCCGACAGCCCAGGCGTCACGGTAGCCGTAGCTGGTGCCGGTTTTCCAGGCGAGCGGCACCACCTGCGGCAGTGAACCGTCCGGCAGCGGCTGCGCCTCGTTCGCAAGGATGCGGCGGATAATCCATGCCGCGCCCGGCGACATCAGCGGACGCTCCACCAGCGGATCGCCTTTGACCACGCGCAGGCGCGCCGCCTGCCCGTGACGGGCGAAAGCGCTGTAGGCCGCCACAATCTCATCAAGTCTTGCGCCCGCGCCGCCCAGGATCACCGCGAGGCTTGGCTGCGCCGTCGGCGGAAAACGCAGCGCCAGCCCGACATTACGCAGCTTCGCCGTAAAGCGCTTCGGCCCGTAGGCTTCCAGCACCTGAACGGCGGGCAGGTTCAGCGAACGCACCAGCGCCTCGCTCATGCTCACCGGCCCGTTAAAACCGCTGTCGAAATTGCCGGGCCGGTAATCCCCGAAGCGACGCGGCACATCCTGTAACAGCGACGCCGGATGAATAAGCCCCTCATCCAGCGCCAGCCCGTAGACAAACGGTTTTAACACCGAACCGGGTGAACGAATCGCCGTCACCATATCGACATGACCAAAGCGGGCATCATCGTTAATATCCGCCGAACCGACCCAGCCGCGCACTTCCATGGTGGTGTGATCGACCACCAGGATAGCCAGCGATGTCCGCGCCGGGAGGCGGCCTTTCCAGTTCAGCGCGAGATCTTCAAGCTGACGCTGTAAAGCGGCGTCAAGCGTAGTGGTGATTTTAGTGTCGCGACGCTGCGTCACCAGCCGCCGTGAGAGCAGCGGCGCCAGCTGCGGCATCTGGCGCGGAGCCAGCCAGACCGGTTCTTCCAGCGACTCGCGTACCTGTTTTTCACTCCAGACGCCCTGCGTCGCCATGCGGCGCAACACTTTGTCGCGCGCTGCCTGTGCGCGATCCGGCCAGCGGTCGGGCCTGAGCCTGCTCGGCGCCTGCGGGAGTACCGCCAGCAGCGCGGCGTCGGAATAGCTTAGTCCTGATGGCGGCTTGCCGAGATACACCCAGCTGGCGGCGCCAATTCCCTGCAACGTCCCGCCAAACGGCGCGCGGTTCAGGTAGAGCGTGAGTATCTCGGCTTTGGAGAGATGCCATTCAAGCTGCATCGCCCGCCATACCTGGCGCAGCTTGCCACCAAAGGTACGCGGATGTGGGTCCAGCAGGCGCGCCACCTGCATGGTAAGCGTACTGCCACCGGAGACAACCGAGCCGGAGCGCAGATCCTGCCAGGCCGCGCGCGCGATAGCGAGCGGGTTAATACCGGGGTGACGCCAGAACCAGCGGTCTTCGTAGTTCAGCAGCGCCTCAAGGTAACGCGGCGAGACATCGTTAATGGTGACCGGGTAGCGCCAGATGCCGTTTTTGTCGGCGAAGCGCCACAGCGGCGTGCCGTCCTGGGCCACGACCACGCGCGCGGGCTGCACTTCATACAACGGCAGCGGCCAGCACTTATCGGCAAGCCACAGCGCAGCGCACAATAAAAGCGGCGCCGCCGCCAGAATTATCCAGCGGCGGCGCCTTTTACACAGGCTTTTAATCACAGCTCACCTGTCAGGGGTTAATGGTCAGCGCAGGGATGGTCGCACCGGTCGAACGCCATTGTGGCACATACATCGACTCCACCTGCGGCGCGGGCACTTTATAGGTGCCCGGCGTCACGGCGCGCGCCATGTAGACCAGCGTGGCGTTAACGCCTTCGTTCACCGGCAGCGCCGCGACGAAGCGGTCGTTACGAAACTCCATATGCTGAATATCCATCTGCTGCATCCGGTTGATGAGATCGCTCGCCTCACCCGCGCTACTCAGACTGGCGCTGGCGTTCGCCAGGTTCTGGTTCTCAAGCTCCAGCCCGGCCGGGAGAAGATCGACCACCAGCGCGTCAGGCACCGTTTTGCTGGCTGAAACTTCAAGCCACACCAGCACCAGCTCGCCGCTCTTGAGATTTGAGAGCGAAATCGACTCGCCTTTGCTGTTGAGGTAGTGACGCTCAATATGCAACACGTTGCTTGACGGCTGCGGCGCAACGTCCGGGTACCCCTGGCTGTCAAGACGCAGCCAGAGCGGGGTCTGGGCCGTGTTAGTCACCTGCAATGCGCCAAGCTGATCGGCGTTAAGCGCTACGCTCTGCGCTTTGTCGCCGCTCATGAACTGGCCTTGCAGCGTGGTTTGCGCCTGCCAGTTCCCCGGCTGGTTTACCAGATTGCGGCCTGCCAGGAACAGCGCGTTGCTTTCCTGGGTGGAGAGCCAGCGCTTGCCATACGCTTCATCAGAGAGCGCGTTAAGCAGCGAGCTCTGCGTGTCAGCCTGCAGGTTATATTCCTGCAGCAGGCTCAGCTTGAGCGCATCGTCACGCAGATCGCTGCCGTAGTCGCCAATCCAGACGTCGTTATGCGGCCGCTCGGTTTTAAGGCCCAGATCCAGCGCGGCCTTACTGCGCGGCGCGTCACCCATCAGTTTCAGTGCCACACCAAGCTGCACCAGCGGCAGACCGCTGCCCGCTTGCGCGCGATGCTCCCAGAGGTCGCGCAGCGCGCCGAGCGGCGCTTTCTGCTGACGAGCCAACACCAGGCCCGCATAGGCCTGCACCGCAAAGCGCGAGGCCGCGTTATTTTCGCTGTAGCGCAGCGCGATGGTGGCCGGATCCTGGAGATAACGCAGCAGGCGCGCGTTAGCTTTATTTAAAGCATCAGCCGGCACGCTGTAGCCCTGTTCGCCCGCGCGTACCAGGAAATCGGTCACATAGGCCGTCGCCCAGTACTCTTCCGGGCTTTCTTTATCCCACAGCCCAAAACCGCCCTCTTCACGCTGCATCTCCAGCAGGCGGGCAATGCCGATATCCACCGCCGCGCGGCGCTGTTCATCGGTGTCGCCTTTGATGCCGAGCGCTTTGAGCTGGGCGGCATTGGTGTAGAGCGACGGGAACAAGCCGCTGGTAGTCTGCTCAAGGCAGCCGTACGGATACGCGCGCAACTCTTCAATGTAGCGGGCGATGTTCAGCGGCGGACGACCGCTTAACAGCAATCGGCCTTCCAGCGTGGAGGCGTTAAGCCCCTGCAGATGCGTGGCCGGTACGGTCCAGATTTCACCTGCGCGCAGCATCGCACCGCTGTTGATAGTCTGTGCCGGATACGCCGGACGCACGCCAATTTTCCACTCGCGGTTAATCGGCGCGAAACGCTCGCCCGGCAGTGAAAGCCCGGTGATCTGCGCCTGTACCGCGCCATCGCCAAACCCGTTGCTGGCAGCGACCGGCACGTACAGCGTTGTGCGCCCGCCCGCTTTCAGGTTCACCTGCTGGCTCGACTGCGCATCAAGGCGCACGAGCCCGCTGGCGCTAAAGGTGACGTTAAGCTGCTGCGGCTGTTCGGTCAGGTTCGTGACATCCAGCGCCAGGCGCGAGGTATCACCACCCGCGAGGAAGCGCGGCGTACTCATCTCGGCAATCACCGGTGCTGCCACAATCACTTTGCTTTCGCCGCTGCCGAAGCGGTCGTCGCTCCAGGCCTGCGCCATCACGCGCAGTTCACCGTTAAAGTCGCCGACAGGCAGCGTAATTGTGCCTTCACCCTGGTCGTTCAACTGCACCGGCACCGCCTGTTCAGCGATGATAGTGACATGGTTGACCGGCGGTTTGCCGCCGCGGTTCAGCTCATCGCCGTCGCCACCAAAGCGCAGTGCCGCCAGACGGCCCTGTCCTTCAATGACCTGGCCGTAGATATCATAGATATCCGCGCCATAGCGTTTCTTACCAAAGAAGCCGCGCCACGGATCCGGCGTGACGTAGTCGGTGATGTTAAGCACGCCGCTGTCCACGGCCGAAACCAGCACGTTGATCTGCTTCGGCAGCTCGCCGTTTTTCACGCTGGCTTTCACTTTCACCGACAGCGTGCTGTCCGGGCGCATCTTCGCGGGGGTTTCCAGCGACAAATTCAGGCGACGGTTTTCATCGCCCATCGGCAGATGCAGCAGGCCGACCGCGCGTTTTTGCGTCGCGGAGCGGGATTTATCGCCAGGGCGCACCACCAGCGTGCTGAGATAGAGATCGTGACGCTTCCAGGCTTTATCCACCGGAATGTCCAGATCGAGGCCTTTCTCCGGCACGTCGATCTCTTGCCACCACAGCGGGCCTTCAGAGGATTCCACCATCGCATAGCCTTTGCCTGCGGCTGGCGCGGCGATATGCAGCTTGATGGTGTCGCCTGGCTGATAGAACGGCTTATCAATTTTCAGCGTCACACGGTCCGGGCGCGGCGCGCTGGCACCGTCGTTGTTATCCTGCCAGCTGTAACCCGCCCAGAAGCGCACACTGCTGACGAGATCGTCAGGCGAGACGACTTCCAGGCGATAGGAACCCCACTCCACCGGGAAGCTGACTTTGCCGGTTTCACCCGCCGCCAGATCGATAGTCTGCTCGGCTTCCACCAGATCTTTCTGATCGAACTGCGACAGCCAGCCTTCAGAATCTGACCAGTTCCAGTAATAGTCGCGGCGCTCGCGCACCAGGCGCACTTTGAGGCCTTTGACCGCGACTTTTTCACCCTGCGCGTTGGCATAGACGATATCGAAACCGGCATTGCCGTTTTCATCGACCATCGGCTGACTGACGGTATCGTCGGTACGGTAGTCGTAAACCGCTTTTTCACCAAACTGCGGGCGAATGCCCACCAGCGCGTCGGCAGGCCAGATGGCCTGTTCAACGCGGCGCGTCACCGGGCGACCGCCCGATTCCAGCAGGCTCGCCTGCAAAATCAGACGCAGCGGCGAGCGCACATCCTGCCACTGGCTTTCAGCAGCGACCTGCGCGACACCCGCGTCGTCAAGATTAAGCTGCACTTCATCCAGGCTGCGGGAGAGGTTTTCTTCCGCGATATTGCCGAACTGGAAGCCCGGCAGTTGCGCCACCGCGTCACGCAGCGGACGCAGATAGAGCTGCCCCTGCAGGCTGTTGCCCGCGGCAGGTGCGCCGTAGAGGTAATGACCTTCAATACCGAAATTAACGGTATCAGAAGGTGCCAGCGGCGTTTTCTGCACGTTGAGGTTGAGCGCCATCCGCTCCGGCATAAAGTCTTCTACATGGAAGAGCCAGTTACGGTTCTGGTTGTCGCCGGTATTGGCGCGGATCACCCATTGGCCGGTGGCGGCCTGAGCATCCAGTTTCCAGGTCAGTTGATAAAGCCCGTTATTCGGCTCCACCACCTGCGTGCGCGCCACCTGGCCATCCGGGCGCACCACTTCAAATTTCACCGGCTGCGCCGTCAGCGGCTTGCCGTCGCTGTCGCGCAGCAGGCCATTAACGATCACCGTCTCACCCGGGCGGTAAAGATCGCGCGGGCCAAACATAAAGAACTGTTTGCTGTAGCCGCGATCGCCATCGATATCAAACTCGGCGAGATCCAGCGCCGGCAGGTTGAGATCGAGCATCGTGGTCTGCTCGCCCATACGGGCCAGCACCAGCGCCGCCTCTTTCGGGTTTTCCAGACGCACGTGACCGGTGCTGTCGCTGGTCGCTTGCGCCAGCGTCTGCCCTTTGTCATTCAGCAGACGGACTTCCACGCCGCTTTGCGCCGCGCCGTTCTCCAGGCTCTGGGTGAAGATATCCATGCGGTCGTGGTAGCGGTGCAGCGAAAGACCGACATCGCTCAGCGTAAAGAGCGTCGCGGCGTTGCTGTAGTTGTAGTGCCCCGCCTGGTTCATTACCGCCAGATAGACGCCCGGCTGTTGCAGCGGCTTGATGTCGCTTAACGGCAGCAGCAGTTTTTCGCGCGTATTGCGGGCCGGGTTGAGATCAAAACGCCCGGTGTAGACCAGATCCGCCATTTTCAGCAGCTGGTCTGATTCCCAGTTGCTGAGTGAATTACGGTATTCCCACTGGCTCACCATCGCCGCCAGCGATTCCGGCTTCACGCGATAGAAGTTAACATCGACGCTTGCGATATTGAGCGCCATCACCGGTAGCCCCTGCACGACTTTGGTCGGCAAAAGCGAGCCACGGCTCGCGAACCCGACGCTCGGCGCGATATCGCGCGTGGTCAGGGTTTTCTCATACGCTATGCCGAAAGTGGCTTTATTCAGCGCCAGCAGTTCGCGATCGACGCTCAGCACCAGTTCACGGTTCGGCTCAAGATGGCGCAGGCGAAGCTCTTTTAAATTCGGCGCCAGCTCCCACGCGCCGTCCACCTTGCCGTCTTTCTTATCAACAAGATGCACCACGCGGCCGAAATCCTGGTTGGGATCGAGCGGCACCGAGAAGGTAAGCACCAGCGTACTGGCACCATCAAGCTGAACCTCGGAGGCGTCCAGTAATTTGAGTGGTTTTCCGGCGCTTTGCTGCGCCAGTTTTTGCAGGTCAGCCGCCTGGGGCTTTGCCTGGGGCGCCGGAGCGCTACTCTGGGCCGCAGGCGCGGTGGAATCGGCGGAAGCACTCTCCTTGTCGTCGCACCCGCCGAGAGTGAAAGACGCCAGTAACGCTGTCGCGATGACAGCCAGACGCAATGATTTCATAGTTTTCCCTGGCCGTAGTGGCCGTCGGTTGCCGGTAACGGCGGCTATTATGCTTAAAAGCTGTGACAAAAAAAAACCACCAAAAATAAATAGCGGAAGATGCTTTGCAAATTCCTTGCAACGGCCTGCAAAACGCTAACTTTCTCTCCACTTCCCGCCGGATGTTACCGCGATCACAGTGCATAACGTTACATGTTACCTTTAGAGTTATTTGTTTTTAAAACAATTAGATAACTGGATTTTGAAGGCAGCGGGTTGCTACCTTTGAGCGGTGCCTCTGCACATCAGGTGGTTTAGCCAGACGATAAAAAAGAGAGAGCTAAATGAGATACGCCGTAAACGCCCTACAAAACTTTGGCAAGTCCCTTTACGGACCGGTATTAATCCTGCCGATTGTCGGCCTGTTTATCGCCTTCGGCAACGTACTCGGCAACGGCAGCCTGGCGGGTTATCTGCCGTTTCTCGGCCATCCGGCGCTGCAGCACACCGGTCAGCTTATCGCTAAATCGGCGGTCTCGGTGCTGGCGAACCTGGCGCTGGTCTTCGCCGTCGGCATTCCCATCGGTCTTGCGGCGCGCGACAAAGGCTACGCGGCGCTGACAGGGCTGGTGACGTTTATTGTTTTTATCAACGCCATGAATGTGACGTTACAGCTACAGGGCGAACTGGCGCCTGCCGATCAGATGCGCGCGGCAGGGCAAAGCATGGTGCTTGGCGTGCAGGTGCTGGAGATGGGCGTATTTGCGGGCATCCTGACCGGCGCGCTCTCCGGCTGGCTCTATAACCGCTACTCCAGTGTCCAGTTCTCGGGTGCGATGGCGATTTACTCCGGCCACTGCTTTGTCGCCATCATTATGCTGCCCGTCTCGATGGTATTGGGCGTAGTGATGAGTGAGATCTGGCCCTTCGCCCAGCACGGCATCAGCGCGATGGCGCTGGCGATTAAAGGCGCTGGTGCGCTCGGCGTGGCGGTGTATGGCTTCCTGGAGCGCATTCTGGTGCCGACAGGCCTGCATCACCTTGTCTATACGCCGTTTCTCTATACCGAACTCGGCGGCACTCAGGACGTCTGCGGTACGGTCTACCAGGGCGCGCGCAATATCTATTTTGCCGAGATGGCCTGCCCTTCCGTCACGCAGTTAAGCCCGACCGTAGTCTGGGACGCGCGCGGCATCAGCAAAATGTTCGGCCTGCCCGCGGCGGCGCTGGCGATGTATATGACGGCCAAACCAGAGCGCAGAGCCGCCGCCAAAGCGATTCTGATCCCGGCGGCGCTGACGTCGCTTTTGGTAGGCGTCACCGAACCTATCGAATTTTCATTCCTGTTTATCGCCCCGCTGCTGTTTGTGGTGCACGCGGTGCTGACCGGCATCGGCATGATGTTGTTTTATCTGCTGGACGTTCACGCCATCGGCGCTAACGGCATTATCGATTTCATTCTCTATAACCTGCCGCTTGGCACCACGAAATCAAACTGGCCGATGTATCTGCTGGTGGGGCTGATTATGGCGGTTCTCTATTTCACCGTGTTCCGCTTCCTGATCCTGCGCTTCAACATGAAAACGCCGGGGCGCGAGGATGACGACCAGGAGACGCGCCTCTATAGCAAGCAGGAGTATCAGGCGAAAGGCACGAACGACGGTCTGGGCGAGGCGATTATCGAGGGCCTCGGCGGTCGGGCCAACATCGAAGTGGTGGATAACTGCTACACCCGGCTGCGCGTCACGGTGCGCGACGTGGCCACTATCGATGAGCCGCGCCTGAAATCAACCGGCGCAAAAGCGGTGATTAAACAAGGCAATAACGTTCAGGTGGTCTACGGGCTGCATGTAAAAAAAATGCGTGAAGCCGTTGAAATGTTTCTCTGACAGGAGCTGATGATGTTGAAACCTCCCTTTATTCTTGCTATCGCCGGCGGCGGCAGCACCTATACGCCAGGTATTGTAAAAAGCCTGATGGTGCGCTTAAGCGATTTCCCGCTCGCCGAAATTCGTCTCTATGACATCGACAGCGCGCGTCAGGAGACGATCGCGCCGGTGGTGGAGAAAGTGATCCGCGATCACAGCCAGACCATTAAATTCACTACCACCCGCGACCCGGAAGTGGCGTTCAGCGGCGCGCATTTTGTCTTCGCCCAGATGCGCGTCGGCCAGTACAAAATGCGCGAGCAGGATGAAAAAATCCCGCTGCGTCACGGCGTGGTGGGCCAGGAAACCTGCGGACCTGGCGGCCTCGCTTACGGCCTGCGCACTATTCTGCCGATGGTCGAACTTATCGATATGGTCGAGCGTTACGCCGATGAAAAAGCCTGGATTGTGAATTACTCCAACCCGGCGGCGATTGTGGCGGAAGGCGTGCGACGCCTGCGCCCCACTGCCCGCGTGCTCAATATCTGCGATATGCCGGTGGCGGCGATGCGCAACATGGGCGCGATTCTCGGGGTCGACCGCCATAAGCTTGAAGTGGATTACTTCGGCCTGAACCATTTCGGCTGGTTCACTCGCGTGCTGGTGGATGGCGAAGATCAACTGCCCGCGCTGCGCCGTCATATCGCGAAATTCGGCCTGCTGACCGAAGACGCGGCGCAGACCGATCCGCAGCACTCCGATCCGTCATGGGTGAAAACCTGGCGCAATATTAAGCCGATCATGGATCACTTCCCGGATTATCTGCCGAACCCGTATTTACAGTATTACCTGATGCCAAACGACATCGTCGAGCATCAGAACCCGGATTACACCCGCGCCAATGAAGTGATGGACGGGCGCGAGAAAAAACTGTTCGCGGCGGCGGAAGAGTATAAGCGTACCGGTATCCTGCCGGATGCGTTCCACGTAGGCGTTCACGGCGCGTTTATTGTAGATGTCGCCTGCTCGCTGGCGTTCGATTTACGCCAGCGGCATCTGGTGATTGTCGAAAACAAAGGCGCTATCGCCAATCTGCCTTACGACGCGATGGTGGAAGTGCCGGCGTATATCACCGCCGCCGGGCCGGAGCCGGTGCGTATGGGCGCGGTGCCGCTCTTCCACCAGACACTGCTGATGCAGCAGCTCGCCTCCGAGCAACTGCTGGTCGAGGCGACGCTCGAAGGCAGTTACGAAAAAGCGCTGCAGGCATTTACACTTAACCGTACTGTCCCCACGATGCAGCACGCTAAAGCGATCCTTGATGACATGATTGAGGCGAACCGCGACTACTGGCCGGCGCTGCAAAAAGCCTGGGTGAACGGAGAAGCGGCGTCATAACCGGAGCCTGCTCGCGACATCAATAATGATGGCTTGTGGTGAGGTGAAAAAGCGCTGACAATCCGTTTCTCAGCGATGACACGGAGAACGCCATGTCCACATCCTTTTTTGTCGCGAGCCACTGGCTTGCAGAGCATATCGACGACCCGGAAATTCAGATCCTCGACGCCCGTATGGCCCCTGCGGGCCAGGAGCACCTGCGCAATATGGCGCAAGAGTATCGCGCGGGCCATCTTCCCGGCGCGCGCTTTTTCGATATCGAAGCGCTGTCCGATCACTCTACCCCCCTGCCCCATATGATGCCGCGCCCGGAAGCGTTCGCGGTCGCGATGCGTGAACTGGGCGTCAGCCACGACAAACATCTCATTGTCTATGACGAAGGCAACCTTTTCTCGGCGCCGCGCGCCTGGTGGATGCTGCGCGCCTTCGGCGTACAGAATGTGTCGATTCTGGCGGGCGGCCTTGCCGAATGGCAGCGCGACGGTTTTCCGCTGGAAGAAGGTATGGTCGACGCGCCGGAAGGCGACTTTGAAGCCAAATTTGACGACGGGCTGGTGAAACGCCTGACCGATGTCTTACTGGCAAGCCATGAGAAAACCGCTCAGCTCGTTGATGCCCGCCCGGCGGCGCGCTTTAACGCCGAAGCCGATGAACCACGACCGGGCCTGCGGCGCGGCCATATTCCCGGCGCGCTGAACGTACCGTGGACGGATCTGGTCGTTAAAGGCCAGCTGAAAACCACCGACGAACTGCGCGAAATATTCGCAGACCAGGGCGTGGATCTGCATCGCCCGATTATCGCCAGCTGCGGCTCCGGCGTGACGGCAGCGGTCGTGATGCTCGCCCTCGCCACTCTTGAGGCCAGCGATGTGAAACTCTATGACGGCTCCTGGAGTGAATGGGGCGCGCGCGACGATCTGCCCATCGAACCGGCGTCATAATGGATAACCGCCTGACGCCATTGCTGCTGCGCGGCGAGTCGCTGACCCGCGCTGAGTATCGCGTGCTTTCCCACCTGACGGCGCACCCGCTGCGGGTGGGGAATATCACGGTGCGGGAGCTGGCGCAGGAGACGTTTGTCTCCACCGCCACGATTATGCGGCTGTGCCATAAGCTTGGCTTCAGCGGTTACAGCGAACTTATCTGGCACTGTAAGCAACTGCTCACTGACACGCCCCATCTCGCCATTGAACCCGACGCCGCGCCCGATGTTCTGCCCGCCCTGTTTAACCGCTTTGTCGAAAATTATCAGCAGACCTTTCGCTGGGTGACGCCCGAAAAGATCGCCGCCTTCAGCGAGCTGCTGCGGGAAAAAGAGCGTTTTTTTCTCTACGGCGCGGGGTTTTCGTATCTCTTCGCGGAATATCTGACCAAAAAGCTACAGGTGCTCGGCAAGACGGCCTTTATCTCCGGCCCCGGCGACAGCCGTAACATTTTTCTCAGCAACGCGGCGCGGTATGAAGTGTTTATTGCCGTCTCACGCAGCGGCGAAACGGAACAGGTGCTCGACAAAGCGCGCATCGCCCGTAATGTCGGCATGGAGGTGGTGGCGTTTACCCGCGCGTCGCCAAATCCGCTGGCCGAGCTGTCCGGGCTGCATTTTCCACTCTATGACGAGGCAATCCATTTCGCCGCCGAAGCGGCGGGGATCACCTCGTTTGAATCCAATCTGGTGATGCTTATCGACCTGCTGCTGTTACAGGCGCAGGCGTAACGGCGCGACCGCAGGCCGCGCCGCTTCCTTACGAGAAACGCGACAGCGCGTCGCGCGCGTGGATAGCGTTAAGGTTACGCACCAGCAGCTCCACCAGCATGTCGGCGGAGTACGCCTTACGGCTCTCCCCTTCGCGAAGCCCGCCGATAAACACGAACGCCAGCTTACGTTTACCGCGCTTCACGCGGGTGAAGTTTTTCCAGCGGCCGCCGACGGCGCGCGGCGGCTCAAACCCTTCGCGATAAATCAGCGTCACGGTGGTGGTATCGTTGGCGGTCTGCACCGAGAAATCTTCAATGGCGCTCAGCGGAATTCCCGCGGTGAACTGACGGCAGTGCAGCGAATCGGGCGTCATCGTCAGGAACGGGATCTCGCGCTTCTGCCACTGCTGCCAGAGCACGTAACAGGTCAGTAAGCTCAGCAACCCCGTGCCAATCGCGATGGCGACGATTTTACCGTCGGCAATGCCCTGAATATTAAACGGATCAACGATTTTCAGCATGGCGACCGTCGCGACAAACAGCACCACCGCCAGAATACCGCCGACGAAAAAGACTTTTTTGCCGGAGTAGAGCGTGACGGTCTCGCCAGACTGCTGCACCACCTCTTCCAGCTCGCGGCGAAACTCTTCGCGATGCTCCGCGGCTTTCCCGGCGAGCTCGCCAGTCATTTTGCCGGAGAGCGCTTCTGGCTGTGCGAACCACAGGCGCAGGTTTTCCCACGGGTCCTGCGGCACCGCGCGGGTGGCGTGCTGAATCAGCGTGTCGTCGATGGCGCAACCGAGCGCTTCGATACGCGCGCGTGACGGCGGGTGGCTGTCGGTCGGGTGCGCGGCTTTGTGCTCCAGATAAGCCTGGATATCGCCAAAGCCCTCTTCGCGCAGGCGAGTCACCAGCGCGGCCACCAGATCCTCAAAGCCCGGTTTGCCGTTAAAGAAATCGTCAAGCGTATTATTCAGCGGCTCACTGACGGCGGAAATACGCAACAGCGACGATGCCAGCGCCTGCGGGGAGCTGGCGCGCGCGCCCATCTCATCGGCGGCGTGTTCGCGGATGCGGCTCCAGTGGCTCACCGTTTCATGCAGTTGTTCGATGAAATAGACGCCCATATAGAGCGACGGGTAAAGCACCACGTGATCGATAAACGGCGCGCTCTGCTGGTTTTGCGCCATGGTATTGATGCTGTTGGTAATCCCCGCGTACAGCGGCGCAAACCGCAGGCTGTACTGCGTATCCTGCCCTGCGAAGTGGCCCAGTTCGTGACCGATAACCGCGCAGGTTTCGTCTTTATCAAGAAGCGCCGCCCAGGTGAGCGGGAAATAGAGCGTCTGACCGGTTAACAGCGGGCCGTCTTCCAGCTGCACGCTGTTGGCGGTGACGTAAAAGCCTTCCAGCATACCGACCACGATGTTATCCGGCATCATCGCACCGGTTTTCTGCGACAGCGCTTCCACCATGCTCCAGAGCGCGGGCGCCTGTTCGCGGGTCAGGTTATAGCCCACCACTTCATTTGGCTCCGGCTGGAACAGCGCGAAGCAGCGGCGGATGCTGCCGAGGCTTTTGTAAAGCACCCAGAGAATACCGAACAGGATCACCAGCGCGAACAGCATCACTTTGATGCCGCCGGCGTTCATTTTGTAATGCGTGGCGAACCAGAGCGTCTCATACCCGACGACCGCGAACAGCGCCAGGCCGCAGCAGACGATCTGCGACACCATCAGCCACGGCAGCAGTTTGCGGCACTTATCAAATGCCTGTACCAGCGCATCCTGCGACTGCTTCGCGATGGTCACGCTGCGCCGACACAGCGCGATCGCCCCGGCGTTCAGCACCATGCACAGCAGCGCCAGCCCGACGGCGAAAGAGGCCAGCCCGCTCTGGGTGCGCGCCAGCATGATTTGGCCCGCGTATTCGTTCTGAACGCTCCGTTCGCTCTCAATCACTTCTGTTGCGGGAACGCGATAGTTTTTCCCGTCGCTGGTGAATTCAATGATTGCTTTCGGATCCTGTTTCAGCGCGTCGCTCGCCGTCTGAATCAGGCTGTTTGAGCTGTCGACGCTCTCCAGAATGTCGCTGACGCGCCAGTGCTGCCAGACGGCATAGCAGGCCACCAGCAGCGGCACCAGAAAAAGATAAGCGAGATGCTTCCTGTTCATCGTTACGTCGTTTCCTTGTTAATCCATAGACGGCGGGGACACGCCCCGCGGTTAAACACGTCTGTCTGATAACAGACGCCTCCTCCCACAGCCCTCTGACGGGGCCGATGGGTTACTGCATCGTATCGAGCTGCGCCTTTACATCAGGGGCATGGAAATACATTTCGATCATCTCCATCAGCGCCTCCTGTGAAACCGGATTGTTGTCGGCGTCATACAGCTTGCCATCTGCATCCAGCAGCATCAGACGCTCTTTTTTATTCACGTAGCGGTAAGGCCGAAAGCGCGCGCCAGCCAATGCAGGTGGCTGATAGCCCTCTTTATATTCAAGGCCTATCATCATTTCCTTTTTTGCTGCCATGAACAGATAACTGGTCAGCGCTGAAAATGGCACAGGTTCTTTTAATTCACGGAAAATCAAATGTTGTGGGGTTAACACCAGCAATGGCGCTTTGCTTTCGCGCCAGAAACGCAGCACGCTCCTGACGCCAAGCCAGATGAAATACGCAAATATCAGCGTAATGATAAGCCCCGCCCATTCCCGCTTACCGGGCGGAAACTGCCACTCGCGATCGGCATGAAACGCCACAAGCATCGACACAAACGTCACGATGGTCAGCACGCCGCCGCGCGAAATACGGCGGCGGGAATAAATGACCTTCTCGCCAGAGACGGCCTGCACCACGGTTTGTAATTCGTCGCGCCAGGCATTGCGTTGCTCAGCAACCCGGCCAGTCAGTGTGGCGGTCAGCGAACGCGCCAGCTCATCGGTGTTGGTGAACAATGCGTGCAAATGTTCGTAATTCTGCAGGCTTACCGGACGTGAAGCCTGAATCGCCGCCAGCTCGACCGAGCAGCCCAGCGCTTCAATGCGCGCACGGCACGACGGGTGGGAGTCATAAGGGTGCGATATTTCGTTTTCCAGATACTCGCGCGGGTCCGGCACGGGATGTCCGCTAAGATGCGTCAGCAGCGTTGCCGCCACATTATCGGTTTGTACCTGCGCCTGATAAACGGCCTCCAGATACGCATTCACCGGGCCGCTTAGCGCCACAATGCGCAACAGCGCTGAGGCAAGCGCCTCTGGCGAGCTGGCCTGCGCGCCCGCCTCGTCTGCAGCATGTTCGCGTCGCTGGCGCCACATCATGACCAGCCTGTGGAACTGCTCAAGAAAGTAATGCGCGCTGTACAGTGCCGTGCGTAACTCAACCCGTCCCACGTACGGTTTTTTCCCGTCATCAGGATCGAGCACGTCAAGGCTGCGGCTAAAGCCGTCATAAACCGGCAAAAACCGCTGGCTGAATTCAGTATCTTTACCCGAGAAGTGGCCCAGTTCATGGCCGATGACCGCTGTCATCTCCTCCGGGCTTAGCAACGCCGCCCAGGTAAGCGGAAAATAGAGCGTCTGTCCGGTAACCGTTTCGCCATTATCAAGCAGAAGCGGGTTTGCGGTGACGTAGAAATTGTCCGTCAGCCCCACGACGATATTATCCGGCACCACAGCGCCAGGGCCGCTGGCCAGTGCTTCTACTGCCTGCCAGAGCGCAGGCGCGTCGTGACGACTGAGTCGGTGTCCCATTATCGGCTTCGCCATTGGGCGGAAAAGCGCGAAGCATTTCACCATGACTTTCAATATGTGCCAGAACACCCAGAACACGACGCCTGCCATCATCAGAAGGTAAAGGCCTATCGTAAAAGCGTTAATGTTCGGCTTAAAAGTAACTGCAGCCCAGACGACTTCGTAAAAAATAATACTGAACTGATAAACCGCGCCGACCACCAGCTGCGCGGCCATAATAAAAGGCAGCAGGAGTCGGCACAGCCAGAAGGCGCGCAGTAACGCGCCCTGCGAACGCTGCCCCTGCGCCACGCAAAAGCGGCAAAGCGCTACGGTCGCGGCGTTAATCATCAGGCTGATAAAGGCGAAGAGCATCCCCCCGCGCGCCAGAAACAGCTCAACATCCGCCGCATCAATCCAGTCACGATTCTCCGCAAGATATGCCTGCGCCCGCTCCTGCGCGTCGATGGCGGGCATTTCCGTCTCCTGACCATCGTGACGATACGTCAGCGTCGCGCGCGGCGACTTGCTCGCGGTTTCAACGACTTGCGTTTCATACTGCGCGCGCTCCAGCACATGGCTGACACGCCAGTGTTGCCAGGTGGCATAGCAAAACAGGATCAGTGGAATTAAAAAGAGGTAAACGACGCTCTTTTTATGCATGGTATGGCCCTTGTGCGATGAAAACAGAAACGGCGCCCGCCCATGAATTCAGGCAGCGAAAGCGTGGATAAACGTAATGAGGGGCGCAGAAGGCCGAAAGCTTAACAAAGCGAGCCCGCAGGCGGGCCTACCAGAATTTGGCTTGCTACTGAAAACAAGGTGTTAACGAGAAAGAAAAACGCGGCATTGGGCGCCGCGTGAAGAGAGGTTCAGATAATGCGGTTTTGTTTGAAATCGCGAAGGAAGCTGCCCCAGCGGCGCTCGTAGAACGGGGTCAGGTGCGCCATCATAAAGTGGCTGATGCCCTTCTCGCCTTCCACCACCTGGCAGATATCCACCGGCTCGTCGCCCGGCAGGGTGTCGGTCGCCACGCTACCAGCGGCGTTAATCACCGGCTCGATGTCGCCATCCGCCTCAATGCCGATAAGATAGTTCGCGGGCTCGTCGGCATGTTCTTTTAAAAGGCACAGATACGCGCGTTTTACCGTTTTCATCTCTTTGAACAGCACGGTCAATGATTCGATCATTTGCGCTGGCGGTTCAGCGACTTCGGAAAGCAGCAGCGACGCGCCGCCTTCCAGCACTTCCTGCTGGCTGAGCGCGGAGCCTTCCGGGCTTATCAGGTGGCGAATCTCATTGGGGGTGAACTCTTTGCCGGTCGGCAGTTTGGCGTTAAGGAACAGCGTTTCGCCGAGCGTCATTTCAAAGAGCGTGCGCACCGGCATCGCCACGAACGCCTGCTCGCCTTCGACTGCCTGTTCCAGCGCCGCAGGAGAACTAAAGAAAGGGATCACCGACGTGCCGTCGTCCTTTTCCCAGTGCTGAAGATCCACCGCGCTTTCAGCGACCACCGCTTCGCCATCCGCCGCTTCGCCTGGCACCCAGACGGTGGATTCCAGCAGCGTGCGGAAAAACGCCGGACGGAACGCAGGCTCCGCCGCGGCCTTTTCCAGCAGGGTTTCGAGTTCGTTTTTTTCTGCGTTGTTTTCGTTTTTCGTTTCGGACATAGCGTTTGTATTTGTCAGTAATGGGCGAGAGAAAAGCCTCTCGCCCCGGCCCTCGCCTGCCGGAGAGGGGGAACCTGGGCATCGCGCTAACAGGGATGTAAGGCAGATAAAGGCAGCGCAATCATCGCTTCACATTATTATCGCGTTGGTGGGTGCGCTTCGCTTACCCACCCTACAGGAATAAAACTTTGTTTCCAGGGGGTGAGGCTTCGTGCGTAGGGCGGGTAAGCAAAGCGCACCCGCCGTACAGGGTATGAGGCTTCGTGTGTAGGGCGGGTAAGCAAAGCGCACCCGCCACGCCCCTAACACGCCCCGCCGTTACTCGGCGGTCAGCAGATTCGCCAGCGTGCGCACGCCGATACCGGTCGCGCCCGCCGCCCACTGCTCCACCGCCGCTTTACGATACGTGGCAGAACAGTCGATATGCAGCCAGCCCTGCTGATAATTTTCCACAAAGTGCGACAGGAAACCGGCGGCCGTACTGGCCCCCGCCGGATACGCGCCACCCGCCGTGTTGTTGAGCTCAGCAAAGTTCGACGGCAACTGGTTACGGTGGAATTCCGCCAGCGGCAGACGCCAGAAGGCTTCGTTTTCCGCCTGCGCGCTTTGCAGCAGACGGTTCGCCAGCGCGTCGTCAAAGCTGAACAGCGCATGGTAATCGTTGCCGAGCGCCGTTTTGGCCGCGCCGGTCAGCGTCGCGGCGTCGATAATCAGCGCCGGCTTCTGGGCGCTGGCGTCAATCAGCCCGTCCGCCAGCACCAGACGCCCTTCCGCGTCGGTATTCATCACTTCCACGGTTTTGCCGTTGCGGTAGCGAATGATGTCGCCCAGACGGAAGGCGTTGCCGCTAATCATGTTATCCGCGCAGCAGAGGATAAGCTTCACGCGCTTGTTCAGGCCGCGCGTAATCGCGAACGCCAGCGAGCCGGTCACCAGCGCCGCGCCGCCCATATCGGATTTCATCGAATCCATAAACGCGGTCTGCTTGATGCTGTAACCGCCGGAGTCAAACGTAATGCCTTTGCCGACGAGGCAGGCAAAGACCGGCGCGTTCGCATCGCCCGTCGGGTTGAAATCAAGCGCCAGCAGCACCGGCGGACGCTCAGAGCCGCGGCCTACGGTATGCAGCCCCATGTAGTTCTGCTCGCGCAAATCTTCGCCTTTGGTGATGCGGTAGCTCACGCGCTCGCCGCCGACATCCGCCAGCAGATCCACGGCGCGCTGCGCCAGATGCTCCGGGCCCATCTCTTCCGCCGGGGCGTTGATGACATCGCGCACCCAGTCGATGACTTTCAGGCGGTTGTTCAGCTCTTTCTGCTGCGCGTCGTCAAGCGGCGCCCAGGTGACGGTGCGTTTGCCTTTCGGGCCGCGATAGCCCATCCAGAACGCCCAGCTTTTCTCCACATCCCAGCCATCGCCGGCAAGCTCAACGTGTTTAAGCCCCTGGCCGTCGATTTTGCGCCCGGCGCGTTGAATCAAACCGAGATCGTCTTTGCCCGTCAGGTGCAGCGCGATACCGTCCTGCGTAAAACTGTACAGTGCTTTTTCACCCCAGCGAGCATCGGCAGGCTCGTGGGAAAGGGTAATCTTCATGGCTTCGGTCATTTTATTTTCCTTATATTGCCTGATGCGCAACGAAAACGGGCCGCCTTCTGGCAGCCCGTTACGTTATTCTGCTTCGTCTAACCAGACCAGCAGTATAGCCTCTAAAATCTTTTCATTAGAGGCCTGTGGATCGTCATCGAACTCTTCGAGAGAGCAGATCCACTGGTGCATATCGGTAAAACGCACGGTTTTTGGGTCCACGTCCGGGCGGCTGTCATACAGCGCCTCGCCGATTTCGCGGCTGTCGGTCCATTTCAGTCCCATATTAATGCTCCCTGGCGTGGTTGATGGTGTAACGCGGCATCTCCACCACCAGATCTTCGTCCGTGACGCGCGCCTGGCAGCTCAGACGGCTTTCCGGCTCCAGACCCCACGCTTTATCCAGCATGTCGTCTTCATCTTCGGTGCTTTCCGGCAGCGAATCGAAACCTTCACGCACGATGCAGTGGCAGGTGGTGCAGGCGCACGATTTCTCACAGGCGTGTTCAATTTCAATGCCGTTGCGCAGCGCAACGTCAAGAATGGTTTCACCGCTTTGCGCTTCCAGTACTGCGCCATCAGGGCAAAGATCCTGATGAGGCAAAAAAACAATCTTAGGCATTATTAAACCTCGTCAACGGAGTGGCCTTTCAGCGCCTGACGGATGGATTCATCCATGCGGCGAGCGGCAAACTCCTGGGTCTGTTTATCTGTATTTTTTATGGCGTCTTCAATGGCGCTGGCGTCATTGCCTTCCGCGGCGGCGCGCAGTTGCGCCATCGCGTCATCAATGGCGGCGCGCTCGGCCGCGCTAAGCAGCGCACCGTCGCTTTTCAGCGCGCCGTCGAGGCTTTCCAGCACCCGCGCGGCTTCCACTTTTTGCTCGGCGAGCATGCGTGCCTGCACGTCCTGCTCGGCAAAGCTCATGGAGTCCTGAATCATGCTGGCGATTTCGCCGTCGGTCAGCCCGTAGGACGGTTTCACCTGAATAGACGCTTCAACGCCGGTGGATTTCTCCATCGCCGTCACGCTCAGCAGGCCATCGGCATCCACCTGGAAGGTCACGCGGATATGCGCGCCGCCCGCGGGCATCGCCGGAATGCCGCGCAGCGTAAAGCGCGCAAGCGATCGGCAATCCTGCACCAGCTCACGTTCGCCCTGCATGACGTGAATCGCCATCGCGGTCTGGCCATCTTTAAAGGTGGTGAACTCCTGCGCGCGCGCCACCGGGATCGTGGTATTGCGCGGGATGACTTTCTCCACCAGGCCGCCCATGGTTTCAAGACCGAGCGACAGCGGGATAACGTCCAGCAGCAGCATTTCGCTGTCCGGCTTGTTGCCCACCAGAATATCGGCCTGGATAGCGGCACCGATGGCGACCACGCGATCCGGGTCGATGGAGGTGAGCGGCGTGCGGCCAAAAAACTCGCCGACGCGCTCGCGCACCAGCGGCACGCGGGTCGAACCGCCGACCATCACCACTTCCAGCACGTCGCTTGCTTCCACGCCCGCGTCTTTCAGCGCGCGACGGCATGAGAGCAGCGTGCGCTTGACCAGCGGCGCGATAAGTTCATTGAACTGCTCGCGGGTGATGCTGCCCTGCCAACCTGCCACATTCACCTGCGCGACATCGGCGTCGCTGAGTTCGATTTTCGCCTGGGTGGCGGCGTCGAGCAGCTGGCGCTGAATGCGGTTGTCGCTGCGATCGGCGATACCCGCCTGCTCGCGAATGTAATCCGCCAGCAGATGGTCGAAATCGTCGCCGCCGAGCGCGGAATCACCGCCTGTCGCCAGCACTTCAAACACGCCGCGGCTTAAGCGCAGCACGGAGATATCAAACGTGCCGCCGCCTAAATCGTAGACGGCGATAACGCCTTCCTGACCGGAATCAAGGCCGTAGGCGATCGCCGCCGCGGTCGGCTCATTAAGCAGGCGCAGCACATGCAGCCCGGCAAGACGCGCGGCGTCTTTAGTGCCCTGGCGCTGCGCATCGTCAAAATAGGCCGGAACGGTGATGACCACGCCGTCGAGATCGCCTGCCAGCGCTTCGCGCGCGCGTTCGGCGAGGGCTTTGAGAATATCGGCGGAGACGCGTACCGGGTTCAACAGCCCTGCCGGCGTGTCGATCATCGGCAGACCGTTTTCGCTCGCGCGCAGCTGATATGGCAGATGCGGGTAGCGCGCCTGAATGTCGGCAAGGGAGCGGCCCATGAGGCGCTTTACGGAGCTGATGGTGTTTACCGGATCGTCCGCCGCCTGGGCGCGGGCGTCGTACCCGACGTTGTAGCCCTGTGCCTGGTAGTGCACCACGGACGGCAGCAGATGACGCCCCTGATGGTCTGCCAGCGTTTCCGGCTGGCCGCTGCGAACCGTCGCGACCAGCGAATGCGTAGTGCCAAGATCGATGCCCGCCGCCAGTCTGCGCTGGTGCGGCGCGCTACTCATGCCGGGCTCACTGATTTGTAATAAGGCCATGTTGAGCTTCCAGAATTAAAAATCGAGCCACTTTTCTTCGAGTTGTTCTGACTGGCTTAACAGCTTGTCGAGAAAACGCAGCTTGCGTACCGTATCGGCCGCCTGCGCCCACGCGCCGTCGTCCAGCTCCGTGACCATATGCTGGTGGCGTTCCTGATACATTGCTTTAACGTTACGGACGAAGGCTTCGAGGCGATCGGCGTCTTTGGCCTGCTCAATCTCATCCAGCGCTTCGCGAAGCTCCAGTTGCTCCATCAGAAACGCGGTATCGCGCACGGTGTGCTGTTCATTCGCCAGATCAAAGCCGTGCAGAGAGAGCAGATATTCCGCGCGCGTCAGCGGATGGCGCAGCGTTTGCCATGCCTGATTGATAGTGGCAGATTGCGAGAGCGCCGCCAGTTGTTCGGCCTGGGAATGGCTTGCGTATTTATCGGGATGATACTGACGTTGCAGATCCTGGTATCGAGCCGCCAGTTGGGCACTGTCCAGCGCATAACGGGCCTGCAGCCCAAAGAGGGTGAAGTAATCCATAACAGTCTCGGGGTCAGTCAACGTGATAAAGCAAATACCCCGCCTGCGGCTGGCGCAGACGGGGAGAGGCGGGAAAGACTATCAGACGTTAAAGCTTTCGCCGCAGCCGCACTCATCTTTAACGTTCGGGTTGGTGAATTTAAACCCTTCGTTCAGGCCTTCTTTGACGAAGTCCAGCTGAGTGCCATTAAGGAATTGCAGGCTTTTACCATCGACCACCACCTTCACGCCCTTGTCTTCGAACACCGTATCTTCTGGCTGCGGTGCGTCAACAAATTCCAGCACATAGGCCATGCCGGAACAGCCGGACGTACGAACGCCAAGACGCAGGCCAAAACCTTTACCGCGGTTGGCCAGGAAAGCGTTGACGCGCGCGGCGGCGGTGTCGCTAAGGGTAATCGACATACTACAACCTCAACTCATCAATGATTATTTTGCTTCACGTTTGCTTTTATAGTCCGCAATAGCGGCTTTGATGGCGTCTTCCGCCAGGATAGAGCAGTGAATTTTTACCGGCGGCAGTTCGAGTTCGTCTGCGATGTCGGTATTTTTAATTGCCTGCGCTTCGTCCAGGGATTTGCCTTTGACCCACTCGGTGACCAGCGAGCTGGACGCGATAGCGGAGCCGCAACCGTAGGTTTTGAAACGTGCGTCTTCAATGATACCTTCATTGTTGACTTTGATCTGCAACTTCATCACGTCGCCGCACGCCGGCGCGCCGACCATGCCGCTGCCGACGTTGTCGTCGTTGTTGTCAAAAGAGCCGACGTTGCGCGGGTTTTCGTAATGATCGATGACTTTTTCGCTGTATGCCATGTGTTATTTCTCCTGAATCCGATACCGATTAATGATGAGCCCATTCGATGGTGGTTAAATCCACGCCCTGCTTAAACATCTCCCACAGCGGAGAGAGGTCGCGCAGGCGGCCGATAGATTTGCGAACCAGTTCGATGGTGTAGTCGATCTCTTCTTCAGTCGTGAAACGGCCCAGAGAGAAACGGATAGAGCTGTGCGCCAGCTCGTCATTCATACCCAGCGCGCGCAGCACGTAAGACGGCTCAAGGCTCGCAGAGGTACAGGCGGAACCCGACGATACCGCAAGGTCTTTCAGCGCCATGATCAGCGACTCGCCTTCAACATAGTTGAAGCTCACGTTCAGAATGGTCGGAACGCCCTGCTCAAGATCGCCGTTCAGGTAAACTTCTTCGATATCTTTAATGCCGTTCCACAGACGGTTACGCAGACCGCGCAGACGTTCCATTTCGCTCGCCATCTCTTCTTTCGCGATACGATAGGCTTCGCCCATGCCGACAATCTGGTGAACCGGCAGCGTACCAGAACGCATGCCGCGCTCGTGACCGCCGCCGTGCATCTGCGCTTCGATACGGATACGCGGTTTACGACGCACGTAGAGCGCGCCGATGCCTTTCGGGCCATAGATTTTGTGGCCGGTGAAGGACATCAGGTCCACTTTCAGCTGGGTCAGGTCGATAGGCAGTTTGCCGACACTCTGGGTGGCGTCAACGTGATAGATAATGCCACGCGCGCGGCACATCTCGCCGATGGTCGCGATATCCTGCACCACGCCGATTTCGTTGTTCACGTGCATGATGGACACCAGGATGGTGTCGTCACGCATCGCGGCTTCGAGTTCTTTGAGATCGATAATGCCGTTGCTCTGCGGGGCGAGGTAAGTCACCTCAAAGCCTTCGCGCTCCAGCTGACGGCAGGTATCCAGCACCGCTTTATGCTCGGTTTTGCTGGTGATGATGTGCTTGCCTTTTTTCTGGTAGAAATTGGCCGCACCTTTAATAGCGAGGTTATCGGATTCGGTCGCGCCAGAGGTAAAGACGATTTCGCGCGGGTCGGCGCCAATCAGATCGGCCACCTGGTTACGGGCGATATCCACCGCCTCTTCCGCCTGCCAGCCGAAACGGTGGGAGCGGGAGGCCGGGTTACCGAAGGTTCCGTCCATCGTTAAAAACTGCATCATTTTCTCGGCGACGCGCGGGTCCACCGGCGTGGTCGCGGAGTAATCGAGGTAAATCGGTAATTTCATTGCTCTTAAGCTCCGTACATCTCAAAGCGGTGAATCAGGCAGCCGGCTGGATGTACGCCGCAGTCTACAGGATGCCGGAGCTTCCTGGCCTGATTCGGGAAAAGCGTATTATTTTTTTAAGCGCGCAGTTTAACGTCGATAGCGTCCTGAGCGCGGGTCGGGCGATGGGCTTCATTATGCTGACGGTCAGAGACGTCCAGCACTTCCTGGTTGTTCACCAGTTCACCTAAGGTAATGTTGTTCAGAAAACCGGTCAGGCGGTCGCTCAGATCGCGCCACAGCGCGTGGGTCAGGCATTTATCGCCGCCCTGGCAGCCGCCTTTGCCCTGACAACGGGTCGCATCGACAGACTCATCAACGGCGCTAATTACTTCACCGACCGCAATCTGGCCCGCGTCTTTACCCAGCAGATAACCGCCGCCCGGACCACGCACGCTGGCCACCAGGCCATTTTTACGCAGACGAGAGAACAGCTGCTCCAGATAAGAAAGGGAGATACCCTGACGTTCAGAAATATCTGCCAACGGTACCGGACCGGATTCGGAGTTGAGCGCAACGTCCAGCATTGCGGTCACGGCATAGCGCCCTTTAGATGTCAGTCTCATGTCTTACTTAACCTCAAGCTCGCCCCTCGACGCGGGGGTTTTTATGAAAATGGGGGTATTGCATAGCAGGCGCAAGTCTGACATTCCCGAGTAAAATGGTCAACTATTTACCCGAGTATTTTACTCAAGTATTACGGCTTCTCATTACGGCTGCTTTCTATCGACGCCAGCATGCCGCGCAGGATGTTAAGCTCCTGACTTTCCGGGCGTGCGCGGGTAAAAAGACGACGCAATTTGTTCATTACCTGGCCGGGATGATTCGGGCGAATGAAGCCGGTTGAGAGCAAAACTTGCTCAAGATGACCGTAAAAACGCTCCAGATCGTCCACCAGCGGATACGGGGTTTCTTCTTCACCAGGCGCAGGCGTTTGGGCGTCCTGCGAGGCAAGCCACGCCATGCGAACTTCGTAGGCTATGACCTGTACCGCCATCGCGAGATTGAGCGAGCTGTACTCCGGGTTCGCCGCGATAGCCACGTGATAGTGGCACTTTTGCAGTTCGTCATTGGTCAGTCCCACGCGCTCGCGGCCAAATACAATCGCCACCGGCGCATGCGTCGCTTCAGAAACGCTTTTCAGCCCGCATTCGCGCGGATCGAGCATCGGCCAGGGCAGCGTGCGCGAACGCGCGCTGGTGCCCACCACCAGGCTGCATCCCGCCAGCGCTTCATCCAGCGTATCGACGATGCTGGCGTTGCCAATCACATCGCTGGCACCGGCGGCGAGCGCGATGGCCTGGGAATCCGGTTTCACCAGCGGATTAACCAGCCACAGGTTGGTGAGGCCCATGGTTTTCATGGCGCGGGCAACAGAACCCATGTTGCCGGTGTGTGAGGTTTCAACCAGCACGATACGAATGTTTTGCAGCATAGCGACTCAGTATCCGAAAAGAATATCAGCGCATCTTATCATAAACCTGAGACATATTCCGAACCCTCTGCTATAATCCGCGCCGTTTTCCCGTTCTTTAACATCCAGTGAGAGAAACCTGATGCATCCGATGCTCAACATCGCCGTGCGTGCTGCGCGCAAGGCCGGAAATTTTATCGCCAAAAACTACGAAACCCCGGACGCCGTAGAGACCAGCCAGAAAGGCAGCAACGACTTTGTGACGAACGTGGATAAAGGCGCAGAGCGCATTATTATCGACACCATTCGCCAGTCCTACCCGCAACACACCATCATCACCGAAGAAAGCGGTGAGCACGCCGGCACCGAGCAGGATATTCAATGGGTTATCGATCCGCTGGATGGCACCACCAACTTCGTTAAACGTCTTCCGCATTTCGCCGTTTCTATCGCTGTACGCATTAAAGGCCGCGCGGAAGTCGCCGTGGTTTACGATCCGATGCGTAACGAACTCTTCACCGCCGTTCGCGGCCAGGGCGCGCAGCTTAACGGCTACCGTCTGCGCGGCAGCACCGCTCGCGATCTGGACGGCACCATTCTGGCGACCGGCTTCCCGTTCAAAGCCAAACAGCACGCCACGCCGTACATGAATATCGTGACCAAACTGTTTACCCAGTGTGCCGATTTCCGCCGCACCGGTTCCGCCGCGCTGGATCTGTCCTATGTGGCTGCAGGTCGTGTGGATGGTTACTTTGAAATCGGCCTGAAGCCGTGGGATTTCGCTGCGGGCGAACTGCTGGTACGTGAAGCTGGCGGTCTGGTATGCGATTTCGTCGGTGGTCATAACTATCTGACGACCGGCAACATCGTGGCCGGTAACCCGCGCGTCGTGAAAGCGATGCTTAGCAATATGCGCGATGAGCTGAGCGAAGCGCTGAAGCGTTAATCGCTTCCCGGCACGAAAAAGGCAGGTACGCGCAAGCGGCCTGCCTTTTTTATTGGTTTTTTGGCGCGTGAGATTTCGTCAGCCGGTGGGTGCGCTGCGCTTACCCACCCTACGTGCCAAAATCCCGACTGACCCGGTGGGTGCGCTTACCCACCTCACATTCAACCCGCCAATCTCGTAGGGCGGGTAAGCGAATGCGCACCCGCCGTGCCGCGTCTAAAACGGTCTCAACCCCTGCGCGACGGGCGCTGTGCCGGACCACATCACCAGCGCGGCGACGACCAACACCACGCCGCCTGCAAGCGCCAGCGTCGCTCCGCCCGTCCGCCGCCACAACGGGGGCGTTTTCTGCCCGCCGAGCCGCGCCGCCAGATGCCGGAAACTGTGCACAAACAGCGCGATGGCTGAGATGGTCAGCGACGTTCCCGCCGCCATCGCCAGCGCCGACGCAACACCCCAGCCAAACACGCCGATCACCTTGCTGAACAACAGCACCATCAGCGCGCCGGAACACGGTCGCATCCCCATCGAGAGCACCACCATGAGCCTCGCGCGCCAGTCTTCGCCGCGTTCAAGCTGCGCCTGCGACGGCACATGCTGATGCCCGCAACCGCAGGTGTCGCTGTGCGTATGATGTGGCGTAAACGCGGTAAAAACCGGACGCCGCACCAGCCCGCGCAGCGTTTTCACCGCACGCCAGCAAAGCAGCAACCCCAGCGCGCCGACCAGCAGATAGCTCCCCTTCTCCAGCCAGTACCCGCTCAAATGCAGTTGCCGCGCGGGCAGCGCCAGCACCGTCAGCACTACCGTCACCAGCGCAATCGCCACCAGCCCCTGCAGTAATGACGACGCGAACGTCAGTTGCAGGCTGGTTTTCAGGCGCGACGGATGTGTGGCAAGCCAGGTGGCGATCACCACTTTGCCATGACCCGGCCCCAGCGCGTGCAGCACGCCATAAACCAGGCTAAACAGCAGCAGCGAACTGCCCGCGCGCGTCGGGTTTTCCGCTACCTGCTGAAGCAGCCCGCTCATCTCACGGTTAATATCGCGCTGCCAGACAGTGCTTTTCATCAGCACCTGCGGCCACTCAAGCCACAGCCAGACGCCCGCGCCGAGCGCCAGCACAACAAACAGCGCCAGCGGCCAGAAGTGCAGCCAGCGGCGGGTTGCGAGCGGCGTTGAAATCACTGACATTGCAACGTCACCTCCTGAGCAAATTGTTTGCCTAAATCCATATCTTCCGGCGGCGCGTCAGATTTATCGAGCGACAGCGCGAAATCCTGCACGGCCGCATCCGGCTGCGGCGTTTTCACCGCCACCTTGCAACGCTCGCGCAGCTCATCATTGAGCGTCACATCGCCCGGTGCGTCATAACTCATCGACACATAATAGGTAGGATCGAACGTGGCGAACGTATAGCGCGCGCCCGAGGCTTTTTGCGGATGCGCGAGCGGCAACGTAAAGGTCAGCACCGCCTGATGCCCTTCGCGTGCCAGACCATACGCCAGCGGCGTGGCGGCGAATTTCACCTTCTGCCCGTTGTGCCAGAACTCGGTGAAATAGTGCTGCCCGATAACATTGGCCATCACTTCCGCCGCCAGCTTTTTCCACACCGGCGAACCGGGCGCGGCGTCGCCCGCGTCATACAGTAGATCTGCTGAAGTGATTTCATCCATTTTCCAGCGCATTTTCAGCGCCGTTATCTGCCCCGCTTCGCTGATGATGTCGGTTTTCAACGAGATAAAGCTGTGCGGATGCGCCAGCGCCTCCTGCGCCGGAAACAGCGATACTACAGCCGCAGCACACATTAACCGGTAAAGACGAGCGCTCATTATCTTCCTCTGGCGAAAAATTCTGTGAGCCAGCCAGAATTCCGCGATCAAACTGGGCACCCTGAACGGCATTCAATAATCCTTTAGCTATTCTTAGCAATATTCTCACTCACTGGACAAAACGGATGATGACTCTGCTCTGCCCTCCACCATCTGTGCTCTCCAGTCCGCAGCGCCGCTGCCAGGTACTTTTAATGCTCTATCTGCCGGGGCAAACCATCACGCCGGAAATGTTAGGCCGGCTGAATGGCGTTGACGGCGCCATCGCCCGTCAGGACATTGCCGAAACCGGCGACGAAATTAAGCGGTATCACCGCCTGAGTATTATCACCCAGCAGGACGGCAGCTACCGGATTGAAGGCACGGCGTTAGACAGACGCCTCTGCCTGCTGCACTGGCTGCGCCGGGCGCTGCGCCTGTGCCCCGAGTTTATCCAGCAGCATTTCACGCCCGCGCTGAAAAACGAGCTTCGCCAGCACGGCATCGCGACAGCGCTGTATGACGATACGAATTTACACGCGCTGGTCAACCTTTGCGCGCGTCGCCTGAACCGCCAGTTCGAGCCGCGCGACGTGCAGTTCCTGCGTCTCTACCTGCAATACTGCCTGGTGCAGCACCATTACGGCCAGACGCCGGAATTCACCGAACCGCAACAGCTCTGGATGCGCGCTCGCGCCGAGTTTCTCGCCGCGCAGGAGATAGTCCGCCACTGGCAGCGCCGCGTCGCGCAGTCGCCGCACGTGAACGAACACTGCTTTCTGGCGCTGCTCTTTATGATGCTGCGCACGCCCGATCCGCTGCGCGACGCGCACCCGGAAGATCACCGACTGCGTCACGCCGTGCTTTCGCTGATTGCCCGCTTTCGCGAGCTCTCCGGCATGGCGTTCAGCGATGAGCAGGGACTTGCGGATCAGCTCTATATTCATCTCTGCCAGGCGCTTGACCGCAGCCTGTTCGGCATCGGCATCGATAACGCGCTGCCGGAAGAGATTAACCGTCTCTACCCGCGCCTGATGCGCACCACCCGCAAAGCGTTTGATAGCTTTGAGGAAGAGTACCGGGTGACGTTTTCTGATGAAGAAGTCGGGCTGGTGGCGGTGATTTTCGGCGCGTGGCTGATGCAGGAGGCGGATCTGCATGAAAAACAGGTGCTGCTGCTGACGGGCAACGACCCTGCGCTTGAGGCGGAAATCGAGCAGCAGCTACGGGAACTTACCCTGCTGCCGCTCAACATCAAACATCTGACGCTGCATACCTTTCAGCAGGAAGGCGCGCCGAAAGAGGTGGCGCTGATTGTGACGCCATACACCACCTCGCTGCCGCTCTTCTCGCCGCCGCTCATTCACGCGACGCTGCCGCTCGGTGAACACCAGCAGCAGCGGATACGCGAGATTCTGGAGGCTTAAGCGCGCGCCACGACTTTCGGGCGCAGGAAGAGCGCGGGCAGCGCAACCAGCGCCATCACCCAGAAGACGCCGCCTGCAAGGTGCTGATACAGGAAGCCTGCAAAGACGGTCATCACCGCAATCCCGCCGCCCATCGCGACGGCGGAGTAGACCGACTGTAGCCGGATGACTTCCGAGCCTTCGCGGGCGGCGATATAGCGCATCGCCGCCAGATGGCAGATGGAGAAGCTCCCGCAGTGCAGGATCTGCGCCACGATGAGCCACGGCAGCGCGGTCGTCCAGCCCATCATTCCCCAGCGGATAATCCCCAGCACGCCGGAGAGCAGCAGCAGATCGCGCGCGCCAAACCGGCTGAACAGCCGTTTACTGAGCGCGAAGATGATAATTTCCGCCACCACGCCGAGCGACCACAGATACCCCACGACCGAGGCGGAATAGCCTTTGCTCTGCCAGTAAATGGCGCTGAAGCCGTAGTAGGCCGCGTGCGCGCCCTGAAGCAGGCTTACGCAGGCGAGAAAACGCCAGTTTTCAACCATTAACTTGCGCCATACCGGCCAGCCTGCGGCCTCGTTATGACGCGCTTCGCCCTTCGGCATCACGGACGGTTTCAGCAGCATCCCGATAAGCATTGACGCCACGCCGAGCGACAGCAGCGCCAGAATAGCGCGGTAATCGTAGACGCTTACCAGCTTGCCGGTGAGCGCCGAGCCAATCACAAACGCCAGCGATCCCCACAGCCGCACTCGCCCGTAATCCATCGCTATTTGACGCTGCCAGGTGGCGGCGAGCGCGTCGGTGAGCGGCACCAGCGGCGAGAAAAAGAGGTTAAAGCCCACCAGCACGACAAACAGCCAGGCGGTCTGATGCCCGAACCAGAAGCCGAGCGCGAAAACGAGCGTCAGCAATGCAAGCAGGCGCAGCGCAAACACTAAACGGGAAGGATCTTTGACGCGCGGTGCCAGCAGCAGGCTGCCAAGAAAACGTGCAATCAGGCCGGAGCCGAGCAATAGGCCGATAGTTTCCGGCGCGACGCCGACGCCTGCGAGCCAGACGCTCCAGAACGGCAGGAAAATACCGTAGCTGAAAAAATAGGTGAAATAGCTGAGCGCCAGCCAGCGCGTGGATTGCAACACCATGATTCCCTCCCGTTTCGCAGGCGTTAGTCTGGCGGGAAAGCGCAGGGGTTGCAAGCGATGCATAACACGTTAATAACAATTCGCTTTTACTGCGTAATGAGGCCGCCGCAGCGGCCTGTCCTGTTATATGCCCGCCTCGGCAAAGACCTTTTTGGCGGTAAACATCGCATTCAGCGCCGCCGGGAAACCGGCATAGAGCGCAATCTGGATGATGACTTCAATAATCTCTTCGCGGGTGCAGCCGACATTCAGCGCCGCGTGCAGATGCACCGCCAGCTGCGGCTGCGCGTGGCCAAGCGCGGTAAGCGCCGCGACGGTCGCGAGCTCCCGGCTTTTCAGCGACAGCCCCGGCCTGCTGTAGATATCGCCAAAGCCGAATTCAATGACGTAGCGCCCCAGATCCGGCGCGATATCGGCCAGCGCTTTAATGACATTTTCCCCTGCCGCGCCGTCGATTTCAGACAGCCGCGCGAGGCCTGCCTCGTAACGTGATGAAGTCATACCGTTCTCCTTTTGTGTGGTTGAGATAACGGTAAGCCTTCGAGTTAACTCCAGGTCAAGCGCTGTTTTTTAACAGCGTTTCATCGTAATAGGCCATTTTCTCTTTCAGGCGCGCCAGATGGTCAGCCTGCTCCGCGAGCCGGGCTTCGAGCCGCTGCGCGTGATGCGCCAGCAGTTCACGGCGTGCGCCAGCGGTCGTCTCCCCCTGCGCGCGCAAGAGGGCGTAACGCTGGATCTCCTCAAGAGGCATATCGGTCGCCTTTAGCCGTTTGATAAACGCCGCCCAGTCGAGATCCGAACGAGAATAGTCGCGATGCCCGCTCGCATTACGCGCCGGCACCAACAACCCCAGCTTTTCGTAATAGCGCAGCGTATAAACGCCAAGCCCCGTCAGCGTCGCGAATGCCTGAATACGCATGACCGTCTCCTGCCTACCATTGCCCCATAAAAAAAGGCCGCGCGAGGCGGCCTTCAGCGGTAAGTGAACGCTTACGCGTAAACCGGGAAGCGTGCGCAGATATCCAGTACTTTACCTTTGACGCGCTCGATAACCGCTTCGTCATTGATGTTATCCAGGATGTCGCACATCCAGCCTGCCAGCTCTTTAACTTCGGCTTCTTTAAAGCCGCGACGTGTGACCGCCGGAGAACCGATACGGATGCCGGAGGTGACGAACGGGCTCTTCGGATCGTTCGGCACGCTGTTTTTGTTAACGGTGATGTTGGCGCGGCCAAGTGCGGCGTCCGCTTCTTTACCGGTCAGGTTTTTATCAACCAGATCCAGCAGGAACAGGTGGTTTTCCGTACCGCCGGAAACCACTTTGTAGCCGCGGTTCAGGAACACTTCCACCATCGCTTTGGCGTTTTTGGCCACCTGCTGCTGGTAGGTTTTGAACTCCGGCTCCATCGCTTCTTTCAGCGCGACCGCTTTCGCCGCGATAACGTGCATCAGCGGGCCGCCCTGCGCGCTCGGGAACACGGCAGAGTTCAGTTTTTTGTACAGCTCTTCGCTGCCGCCTTTGGCGAGGATCAGACCGCCGCGCGGGCCAGCGAGCGTTTTGTGGGTGGTCGTGGTGACGACGTGCGCGTGCGGAACCGGGTTCGGGTAGACGCCTGCGGCAATCAGGCCCGCCACGTGCGCCATATCGACGAACAGGTATGCGCCGATGCTGTCGGCGATTTCACGCATTTTTGCCCAGTCAACGATGCCGGAGTACGCGGAGAAACCACCGATGATCATTTTCGGTTTGTGCTCTTTCGCCTGCTTCGCCATATCCTCGTAATCGATTTTGCCGGACTCGTCGATACCGTAAGGAATGATGTTGTAGAGCTTACCGGAGAAGTTAACCGGGGAGCCGTGGGTCAGGTGGCCGCCCTGCGCCAGGTTCATACCAAGAACGGTATCGCCCGGTTGTAGCAGCGCGGTATAGACCGCGAAGTTGGCCTGGGAACCGGAGTGCGGCTGCACGTTAGCGTAGTCAGCGCCGAAGAGTTCTTTCGCGCGGTCAATCGCCAGTTGCTCAACGATATCCACATATTCGCAGCCGCCGTAGTAGCGCTTGCCCGGATAACCTTCGGCATATTTGTTGGTCAGCTGAGAGCCCTGCGCCTGCATCACGCGCGGGCTGGTGTAGTTTTCGGAGGCGATCAGTTCGATGTGCTCTTCCTGACGTACTTTTTCCTGCTCCATAGCCTGCCACAGTTCGGCATCATAATCGGCAATGTTCATTTCACGCTTTAACATCCGCATCTCCTGACTCAGCTGACAATAAAATGTACTGCAATTAGGGGCCCTTTTGGGCGACGGCCAACAGTGTAAACCGATTGGCAGCGTGAAGATAGGGCTTGACAGAGGTTTTTACGCAAACGTTTGGCATGGCGTGGCGCAAGGGTTTGAACGATTAAGCAAACGTGCCGTTTACGCGACTTATTTTCATTTTCAACCTGTCGTTTTTTCATACGCCGTGGTGTTTTCCCAAGGCTTGATAAAACCATTTACAGCGTGCAGGTATTTTTTATAAGATGCATTTAAAATACATTTTATAGAAAAACGGAAGGAAGCAACCATGCTGGATAGTCAAACCATCGCCGTCGTGAAATCCACCATCCCACTGCTGGCGCAGACTGGCCCGAAACTCACCGCGCACTTTTATGACCGGATGTTTACACACAACCCGGAGCTGAAAGAGATTTTCAACATGAGCAACCAGCGCAATGGCGATCAGCGTGAAGCGCTGTTCAACGCCATCTGCGCCTACGCCACCAATATCGAAAACCTCGCGGCCCTGCTGCCGGCGGTGGAGAAAATCGCCCAGAAGCACACCAGCTTTAATATCAAACCGGCGCAGTACAACATTGTGGGCGAGCACCTGCTGGCGACGCTCGATGAGATGTTCAGCCCAGGCCAGGAAGTGCTGGACGCCTGGGGCAAAGCGTATGGCGTGCTGGCGGGCGTGTTTATTAACCGCGAAGCCGAAATTTACCAGAGTAACGCGCAGAAAACCGGCGGCTGGGAAGGTACGCGTGAATTCCGCATCGTGAATAAAACGCCGCAGAGCGCCATTGTCACAAGCTTTGAGCTGGAGCCGGTGGATGGCGGCCCGGTCGCCGATTACCTGCCCGGCCAGTACACCGCCGTCTGGATCAAGCCGCAGGGGTTTGCGCATCAGGAGATTCGCCAGTATTCGCTCACCCGCAAGCCGAACGGCAAAAGCTACCGCATCGCGGTGAAACGCGAAGGCGAAGGCCAGGTGTCGAACTGGCTGCATCAGCATGCGCAGCCGGGCGATGTGATTAATCTTGCCGCGCCTGCGGGCGATTTCTTTATGGATGTCGAGCCGCAGACGCCGGTGACGCTTATCTCGGCGGGTGTGGGTCAGACGCCGATGCTGGCGATGCTCGATACGCTGGCAAGCGCGCAGCATCCGGCGCAGGTGAACTGGTATCACGCGGCGGAAAGCGGCGATGTGCATGCGTTTATTGAAGAAGTGGCGCAGCTCGGCGCGAAACTGCCCCGCTTTACCAGCCACGTCTGGTATCGCGTACCGACCGATGCCGATCGCAGCGCGGGCCGTTATAACAGTGAAGGGTTGATGGCGCTTCACGATCGCAAGGCGCAAGTGACCACGCCCGGTATGCAGTTTTATGTCTGCGGCCCGGTGAAATTTATGCAGTTCGCCGCGGAGCAGTTAGTGAGCATGGGTGTGAATAAAGAGAACATTCATTACGAATGTTTCGGCCCGCATAAGGTGTTGTAAGCGCCTGGCGTTTTTTTGGGGCGGTTCGGCGGGTGCGCTTCGCTTACCCGCCCTACGAAATCACACCGTATTCTGTAGGGTGGGTCAGCGCAGCGCACCCACCACGTCCAACCCCAACCTCCCGTAGGGTGGGTAAGCGCAGCGCACCCACCACCGCGAACCCCAGCCTCCCGTAGGGTGGGTAAGCGCAGCGCACCCACCATTTACCTGCGCGCCCCATGAGCGTCGGGCATAAAAAAAGCAGGCCCACTGGCCTGCTTTTTTTGTCCATCGCGCCCGCTTAAATCGCGGCGTCGTCTTCCTCGCCGGTGCGGATACGCACCACGCGCGCCACGTCGAAAACGAAAATCTTGCCGTCGCCGATTTTACCGGTCTGGGCGGTACGGATAATCGTATCCACGCAGGTATCGACGATATCGTCGGTCACCACGATCTCGATTTTCACTTTCGGCAGGAAATCCACCATATACTCTGCGCCGCGATACAGCTCGGTATGGCCTTTTTGACGACCAAACCCTTTCACCTCGGTCACCGTCATGCCGGTGATCCCGACTTCCGCCAGCGCTTCACGTACATCATCGAGTTTGAAGGGTTTAATAATCGCATCAATCTTTTTCATGGTGGATCCTTAATTCCTGCCAGCGCCTGCACGGCGATTCAGTTCGCGAAATCGGTTGCTCAAATTACCATACCTTGCAGCGGTTTGGGCACCAAAAACTACTCTTTAAAATCATTCGCCTCAAGCTCGTGGCGAGCCAGCAGTTTATAGAATTCGGTACGGTTACGCCCCGCCATCCGCGCGGCGTGCGTCACATTGCCTTTGGTGATTTGCAACAGCTTGCGCAGATAGTTGAGCTCAAACTGATTGCGCGCCTCGACAAACGTCGGCAGCACGGTGTTCTCGCCCTCCAGCGCCTGCTCCACCAGCGCCTCGCTAATGACCGGCGCGGAGGTCAGCGCCACGCACTGCTCAATCACGTTCACCAGCTGGCGCACGTTGCCCGGCCAGCTCGCCGCCATCAGACGCTTCATCGCATCGGTAGAGAAACTGCGCACGAACGGCTTATGGCGATCCGCCGCCTGACGCAGCAGATGGTTCGCCAGCAGCGGAATATCTTCCGCGCGCTCCTGCAACGCCGGGATCTTTAAATTCACCACGTTCAGGCGATAAAAGAGATCTTCGCGGAACTCGCCGCGCGCCATCGCCTTCGGCAGATCGCGGTGGGTGGCGGAGATAATCCGCACGTTGATATCGATATCGCGGTTGCTGCCGAGCGGGCGTACTTTGCGCTCCTGCAGGACACGCAGCAGTTTTACCTGCAACGGTACCGGCATATCGCCGATTTCATCGAGAAACAGCGTGCCGCCTTCAGCCGCCTGAAAAAGCCCTTCACGGCTGCTGACCGCGCCGGTAAACGCGCCGCGCGCATGGCCGAACAGCTCAGATTCCAGCAGCTGTTCCGGCAGCGCGCCGCAGTTAATGGCGATAAACGCGTTTTTGGCGCGCGGGCTGGCGTTATGGATGGCCTGCGCCAGAATTTCTTTGCCGGTGCCGCTCTGGCCGTTAATCAGCACGCTGACATCCGACTGCGCCACCATGTGCGCCTGCTCAAGCAGCCGCAGCATCACGGGGCTGCGGGTGACAATCGTCTCGCGCCACTGTTCGTCGCCTGCGGGCGCGGCATGCGCCAGCGCATCATCGATAGCTTTATACAGCGCGTCTTTATCCACCGGTTTAGTGAGAAAACTGAAGACACCCTGCTGGGTTGCCGCCACCGCATCAGGGATCGAGCCATGCGCGGTCAGAATGATCACCGGCATGCCCGGCTGGAGCTTCTGGATCTCGGCGAAAAGCTGCATGCCGTCCATTTCATCCATCCGCAGATCGCTAATCACCAGATCGATCTTCTCACGCGCCAAAATGCGCAGCCCTTCATGGCCGCTTTCAGCGGTCTCGACGGTAAATCCTTCGCTGGTGAGCCGCAGGCCCAGCAGTTTCAGCAGGCCCGGATCGTCATCCACCAGCAACAGGCGCGCGGGTTTATGCTGCGTCATGGTTTGGTCTCCTCCTGCGCGGGTGCGGTGTCCTTATCAGCCGGCGCGGCGCCCTCTTTCTCGGCATCCGGGCTGTGGCTGTTGTCCTGAATATAGCCGCCCGCGCTTTTCCGCGTGGAGAGCTGGCGTTCAATATCGGTCAGGTTTTCCAGCTTGCGGGTGGTGAGCTCAAGCTCAGTGCGCAGGTGCCGCTGCTGCTCGCGCAGGGCATCCAGTTCGCTGTCGGTGCTTTCCTGAAGCTTGCTGTAGCGGCCACGCTCTTCCGAAAGCGCAAGCTGCGCCGCCTGGCCGTCGCGCCAGGTTTCATACAACGGACGCACATGCGCCGGTATCGCGCCGGAGGTGGCGCTGAGCGTGGTGAGATAGCTGCGGCGTTCGGCAGGTGTTATGCGGGCGTTAGCCAGCAAAATGCCGCGTCGGAAGGCATGCTGCCAGGTGTCGTCCGGGAAACGACGCGCCTGCGCGCGCGCCTCGGCGGGCGAAAGGCGTTCCGCGCAGTCCATGCCGCGCAGCCAGAACAGCGGGTTATTTTCGACACTGGTGCCGGAGAGCTGCCAGATGCCGGAACAGTCGGTAAAGAGAAAATCCGCCAGTTGCTGTTCCGGCAGTTTTGGGTCGTGCGTTTGTTTGATATGGCTGGAAACCGGGCTTTGCACGCAGCCTGCCAGAAGGCATGGCAACAGCACGGAACAGGCCCGCGTGCGAAGAGAGAAAAACCGTGTGCCGCGCGAGCGCAGGCTGCGCCATGCGCTTACCAGACGTGAATTCATTTTTTTAATCGTTCCGGGTCAAAGAGCGGTAATTCGATACGAAAACAGACGTCGGCGGTGTCATCTTCAACCAGACGCAGTTCGCCGTGCATACGTCGGATGCAGTCCTGTGCAATGCTCAGGCCCAGGCCGCTGCCTTTCACCGCCCCTTTACGTTGATGGCTTCCCTGATAAAAGGGCTCGAAAATCATTTGCCGTTCCGCCTCAGGAATGGGCGTGCCGGTATTCGCCACCTCAATACATAACGTACTGGCAAGGCGGCGGCTTCGCAGATAAATGGTACCGGATTCACGCCCGTAGTGCACCGCATTGGAGTAGAGATTATCCAGCACGCTCATCAGCAGCATCGGCTCCGCGAGGCAAGGCGCATCGGCAAGCGACACCTCGGTATGCATCATTTTAGCCCGCGCTGGCAGACTGTGTGAGGCGATGACAATCTCCACCAGCGGCGCCAGCTCCACTTTTTCAAGCTCCACCGCGCCGCCCGCCAGTTTACGGTTGTAATCAAGGAGTTGCTCTATCAGCGTTTGCAGGTTGCGGCTGCTGGTATCGAGAATTTCCACCACCTCGCGCTGCTCCGCGGTCAGCGGCCCGACGACCTGATCGGCGAGCAGTTCGGTGCCCTCGCGCATACTGGCAAGAGGGGTTTTTAATTCATGGGAGATATGGCGCAAGAATTGATGACGCTGCGATTCAAGCCAGGCGAGACGCTCGCTGAGCCAGATAATACGCTGGCCTACCGATCGCAGCTCGCGCGGGCCTTTAAACATCATGGCAGTGCCGAGCGATTTCCCCTCGCCCAGCCGGTTGATCATTCGCTCGATGCCTTTTACCGGGCCGATAATCATCCGCGTGAAGAGCAGCACCAGCGCGAGGCTTGCCAGAAACAGCGCCAGCGCCTGCCAGCCGAACAGTCGCCCGCGCGAGGCGATTTCCTGCTGAAGCTGTTGACCGCGGGCGTAAATCACCGCGCGGGTAGCCTGCACCAGCCGGGTGTTGGTATCCGCGAAGGCTTCCAGACGTGTGGCGGCATCCGGCTTCGGGCCGCTGTTATGACACTCCAGTTGCGCCAGATCCACCAGGCTCTGGCGCAGGGCTTTATAGAGTCTCGCGTCAGGCAGCACGCTCGCCTGCGCCTCCAGCATTCGGGAATAGCGCTGACGCTGGCTTTCATAGACTTTCGCCAGCGTCACGTCATCCAGCACGCAGTACTGCCGGTAGCTGCGCTCCATTTCGAGCGCGATATTGGTCATCGCCTCGCTGCGCCGGGCATCCATCTGGGTAAGCGTGTTCGACTGCGCCGCCTGGGCGCTTAACGTATTCAGGCTCTGCCAGGCCTGCCAGGCGAGAAACAGCAACGGCACCATCACCAGTAAGAAAGCCATCATGACTAGTTGGCGAAGCGAGCGGGGAAAAGCAGGCCAGCGTTTCACGGCGTTATTCCGAAGTGATTGCAAAAGCCTGATGCTAACCGACAGCCGCGCCGGAGCAAAGCCAAACGCAAAAAACAACAAAGGCAGGGGATTAACCCTGCCTTTGTGATGGAATCAGGCGGTGCCTTACTCAACGTGTCGCCCGGGTTCTGAAATAGCAGCGCTATGATCAGCAGTTGGACGGCAGGCACCTTTAAGTGCGTCATTCGAAGTTTATGTAGCGCTCGCAATGGGGCTGACATAAGAAGGTGAATGAGCCACTGCGTGTTATTATGCAGTAACCGTGCCAGGTTTACTACATAAATCATAAGTTGCTGTTATGTAATAGTTTTAATTATATGAGACGCTTCAAAGTTTTGCGTTATTTTTCGCCAGAGTGTCGCTAAATCCCAACACTTCCCCCGATGCTTTTTAGGCACTATATAAATCAATCATTTAAATGTCGCAAATCAGCGACACCGCGATCATACCGCTGTCGCAATTTACCGACACCTGCCGGATTCGCACTCAAAAAAAAAGCGATTAAAAGAAAAAAGGCCTCTTGCGAGGCCTTTATCAGGATAAAACGAGCAGGATTAACCGAGCTGCTTACGCGCGTTGCGGAAAATGCGCATCCACGGGCTGTCCTCGCCCCAGTTCGCCGGATGCCAGGAGTTCGCCACGGTACGGAAGACGCGCTCCGGATGCGGCATCATGATAGTGACGCGCCCGCTTTCGCTGGTCACGGCGGTAATGCCGTTCGGTGAACCGTTCGGGTTCGCCGGATAGGTTTCCGTTACCGCGCCGAAGTTATCGATATAGCGCAGCGCCACCAGCCCTTTGCTCTCAAGCGCCGCCAGATGCGCGTCGTCGCGGACTTCCACGCGGCCTTCGCCGTGGGAAACCGCAATCGGCATATGGGAGCCGGTCATGCCGTCCAGCAGCAGCGACGGGCTGGCCGTCACTTCCACCAGGCTGAAGCGCGCTTCAAAGCGGTCGGACTGGTTACGCACAAAGCGCGGCCACAGTTCGCTGCCGGGGATCAGCTCGCGCAGGTTGGACATCATCTGGCAGCCGTTACAGACGCCGAGCGCCAGCGTCTGCGGACGGTGGAAGAATTCGGTGAACTCGTCACGCACGCGGTCGTTGAACAGAATAGACTTCGCCCAGCCCTCGCCCGCGCCCAGCACGTCGCCGTAAGAGAAGCCGCCGCAGGCGACGAGGGTGTGAAAATCGCCGAGGCCACGACGACCGGCGAGCAGATCGCTCATATGCACGTCGATGGCGTCAAAGCCCGCGCGGTGGAACGCGGCCGCCATCTCCACATGGGAGTTCACGCCCTGTTCGCGAAGTACCGCGACTTTCGGGCGCGCGCCGGTGGCGATAAACGGTGCGGCGATATCTTCTTTGATATCGAACGTCAGCTTCACGTTAAGGCCCGGATCGCTGTCGTTGGCTTTCGCCTGATGTTCCTGATCCGCGCATTCCGGGTTATCGCGCAGGCGCTGCATCTGCCAGGTGGTTTCCGCCCACCACATGCGAAGCTGGGTGCGGCTTTCGCTGTACACCACCTTGTCGCCCGCCGTCAGCGTGAAGCGATCGCCCGCGACCGCCTTGCCGAGATAGTGCGTGCATTCGCCAAGACCGTGATCTTTCAGTACGCGCTCTACCTGCTCGCGCTCGGCGGCGGCAATCTGAATCACCGCGCCCAGCTCTTCATTAAACAGCGCCGCCAGGGCGTCGTCGCCGAGGGCGGCGATATCCGCTTCAATGCCGCAGTGACCGGCAAACGCCATCTCCGCGAGCGTCACCAGCAGGCCGCCGTCGGAGCGGTCGTGGTAGGCCAGCAGTTTACGCTGCGCCACCAGCGCCTGGATGGCGTCGTAGAAGCATTTCAGCTGACCGGCGTCGCGCACGTCGGCAGGCTTGTCGCCGAGCTGACGATAAACCTGCGCCAGCGCCGTCGCGCCCAGCGCGTTCTGGCCGTTGCCGAGATCGATTAACAGCAGGGCGTTATCTTCGGTAGTGAGTTCCGGCGTTACGGTGCGGCGCACATCTTCCACGCGGGCGAAAGCGGAGATCACCAGCGACAGCGGCGAGGTCATCTCGCGCTGTTCGCCATCCTGCTGCCAGCGGGTTTTCATCGACATCGAATCTTTACCGACCGGAATGGTCAGGCCGAGCTGCGGGCAGAGCTCCTCGCCCACGGCTTTGACGGCAGCATAGAGACCGGCGTCTTCGCCAGGGTGCCCCGCCGCCGCCATCCAGTTGGCGGAAAGTTTCAGGCGTTTGATATCGCCGATTTGGGTCGCCGCAATGTTAGTGAGCGCTTCACCTACCGCCAGACGGGCGGAGGCGGCGAAGTCCAGCAGCGCCACCGGCGCGCGCTCGCCCATCGCCATCGCTTCGCCGTAGTAGCTGTCGAGGCTTGCGGTCGTGACCGCGCAGTTCGCCACCGGCACCTGCCACGGGCCGACCATCTGATCGCGCACTACCATGCCGGTCACAGTGCGGTCACCAATGGTCACCAGGAAGGTTTTCTCCGCGACTGTCGGCAGATGCAGCACACGCTTCACCGCGTCGGCAAGCGTAATGCCCGTACGGTCAAACGGCTGGCCCTCGGCCTGTAAGCGCGTAACGTCGCGGGTCATCTTCGGTGTTTTGCCGAGCAGAACGTCAAGCGGCATATCCACCGGCTGGTTGTCGAAGTGGCTGTCGTTAAGCGTCAGGTGCTGCGCTTCGGTCGCCTCGCCAATGACGGCGTATGGCGCGCGCTCG
This sequence comes from Cronobacter sp. HA18003, assembly GCF_011605905.1. Lineage (NCBI taxonomy): Bacteria > Pseudomonadati > Pseudomonadota > Gammaproteobacteria > Enterobacterales > Enterobacteriaceae > Cronobacter > Cronobacter sp. HA18003. The sequence goes on along the minus strand of NZ_JAANQO010000026.1, from coordinate 35,342 downwards.
CGGCGGCACAGCTCATCAAACAGCGCCAGCTGTTCGGGCGCCACGGCCAGCACGTAACGCTCCTGGGATTCGTTACACCAGACTTCCAGCGGGCTCATGCCCGGCTCGTCGCTTAAAATGTCGCGCAGTTCAAAACGCCCGCCGCGTCCGCCGTCGCTTACCAGCTCCGGCATGGCGTTCGAAAGGCCGCCCGCGCCAACGTCATGAATAAAGAGGATCGGGTTGGCCTCGCCAAGCTGCCAGCAGCGGTCGATCACTTCCTGGCATCGGCGCTCCATTTCCGGGTTGTCGCGCTGTACTGAGGCGAAATCGAGATCGGCGTCGGACTGGCCGGACGCCATAGAGGACGCCGCGCCGCCGCCAAGACCGATATTCATCGCCGGGCCGCCGAGTACAATCAGCTTAGCGCCTGGCGGAATTTCGCCCTTCTGCACATGGTCGGCGCGGATGTTGCCAATGCCGCCTGCCAGCATGATCGGTTTATGGTAGCCGCGCAGCTCTTCGCCGTTGTGGCTGGCCACTTTCTCTTCATAGGTACGGAAATAGCCGTTCAGCGCCGGACGACCAAATTCGTTGTTGAACGCCGCGCCGCCAAGCGGGCCTTCGGTCATGATATCGAGCGCGGTAACGATACGATCCGGCTTGCCGAAATCTTCTTCCCACGGCTGCTCAAAGCCAGGAATGCGCAGGTTAGAAACAGAAAAACCGACCAGGCCCGCTTTCGGCTTCGCACCGCGGCCCGTCGCGCCTTCGTCACGAATTTCACCGCCAGAGCCTGTCGCGGCACCCGGCCACGGTGAAATGGCGGTCGGGTGGTTGTGCGTTTCCACTTTCATCAGAATATGCGCCGGTTCCTGATGGAACGCGTAGCGGCCCGCTTCATGATCGGCGTAGAAACGGCCCACGGAAGAGCCTTCCATAACCGCCGCGTTATCTTTATACGCGGAGAGCACGAAATTCGGGGTCTTCTCGAAAGTGTTTTTAATCATTTTAAACAGCGACTTCGGCTGTTTTTCGCCGTCGATAACCCAGTCGGCGTTAAAAATTTTGTGACGGCAGTGCTCAGAGTTGGCCTGCGCGAACATGTAGAGTTCGATGTCGTTCGGGTTGCGCCCCAGGCGGGTGAATGCGTCATGCAGGTAGTCGATTTCATCTTCTGCCAGCGCCAGCCCCAGACGCACGTTGGCGTCTGCCAGCGCCTGACGGCCCTGCCCCAGCAGATCCACGCTCTGTACCGGCGCGGGGTCGTGGTGCGCGAACAGCTGCGCGGCGTCTTCCAGCGCGCCGAACACGCTCTCCATCATGCGGTCATGCAGCTCTGCCGCAATCTGGCGCCAGGCGTCGTCGCCCGCGGTGGGATCCACATCGAGGTAATACGCCACGCCGCGCTCCAGGCGTTTGACCTGGGCGAGCCCGCAGTTATGGGCGATGTCTGTCGCTTTAGAGGACCAGGGAGAGATAGTGCCAGGGCGCGGCGTCACCAGCAGCAGACGGCCCGACGGCGCGTGGCCTGTAAGACTCGGACCATATTTCAGCAGGCGCTCAAGGCGCGCGTGCTCTTCGGCATTCAGCGGTGCGGCGAGGTCAGCAAAATGGACATACTCGGCATAAAGGGTTTTCACCGGGAGGTGAGCGTCTTTGAAACGAGCCAGCAGTTTGTTAATACGAAATGCCGACAGAGCGGGCGAACCACGCAGAATTTCCATCATCTAGTCTCTCGTCTTCGAAGCGCCGGAGGGCACCTCAGTGGGCGCAAGGGGGAAAACGGGCGTCATTATAGAGAATCCGGCGCGCTGACGAAACCGTTTGCGTAGAAATAAAATCCCGCCGTCGCGTTAACGTTTGGTGTGGCCGATTCCTCTAATTAGTTGCCAAGTGGCGCTTTGTTACGCAAAATGCCGCTCCATGCCATTCAAACGAAACGGTTTACTAACGATTGTTCGCTGAGCCCCGAGGCAACGCAGAGAATTAACTAATTGAAAAAATTAAAGCTTAATTATCTGCTCATCGGCGTCGTTACCCTGCTGCTGGCAGTGGCCTTGTGGCCGGCCATTCCCTGGTCCGGCAAAGCCGATAACCGTATCGCCGCGATTCAGGCGCGGGGGGTTTTGCGCGTCAGTACCATCGCCACGCCGCTGACCATGTACCGCGCTGGTGACACGATGTCCGGGCTTGATTACGAGCTAAGCCAGGCCTTCGCCGACTATCTGGGCGTGAAGCTTAAAATCACCGTGCGCCAGAACATCAGTCAGCTCTTTGACGATCTCGACAATAACGACGCCGATCTTCTCGCCGCAGGCCTGGTCTATAACGAAGCGCGCAGCCAGCACTATCAGGCTGGCCCTATCTATTATTCCGTCTCGCAGCAGATGGTTTACCGCGTCGGCAGCCTGCGTCCGCGAAGCCTCGCCAGTATTAAAGAGGGGCAACTGACCATTGCGCCGGGCCACGTGGCGCAAAGCGAGTTGGAACAACTCAAAGCAAGCAAATACCCGGATTTAACCTGGCGCGTCGACCCGAAACTCAGCAGTAATGAGCTGATGCTGCAGGTGGCGCAGGGCACGCTGGATTACACCATCGCCGATTCGGTCGCCATCAGCCTGTTCCAGCGCGTTCATCCGCAGCTTGCGGTCGCGCTCGATCTCAGCGATGAGCAGCCGGTGACATGGTTCAGCCGCCGCAGCAGCGATAACTCGCTCTCGGCCGCGCTGCTCGATTTCTTCAATCAGATTAACGAAGACGGTACGCTGGCGCGCCTGGAAGAGAAGTATCTGGGCCACGGCAATGATTTCGATTACGTGGATACCCGCAGTTTCCTGCGCGCCGTAGACAGCGTGCTGCCGGAGCTGCAGCCGCTCTTTGAGAAATACGCGACGGATATCGACTGGCGACTGCTGGCGGCTATCTCGTATCAGGAATCCCACTGGGACAGCCAGGCCACCTCGCCCACCGGCGTACGCGGTCTGATGATGCTGACGCGCAATACGGCGCAAAGCCTGGGGCTGACCGATCGTCTTGATGCCGAGCAGAGCATCAGCGGCGGCGCGCGCTATCTGAAAGATATGATGAGCAAAGTGCCGGAAAGCGTTCCGGAAGAGGAGCGGATCTGGTTTGCGCTGGCGGCGTATAACATGGGCTACGCGCATATGCTGGACGCCCGCGCGCTGACGGCAAAACAAAAAGGCAACCCGGATAGCTGGTCTGATGTAAAACAGCGGCTGCCGCTGTTAAGCCAGCGCCCCTATTACAGCAAGCTCACCTATGGCTACGCGCGCGGGCATGAGGCTTACGCCTATGTGGAAAATATCCGTAAATATCAGATAAGCCTGGTCGGTTATCTGCTGGAGAAGGAAAAGCAGGCCGCCGCGGCAGCGCAGCCTAAGCTTGTGCAGAGTTACCCGACGAATATTACGCCGCAGGGTCTGTTCCCGTCGCCCTTTTCGTCGCTTCCTTTAGGGCCTTTTTCTCAAGCCGGCGCTGGCGGAAAAACGCACTCAGCATTGCCGAACACTCTGTCGCCAGTATCCCCTCGATAACCTGCACCTGATGGTTCATGCCGGGATGCCCGGTGATGTCCATCAGCGACCCGACCGCGCCGGTTTTGGCATCACGCGCGCCGAACACCAGCGTGCCGATACGCCCATGCACCATCGCGCCTGCGCACATGACGCACGGCTCAAGCGTGACATACAGCGTGGTATCCAGCAGACGATAATTTTGCAGCACCAGCCCGCCCTGGCGCAGCGCCATGATCTCGGCGTGTGCGGTCGGGTCGTGGCGGCCAATCGGGCGGTTCCAGCCTTCGCCGATAACCTGATTGTTGTGTACCAGCACCGCGCCTACCGGCACTTCTCCCTCGTCCCAGGCGCGCTGCGCGAGCGTCAGCGCGTGGCGCATCCAGTATTCGTGGGTGAGTTCAGTCTGTGACACAAGCTTCTCCGGGAGTATAAGGCGGGCGGCATTATACACACCGTTTATGGGTTGCGAAACGCGCCTTATTCGAGCTGCTGGAGCTGCCCCTGCGGGGTGACGCGCCAGCGGTGCTGGCAAAAGTAAAGCAGCGGGTTATCTTGCTTGCTGTCGCTGTAGCCACTGTAAAGACGCAGCGGCGTGCCAATCTGGCGCTCCAGCTGCGCTACTTTTTCATGGCCGAGGCAGCGCAGCGTCAGTACCCAGCCACCAAAGCGCCGCTCCATTTGGCTGGCGATGACATTCACGCGCGGCAGCCACGGGGTATCGTAATAGACCTGTTCCACCAGCGTCTGCGGGGAGCCGGTGATGAGCCAGACGTCGGCGTCGGTGCTGGTGAGGTAACCGGTCAGGCGCTCATGCACCACCGGAAAGGTGACGACATGGGTGCGAAACCAGTCGGCGAAAGCTTTCTCAAGCATTTTCAGACGCGCCTCGCTGTGGCCGAAGGTACAGCCCCAGAGCAAGAGGCTCATCGGCCAGCGGGCGGCGCGCCCTTTGATTAACAGCCCGCCCAGGATAACGGGCAGCAGAGGAATAACCAGCAGCAGGTTAAGCGGCTGACGCCGCAGCAGATAGCGCATAAAAGTGCCGAACATATCCTGTTGATGCAATGTGCCATCCAGATCGAAAAACACCACCCGACGCTCGTTATTGGCCAAACCTTACTCCTCTGGATCGTTAAAGCCCAGGAACCACGTAAACAGAAAACCGGCGATCACCGCTACCAGATAGCCTAACAGATAGAGCATCACTTTTCCGGTCACGATGGTAAGCGCCAGCGGTAGCCCGGAGATGCCAAAAGTGATGACCGTCGCCACTTTAAAGTAGCTGATAATCGCGCCGCCTGCCGCCCCGCCAAGACACGCGCCGATAAACGGCTTGCCGAGCGGCAGCGTCACGCCGAAAATCAGCGGCTCGCCGATACCGAGCAGACCGACCGGCAGCGCGCCTTTAATCACCTTTTTCAGCCGGGCGTTACGGGTTTTCAGCAGCACCGCCAGCGACGCGCCAATCTGCCCCACGCCCGCCATCGCGAGGATGGGAAAGAGCGCGTTATAGCCGTGCGCCTGAACCAGCTCGACGTGAATGGGCACCAGCCCCTGATGCAGGCCCGTCAGCACCAGCGGTAAAAACGTGCCCGCCAGCACCGCGCCCACCAGCAACCCGCCTTTATCAATAGCGAGCGACGCGCCATGCGCGATGGTTTCCGAGATCCAGCCGCCGAGCGGTTGCAGCGCCACAATAGCGATGGTGCCAGTAATCAGCGTTGTCAGCAGCGGGTTCAGGATAAGCTCCACCGAGACCGGCAGCAGATTACGCAGCTTTTTCTCAAGCCAGCACATCAGCATCACCACCAGCAGCACGGCGATGACGCCGCCGCGTCCCGGCTGTAACTGCTCGCCGAAGAGCGTAATCTGCGCCAGCTGCGGGCTGGAGAGAATACCCGCCATGACGCCGCCCATCGCCACCGAGCCGCCGAACACCCGCGCGGCGTTAACGCCGACCAGGATGTTCATGATGGCAAACACGGCGCTGCCGAAAATGCCGAGTAACCCCAGCAGATTGGGATAACTGGTGGCGAAGCCGCCGACGATATCCGGGCGTTTGAGGATATTAATAATCCCGGTAATCAGCCCCGAGGCAATAAACGCCGGGATCAGCGGAATAAACACGTTCGCGAGCTGGCGCAGCGCATCGCTCATCGGCGCTTTATAGCGCGCTTTCGCCTGGGCTTTCGTACGTGCGGCGTCATCAATCGCCGGTTCGGTGGACATCGCGCCCTGCATCTGCGCGCGCATCGCATCGACGATTTGCGCGGCGCGTCCGGGGCCGGCAATCAGCTGATGCTGTTCGCCCTGCTTCACATAACCGCTGATGCCTGGCAGCGCCTTCAGCGCCGGGAGATCCATCAGACTCTCGTCGCGCAGCTCCAGACGCACGCGCGTCATGCAGTTTTCCAGCCGTAAAATGTTGCCTTCACCGCCCACGCCGTTGAGGATTTGCGTGGCGAGCGTCACCGATTTTTCCATACGTTACGTCCCCTTACGGCTGCAACGCCGCTCTTAAAAAGCCGTTATGCGCCGCGAGACGCGCATGGGCGGCCTGCGCGTCCAGCCCGGTCAGCACCATTAAAATGGCGGGCTTCACCTCGTACTCGGTCTGCGTGAGCACCGCTTCGGCCTCTTCACGCGTCACACCCGTCGCTTCCATCACCATCCGGCAGGCGCGATCCACCAGTTTGACATTGGTCGCTTTCATATCCACCATCAGGTTCTGGTAGACCTTGCCGCACTTCACCATCGCGCCGGTGGAAATCATATTAAGGACGAACTTCTGCGCCGTACCGGATTTCAGGCGCGTGGAGCCAGTGAGCGCCTCCGGGCCGACCACGGGCGAAATGGCGATTTCCGCCGCTTCAGCTATCGGCGAGCCGGGGTTACAGGAGATGGCCGCCGTCGCGCAGCCCAGCGCGCGGGCGTACTTCAGGCCGCCGATGACATACGGCGTGCGGCCTGATGCCGCCAGCCCCACCACCATATCGCGCGCGTTAAGCCCAATGGCTTTAAGATCGTCTTCGCCAAGCTGCGCGTTATCTTCCGCGCCTTCGACGGCTTTCAGCAGCGCGCCGGGGCCGCCTGCGATAAGCCCGACCACCACGCCATGCGGCACGCCGAACGTCGGCGGGCATTCCGAGGCGTCCAGCACGCCAAGGCGCCCGCTGGTGCCTGCCCCCATATAGATGAGCCGCCCGCCGCGGGTGAGCGCCGCGGCCGCCGCGTCCACCGCTTTCGCGACCTCCGGCAGCGTTTCACTGACGGCGTACGCCACACGCTTGTCTTCTTCGTTAAAACGCCTCAGCATCTCAAGCGTCGGGAGCGCGTCGAGATCCAGGGTATCGGGATTGCGGGTTTCTGAGACCAGCGAGCCAAGATTCATATTGCACCTCTGAATTTTTAATTCATAATGATGGCGCTATAATGGAATATAAAATTCAAAGTGGCGAGTAAATTTCCCGGCATTGAAAAGCCGATCACACTTAATCCAGCCGGAGGCGTTGATGAATACCCTGATCCTTATCCGCCAGCGATACCCGACGCTGGCGCAAAGCGACCGAAAACTTGCCGACTTTTTGCTTCAGTTCCCCGACTACGCTCGCCATTTAAGCTCGCAGCAGCTAGCGGCGGAAGCAGGCGTCAGCCAGTCGAGCGTGGTAAAGTTTTCACAGAAGCTCGGTTATAAAGGCTTCCCGGCGCTGAAACTCGCTATCAGCGAAGCGCTCGCGAGCCAGAGCAACATTCACTCGGTGGCGGTACATAACGAGATCCTGGGCGACGATCCGCTGCGCCTGGTCGGTGAAAAGCTCATTAAAGAGAATGTCGCGGCGATGCATGCGTCGCTGGATATCAACCCGGAAGAGAAACTGCTGGCGAGCGTCGGGCTGCTGCGCAACGCGCGGCGCATCGTGCTGACCGGCATCGGCGCGTCGGGGCTGGTCGCGAAAAATTTCTCCTGGAAGCTGATGAAAATTGGCCTTAACGCCGTCGCCGAACAGGATATGCACGCGCTGCTGGCCACCGTGCAGGCGATGGAGCCGGAAGATTTGCTGGTGGCGCTTTCTTACTCCGGCGAGCGGCGCGAAATCAATCTCGCCGCCGACGAAGCGCTGCGCGTGGGCGCACGCATTCTCGCCATCACCGGTTTTACGCCGAACGCGCTGCAACAGCGCGCGACCCAGTGTCTCTATACGATCGCCGAAGAGCAGGCGACGCGCAGCGCGGCAATCTCCTCCACTTCCGCCCAGATGATGCTCGCGGATCTGCTGTTTATGGCGCTGGTGCAGCAGGATCTGGAGAAAGCCCCGGAGCGCATTCGTCACAGCGAGGCGCTGGTAAAAAAACTGGTCTGAGTAACAAATGGGCGTATAATGCCCGCCCTGTTTGTGTTGTTTCTGAGATTTTCCTGATGGCGCTGCTAATCACTAAAAAATGTATCAACTGTGACATGTGCGAGCCGGAGTGCCCGAACGAGGCTATCTCAATGGGAGACAACATCTACCAGATTGACACCAGTCGTTGCACAGAATGCGTGGGGCATTACGAAACGCCCACCTGTCAGAAAGTGTGCCCGATCCCCAACACGATTATTAAGGATCCGGCGCATGCAGAGAATGAAGAGCAGCTGTGGGATAAATTCGTGCTGCTCCATCATGCCGATAAGATCTAGCTTTCGATAATTACCGTGGCGCAGGCGTAGTGCCGCTCGTCAGCAAGCGTGACGTGCACTGATGTCACGCCCATCCGCGCCGCCAGCCGTTCAGCCTCATCCCACAGCCGCAGCTTCGGTTTTCCCAGCTCGTCGTTAAACACTTCAAACTGATTAAACGCCAGCCCGTTGCGGATGCCGGTGCCGAAGGCTTTCGCCGCCGCCTCTTTCACCGCGAAGCGCTTCGCCAGAAAGCGCACCGGCTGCTGGTGCGCCTGATACTGCGCCCATTCGTTCGCGCTCAGGACACGCTTCGCCAGCCGGTCGCCTGAGCGGGAGATGACCGCCTCGATGCGGTCAATCTCCACGATATCGGTACCGAGCCCCAGAATCGCCATTAGCGACGCGCTTCCAGCATCAGGCGTTTCATCTCAGACACCGCCTCTTTCAGGCCGCTCATCACGGCGCGTCCGATAATCGCGTGACCGATATTCAGCTCATGCATTTCCGGCAGCGCGGCAATCGCCTGGACGTTGTGATACGTCAGCCCGTGTCCGGCGTTCACTTTGAGGCCCTTGCTCGCGGCGTAGGTAGCGGCTTTCGCGATACGCTCAAGTTCGCGCGCGCGGGTGGCGTCGTCTTCGGCATCCGCATAGCAGCCGGTGTGGATTTCAATGTACGGCGCGCCGACGGCCACCGCGGCGTCAATCTGCGCGTTATCGGCGTCGATAAACAGCGACACCAGAATGCCCGCCGCCGCCAGACGCTGGCAGGCGTCGCGCATTTTATCGAGCTGGCCTGCGACATCGAGCCCGCCTTCGGTCGTCACTTCCTGACGCTTCTCCGGCACCAGGCAGCAGAAATGCGGTTTTGTCTCGCAGGCGATGGTCAGCATCTCTTCGGTGACGGCCATCTCGAGGTTCATACGGGTGTGGAGTGTCTGGCGCAGGATACGCACATCGCGATCGGTGATATGACGGCGATCTTCGCGCAGGTGAACGGTGATGCCATCCGCACCTGCCTGTTCGGCGATGAACGCCGCCTGTACCGGGTCCGGATAAGCCGTGCCGCGGGCGTTACGCAGCGTGGCGATGTGGTCGATGTTAACCCCTAACAGCAATTCAGCCATGACAATCCTCGTAAATCGACAAAAAGTGCAGGCAGTTTACACCTGGTCGGGAAAGGCTGGCTATGGTTGCGCGGTCAGGCGGTTTCGCCTTCCGGCGGAAGCGGACGTTTTTTAGGCACAAACTGGCGAAACAGCTCGCGGCTCTTTAACGGTTTGCCGCCAAGATACGGTTTGAGCGCCATACGCGTGAAACGCTTGGCGGCGCGCAGGGTGTCAACATCGGGGAATTCGCGGGTGGCGAGCGCTTTGAGCTGGCGGCCGGTAAAGGAGGTGTTGTCGATAACCAGGCTTGCGATAAAGCCCTTCTCTTCGCGGTAACGGTACGTCATGGCGTCATCGACTTCATCACCGGTGCCCGCGCAGTGCAGAAAATCGACGCCGTAGCCGAGATGCCCGAGCAGCGCGAGCTCAAAGCGACGCAGCGCAGGCTCCGGTGAGCCACTCGCGCCAGCCAGCGCCTGAATGCAGTGCAGATAATCAAAGAAAAGTTCGGAAAAGCGGGTTTCCGGCTCCAGTACGCGCGCGACCAGTTCGTTAACGTACAGGCCGCTGTAAAGCGTGATGCCGGAAAGCGGAAGCGCGAGCGAAACGGCTTCGGCGCTGGTGAGGTTTTTGACGTCGCCGCGCCCGCTCCAGCGCACCAGCAGCGGGGTAAACGGCTGCAGCGCGCCTTTGAGATTAGAACGTTTGCGACGCGCGCCTTTGGCGACCACGCGCACGCGGCCGGATTCTTCGCTGAACAGATCGATAATCAGGCTGGTTTCGCTCCACGGACGCGCGTGGAGCACAAAGGCACGCTGCCAGCCTTCCATCAGGCGGCCTTAGAGATCGTCGACGTAACCGAGACTGCGCAGGGCGCGCTCATCGTCGGCCCAGCCCGATTTCACTTTGACCCACAGCTCCAGATGCACCGGCGCTTCGAACATGTCCTGCATGTCCTTACGCGCTTCGATACCGATGGTTTTGATTTTGGCGCCTTTATTGCCAATCACCATTTTCTTCTGCCCTTCGCGCTCAACGAGGATCAGCCCGTTGATGTCGTAACCGCCGCGCTCGTTGGTCACGAAACGCTCGATTTCGACCGTCACCGAATACGGCAGCTCAGCGCCCAGGAAACGCATCAGTTTTTCACGGATGATTTCAGAGGCCATAAAGCGCTGCGAGCGGTCGGTGATGTAATCTTCCGGGAAGTGGTGAATCGCCTCTGGCAGATGCTTGCGCACAATCGCCGCGATAGTATCCACATTCATACCGGTTTCCGCGGAGATCGGCACGATATCGAGGAAATTCATCTGGCTTCCCAGGAACTGTAAATGCGGCAGCAGCTCCGCTTTGTCCTGCACGTTGTCGACTTTGTTGATAGCCAGAATGACCGGCGCTTTGCCTTCGCGCAGTTTGTTCAGCACCATTTCGTCGTCCGGCGTCCAGCGGGTGCCTTCGACCACGAAAATCACCAGCTCAACGTCGCCGATAGAGCTGCTGGCCGCCTTGTTCATCAGGCGGTTAATGGCGCGTTTCTCTTCCATATGCAGGCCGGGGGTATCGACGTAAATCGCCTGATACTCGCCTTCGGTGTGAATGCCTACGATACGGTGGCGCGTGGTTTGCGCCTTACGGGAAGTAATTGATATTTTCTGCCCGAGCAGTTTGTTCAGCAGCGTTGATTTCCCGACGTTCGGGCGGCCAACGATGGCGATAAATCCGCAGTACGTTTTGGTTTCGCTCATTCCAGCTCCAGTTTTTTCAGCGCCTGCTCAGCGGCTGCCTGCTCCGCTTTGCGGCGGCTGGAACCCGTGCCGACCACCGGTTCGCTCAGGCCACTTACCTGGCAGTGGATAGTAAATTCCTGATCGTGAGCTTCCCCACGCACCTGCACCACCAGGTAAGACGGCAGCGGCAGATGGCGCCCCTGCAGATATTCCTGCAGACGCGTTTTCGGATCTTTTTGTTTATCGCCCGGACTAATTTCATCCAGACGCGTTTGATACCAGGTGAGAATTAAGCGCTCAACGGTCTGGATATCGCTGTCGAGGAACACGCCGCCAATTAAGGCTTCAACGGTATCGGCAAGAATCGATTCGCGACGAAAACCGCCGCTTTTCAGCTCGCCCGGCCCAAGACGCAGGCACTCGCCCAGCTCAAATTCACGTGCGATTTCGGCGAGCGTATTGCCGCGCACAAGCGTTGCGCGCATACGGCTCATGTCGCCTTCGTCGACACGCGGAAAACGGTGATACAGCGCGTTCGCAATCACGAAACTTAAAATGGAGTCACCCAGAAACTCCAGACGCTCATTATGTTTGCTGCTGGCACTGCGATGCGTTAATGCCTGCTGCAACAGATCCTGATGATGAAAAGTGTAGCCCAGCTTTCGCTGAAGCCGATTAATTACGATGGGGTTCATGCGATACCAATTAATGAATGCGTCAAAAATTCAGCACACGGAACAGGGCTGATGGGGTTCAAAGCTGTTTCGTGTGCCGTGGCTCCCTTGCGGGAGCCAGCCGGAAATCGTCGGGGGAATATTCTATACACAACGACAGGGGATGTCGTTAGTTCCAACAGATTTAATTCGTTAATGAATGCCGCCGATTCGATTCAGGCGCACGCCTGTCGGCCATTCACCTTCCTGCTTCTCGAAACTCATCCAGATAGCGGTCGCTTTACCCACCAGATTCGCCTCCGGGACGAAGCCCCAGTAACGGCTGTCGGCGCTGTTATCGCGGTTGTCGCCCATCATGAAGTAGTGGCCCGGCGGGACAATCCAGGTGCCGGTCTGCTGGCCCTGCTGACGGTAGTAAATACCGACCTGATCCTGCGCGATAGGCACTGTCAGAATACGGTGCGTGACGTCGCCTAAGGTTTCCTTACGCTCGGTCAGGCGGATGCCGCCGTCTTTGCTTTCGTTTTTCGGTACCTGGAAGAAACCGCTGCTCGCCTCGCCGCCGTTCTGACGGCCAAAGGTCTGCACGAAATCGCTCGGCTCGACGTTCGAATAGGTGATAGGCAGCGCGTTCGCGCACGCCTGGCCTGAACTGCAGTTCGGCTGGACGGTCACCTCTTTCGCGACTGGATCGTAGCTGACTTTATCGCCCGGCAGACCAACCACGCGCTTGATGTAGTCAAGGCGCGGATCGCCCGGATATTTAAACACGGCGATGTCGCCGCGCTTCGGATGGCCAGTTTCGATAAGTGTTTTCTGGTAAATCGGATCTTTGATGCCGTAGGCGAATTTCTCCACGAGGATAAAATCGCCGATAAGCAGCGTCGGCATCATGGAGCCAGACGGGATCTGGAACGGCTCATAAATAAACGAGCGCACCACCAGAACCACCGCCAGAACCGGAAATATCGACGCGCCGGTTTCCAGCCAGCCCGGTTTCGGGCCTGCTTTCTTCGACGCGCCCGCGTCCTGCGCATCCGCGGCGGCAAGCGCCGCACGCTCGCGACGCTTCGGCGCGAAGATAAATTTATCCACGCACCACAAGATGCCCGTCACCAGCGTTGCGATGACCAGGATCAGGGCAAACATATTCGCCATGCCAACTCCTTAGGTTATTTACCGTCTTTCCCAACGTGCAGAATGGCGAGGAACGCTTCCTGCGGCAGCTCGACGTTACCGACCTGCTTCATGCGTTTTTTACCCTCTTTCTGTTTCTGCAACAGCTTTTTCTTACGGCTGACGTCGCCGCCGTAGCATTTTGCCAGCACGTTTTTACGCAGCTGTTTCACTGTGGAGCGGGCAATAATGTGGTTGCCGATGGCCGCCTGAATGGCGATATCGAACTGCTGGCGCGGGATCAGATCTTTCATCTTCTCCACCAGCTCGCGACCGCGGTACGGCGCGTTGTCGTTGTGGGTGATCAGCGCCAGCGCATCGACACGCTCGCCGTTGATCAGCACGTCGACACGCACCATGTTTGAGGCCTGGAAGCGTTTGAAGTTGTAATCCAGCGACGCGTAACCGCGCGAGGTGGACTTCAGGCGATCGAAGAAATCGAGCACCACTTCCGCCATCGGAATTTCATAGGTCAGCGCAACCTGGTTGCCGTGATACACCATGTTGGTCTGCACGCCGCGTTTTTCAACGCACAGCGTGATGACGTTGCCAAGATATTCCTGCGGCAGCAGCATGTGACACTCGGCGATAGGCTCGCGCAGCTCCTGAATGTTGTTCAGCGGCGGCAGCTTGGACGGGCTGTCGACATAGACCACTTCGTTATTGGTCATCTGCACTTCATACACAACGGTTGGTGCCGTGGTGATGAGGTCGAGATCGTATTCGCGCTCCAGACGCTCCTGGATGATTTCCATGTGCAGCAGGCCGAGGAAGCCGCAGCGGAAGCCGAAGCCCAGCGCCGTAGAGCTTTCCGGCTCGTAGAACAGCGAGGCGTCGTTCAGGCTCAGTTTGCCAAGCGCGTCACGGAAGGACTCGTAATCGTCAGAGCTGACCGGGAAGAGGCCCGCGTAAACCTGCGGCTTCACTTTCTTAAAGCCAGGCAGCGCTTTTTCCGCCGGGTTACGGGCGAGCGTCAGGGTATCGCCCACCGGCGCGCCGAGAATGTCTTTAATCGCGCACACCAGCCAGCCCACCTCGCCGCATTTCAGCTCGGTGCGGTCGATTTGCTTCGGCGTGAAAATACCGAGACGGTCAGCGTTGTACGTCTGGCCGGTGCTCATGACTTTCACTTTGTCGCCCTTGCGCAGGGTGCCGTTTTTCACGCGAATAAGTGACACGACGCCGAGATAGTTATCGAACCAGGAGTCGATAATCAGCGCCTGTAACGGGGCATCCGGATCGCCTTCCGGCGGCGGAATGTCGCGCACCAGACGTTCCAGCACATCCTGCACGCCCACGCCGGTTTTCGCGGAGCAGCGCACCGCGTCGGTAGCGTCGATGCCGACGATATCTTCGATCTCTTCTGCCACGCGCTCAGGATCGGCGGCAGGCAGGTCAATTTTGTTCAGTACCGGCACCACTTCGAGATCCATTTCGATCGCGGTATAGCAGTTGGCGAGCGTTTGCGCTTCCACGCCCTGGCCTGCGTCAACCACCAGCAGCGCGCCTTCGCACGCGGCGAGAGAGCGGGAAACTTCATAGGAGAAGTCAACGTGGCCGGGGGTGTCGATAAAGTTAAGCTGGTAGGTTTCGCCGTCAGAGGCTTTGTAGTCCAGCGTCACGCTCTGGGCTTTAATGGTAATGCCGCGCTCGCGCTCCAGATCCATGGAATCCAGCACCTGCGCTTCCATTTCGCGATCGGAAAGGCCGCCGCAAATTTGAATAATACGGTCAGACAGCGTCGATTTACCGTGGTCGATGTGAGCGATGATCGAAAAGTTGCGTATGTTCTTCATATAGCGAGATTTTTATGCCTTATAAATCCTGAGAGGCTCGGCGCAACGCGCGGTACTGAGCATGATGTCTCTGGCTGTCTTATGCCTGAAACGCTGCATTCTACACTACAACCAGAAAGCGGGGAAACTGCGTCTCAGGTAAGCATAGACGGCGAATGAAAATCACAGGGAAAGGAGGCGTAAAACCAACAGCCGGCGATTACCGGCTGTCAGAGGAAGGGGTGGTTTCAACGCGCAACGCATCGGGCGGAAGCCCGACGCTGAGAATGACCGGCTGCCAGCTTTCACGGGAGGCGAATTTCGGCGACAAACCGCGCGCCAGCAGAAAACCGCCCACGCCGCCCAGCGCCGCGCCGCACATCGCGGCAAGGTCAGAGCCAAAGAGCGCCTGGAAAACACCGGCCATGACAAACAGCCCCACCAGCGGAGAGAGATAGACCAGCATCGCGGAGCCCAGCAGACTGCCTTCGGCGATGCCCAGCTCCACTTTCTGTCCGGCTACCAGCGGCTGCTCGCTCGGTACGTTGATATAGTGCGTATTCTGCGGCCCCAGCTTGTTCAGCACGCGCGTGCCGCAACCGGCGCGAGACGCGCAGCTGCTGCAGGAGGCTTTAACGTCGCAACTGAGTACGGCTTCGCCGTCTTGCCACGACACGACCGTGGCCCACTCTTTAATCATTGAGATGCCCTGAAGGTAATGCTACTCGCGATGCGCTTCGCCGTCGGCGGCGGCAGCTCGCCTACTACTGTGATTTCAGCATTATTGCGCACTTCGGTGCTGACGGTGCGTCTGCCAGTGCGCAGCATCTGTTCGCTGCTGTTAGCGCTGGCGCGGCTGACGTTAATCGAGAAGCTAAAGAGCCCGTCAGAATAGAGCCGCGACTCCACCGGCGAATCGATACCCGGCAGCGGCCGGCGGCTGCTGGAGATTTCAGTAAAGCCCTGCGGCAGCCACGACGCTGACCAGCCAAATTTAGCATTATCGCCCGACGGTACCGAGAGCAGCGGCGGCAGCGAGGCCTTCGCCAGATTCTGCATCATCGTGCCGGGCTTATCGTTAACCGTAAAAGAGACGACGCGGAACTGCTCCAGCGTTTCGCCATCGCGATCCAGCAAATCGACACGCATTGGCAGGCGCGTTTCGCTGTCTACCCATGCGATATAACCATAACGGGTGCCATCGCGCGCCACCACGCGGATCACTTCGCAAAGCCGGTCGGCAATGCGGGTGCGCCCGACAGAGATAAAATCGTAATACGGCGCAAGGCGGCGGAAATCGGTGTAAACCAGCGACGGCAGTGAATCGACGATAAAATCGCCGTTCAGGGTAAACGGCTCAAGCCCTGGCTCGAAATAGCTGATTTCCGAACCACGCTGCACGACTTCGCGACGCGGGCCGTCCAGCTGCAATAACTGCGCGAGGGGCTTATTGTCGAGCCTGGCGTGGCGGTAGCGTAAAGATTCCACACCCTGCTTGTTGATGCTGACAAATGAGAGCTCGTAGTTGAGTGACTGGCTCGCCAGGTTCATTTGCTGCAACAACGCCTCGGACGATGCATCTGCCGAGGCGTTGAAGGAAACGAACAGGCTGCCCGTCAAAAGAGAGACGGCGCACCAAAGTTGCTTCATTACTGCGATTGAGTTCCTAAAGTCTGGTTACCAGGCACTTGTAAGGCGGCCTGCTGCGTCTGCGACTGCTCCAGCTGGAGCTGCTCGGCATGCAGGCGGCGTTGCAGTTCGTAATCCTGCAACATCGCGTTGATGCGACGACGCTGTTCCTGCACCTGCGGCTGACCGCCTGCGGCGTTGTTATCCGCTGTCGGCACGCCAAGGCTGACCGGGCTGGCTTTACCCATCATCGGCAGCGTATTGAACACCGGCGCTTCCGGCTGTGCGCTCGCATCAGGCTGCGCATTATAGTGCTGAACGCCGACAATCACCGCCAGCGATACGCATGCGGCCATACCGACTTGCGTGAGCTGACTCGCCCAGGGCCGCACTTTCTGCCAGAACGGCATTTTGCTCCACTGCTGTGGCGCAGGCTGTGATTCAGGGATGAGCGGCGCAGCCTGTCGGGCGGGCTCATTTTCGATCGCCGCCATGACACGTGCGGAGATATCAAAATGAAGCGTTTCGCCGGTATCGCCGCGCAGGGTATCGCGAATGAGGTGATAGCTTTCCCAGGTTTGCTGTAACGCTTTGTCATTTTCGACCGCGCTCAACAATTCGCTGTCCAGTGCTTCCCCATCCATTAAAGCGGAAAGTTTTTCTTTCTGCATGCTTAATACCTTTTCCAGTATCCCGCTATCGTCAACGCCTGATAAGCGGTTGAACTTTATTATCAATGGCTTCCCGCGCACGGAAAATGCGGGAGCGTACCGTACCGACCGGGCAATCCATAATAGCCGCTATCTCTTCATAGCTCAGGCCATCCAGCTCCCGCAACGTAATTGCCATGCGTAAATCTTCCGGGAGTGACTCTATGGTACGGAATACAATCTGTCTCAGTTCCTCAGACAACATTAAGTTCTCTGGGTTCGAAATTTCTTTCAACGCGCCGCCACTTTCGAAATTTTCCGCCTCGTTGGCGTCCACATCACTGGACGGCGGGCGACGGCCCTGAGCGACTAAATAGTTTTTTGCCGTATTCACGGCGATACGGTAGAGCCAGGTATAAAACGCGCTGTCGCCGCGAAAAGAATCAAACGCGCGCCAGGCTTTAACAAAAGATTCCTGAACAACATCAGAGACGTCGCCTGAGGGGACATAGCGGGACACCAGATTCGCCACTTTATGCTGGTAGCGAATGACCAGTAAGTTAAAGGCTTTCTGATCTCCCTTCTGGACCCGTTCGACAAGGACCTGATCCGTTAACTGCTCGCTCATCCGAGGTAATGTCTCCCCAAACCTGAATTTCCACGCGTAATCGAAATGCCACCCGAACTCTGCACTGTGAGCAAGCAGAAGCTTAGAGCGCCGGTTGCCCGGAAAGTTCCGTTACGCCTTTGTTTTTGTGCGGCAATGGCGAACGCCAGTTCTACTCATTATATGTTCACAATCTGAATAACGGCCTGCCAGGGCTGTATTTTGTTGCACAGACCGCTTGCAGGGTAACGCAACACCACCATTTTTTCACCTTTAAATCCTGAGGATGCGCGGCGGTACGCAGCGTTTTGAGTATGCGGTTATGCGTTAAGTCAGAATCTCTCTCTCGTGTTTAGCGTTTACAACGCAGATTAAAAAAAGCGTGTTTGATTTCGCATTACGGTGCTATGCTGGCCAAACCTTGTTTAGTAAATTAAACACGACAATGAATAAGACACCTGAACTTCACTGTGATGTGCTGATTGTCGGCAGCGGTGCCGCCGGCCTTTCACTGGCGCTGCGCCTGGCGGAACATAGCCAGGTGATAGTATTGAGCAAAGGTCCGTTGAGCGAAGGCTCCACCTTTTATGCCCAGGGCGGTATAGCCGCGGTTTTTGACGAAACCGACAGCATCGCCTCGCACGTAGAAGACACGCTGATTGCAGGCGCTGGCCTGTGCGATCGCAGCGCCGTCGAGTTTGTCGCCAGCAACGCCCGCCACTGCGTGCAGTGGCTTATCGATCAGGGCGTGCTGTTTGACACTGAAGTGCAGTCGAACGGCGAAGAGAGCTACCACCTCACGCGTGAAGGCGGCCACAGCCACCGCCGCATTCTGCATGCGGCGGACGCCACCGGTAAGGCTGTCGCCACGACGCTGATAGATAAAGCGTTAAGCCATCCGAACATCCGCATTCTTGAGCGTCATAACGCCGTGGATTTGATTATCTCTGATAAAATCGGTCTGCCGGGCACGCGCCGCGTGGTGGGTGCCTGGATCTGGAACCGCAATAAAGAAGAAGTGGAAACCTGTCGCGCGAAAGCTGTGGTGCTTGCCACCGGCGGCGCGTCAAAAGTCTATCAGTACACCACCAACCCGGATATCGCCTCGGGCGACGGCATCGCGATGGCCTGGCGCGCCGGTTGTCGCGTCGCGAATCTCGAATTCAATCAGTTCCATCCAACCGCCCTGTTTCATCCGCAGGCGCGCAATTTCCTGCTGACCGAAGCGCTGCGTGGCGAAGGGGCTTATCTTAAACGCCCTGACGGCACCCGCTTTATGCCGGAGTTTGACGAGCGCGCCGAACTGGCACCGCGCGATATCGTGGCGCGCGCCATTGACCATGAAATGAAACGTCTCGGCGCCGACTGCATGTATCTCGACATCAGCCACAAACCGGAGGCGTTTGTCCGCCAGCACTTCCCAACGATTTATGAAAAGCTACTGGGGCTTGGCATCGATCTCACCCGAGAACCGGTGCCGGTGGTGCCCGCGGCGCACTACACCTGCGGCGGCGTGATGGTCGATGAGCACGGACGCACCGACGTCGACGGGCTTTACGCTATCGGCGAGGTGACCTACACCGGGTTGCACGGCGCGAATCGTATGGCCTCGAATTCGCTGCTGGAGTGTCTGGTTTACGGCTGGTCGGCGGCGGAAGATATCCGGCTGCGCCTGCCCTATGCGCGCGAGGTCAAAACCCTGCCCGCCTGGGACGAAAGCCGCGTGGAGCACCCGGACGAACTGGTGGTATTGCAGCATAACTGGCATGAGCTGCGCCTGTTTATGTGGGATTACGTGGGCATCGTGCGCACCACCAAACGTCTGGAGCGCGCGCTGCGGCGCATTACGATGTTACAGCAGGAGATAGAAGAGTATTACGCCAACTTCCGCGTCTCCAATAACCTGCTGGAGTTGCGTAATCTGGTTCAGGTGGCGGAGCTTATCGTCCGCTGCGCCATGATGCGCAAAGAGAGCCGCGGGCTGCACTACACGCTGGATTACCCGGAAACGTTGCCGGAATCCGGGCCGTCGGTGCTCGCCCCGCTGGTTCACATAAACAGGTAGAAAGCTTCCGTGAGCGCACAATAGGCCGGTGAATAGTGCTGATCCGGCCCGCGGATCAGTAAATCATCACAGAAGCATTCGCCAGGCGATGGGGAAAACGCCAGCAGCACCCGGTGCGGCAGTTTTCCTGCATTTTCGGCCACATCGGTGCGTAGCCGCAAATGCCAGCCTTGTTCGCCGGCCAGACGGCTAAACGCTTCGCCGCTGCTTTCCGGCAACACCACGCAGAAGAACCCCTCTTCCGTAATTAACTGTGCCGCACAGGCGAGCAGCGTTCCGTGATCGAGCGTTGTGGTGTAGCGCGCCTGTTCACGGGCGGGCGTGGCGCAGGCGACGCCTTTGTCATAATAAGGTGGATTGCTGACGATAAGCTCGTAGCGTTGCGTCTGCTGCTGCGTCCAGGTCTGAATATCGGCGCTATGCACCTGAATCCGCGCCGCCCACGGCGAGGCATCAATGTTTTCACGCGCCTGCTCTGCGGCCTGGGCGTCAAGCTCGACGGCATCCAGCGTCACGGTATCCTCCGTGCGCTGCGCCAGCATCAGCGTCAGCAAACCGCTGCCCGCCCCGATATCCAGCACGCGCTGCGCTTTTGCGACCGGCGCCCACGCCCCGAGCAGAATGCCATCAGTACCGACTTTCATCGCACAGCGGTCGTGCGCGACAAAAAATTGTTTGAAGGTAAAACCATTGCGGCGTAACGGGGTTTTTGGCTGCGACATCTTTAAGACCTGGTAACAAAACCGCTGTAGCATAGGCGAAAGCGCCGCCGGGGAAAAGGAGAAGCCGGGAAAGGGATGAACATTGGGCGCTGAACGTCTATAATCTGCGCCCCACACTGAGGTAGAAAATGACTGTAACCACTTTTTCCGAACTTGAACTAGATGACAGCCTGCTGGACGCGCTCCAGGAAAAAGGCTTCACCCGCCCGACCGCTATCCAGGCGGCCGCCATTCCGCCTGCGCTCGACGGGCGTGATGTGCTCGGTTCTGCGCCAACAGGCACCGGTAAAACGGCAGCTTATCTGTTGCCGGCGTTGCAGCATCTGCTCGACTTCCCTCGCAAAAAATCGGGGCCGCCGCGCATTCTTATCCTGACCCCGACCCGCGAACTGGCGATGCAGGTTGCAGAGCATGCGCGCGAACTGGCAAAGCATACGCATCTGGATATCGCCACGATCACCGGCGGTGTGGCTTATATGAACCACGCGGAAGTCTTCAGCGAAAACCAGGATATCGTTGTCGCCACGACGGGTCGTCTGCTGCAATACATTAAAGAAGAAAACTTCGACTGCCGCGCGGTGGAAACCCTCATCCTTGATGAAGCCGACCGTATGCTGGATATGGGCTTCGCGCAGGATATCGAAACCATCGCGGGTGAAACCCGCTGGCGCAAACAGACTTTGCTGTTCTCCGCCACGCTTGAAGGCGACGCGATTAAAGATTTCGCCGAACGCCTGCTGGAAGAGCCGGTGGAAGTCTCTGCGACGCCCTCCACGCGCGAGCGCAAAAAGATCCACCAGTGGTATTACCGCGCCGATAACATCGAACACAAAACCGCGCTGCTGGTGCATCTGCTTAAGCAGCCGGAAGCCACCCGCTCCATCGTGTTTGTGCGTAAACGCGAGCGTGTGCATGAGCTGGCGAACTGGCTGCGTGAAGCGGGCATCAATAACTGCTATCTCGAAGGCGAAATGGTGCAGGTAAAGCGTAACGAGGCGATTAAACGTCTGACCGACGGCCGCGTTAATGTGCTTATCGCCACCGATGTGGCCGCTCGTGGGATTGATATTCCGGATGTCAGCCATGTCTTTAACTATGACATGCCGCGCACCGCCGACACCTATCTGCACCGCATTGGCCGTACCGGCCGCGCAGGGCGTAAAGGCACCGCGATTTCGCTGGTTGAAGCGCACGACCACCTGCTGCTGGGCAAAGTGGGCCGCTACCTCAACGAGCCGCTGAAAGCCCGCGTGATTGACGAGCTGCGTCCGACCACGCGCGCGCCGAGTGAAAAGCTCACCGGCAAACCGTCCAAAAAAGCGCTCGCGAAACGCGAAGAGAAGAAAAAAGAGAAAGAAAAAGAGAAGCCGCGCGTGAAAAAACGTCACCGCGACACCAAAAATATCGGCAAACGCCGTAAGCCGAGCGGTAACGCGACAGCGTCATCCGATAAGGCAGAGTGATAAAAAAACCGCCAGCAGATGCTGGCGGTTTTTGTTTTACCCGACGGCGCGCCGCCGGTGAACGAGCGCCTGAACTTACAGGCTTTCGGTAAAGGTACGGGCAATCACGTCGCGCTGCTGTTCCGGGGTCAGCGAGTTAAAACGTACGGCGTAACCGGAAACACGGATAGTCAGCTGCGGATATTTTTCCGGGTGCTTAACGGCATCTTCCAGCGTTTCACGACGCAGTACGTTCACGTTCAGGTGCTGACCGCCTTCCACACGCACTTCCGGTTTGATTTCCATTGGAATTTCACGGTATTCGAACTGGCCAAGCTGGCTCACCGGCACGATGTCATCTTCATTGAAACCGGCTTTGGCGCAGACGCAGCGTGCTTCACCTTTTTCGTTATCGAGCAGCCAGAAAGAGTTCAGCAGACTGTCGTTTGCGGCTTTAGTAATCTGGATACCTGTGATCATAAGTTGCCTCCCTGTGGGCGAGTTTGATGCGTTCAGCCAGCAGGCGTCAGAACAGGCGGCTGGCTAATTGGTAAAACCAATGTTGTCTTATTGTTTTATATACCACCAAAGGGCGGTCATTCTTTGATTTAAATCAAAATAAACCACTCTATGAATGTGGGTATAACATAAAGGAATTGCTTTACATCAACTTAGCCCCGTCCTGATCCTTCGGGAATTTTGTAAACCTGCGTCATGGACGTCCCGGTTTTGTTCTTCGGAAATAAGGCGTTAAGCTTAGGAAACAGAAAATCGCAGGAGAGCGAGATGACCGATAAACTGACCTGGCACGATGTGCTGGCTGATGAAAAAGAAAAGCCTTACTTCAAAAAGATCCTGACCACTGTCGCTGCCGAGCGTGAAGCAGGCGTCACCATCTATCCGCCGCAGAAAGAGGTGTTTAACGCGTTCCGCTTTACCGAGCTTGGCGATGTGAAAGTGGTGATCCTGGGCCAGGATCCTTACCACGGGCCGGGGCAAGCGCATGGTCTCGCCTTTTCGGTGCGTCCGGGCGTCGCGCCGCCGCCATCGCTGGTGAACATGTATAAAGAGCTGGAGCAATCGGTGCCGGGTTTCACCCGCCCTTCTCACGGTTATTTAGAAAGCTGGGCGCGCCAGGGCGTGATGCTGCTTAATACTGTGTTGACGGTACAGGCCGGCAAAGCGCATTCGCACGCCAATCTGGGCTGGGAGACGTTCACCGATAAAGTGATCTCGCTGATTAACGAACATCGTGAAGGCGTGGTGTTTCTGCTGTGGGGCTCGCATGCGCAGAAAAAAGGCGCGATTATCGACCGCAACCGCCACCATGTGTTGCAGGCGCCGCACCCGTCGCCGCTCTCCGCGCATCGCGGTTTCTTCGGCTGCGGTCATTTCGTCAAAACAAATCAGTATCTGGAAAGCCGTGGCGAAGCGCCCATCGACTGGATGCCCGTTCTGCCGGAAAACGCCCAATAAAAAACCTCCCGCAGGAGGTTTTAACGTTTATCACGCCAGCCTTACGCTGGCGTTTTTTTACGCTTTATTCTGACGCCACCACTCGGCGAGCAGAACGCCGGTCGCGACAGAAACGTTCAGGCTTTCTACATTGCCGGTGCCGTCGATGGAGAGGCTTAAATCGGCATTCGCCTGCGTCGCTTCAGAAATACCTTCGCTCTCCTGACCCAGCACCAGCACCATTTTCTTCGGCAGCGTCGCTTTAAAGAGCGGCGTACCTTTATGGCTGGAGGTGGTCACAATGGCATAACCGGCAGCGCGGAACTGCGCCAGCGCGTCGCTGAAGCTGTCGCCGGTGATCGGCTCGACATGCTCGGCACCGCCTTCTGCGGTACGCACCGCCGCGCCGGATTCCAGCAGGGAGGCATCCTGCACGACCACGCCTTTCACGCCGAAGTGCGCGCAGCTGCGCACAATAGCGCCGAGGTTATGCGGGTTGCCCACATCTTCCAGCGCCAGCACGCAATCTTCATCGCCCGCTTTACTCAGCCACTGGTCAACGCTCGCGCCGCTGCGTTTTTTAATCAGGAAGCAGACGCCGCCGTGATGCTCGGTGCCGGAGGCTTTGGTGAGCTCCGCGTCATCCACCACGTGATACGCTTTGCGGTTCGCCGCCATCCAGCGCAGCGCTTCTTTAAAGCGCGGGGTCACGCTCTGGATAAACCAGGCGCGAACGATAGATTCCGGACGGCTCTGGAACAGCGCCTGACAGGCGTTTTCGCCATAGACGCGGGTCTCTTCGGCGCGCTGACGGCGCAGCACTTCCGGATCGATAAAACTTTTGCCACTGATGCCGCCATGATCCGGCTTCGCTGGCGCTTCAGCACCCGGCGCGCGGGAAACGGTGCGCCATGGGGACGCCTCACGGTCGCTGTCGCGGTCCCGGCCACGGCTGCGTTCACGGTCAGACGGTCTGTCACTGCGCGCAGCACGACGACCGCCTTCCGGTTTACCGTTGCCAGCGGGACGACCGCCGCCTTTTCCGGTACGCGGGTTTGAGCTGCGTTTGTCCGTATTTTCATCACTGCGGACATACATCACTTTGACCTTGCCGCTCTTGCCTTTAAATTCGTCGTTCATGTCTTTCTCCACCTGCGCTGCGCGAAGCGCGCAGATTACCCGATGTGTCCGCGCTTAGCCATTCTTTCGCGCAAAAGCTAATAACTATTGTACTCATTGGATAAAACGGTTTGAGCCTCGAAACATTCTTGCAGATACTGAATAACATTATCGAAACATAGCCGACGTTTCCGCGTCGGTTTCTGTCACCTGCAACCCAGAGGTTAGCTATGAATACCGTTTGTGCCGCTTGCCAGACTGTCAATCGCGTGGATGAAGAGCGTATTGAAGACGGCGCGAAGTGCGGCCGCTGTGGCCACGCGCTGTTTGACGGCGATGTGATTAACGCCACCAGCGAAACGCTGGATCAGCTGCTTAAAGATGACCTGCCGGTAGTGATTGATTTCTGGGCGCCGTGGTGCGGCCCGTGCCGTAGCTTTGCGCCGATCTTTGAAGATGTCGCCGAAGAGCGCAGCGGCAAAATACGCTTTGTAAAAGTGAACACCGAGGCCGAGCCGGAGCTGAGCGCGCGTTTTCGCATTCGCAGCATCCCGACCATCATGATGTTCAAAAACGGACAGCTGGTGGATATGCTCAACGGCGCCGTGCCAAAAGCGCCGTTCGATACCTGGCTGAACGAAGCGACGAACGAAGCCGTATAACGTCTGCCGCGGGGCGCGTCTTGTGCCCCACGATTCCCTCTGCGACAATGGCGTTTTTGCCGACTTCCCATGACTGAAAACGCCGTCCTTCGCCTGCGCGCCGAGCGCCTGGCTCGCGCCACCCGCCCTTTTCTCGCCCGTGGTAACCGCATTAAGCGCTGCCAGCGTTGCCTGCTGCCGTTACGCCACTGCTTATGCGACACGCTGCAACCGCAACCGGCCCGCAGCCGTTTCTGTCTGGTGATGTTTGATACCGAGCCGATGAAGCCCAGCAATACCGGCAGGCTTATCGCCGATATTCTGCCTGATACGGAGGCGTTTCAGTGGTCGCGCACCGAGCCGCCCGCAGCGCTTCTTGAACTCGTGGCAAACCCTGACTATCAGCCTGTGGTGGTGTTTCCGGCGTCTTACGCCGATGCCGGACGCGACGTGCTGACTGCCCCGCCGCGTACCGGCAAGCCGCCGCTTTTTATTATGCTCGACGGCACCTGGACCGAAGCGCGCAAAATGTTTCGCAAAAGCCCTTATCTTGACGCGCTGCCGGTGATGTCGGTGGATTTAACGCGGGTATCGGCCTATCAGCTGCGCGAAGCGCACGCCGACGGGCAGTACTGTACGGCGGAAGTGGCGATAGCACTGCTGGACGGCGCGGGCGATACCGCGGCGGCGCAGGGATTAAGCGATCACTTTGCGCTGTTTCGCGAGCGCTATCTGGCCGGTAAACCACATCATCAGGGCAGCGTCACAGCAGCGCAGGCAGAAAGCGTTTAAAATCATCAGGTCACTTCGACGCCGGAGGAAATGATGAGCCAACGTGGCCTGGAAGCGCTGTTACGTCCCAAATCCATCGCCGTCATCGGCGCGTCGATGAAACCCGACAGAGCCGGTTTTCTGATGATGCGCAATCTGCTGGCGGGCGGTTTTAGCGGGCCGGTTCTGCCGGTGACGCCCGCCTGGAAAGCGGTTTGCGGCGTGCTGGCCTGGCCGGATGTCGCAAGCCTGCCGTTTACGCCCGATCTCGCGGTGCTGTGTACCCACGCAAAGCGCAACCTGGCGCTGCTGGAGGCGCTTGGCGAAAAAGGCTGTAAAACCTGCCTGGTGCTCTCATCGCCCCCGGAACAACATGCCGAACTGCTGGCTTGCGCGGCGCGCTTTCAGATGCGCCTGCTCGGCCCGAACAGCCTGGGGCTGCTGGCGCCGTGGCAGGGTCTGAACGCCAGTTTCTCGCCGGTGCCGATCCGCAAAGGCAAGCTCGCGTTTATTTCGCAGTCCGCCGCCGTCTCTAACACCATTCTCGACTGGGCGCAGCAGCGCCAGCTCGGCTTCTCCTGGTTTATCGCGCTGGGCGACAGCCCGGATATCGACGTCGATGAACTGCTCGATTACCTGGCCCGCGACAGTAAAACCAGCGCCATTCTGCTCTACCTGGAGCACCTGAGCGACGCCCGGCGCTTTGTCTCCGCCGCCCGTAGCGCCTCGCGCAATAAACCTATTCTGGTCATCAAGAGCGGACGCAGCCCCAGCGCGCGCCGTCTGCTGAATACCCACGCCGGGCTGGACACAGCCTGGGATGCGGCAATCCAGCGCGCCGGTCTGCTGCGCGTACAGGACACTCATGAGCTGTTCTCGGCGGTGGAAACCTTAAGCCATATGCGCCCGCTGCGCGGCGAGCGACTGATGATTGTCAGCAACGGCGCCGCCCCTGCCGCGCTGGCGCTGGACGAACTCTGGCGGCGACAGGGAAAACTCGCCACGCTCGATGACGCCATGCTGACGCGGCTGCAGCAGCAGTTGCCGGAAGGCATCCACGCCGACAACCCGCTCGACCTGCGCGATGACGCCACGCCCGCGCGGTATCTGAAAGCGATCGAAGCGCTGCTGGACAGCCATGATTTCGACGCGCTGATGGTTATCCACTCGCCAAGCGCCGCCGCGCCCGGCAGCGAGAGCGCCCGCGCGCTGATCGATCTCTTTAACCGCCACCCGCGCGGCAAGTACGTGACGCTGATTACCAACTGGGGCGGCGAGTTTTCTTCCCAGGAGGCGCGTCATCTTTTCAGCGAAGCGGGTATTCCCACCTATCGCACGCCGGAAGGCGCAGTCACCGCGTTTATGCATATGGTGGAATATCGCCGCAACCAGAAACAGCTGCGGGAAACCCCGGCGCTGCCCGCCACGCTCCCGGCGGATACCGCCCAGGCGCACCAGTTGTTGCAGCAGGCGTGCGCCGAAGGCGTGACGCAGCTCGATACCCATGAAGTGCGCCCGATACTGGAAGCCTATGGCCTGCACACGCTGCCGACATGGATAGCGGGCGACAGCGCCGAGGCGGTGCATATCGCGGGGGAGATTGGCTATCCGGTGGCGCTGAAGCTGCGCTCGCCGGATATTCCGCATAAATCTGAAGTTCAGGGGGTGATGCTTTATCTGCGCACCGCCCACGAAGTGCAGCGCGCGGCGGACGCGATGCTTGACCGGGTGAAAATGACCTGGCCGCAGGCGCGCATTCACGGTCTGCTGGTGCAGAGCATGGCGAACCGCGCAGGCGCGCAGGAGCTGCGGGTGGTGGTTGAGCACGACCCGGTCTTCGGGCCGCTGATTATGCTGGGCGAAGGCGGCGTCGAGTGGCGTCCTGAGGCGCAGGCCGCCGTCGCGCTGCCGCCGCTGAACATGAATCTGGCGCGTTATCTGGTGATTCAGGCCATCAAAAGCGGCAAAATTCGCGGGCGTAGCGCGCTGCGTCCCCTGGATATCGCAGGCTTAAGCGAGCTGCTGGTGCAGGTGTCTAACCTGGTAGTGGATTGCCCGGAAATCGCGCGTCTGGATATTCATCCGCTGCTTGCTTCGGGCAGCGATTTTACGGCGCTGGACGTCACGATGCAGCTTGCGCCCTTTAGCGGTGATGCAGACGCGCGGCTGGCGGTTCGCCCCTATCCGCACCGTTTAGAGGAGTGGGTGACGCTGAAAAACGGCGAGCGCTGCCTGTTCCGCCCTATTCTTCCCGAAGATGAACCCCAGCTACAACGCTTTATCTCGCAGGTGACGAAAGAAGATCTTTATTACCGTTACTTTAGCGAGATCAATGAATTTACCCATGATGATTTAGCCAATATGACCCAGATCGACTACGATCGAGAAATGGCTTTTGTGGCGGTACGTCAGCAGACAGGCAGTGAGGAAATTATCGGCGTTACCCGCGCCATTTCCGATCCGGATAATATCGACGCCGAGTTCGCGGTCCTTGTCAGATCCGATCTGAAAGGCCTCGGCCTCGGGCGTCGGCTGCTGGAAAAATTGATAGCCTACACGCGCGATCATGGTTTATCGCGGCTGAATGGCATTACCATGCCGCATAACCAGGGGATGGTGGCGCTGGCCCGCAAGCTTGGCTTTAGCGTCGATATTCAGCTGGATGAAGGCATCGTTGCCCTGAGCCTGGCGCTGGCAAAACCCGTCGATTCGTGAGTAAGGTACTGGAAATGTTGACCACTTTTTTGGACAGTAATGGTATTATCGTCCGCTTCCGTCGTCTGCATTGCACAGAAGACCATCCACTTCAGAGAAGATATGCACTGTGATGTTGTCAAAATTTAAACGCAACAAACATCAACAACACCTTGCCCAACTACCGAAGCTTTCTCAGTCAGTTGATGATGTCGCGTTCTGTTTCGCGCCCGCCGATTTCCGCAAACAGCTCCTGGAAAAGATAGCGACGGCGACCACGCGTATCTGCATCATCGCGCTCTATCTTGAGCAGGACGATGGCGGCAAAGGCGTGTTGTCGGCACTTTATGAAGCCAAGCGTCAACGCCCGGAGCTTGACGTCAGCGTCCTGGTGGACTGGCATCGCGCGCAGCGCGGACGCATCGGCGTGGAAGCCTCGAACACTAACGCCGACTGGTATTGCCGCATGGCGCAGGAAAACCCGGACGTCAGCGTGCCGGTCTACGGCGTGCCGGTGAATACCCGCGAGGCGCTGGGCGTGCTGCATTTCAAAGGCTTTATCATCGATGATTGCGTGCTCTACAGCGGCGCGAGCCTGAACGACGTGTATCTGCACCAGCACGATAAATATCGCTATGACCGCTACCATTGCATCCGTAACGCGAAGCTTGCCGACGTGATGTTTGACTGGGTGCGCACGCAGTTAATGAATGGCCATGCGGTGAATCGTCTCGACGATCCGAACCGTCCAAAAAGCCCGGAAATCAAAAACGACATCCGCCAGTTCCGCCATCTGCTGCGCGATGCCGCGTACCATTTTCAGGGCGATGCCGATAACGATCAGCTGGCTGTGACGCCGCTGGTGGGGCTTGGCAAATCGAGCCCGCTGAATAAAGCCATTTTTCACCTGATGCCCTGCGCGGAAGAGAAGCTGGTCATCTGTACGCCGTACTTTAACCTGCCCGCGGTGCTGGTGCGTAATATCATCCAGCTTCTGCGCGACGGCAAAAAAGTGGAAATCATCGTCGGCGATAAAACGGCGAACGACTTCTATATTCCGGAAGATCAGCCGTTTAAGATCATCGGCGCGCTGCCTTATCTCTATGAGATCAACCTGCGCCGTTTCTTAAGCCGTCTGCAGTATTACGTCAACACCGATCAACTGGTGGTGCGTCTGTGGAAAGATGGTGATAACAGCTATCACCTGAAAGGCATGTGGGTCGACAATGAATGGATGCTGCTGACCGGCAACAACCTTAACCCGCGCGCCTGGCGTCTCGATCTGGAAAACGCGATTCTTATCCACGATCCGAAGCAGCAACTGGCTTCCCTGCGCCAGCGTGAACTTGCCGAAATCCGCACCCATACCACGGTGGTAAAACACTATCGCGACCTGCAAAGCATCGCCGATTACCCGGTAAAAGTGCGCAAGCTTATCCGCCGCCTGCGCCGTATCCGTATCGACCGGCTGATTAGCCGCATTCTCTGACGCCTGTCGCTTAACGAAGCCCTGCCATGCAGGGCTTTTTTATGGAGAACGCTATGCGCGCCTTTCTGCTTTCGTTAGTTGTCACACTTACCGGTTGTAGCCATATGGCGCAGGACAACTGGGCAGGCCAAGATAAAGCCCAGCACTTTTTAGGCTCAGCGCTGCTCGCTGCCGCCGGGAATGAATACGCCCAGCGGCAAGGGCATTCCCCGGATCGGTCCGCCGCGTTCGGGCTGATGTTTTCGGTTTCCCTTGGCGCGACGAAAGAACTCTGGGACAGCCGCCCGGCGGGGAGCGGCTGGAGCTGGAAAGATCTGGCGTGGGACATAGCGGGTGCCAGCGCTGGTTACGCAGTCTGGCAAATGGCGGAGCATTAAAGCCGCATGCCTTTTCCTTTGCGGTGAAGCTTCAGCGAAACCAGAAACGCGACGGCACCCATCGCCGAGACATACCAGAAAAACGCCGTTTCTGAACCCAGCGATTTCAGCGACAGCGCCACATATTCCGCCGAGCCGCCAAAGAGCGCGTTGGCAACCGCGTAAGAGAGACCGACGCCCAGCGCGCGCACCTGCGCCGGGAACATCTCCGCCTTCACAATGCCGCTTATCGAGGTATAGAAGCTGACAATCAGCAGTGCGAGCATCACCAGCCCGAATGCCGCCAGCGGCGAGCTGACATTTTGCAGCTCCATCAGGATCGGCACGGTACAGAGCGTGGCAAGCGCGCTGAAGCAGAGCATCGAACTGCGACGGCCAATTTTATCCGACAGCGCCCCGAAGAACGGTTGCAGCAGCATAAATGCGAAGAGTGCGGCGGTCATCACCATACTCGCGGTATTCGCATGCATTCCCGCCGTGTTGACGAGATATTTCTGCATATAGGTCGTAAACGTATAAAAACTCAGCGAACCGGCGGCGGTAAACCCGAGGACCATGATGAACGCCCGACGGTTGCGCCAGAGACCTTTCAGCGAGCCCGCCTCTTTCAGCGCGCGCGTCTCCTGCTGCGAGGTTTCATCAAGCGAGCGACGCAGCCACAGCGCCACCACCGCCAGCACCGCGCCCAGCGCGAAGGGAATGCGCCAGCCCCAGGCGCGCAGAGCGTCATCTGACAAAATCTGTTGCAGCACGACGACAACCAGCAGCGCCATTAACTGCCCGCCGATAAGCGTCACGTACTGGAATGACGCATAAAAGCCTTTGCGCCCTTCGATAGCCACTTCGCTCATGTAAGTCGCGCTGGTGCCATATTCTCCCCCGACCGACAGCCCCTGGAACAGGCGCGCCACAAGTAACAGCAGCGGTGCCCAGGTGCCAATCACTGCGTAACCCGGCAGACAGGCAATGACCAGCGAGCCGAAACACATCATACAGACAGAAATCAGCATGGAGGTTTTACGGCCATGTTTATCGGCGATGTAACCAAAGAGCCAGCCGCCGATAGGGCGCATCAGAAAGCCTGCGGCGAAGATGCCTGCCGTTTGCAGAAGCTGTGTGGTGCTATTGTCAGAGGGGAAAAAGATATGCGCGAAGTAGAGCGAACAAAAGGAGTAGACGTAGAAATCAAACCACTCGACGAGGTTGCCAGACGAGGCACCGACAATCGCCCAGACACGTCGGCGGGTATCGCTGGAAGTCAGTGACGGTTTATCTGTCCGGGCGGTAACTTCGGTCATGTCTCTCTCCTTTTTAAATCCGCGGCTTGTACTCCGGGGCAATTAGCAGGCTATAAAATATCATGTTAATTATATGTTAATAGCATTTCCGTGAGGAGGCGGGGAATTTACGCGTCGTTAGCCCCACTTTTCCTGATGGGCTTTTTTACGCCGCAGATAATCTTCATCTGCCCGGATGCGATCCCACCACCCTTTAAAGACTTTTGCCGCCGCCGCTTTAGTCGGATCGTTGCCGCGCGGATTCAGGTTACGATCGGCATCATACTTTTTGCCGCCTTTATAGTTGGCGTAACGACGCGCGCGGGTATACCCCATCTGAATAAACTTGCGCGCCATATCCATACCGACAAAATCGTCCTTTTCACGGTATGCCTCGAATAACTCATAAATCTTTTCCGCCGAGGCGTTGGCGCTCTCTTCGTCTTTATAGCGCCAGTACGGGAGGATTTCGCTTTTATACGGCTCAACCAATAAGACGCCCTGTTCGCCACGCCCGACCTGATACCGTTCCGGGTGCGCGCGAAAGTCGATGCTGTCGAAGTCCTGCTGATAATCAAAAGGCTTTGTGGCCACGATAATGCCTCCTGTAATGCGTTTCGTATAACCATAGCAGGCTTCAGAGAACTCCCGCTTTTCGCTTACCTCTATGAAGTGGACTACCCTTCAACAGGTTAGCTTTTCGAGCGCAGCTCAGGATCTATGCGCACACTCACCTGATGCGAGGCACGATAATGACCAAAAAAACGAGCGATTTTTTTGTAGAACGACTCAAAGCGTGGGGCGTAACCCGGATTTACGGCTACCCCGGCGACGGCATTAACGGCGTTCTGGGCGCGTTGCAGCGCGCCGATAAAGCCGGCGACGGCATTGAGTTTATCCAGGTGCGCCATGAAGAGATGGCGGCATTTATGGCCTGTGGCCATGCGAAATTTACGGGCGAGCCGGGTGTTTGCCTCTCAACTGGCGGGCCGGGTGCCACGCATCTGCTGACTGGCCTGTATGACGCGCAGATGGATCATATGCCGGTTATCGCGATTGCAGGCCAGGCGGAAACCACCGCCCGGGGCGCGACCTATCAGCAGGAACTGAATCTCGATCGCGTATTCAGCGATGTGGCGAGCTTTGTTCAGGAGGCGGCAACGCCTGCGCAGTTGCGTCATCTGGTGGATCGCGGCGTGCGAATCGCGAAAGCGAATAATGGCGTGACGGTGCTGATCCTGCCCAAAGATCTTCAGGATGAGCCCTGGCAGGAGCCGCAGCACGCGCATGGCTTCACGCATTCCGGGCCCGGCTATCAGCGCCCGCACGTGATCCCGCATCAGTACGATCTTCAGCGCGCCGCGGATATTCTTAACGACGGCAAAAAAGTCGCGATCCTGATAGGCGCGGGTGCGCGCGAAGCGGCGGTGGAAGTGGTACAGGCGGCAAACCTGCTCGGTGCGGGTGTTGCTAAAGCGTTGCTTGGCAAAGATGTATTGCCGGATGATGCGCCGTTTGTGACGGGCTGTATTGGCCTGCTTGGCACCGAGCCGTCGTGGGATCTGATGCAGGGCTGCGATACGCTCCTGATGATTGGCACCGGCTTCCCGTGGACGGAATTCCTGCCGAAAGAAGGCCAGGCGCGGGCGGTTCAAATAGATCTGGACGCATCTATGCTCGGCCTGCGTTACCCGACAGAAGTGAATCTGCATGGCGATGCCGTGAGCACGTTACAGGCGCTGCTTCCTCTGCTCAAGCGTAAAGAGGACCGCAGCTGGCAGGAGAAAATCGCGGTTTCCGTCAAAGCGTGGTGGGAGAAAATCGAAGAACGTGCAATGGCGAAAGCGACGCCGGTCAACCCGCAGCGCGTGGTGTGGGAGATGTCGCCATTGCTGCCGGATAACGCGATTGTCACCTCAGATTCCGGCTCGTGCGCCAACTGGTTTGCGCGGGATTACAGAGTGAAGCAGGGCCAGCGGGCGTCTCTCTCGGGCGGTCTGGCGTGTATGGGCGCGGCGGTGCCATATGCCATTGCCGCGAAATTTGCTTTCCCGGAAAAACCCGTCGTGGCGCTGGTGGGCGATGGCGCGATGCAGATGAATAACCTCGCGGAGCTGATTACCATCCAGAAATACTGGCAGCGTTGGTCCGATCCGCGGTTGATCGTCTGCGTATTTAATAACCAGGATCTGAATCAGGTAACGTGGGAGCAGCGCATTATGGAAGGCAACCCGCGCTTTACCGCGACGCAGGATGTTCCGGACGTGCCCTATGCGCAGTTTGCGGAATCAATCGGGCTGAAAGGGATTTATGTAGATTCGCCGGAAGAACTTCAGGCCGCCTGGCAGCAGGCGCTGGCGGCCGATCGTCCGGTCGTACTGGAAGTGAAAACCGATCCGGAAGTGGCACCGCTGCCACCGCATATTAGCTTCGCCCAGGCGAAAGGGTTTATATCATCCATGGCGAAAGGCGATAAATCGGCGGGTAAGGTGATTGCGGATACCGCGCATCAGGTGATGAATACCGTCCTGCCGGGTAAAAAATAGTAACGCGTCGGCTCCTCAGGCAAGCTGAGGAGCCTTTTCTCTTACTTGCGCAGTAATTTTTGCAGCCGCTGCTGCTGCCATTGTTCAATCCAGCCCCGTAGTAAGAATAAACGCAGGCCTTTCACTACCAGTAATCCACCCCAAATGAGCATCACCCATAATGACCAGTGACTTTCCGGCGATGTAAAACGGTTAATCAGGAAAAGCCCAACGCAAACCACCACCGCAGTGGATAGGCTGCGATAAAAGTGCCGCTCCTCATCCAGACGTCTGCGGGCAGTGGACACCGCTTCATCCAGCGGGCCCGCAGCCTGTAGCGGCGCGCCCGTTAATTCTTCTACGCGCGTTTCAAAAACAGCGGCCAGCGCGCTTAACGTTTCGAGCGAGGGCGGCTCCCCTTTTTCTATGCGCTGAATAGTGCGAACGCTGACCGAGGAGAGTTCTGCCAGTTGTTCCTGAGACCAGGCGCGAGCGAGGCGAAGCGCGCGGATGCGGTTTTCGGTTTGCATAACTGTGACCTTCTTTATGAGAAATGTGGCAGACAGTATTTCGCTCTGCTGGTAAAAACCGCCACGACACGGGCCTGACAGAGACACGACAGTAAGGCGACACGCTGCTGACATAGCTTCATAGGCTGAAAATCAGAATATGACGTGACCGCAGGTTGAGCAAGATCGGGGCTTTTTGTAAGCGGGGTATGGATGAATTTAATGTAGCAACCCTGATGTGCGTAGCGTCGGTGTTCTGTTGCGAAGCTTGATTCTGGTGAAAGGGTTTAAACACGAGGCGGTAGCGAAAATCATGCTGTTCCGGGAGGGGGCCGGGCGGGACGTTGAAGAACTGACGCCGGATGATCATGTTATCGCCATTGCCAGTGACAGACCGTTATCTGAGGCGGAATTACCTGTGCTGGATATCAACGAGCCCGCGCAGGTGGCGGCGTTTATCGCTGACTGGCTGGCGGCGCAGCGCTCGTAAGGGATTCAGTACGGACAGAGGATGAGGCGTATAAAAAAGAGGGGACACTTTTCCGGTGGCGCTGTTTTTCTGTCACGCGCAAAAGCAAAAACCCCTCAGCGGTGCTGAGGGGTTCTTTATTTGATGCCTGGCAGTTCCCTACTCTCGCATGGGGAGGCCCCACACTACCATCGGCGCTACGGCGTTTCACTTCTGAGTTCGGCATGGGGTCAGGTGGGACCACCGCGCTACAGCCGCCAGGC
>NZ_JAANQO010000025.1:0-204677 GCF_011605905.1 Cronobacter sp. HA18003 | reverse complement strand
TTTGCCTGGCGGCTGTAGCGCGGTGGTCCCACCTGACCCCATGCCGAACTCAGAAGTGAAACGCCGTAGCGCCGATGGTAGTGTGGGGCCTCCCCATGCGAGAGTAGGGAACTGCCAGGCATCAAATAAAAGAACCCCTCAGCACCGCTGAGGGGTTTTTGTTTTATGAAATGGATACAGAATCGCAGGATTTAGGGTATTACCGTATCCGGCTTTTTACGCGCGACCAGACGCCATGCGCCTGCCTGCCCGCCAGATTCTCCTCCTTTCCCTGAACCCCGCCCTTTACGCTTATCGACGGAATGACACCTGTGCTCGCTGCGCTGTCAACCAGTCAGCGATAAACGCCGCCACCTGCGCGGGCTCGTTGATATCCAGTACCGTCTGCGCCACGCCGGGCAGGGGGATATTGCTGGCCACGGCAATCACGTGGCTGTCCGGCATTAACTCTGCAACGTCCCGCCCGGCACCCTCCCGGAACAGCATGATTTTCGCGATCGCCTCGTGTTTAAACCCTTCCACCAGAATCAGATCCAGCTGCGAGCTGTCCATCCGGCTCGCCAGATAATGAAGGTCTGGCTCGTGCTCTTGTGGTGTTTCTGTCATTAGCGCCCAGCGTTTCGCGCTGGCAACCAGCGTCTGCGCCGCACCTGCCTTGCGAAGTTCATAGCTGTCTTTACCCGGCGTATCCACATCCATATTGTGGTGAGTGTGTTTAATCAGGCCGGTACGGATGCCTCGCTCACGCAACAGCGGAATCAGCGCCTTAAGCAGCGTCGTTTTTCCCGTACCGCTCCACGCGGCAATGCCCAGTAACGGAACCATTATTCCTCCTGCCAGCGTTCAAGCTCGGCCAGCGTATTCACATTGGCAAAGTCATCTTTATTCGCAAACGCTACGCTACAGCCATTAACCTCACGCAAGAAAACCATCACGCGGCGTTCTCCGCGTGCGAGGTAATCAGCCAGAGGTGCTTTAAGGGAGTGATGCATCAATACAATCGCAGGGTGATCGCGCTCGCCATCATTGGCCCACACAGCGGGTCTTGCGCCTTTCGCGTTCCACAGACGTTGCGCGAGATCGGCAGGGATATGAGGCGTGTCGCACGGGCAAAAGAGATACCACTCGCTATTAAGTTGCTGCATGACAGAAAGCATTCCCGCGAGCGGCCCCGGAAAATCCGGGAGAGTATCCGTGATGACCGGATAACCGCTGGCGCGATAAGCCTCCAGATCCCGGTTAGCGCTTACCGCAACGTGCGCGACCTGTGCCGCCAGGCGCTCCGCCACGTGCTTCCACAGCGCTTTGCCATTGAGCGTCATCAGCCCTTTATTTTTCCCGCCCATTCGCGTCGCCCGGCCGCCCGCCAGCACCACGCCGGTAATCGCGCTAAGCTTATCCAAGAATATCACCTCTTTTCATACGGTTTTGTCCCTGCTAACGTGTCGGCCAGATAAAAGGAGACCATGATGAAATGCAAACGTCTTAATGAAGTTATCGAACTGCTGCAACCAGCCTGGGAAAAAGAGCCCGATCTCAACCTGCTGGAGTTCCTGCAAAAGCTGGCTGCTGAATCCGGTTTTACCGGTGAACTGGCCGATCTTACCGATGATATCCTCATTTATCAGTTAAAAATGCGTGATGCCGATAAAGACGCCGTGATCCCGGGCATTCAGAAAGACTATGAAGAAGACTTCAAAACGGCCCTGCTGCGCGCCCGCGGCGTGATAAAAGAGTAAAAGCTTGTAAGAGACGCTCTCGCTGCGGCTTTGAGATGATATCCTGAAGCATTGCTTGTGTTTTCCGGGTATCGGGATGACAGATAACGCTTTTAATTTCCAGACGCTACAGCCAGACACCATCATGGATGCCCTGTTTGAACATGGCATTCGTGTGGATTCTGGCTTAACTGCGCTTAATAGCTTTGAAAACCGCGTTTATCTTTTTCAGGATGAAGATCGTAAGCGTTTTGTTGTGAAGTTCTACCGCCCTCACCGCTGGAGCGCCGATCAGATCCGTGAAGAACATCACTTCGCGCTGGAGCTTGAAACCGACGAAGTGCCGGTTGCCGCGCCGTTGCGCCTTCATGGGGACACCCTGTTAACGCACGATGGCTTTATGTTCGCCGTGTTCCCGGGTCTCGGTGGCCGCCAGTATGAAACGGATAACCTTGACCAGATGGAGTGGGTTGGCCGTTATCTTGGCCGTATTCATCAGACCGGCAAGCAGCGTCTTTTCTCACATCGCCCTACTATCGGTATCAATGAATATCTGCTGGAGCCACGCGCGATCTACGAGACCAGCTCGCTTATTCCTGCTTCGCTCAAAACCGCATTTTTGCAGGCGACCGATGCGCTGACGGGTGCCGTCATCGCCCGCTGGCAGCCGGGTTACGATGCCCTGCGTCTGCATGGCGACTGCCATCCTGGCAATATCCTCTGGCGCGACGGCCCGCTATTTGTCGATCTCGATGACGCTCGCAACGGCCCGGCCATTCAGGATCTCTGGATGTTGCTGAACGGCGATACCGCTGAACAACGCATGCAGATGGAAACCATTCTGGAAGCTTATGAAGAGTTCACTACATTCAATATCAAAGAGCTTGAGCTGATAGAGCCGCTGCGCGCGATGCGACAGGTCTATTATCTGGCTTGGCTTATTCGCCGTTGGGAAGATCCGGCGTTTCCACGCAACTTCCCCTGGCTTGCTGAAGAAGATTTCTGGCGCCGTCAGACAGCGACTTTTAACGAGCAAATTCGGGCGCTCAATGAGCCTCCTTTACAACTAACGCCAATGTATTGATCTGTAATATTCAGGAGAGAGTAAATGATGAAAAAGATTTGGCTGGCGCTGGCCGGTATGGTGATGGCATTCAGCGTTTCCGCCGCCGATTATTCTGACGGGAAACAGTACAACACGCTGGAGAAGCCGGTTGCCGGCGCGCCGCAGGTAATGGAGTTCTTCTCCTTCTACTGCCCGCACTGCTACCAGTTTGAAGAAGTGCTGCACGTTTCTGACAGCGTGAAGAAAAAGCTGCCGGCTGGCACCAAAATGACCAAATACCACGTTGAGTTCCTGGGCCCGTTGGGTAAAGACCTGACGCAGGCGTGGGCGGTTGCGATGGCGATGGGCATCGAAGATAAAATTACGGCTCCGATGTTTGAAGCGGTGCAGAAAACCCAGACCGTACAGACCCCTGCCGATATCCGCAAAGTCTTTATCGACGCGGGCGTGAAGCCGGAAGAGTATGACGCCGCCTGGAACAGCTTCGTGGTGAAATCGCTCGTCGCGCAGCAGGAAAAAGCGGCGGCGGATGTGGGCCTGCAGGGCGTGCCTGCCATGTACGTTAACGGCAAATATCAGCTGAACCCGCAGGGCATGGATACCAGCAATATGGACGTCTTCGTCCAGCAATATGCGGATACCGTTAACTACCTGCTCGGTAAAAAATAATCGAATGCGTTAAATGAAAAAGCCGGTCACTGACCGGCTTTTTTATATTGCTGATAAATGGCCTCAAGCCTGGCGTCTTTCTCGCTCCACAGCCCGTTCAGCCACTGCTGGAAACCACGTTTAAAGTTTTTATCGTTAATGTAATCACCGTGCAGCGATGCCTCCACCGGCAATAAATCGATCTGCACCACAATACGCGTTAACTTTCCTGTGAGCATATCGTAAAACGGTGTGCGGTTATTTTCCGGGTAGCAGAGCGTCACATTCAGCATCTTATCGAATTGTTTTCCCAGCACATTCAACGCCATTGCAATGCCCGCCGCTTTCGGCGGTAGTAAATGCCGGAACGGTGAACGCAACTGGCGCTGTTTTTCCACGGTAAACCGAGAGCCTTCGACGAAATTCACAATCGTTGTCGGGTGATGGCGAAACTTTTCACACGAACGACGCGTTGTTTCTACATCTTTACCGCGTCGTTCCGGATGACGAAGCAAATAGCTGCGGGAATAGCGGCGCATAAACGGCATATCCAGCGCCCAGCAGGCGAGCCCAATAAAAGGCACCCATGCAAGCTGCTGTTTCAGAAAATATTTATTCATCGGAATATGCTTACGAAACAATACGCACAGCACCACAATATCTGCCCAGCTATGATGATTGCAGATAAGTAAATACCAGCTCTTTTTATTTAGCCCCTGGAGCCCCTGTACTTCCCATTTAAGATGCGGATTCAGGTGCAGCAGCAATGCCAGCCCTTCGCACCAGCAATACATCATAAAATTGCAGAAGCGGGACACCGTGCGCCATACGGCTGGTACAGGCAGCACCAGTTTAATTATTCCGGCAAGGATAATCGGCACGGAGCATAAAATAGTCACCAGAATAGTAAGCACGATGCTGAGCATAAGCGTCAGCGCAGCGAGTAATCTCGACATAATAATTTTCAGGCGGTTAGATAAAATGCCAGTGACGGCAGAGGGCGCAGATTCTAACAGAAAACATTCCGGCGTAATGAGCCGAAACGTAACGTGCGATGAATTACCGCCTGGTTTTAAGCGTGGCGTAAGCCAGACGGCAAAAGCCATTTTTTATATCCACAATAAAACTTTTCCGTCAAAAAATAATTAGCGGCGTCAGGGTTTTTATAAACCACTGATTTTTTAGATGATTTACAGCGCTTCGCTCCTTTTTTATCTCACGTTATTAATAGCTTAGGTTTTTGTGCACAAAGTTATCCACAGGCGGCGTTGCGAGCGATCGCGCGGATCGACAAAACTTTCCCTGCGATCGGCCCTTTGGGTTTCATGTTTTGCGCCAGGCTATGGCATCCTTTATCCATAACTTCATTATCAGGCACGGACATTATGGTTCAGATCCCAGAAAATCCCCTTATTCTCGTCGATGGCTCTTCTTACCTGTATCGGGCGTACCACGCGTTTCCGCCGCTCACCAACAGTGCCGGCGAGCCCACGGGCGCGATGTATGGCGTGCTGAATATGCTGCGCAGCCTGATACTGCAGTACCAGCCGACCCACGCGGCCGTAGTGTTCGACGCGAAAGGCAAAACCTTCCGTGATGAACTGTTCGAGCACTACAAATCTCACCGCCCGCCCATGCCTGACGATCTGCGTGCGCAAATAGAGCCACTGCATGCGATGGTTAAAGCGATGGGCCTGCCGCTTCTGGCGGTCTCCGGCGTGGAAGCGGACGACGTTATCGGTACGCTCGCCAAAGAAGCCGCCGCAGCGGGCCGCGCGGTGCTTATCAGCACCGGCGATAAAGACATGGCGCAGCTCGTCACGCCAGACGTCACGCTTATCAACACCATGACTAATACCGTGCTGGGGCCGGAAGAAGTGTGCGCGAAGTATGGCGTGCCGCCGGAACTTATCATCGACTTCCTGGCGCTGATGGGCGATTCGTCCGATAACATTCCCGGCGTGCCGGGCGTCGGCGAGAAAACTGCTCAGGCGCTGTTGCAGGGGCTTGGTGGTCTGGACGCACTTTACGCTAACCCGGAGAAAATCGCTGAACTCTCCTTCCGCGGCGCTAAAACGATGGCGGCGAAGCTTGAGCAGAATAAAGAAGTGGCGTATCTCTCCTATCAGCTGGCGACCATTAAAACTGACGTGGAGCTGGAGCTGAGCCACGATCGTCTGGAGGTGCAGCAACCGCAGGCTGATGAATTGCTGGCGCTTTTCCGGCAGTACGAATTTAAGCGCTGGACATCCGATGTCGAGGCGGGCAAATGGCTCCAGTCCCGTGGCAAACCTGCCGCGAAGCCGACAGAGACGATTGTCGTTGAGGCCGAGCCGGAAGAAGAAGCCGTCGCCCTCTCGTCAGAGCGCTACGTCACTATTCTTGACGAAGAGACGCTTCAGGCGTGGATCGAGCGCATTAAAAACGCGCCGGTGGTGGCTGTGGATACCGAAACCGACAGCCTCGATAACCTGACGGCCAACCTCGTTGGCATCTCTTTCGCCACCGAGCCAGGCCTTGCGGCGTATATCCCGGTCGCGCATGATTACCTCGATGCGCCGGATCAGCTTTCCCGCGATCGCGTGCTGGAGCTATTAAAACCGTTGCTGGAAGACGAATCGCTGGTAAAAGTGGGCCAGAACCTGAAATTCGACCGCGGCATTTTGCAGAATTACGGCATCGAACTGCGCGGCATCGCTTTCGATACCATGCTGGAGTCGTACATTCTGGACAGCGTCTCAGGCCGCCACGATATGGACAGCCTCTCCAGCCGCTGGCTTAAACACACCACCATCACGTTTGAGCAGATCGCCGGTAAAGGCAAAAACCAGCTTACGTTTAACCAGATCGATCTCGAACAGGCCGGGCGCTACGCGGCGGAAGACGCCGACGTGACGCTCCAGCTGCACCTGAAGATGTGGCCAAAACTGCAGCAGCACAAAGGCCCGCTGAATATCTTTGAACATATTGAGATGCCGCTGGTGCCGGTGCTGTCGCGCATCGAGCGCAACGGCGTGAAAATCGATCCGGCAGTGCTGCACGCGCACTCGCAGGAGATTGCCCTTAAGCTCACCGAGCTTGAGCAAAAAGCGCATGAGATCGCGGGCGAGCCGTTTAATCTCTCTTCCACCAAACAGCTGCAGACTATTCTGTTTGAAAAACAGGGCATCAAGCCGCTGAAGAAAACGCCGGGCGGCGCGCCGTCAACCTCAGAAGAGGTGCTGGAAGAGCTGGCGCTCGACTACCCGCTGCCGAAAGTCATTCTGCAATACCGCGGCCTTGCGAAGCTGAAATCGACTTACACCGACAAACTGCCGCAGATGATTAACCCGAAAACCGGCCGCGTGCATACCTCTTACCATCAGGCAGTCACGGCCACCGGGCGTCTGTCGTCCACCGATCCGAACCTGCAAAACATT
Organism: Cronobacter sp. HA18003; assembly: GCF_011605905.1. Taxonomy (NCBI): domain Bacteria; kingdom Pseudomonadati; phylum Pseudomonadota; class Gammaproteobacteria; order Enterobacterales; family Enterobacteriaceae; genus Cronobacter; species Cronobacter sp. HA18003. The sequence continues at coordinate 197,826 of NZ_JAANQO010000025.1, read as the reverse complement.
CCGGTGCGTAACGACGAAGGCCGCCGTATCCGCCAGGCGTTTATCGCGCCGGAGGATTACGTCATTGTCTCGGCGGACTACTCGCAGATTGAGCTGCGCATCATGGCGCATCTGTCGCGCGATAAAGGGCTGCTCAGCGCGTTTGCGGAAGGCAAAGACATCCACCGCGCAACGGCGGCGGAAGTATTTGGCCTGCCGCTGGAGAGCGTCTCTAACGAACAGCGCCGCAGCGCCAAGGCGATTAACTTCGGTCTTATCTACGGCATGAGCGCGTTCGGCCTGTCGCGCCAGCTCAATATCCCGCGTAAAGAGTCGCAGAAGTACATGGATCTCTACTTCGAACGCTATCCTGGCGTGCTGGAATATATGGAGCGCACCCGTAAGCAGGCGAAAGAACAGGGCTATGTCGAAACGCTGGACGGACGTCGTCTCTATCTGCCGGATATTAACGCCAGCAACGCGGCGCGGCGTGCAGGCGCTGAGCGTGCGGCGATCAACGCCCCGATGCAGGGAACGGCCGCAGACATCATCAAACGCGCCATGATTGCGGTCGATGGCTGGCTGCAGAAAGAGCAGCCGCGCGTGAAAATGATCATGCAGGTGCACGATGAACTGGTGTTTGAAGTGCATAAAGATGACGTGGAAGCCGTGTCGCAGAAAATCCATGAACTCATGGAGAACAGCATGCAGCTTGACGTGCCGTTGCTGGTGGAAGTCGGCAGCGGCGTGAACTGGGATGAAGCGCACTGATGCCCAAACACGCCTAGTCGCTTTTGTAACTTAGCAACATAACTAATAGATTTTTGTGATAGTCATTAGAAATTGCTATGTAAACTATGAAAAGAAATTACAAAAAGTGCTTTTTCCCGTCATAAAAAAAGGGTAGAGTTATCGACGTAGGGTACAGAGGTAAGATGTTCTATCTTTCAGACCTTTTACTTCACGTAATCGGATTTGGCTGAATATTTTAGCCGCCCCAGTCAGAAATGACTGGGGCGTTTTTTATTGCGTCGGAAAGTCAGACGCGCGAGCGAGGCCCGCGCCAGGAAGGATTACGCTTGCGGGGCGGCGTCTTCGGCCGCAGGCGGCAGATCGTTAAACCAGCTGTCCAGCTTGATGCGCAGCTTATCCACGCCGGTTTTCTTCAGTGAAGAAAACGCTTCAACCTGTACGTCGCCATTAAAGGCAATCACCGCTTCACGCACCATATTCAGCTGCGCTTTACGCGCGCCGCTCGCCAGTTTGTCGGCTTTGGTCAGCAGCACCAGAACGGGAATACCGCTGTCCACGGCCCACTCAATCATCTGCTGGTCGAGATCTTTCAGCGGATGGCGAATATCCATCAGCACCACCAGGCCTTTCAGGCACAGGCGTTTTTCCAGGTATTCACCCAGCGCGCGCTGCCATTTGCGCTTCATCTCTTCCGGGACTTCGGCGTAGCCGTAGCCAGGCAAATCCACCAGACGCTTGCCGTCGGCGACTTCAAACAGGTTAATCAGCTGCGTGCGTCCCGGCGTTTTACTGGTGCGCGCCAGGCTTTTCTGATTGGTCAGCGTATTGAGCGCGCTGGATTTTCCGGCGTTGGAGCGGCCTGCGAAAGCCACTTCAATGCCCGTGTCGGAAGGCAGGTGGCGAATATCCGGCGCACTGGTCACAAAATGCGTCTGTTGATAGTTCAACTGAGTCAAAACGGTCGTCTCCGTCAGGATAAGCTTAAGCAATAGCCGCGATTATACCTGAACAGGGCTAAAAGGCTGTTGTTCTCTCTGGCGGCTTACAAAACACCCGCGAGGTCTGTAAGAGATCTGCCCGTTTTACATTGAGATATCATCGGCTTGAAAGGCGGGTGTTTGAATTTTAGTTAAGTAAAAACAGTTAGTTAACCTTGCAGAAATGTCCTAAAATGGACTTTTAAGGCCGTTTGCGCCTTGAGCCCCTCGTTCAGGCTGGTAAAGTAATAGGCACGGGCAACGGAGTGTCGCAACGGATAATAACTCAGGATGAGGGGTCTGGAGCGTCAGGGCGACGAAGCACACAGCATACCAGGACGGTCAACGTCGGAGACGTTAACAAGGATAAAGGAACACGACACGGAGCGTTGTCGGCTGAAGGAAAAACAGGGTTGGTTGTAAGCGCACCAGGACGGTGGATACCGATGACCGGTTAAAAAGTCAGGAAAAAAGGCGACAGGTTTACCTGTCGCCTTTTTTCTTTACTTGCTTTCTGCTAGATTCCGCCGCAATTCTATACTGTTTAAAACGGCCCAAGACGAAAAATTATGAAGCAACCCTCATCCTCTGTGCGCGGCAAAGGCCCCGCCAAAGCTAAAGCTCGCCGTAAAACGCGTGAAGAATTAAACCAGGAAGCCCGCGATCGCAAGCGCGATAAAAAGCACCGCGGCCATGCGCCGGGTAGCCGCGCCACGGGTGCCAGCGCGTCCGGAAAATCCTCCGGTCAGTCGACACAGAAAGATCCACGCATCGGCAGTAAAAAGCCAATTCCGCTTGGAGTGAGCGATGCTCAGGAAACCCGACCTCAGAAGCACCAACCACAACCTAAGAGTGAGAAACCTATGTTGTCACCGCAGGAAGAGCTGGACATGCTGGAGAATGACGAGCGCCTGGATGCGCTGCTGGAGCGCCTGGAAGAGGGGGAAACCCTGAGCGCGGACGATCAGGCGTGGGTCGATTCCCGTCTCGATCGCATTGATGAGCTGATGCAGCAGCTCGGCCTTTCTTACGACGACGAAGAAGACGAAGAAGAAGAGCAGCAGGAAGATATGATGCGCCTGCTCAAAGGCGGAAACTAACCCTTCCGATGGGGCCGACCGTCCTGCTTATACTCCTTCCGATAGTATGTTATCTGGTGTGGTTATTCGTTAAACTACACCGGCTGTCGCGGCGCCAGAAGTGGCTGCGCAGCCGGCTTATCACCCGCCATCCGGGTGGGCCAGTTCGCCGAACGCGTCGGCGAAACCGTCGGAAGGAGTAAGCATGTCTGAGCAGGTAATCGACTGGGATCTGGCCCTCATCCAGAAATATAACTATTCCGGGCCGCGCTATACCTCATATCCCACGGCTCTTGAGTTTTCTGAAACGTTTGGCGAGCCTGACTTCGCGCGCGCGGTCGCGCGTTATCCCGACAGGCCGCTCTCGCTCTACGTTCACATCCCTTTCTGCCACAAGCTCTGCTACTTCTGCGGCTGCAATAAAATCGTCACCCGCCAGCAGCATAAAGCCGACCAGTATCTCGATGTGCTGGAGCAGGAGATTATTCATCGCGCGCCGCTGTTTGCCGGGCGTCGCGTCAGCCAGCTGCACTGGGGCGGCGGTACGCCGACTTACCTCAGCAAAGCGCAAATCAGCCGCCTGATGGGCCTGCTGCGCGCGAATTTCCGGTTCAACGATGACGCCGAAATCTCCATTGAAGTCGACCCGCGTGAAATCGAGCTGGACGTGCTGGATCACCTGCATGCCGAAGGTTTCCGCCGTCTCAGTATGGGCGTGCAGGATTTCAATAAAGAGGTGCAGCGTCTGGTGAACCGCGAGCAGGATGAAGACTTCATCTTTGCGCTCATCAAACGCGCGCGGGAAGTGGGCTTCACCTCCGCCAATATTGATTTGATCTACGGCCTGCCGAAGCAGACGCCGGAAAGCTTCGCCTTTACGCTGCAACGCGTGGCGGAGCTGAACCCGGACCGCCTGAGCGTCTTTAACTATGCGCATCTGCCAACGCTCTTTGCCGCGCAGCGCAAAATCAAAAAGGCGGATCTGCCCTCGGCGCAGCAGAAGCTCGATATCCTTCAGCAGACTATCCAGTCGCTGACCCACGCGGGTTATCAGTTCATTGGTATGGATCACTTCGCGAAGCCGGATGACGAGCTGGCTATCGCCCAGCGTAACGGCGTGCTGCATCGTAACTTCCAGGGCTACACCACGCAGGGCGACACCGATCTGCTCGGCCTGGGCGTCTCGGCGATTAGTATGATCGGCGACTGCTACGCGCAAAACCAGAAAGAGCTTAAGCGCTACTATCAGGCGGTGGATGAGCAGGGCAGCGCGCTGTGGCGCGGGCTTGAGCTGACGCGCGACGACTGTATCCGCCGCGACGTTATCAAAGCGCTAATCTGCAATTTCCGGCTCGATTTCGCTGAGGTAGAAAAAGCGTGGTCGCTCCGTTTCGCCGACTATTTTGCCGAGGATTTGCAACTGCTGGCGCCGCTGGCGAAAGACGGGCTGGTGGACGTAAACGCGCGCGGTATCACCGTGACGGCGAAAGGGCGGTTGCTGATTCGCAACGTCTGCATGTGCTTTGACGTCTATCTGCGCCGCAAAGCGCGGCTGCAACAGTTCTCACGCGTGATATAAAAAAAGCGGGCATAACGCCCGCTTTTTTTAACTAAAGAAGTTGACCAGCGCTGCGCACAGCAGGGCGGCAATCGCCGTCTGGGGCGTATGGCTCGCGGCGGCGCCCGCCTCTGCGCTTTGCGTGGCGATATGGATCAGTGATTCCAGCATAACAACTCTCCCCCATAACCGCGCCCGATCATACTCAAGCCTGGCGGACAGTAAAGTATAAAATTAGAGCAATTTGCAGGCGACAGCGCTTTTTTACACAACGCTGTCGCTTACTCCATTCCCAGCTCTTTTAGCTTGCGCGTCAGGGTGTTCCGTCCCCATCCCAGCAGGCGTGCGGCCTCCTGTTTATGTCCCTGTGTGTGCCGCAGCGCCGTGGTCAAAAGCGTACGCTCCATCTCCGGTTGCGCTTCAGAAAGCAGGTTTTGATGACCGGAACGCAGCGCCCTGTCGGCCCACTGCGCGAGCAGCGTCGCCCAGCTCTCCGGCAGCGCCTGCGACGGCGCGTCCGGCACGCTGGTTTCAAACAGCTCGGCCGGCAGATCCTGAATCAGCACTTCCTGGCCCGCGGCCATCACGGTGAGCCAGCGGCAGGTGTTCTCCAGCTGACGCACGTTGCCGGGCCACGCGAGACGCGTCAGCGCGGCTTCCGTCTCCGGGTGCAGCTGTTTGGCTTCCACACCCAGCTCGCGCGCCGCCACCTGCAGGAAATGGCGCGCCAGACGCGGGATATCCTCGCGGCGCTCGCGCAGCGGCGGCAGATGCACGCGAATAACGTTCAGGCGGTGGAATAAATCCTCGCGGAATTTCCCTTCCTGAACGCGCAGCTCCAGGTTCTGGTGCGTCGCCGCGATAATGCGCACATCCACTTTCACCGGCGCATAGCCGCCGACGCGGTAAAACTGGCCGTCGGCCAGCACGCGCAGCAGACGGGTCTGCACATCCAGCGGCATGTCGCCGATTTCATCAAGAAACAGCGTGCCGCCGTCAGCCTGTTCGAAACGGCCCTGACGAATCTGGTTTGCGCCGGTGAACGCGCCTTTCTCGTGCCCGAACAGCTCCGATTCGATAAGGTCTTTGGGAATGGCCGCCATATTCAGCGCGATAAACGGCGCTTTGACGCGCGGGCTGTGGCGGTGCAGTGCATGCGCCACCAGCTCTTTACCGGTGCCCGATTCGCCGTTAATCAGCACGCTGATGGAGGAGCGGGAGAGACGGCCGATAATGCGAAACACATCCTGCATCGCCGGCGCTTCGCCGATGATGTCGGTGGTCGGGCCGAAAACCTGCGCGCTGCGCGGCTGCTGTTGCTCCTGGTAATGGCTGATAGCACGCTCGACCAGCGCCACCGCCTCGTCAATATCAAACGGCTTTGGCAAGTAATCAAACGCGCCCTGCTGATAGGCGCTCACCGCGGCGTCGAGATCGGAATGCGCGGTCATAATGATGACCGGAAGCATCGGATGACGCTGTTTGATCTGCTTTAACAGCGTCAGGCCGTCCATGCCCGGCATACGAATATCTGACAGCAGTACGTCCGGGGTTTTTGTGCTCAGCGCGTCCAGCACCTCGTTACCGCTTTCAAAGGTGGTGCAGCTTAAGCCTGCTCCGGTGAGCGCGCGCTCAAGCACCCAGCGAATGGAGCTATCGTCATCGACGATCCAGACAATCCCTCGTTGCATAATCACCTCTATTTCCGAATAGGCAGGAAGACCGAGAATTCGGTATGGCCTGGCCAACTGTTAAATTCGATTTTTCCCGAATGCTGATCGATAAGATTTCGGGCGATGGACAGCCCCAGCCCGGTGCCGCCCTCGCGGCCGCTGACCATCGGGTAAAACAGCGTATCCTGCAGATGCGCCGGAATGCCTGGCCCGTTGTCTTCCACGTCGATACGGGCGGCCAGGCGGTAGCGCACGCCGTGCAGCGTCAACTGAAACGCGGTGCGGGTGCGCAGCGTGATCTCGCCGCCGTCCTCGCCCAGCGCCTGGAGCGCGTTACGCACGATATTCAGCAGTACCTGTTCTATCTGGTCCGGGTCGTGGGTAAATTCCGGCAGGCTCGGATCGTAGTCGCGCAGAAGCCGAACGTTTTCCGGCAGCTCCATGGAGACCAGCTTCACCACGCGCTCGGCCACTTTATGAATGCTTTCGGTGACGTGCATGCCCGGCTGCTGCGGCCCTAACAGGCGGTCCACCAGGTTACGCAGGCGGTCGGCCTGTTCAATGATGACTTTGGTGTATTCCGTCAGCGACGGGTCGGGCAGGGCGCGGCTCAGCAATTGTGCTGCGCCTCGCAGGCCGCCGAGCGGATTTTTGATTTCATGTGCCAGGCCGCGTACCAGATCGCGCGCGGCGACTTGCTGGGCATGCTGGAGCTGTTCCTGGCTTAAACGCCGCTGATTATCCATCGGGGCCATCTCCAGCAGGATCAGGCCATCCGGCAGACGTTGCGCCGTCAGGGAAAGAATGTGTGAGCGGCCATCTATTACCAGCGTCACTTCGTTATCGGTAAATCCCTGTCCCGCGTTCAGGCTCTCCTGCATCAGGCTGATATTCAGGGAAAAATAACTCAGCAGCTCCGGGAGTGGCGTGCCGTAAAGCTTACGTGAACTTTGCGCGAGCAACTGCTGCGCCGCCGGGTTGGCGTAATGCACCGCCAGCTCGTCGTCGACCAGTAAAATGCTATTGATTAATGCGTTAAGGATCTGCCCAGCATCGGGCAGCGTGCCTGTTGCCATTCAGCAGTCCCCCAGGGTTTGCACCATTTTAGTGCATTATAGCGTTTTAACGCTAAAAAGGGCGTTAAACCGGTTTCGGGTGGTGAAAAAAGCCCATCCGAAGATGGGCTAAAGTTTCCACGGCAACAAAAAAACATTCGCGGATTTCACGCAGTGGCGACAACCTGAAATCCGCTGGCTATCAACATCAATAAATCATCACACGCTGTAGTAGAGTTCGAACTCTACCGGGTGCGGCGTCATGCGAACGCGGTCGTTCTCTTCCATACGCAGCGCGATGTAAGCATCGATCGCATCGTCAGTGAACACGCCGCCTGCGGTCAGGAACTCGCGGTCTGCGTCCAGCGCCTGCAGGGCTTCTTCCAGAGAACCGGCAACCTGCGGGATCTCTTTCGCTTCTTCCGGCGGCAGGTCATACAGGTTTTTGTCCATCGCTTCGCCCGGGTGGATCTTGTTCTTGATGCCATCAAGACCGGCCATCAGCAGGGCAGCGAAGCACAGGTACGGGTTAGCGGCCGGGTCCGGGAAGCGCACTTCGATACGACGCGCTTTCGGAGACGCAACCACCGGGATACGGATAGACGCAGAGCGGTTACGCGCGGAGTAAGCCAGCATCACCGGCGCTTCGTAGCCTGGTACCAGACGCTTGTAAGAGTTGGTGGTCGGGTTAGACAGGGCGTTGATGGCTTTGGCGTGTTTGATTACGCCGCCGATGTAATACAGCGCCTGCTCAGACAGACCCGCGTATTTGTCGCCAGAGAACAGGTTGGTGCCGTTCTTGGACAGAGACATATGGCAGTGCATACCGGAGCCGTTATCACCGAACATTGGTTTCGGCATAAAGGTCGCGGTTTTGCCGAAGCGGTGCGCGACGTTATGCACGACATATTTGTAGATCTGAATTTCGTCCGCTTTCTTGGTCATGGTGTTGAAGCGGGTTGCCACTTCGTTCTGACCGGCGGTGGCCACTTCGTGGTGGTGCGCTTCAACGACCAGGCCCATCTCTTCCATGGTCAGACACATCACAGAACGGATGTCCTGAGAAGAGTCAACCGGCGGAACCGGGAAGTAACCGCCTTTCACGCCCGGACGGTGGCCTTTGTTGCCGCCTTCGTATTTGGTGGAGGAGTTCCACGCGCCTTCGATGTCGTCAATCGCGACATGGGAGCCAGAAATGGTGCTGCCGAAGCGGATGTCGTCAAACAGGAAGAACTCAGGTTCCGGCCCGAACAGGACGGTGTCCGCGATGCCGGTAGAGCGCAGGTACTCCTCAGCGCGCTTGGCGATGGAGCGCGGGTCGCGATCGTAGCCCTGCATGGTGCCCGGCTCAAGGATGTCGCAACGAATAATCAGAGTAGGTTCTTCGTAGAACGGGTCAATGACAGCGGTGGAGGCGTCCGGCATCAGCACCATGTCAGATTCATTGATGCCTTTCCAGCCACCGATGGAAGAGCCATCGAACATTTTGCCTTCTTCGAAGAAGTCGGCGTTTACCTGGTGGGCTGGGATGGTGACGTGCTGTTCTTTACCTTTAGTATCAGTGAAGCGCAGATCCACAAACTTCACTTCATGTTCATTCAGCATCGTCAGAACGTGTTCAGCGGACATACTTAACTCTCCCGGATTTGTCATTGTCGTCGTGGTAACGAGGTCTTCAGTACTTATTAAAATTGGCGTTGCCGCCCTGAATTCTTTAAAGCGAAATCTGTGCCAACTTTCAAATTCCCCCAAAAAGGCGCTATGATGCGCGTCATAGTGCAAAAGGGCTGCACCACGATGGAGAGATTGCACCAATATAGTGCCTGTGTGTAAAAAACAAGCACTGTGTTGGTGCAATTTACGTTTAATAGCCCTTTTACCGCTGCGTGAAAAGGATCACAAAGCCTGGCGACAACACTTGTTTGCGTCAGATGATTGTGATCCTGTTTAGTCCTTCGATTAATACGTGTACAATAACGCGCTATTTCTAATGCCTGAGGCAAAGTTGTGATCGAAAAATTGCGTAACATCGCCATCATTGCGCACGTTGACCATGGTAAAACGACCCTGGTTGACAAGCTGCTGCAGCAATCCGGTACGTTCGACGAGCGTGCTGAAACTCAAGAGCGCGTGATGGACTCCAACGATTTGGAGAAAGAGCGTGGGATTACCATCCTCGCGAAAAACACCGCGATCAAATGGAATGATTACCGTATCAATATCGTTGATACCCCAGGGCACGCCGACTTCGGTGGTGAAGTTGAACGTGTAATGTCCATGGTTGATTCCGTGCTGCTGGTGGTTGACGCATTTGACGGCCCCATGCCGCAAACGCGCTTCGTGACCAAGAAAGCATTTGCCCATGGCCTGAAACCTATCGTGGTTATCAACAAAGTTGACCGTCCGGGCGCGCGTCCTGACTGGGTTGTGGATCAGGTGTTCGACCTGTTCGTGAACCTCGACGCGACCGACGAGCAGCTGGACTTCCCTATCGTTTACGCGTCCGCGCTGAACGGTATCGCAGGTCTGGATCACTCTGATATGGCGGAAGACATGACCCCGCTGTACCAGGCGATCGTCGACCATGTACCGGCACCGGACGTTGACCTCGACGGCCCGCTGCAGATGCAGATCTCCCAGCTGGACTACAACAACTACGTTGGCGTCATCGGCATCGGCCGCATCAAACGCGGTAAAGTGAAGCCGAACCAGCAGGTCACTATCATCGATAGCGAAGGCAAAACCCGTAACGGTAAAGTCGGTAAAGTGCTGGGTCATCTGGGCCTGGAGCGTATCGATACCGATCTGGCGGAAGCTGGCGATATCATCGCTATCACCGGTCTTGGCGAGCTGAACATCTCCGACACCATCTGCGACCCGCAGAATGTCGAAGCGCTGCCGGCGCTGTCCGTTGACGAGCCGACCGTTTCTATGTACTTCAACGTCAACACCTCTCCTTTCTGCGGTAAAGAAGGTAAATACGTTACCTCTCGTCAGATCCTTGACCGTCTGAACAAAGAGCTGGTGCACAACGTGGCGCTGCGCGTTGAAGAAACCGAAGACGCTGACGCGTTCCGCGTGTCTGGCCGTGGCGAACTGCACCTGTCTGTTCTTATCGAGAACATGCGTCGTGAAGGTTTCGAACTGGCGGTTTCCCGTCCGAAAGTTATCTTCCGCGAAATCGATGGCCGTAAACAGGAGCCGTTCGAGAACGTGACGCTGGACGTTGAAGAACAGCACCAGGGTTCTGTGATGCAGGCGCTGGGCGAGCGTAAAGGCGACCTGAAAAACATGAATCCGGACGGCAAAGGCCGCGTACGTCTCGACTACGTGATCCCAAGCCGTGGCCTGATCGGCTTCCGTTCTGAGTTCATGACCATGACCTCCGGTACGGGTCTGCTGTACTCCACCTTCAGCCACTACGACGATATCCGTCCGGGCGAAGTGGGCCAGCGTAACAACGGCGTACTGATCTCTAACGGTCAGGGTAAGGCGGTCGCGTTCGCGCTGTTCGGTCTGCAGGATCGCGGCAAGCTGTTCCTGGGTCACGGTGCGGAAGTCTATGAAGGCCAGATCATCGGTATTCACAGCCGCTCTAACGACCTGACGGTAAACTGCCTGACCGGTAAGAAACTGACCAACATGCGTGCGTCCGGTACGGACGAAGCCACGGTTCTGGTTCCGCCTATCAAAATGACGCTGGAGCAGGCGCTGGAATTCATCGATGATGATGAACTGGTCGAAGTGACTCCGCTGTCTGTACGTATCCGTAAACGTCACCTGACGGAAAACGATCGTAAACGTGCCATGCGCGGTGCTAAAGAAGACTAATACGGTACATCCGTAAACCAGGCAGGCGTTCGCGTCGCCTGGTATGAATAAAAAGCCGCTGAATTTTCAGCGGCTTTTTTTATGTCAGAACGAATACCGTAACCCGAGACGTAGCCGGTACTGTTCACGGTGATACTCATTCCAGCGGTCCAGCCACTGCAGTTCGACATAGGGCAGCCAGTGCTGATCGAGCTTATAGCGAAAGCCGTTGGTAATTTCCCAGTGATGGTCTTTGCCGTTTTTACTGTGGTAATCATTTACCCGCTGAAAGAAGTGCGGCTCAAACGTATACGCGAGTTTATCCGTGACTTTAAAATTCCAGTAATTGGCGAACTCGTGCGTGTCGTTTTTATCCATCTTCCCGTTAAAATCCGGCGTGTCGTAATTATTGTGGTTATAACGATAGCGAACCGTCAGGTTAAACCAGGGCGTAAATTTATAGTTGGTGTCTAAATAGAGCGCGCCGCCGGAGCCGTCGATACTGTCATTAATCAGCCCGCCGGGCTGGAACGTCAGGTTTTCTGTTGGTTTAAATAAGGGATACCAGCCTTCGATTTCATTATAGCTGTGCTTAATCTCGTCCCATTTCCCCACGTTGTAGGCGTTGGTGGCCATCAGACCGGCGCCCATATCAAAGTTATAGCCCGCGCGCAGGATAACCTCATGCAATTCCGAGGCGGTGTTATATGCTTCACGGGTTTCGACATAGGCACCCGCGAAAGCCGCGCAGGGCACAGACGAACAGAGCAGTGCGGTTGCGATTCTCTTCATAGTATTTCCCTATAACAGGTACAGAAAGGCCGCCCCTTCTGTAAACAGAAGGGGAGGAGCGAAGATGGTTATCGTTATAACGTGACGGCTGACGCTTTATTGTCGGCGCTGACTTTTGGGGCGGCGGCGACATATTTCTTCCGCCTGGCGATTTCCTCAATAATAAAGGCGAAGCGCTGTTCATTGAGCTTATAAAACAGCCCCATCGTGACGGCTGCGATTATCGCGAGCACGCAGGGCCAGAGGAAAATCAGCTGGCGCAGGCCATCAAGCGTCGCAGGCGTTTGCAGCGCATTCGGCACATAGCCAATCTCCGTGAGCATTATGCCGGGCAGAAACCCCGCCAGCGCCGCGGAAATCTTGCGGGAGAACGTATAGCCGGTATAGACCGATCCTTCGGCGCGAATGCCGGTTTTCCATTCACCGTAATCCACCGTATCCGGCACCAGCGCCCAGTTCAGGCTGTTCACAAACGCGGTGCCGAAAAACGCCATGCAGGAAAACAGCACAAAACTGAGCGATGTCGTGCCCCAGACGTAATTGAAAATATCGCCCAGCGCCCAGAGCGTCAGCCCGCCGAGATAGACCTGTTTTTTGCCAAAGCGCTTCACCGCGCCCGGCACCATAAACACGCCCACCAGAATGCAGCCCATGCTGAAAAAGCCCATCCACGACAACAGATGCAGATCGTTTAGCACGTACTGCGTGTAGTAGACCTGAATGGCGAGCTTGATATTAAATGCCGCCAGCGTGCAGAGATTGGCGATGCACAGCACCAGCAGCGGCGGGTTCTGGAAAATCGCGCAGAACGATTTCAGCATGCCGGGCTTATGTCCGGCGGGCACCACTTCTACATAGCGCTCGCGCACACCGCGATAGCAGAAGAACATGCTGATAAGCCCGACGAGGGCGAAAATCAGCGCTGCCGTCAGGTAGCCCAGCGACGGACGCGCGGTAAAGAGCGACTGGATCGGCATAAAGCCAACGGTACAGAGCAGCAGCCCGAGCGTCGCGCCGCCCTGACGCCACGCGGCGAGATGCGCGCGCTCCTGCGGGTTTTTAGTGATGGCGGGCACCATCGCGCCATAGGCACAGTTCATCAGGCTGTAAAACAGGCCGAACAGCATAAACAGCACCGTGGCGAGCGCGGTTTTCATCGCAAGCGGCAGATCGTTTGCCACAAACTGCGCCGTCGCCACCAGCGCCACCGGGAAGGAGGCGAAAAGAATAAACGGCCGGAATTTGCCGCGTGGGCCAGGCGCGCGCCGTGAATCCACCAGCACGCCGGTGAGCATATCGGTCAGCGCCGTGAAAAACTTCGCCACCAGAAAAATCACGCCGCCGTAAAAGGCAGGCAGGTGAAGCTCGTCGGTATAAAATTTCAGAAGGTAGAGCGTCCCGATGCACAGCATCAGATTGGAGCCAAAATCGCCCATGCCGTAAGAAAACTTCTCCCGCAGGCTCAGTCGCAGCGTCAGCGGGTCCTGACTGGTGAATATCGTCATAGCCGTTCCTCAAAGCGAGGGCCCGCGCAGGCGCGGGCACCGTGATGGTTATGCGCCAGGCGAAAACGCCCGTTTACGGTTTTCCAGCTCATCCACAATCCGCACGTACATCTTCTCGTTGAGGTTGTAGAAAAAGCCCATCGCGACAATCGTCACCACAGCCAACACGCACGGCCAGATGAAAATCAGTTCGCGCAGGCCTTCGGTCGTAGCGGCCGACTGTACGGTGTTCGGCACATAGCCGATTTGCGTCAGCATCAGGCCAGGGAAAAACCCGGCCAGCGCCTGGGAGACTTTGCGAAAGAAGGTGAAGCCGGTGTAGACCGTGCCCTCTGAGCGCACGCCGGTGCGCCATTCGCCATACTCGACCGTGTCTGAAACCAGCGCCCAGTTGAGGCTGTTTACAAACGCGGAGCCGAAAAATGCGAGGCACGAGAACGCCACAAAGCTCACCGAACCGTTGCCAAAGGCGTAATTGAGCACGTCGCCCGCCGCCCAGATCAGCAACCCGCCGATATAAACCTTCTTCTTGCCAAAACGCCGCACCGCGCCCGGCATCAGGAACACGCCGATAAAAATGCAGCCCATACTGAAAAAGCCCATATAGGACAGCAGAATCGGATCGTTCAGCACGTACTGGGTGTAATAGACCTGAATGGCGAGCTTGATGTTAAACGCGCCGAGCGTACAGAGATTGGCGATACAGAGCACGAACAGCGGCCGGTTGCCCGCGATGGCGCGAAACGACTGCAACAGCCCAGGCTTATGCGCGGCGCGCGCGGCAGGGGCTTCCACATAGCGCTCGCGCGTTCCCGCATAGCACCACCACATAAAGAGCAGGCCAAAGAGCGAAAACAGCGTGGCGGCGAAGATATAGCTCAGCTGCGGGTTGCCTTCGATAAGATTCATCACCGGCACAAAACCGACGGTACACAGCAGCAGGCCCAGCGTCGCGCCGCCCTGACGCCACGCGGCAAGCGACGCGCGCTCATCCGGGTTTTTTGTAATGGCGGGCACCATCGCGCCATACGAGCAATTCATCATGCTGAAGAACAGCCCGTAGAGCATAAACAGCACCGTCGCCATCACGGCTTTACCGGTTATCTCAAACGGCGTGCCGACGAAATTCGCGATAGCGAGCAGCGTCACAGGAAAAGCGGCGTAGAGCACGAAAGGCCGGAACTTGCCCTTCGGCCCGATCCGGCGGCGCGAATCGAGCATAATCCCGGTGCCCATGTCCGTAAACGCCGTAAAAAACTTGGCAATCAGAAAGATTATGCCGCCATACGTGCCCGGCAGCCCCAGCACGTCGGTATAAAACTTCAGCAGATACAGCGTGCCGATATCCAGCAGGATATTGGAGCCCAGATCGCCCATTCCATAGGCGACTTTTTCTCTGAACGGCAAACGCAGCGTGGCTACGTCTTGATTCTGAACGGTATTTGTCTGAGACATTGTTTTTCTCCATCGCACACGCAGGCGACGCGTTATGTCTGATCCGCAGCCCGGATGGCCGCGACCTTTTTGCCAAACAGAAGCTGCAAAACCGCGAGGACGCCGAAAGGCGGCGCCAGCGCGCTCAGCGTGGAAATCCCCAGCGCGCCTTTGATGAGCATCGCCCCGGAAGCTATCAGCAGCAGAAAGACCAGCACCCGGAAGACCCGAACGGAAATACGTTGATGGACGTACTGGCCCACAAACGAACCGAGCACCATGGTGGGAATGCAGAACAGCACCAGCTTGATGGTCGAGAGCGTTAAGATCCCGCTGGTGGCGAGCCCACCGATAATGGCGGCGTTATTGGCGGTGAAAAAAGCGTTGAGCGTGCCGCGAAAGGCGGCGGGGGCCAGATTTCGCAACATGCCGTAGACCACCACCGGCGGCCCGTTGGTGGAGAATGCCGAGCCTAACGCGCCCGCGATAACGCCGGTCGGCATCGCCAGCCAGTTTTTGTCATAGACCGGCAGCCTGGGAATAAACAGGCTGTAGAAGGAATAGAGGATCAAAAAGCCGCCGAGCCCGATTTTCATTATCTGATCCGGCAGACTGGCGAGGGCGTACAGGCCCACCGGCACGCCGACAAACGAAAACACAATCAGCACCAGCGCCGGTTTCCATTGCGTTTCCTTACGCGAAAGCCAGGTCGCGTAGAGGGCGGTAGCAGTGCCCACAATCACCGACATGGGCGCTGCCATTTTTAACGGCAACAGCAGCGTTATCAGCGGCATCGTGGTGAGTGCGCCGCCAAAGCCGGCGCAGATCCCAACGAAGGTATATAAAAACATGATGCCGATAATCGCGATCACCGTGTCGTTGCTGAGCACAAGACCATCCGGGGTCAAAAGGGTGAAGAAGCCCATGATTCGTCCTTTTTACATGGGGTTTATCTGACGCAGCGTGGCGAAAAGGGACTGCCATTCGCTGCCCTCGCGGTAGAACACCGGCGGTTTGCCGAGCGGCGCATCCACCGTAATGTCGCCGCCGCCGTGGGTTTCACCGGTCCAGACGTTTACCCAGCGATCGTCAGGCAACCACAGCGACCAGTCCTGGCGTCCTTCTTCATACACCGGTGCCACCAGCAGATCGCGGCCAAACAGATACTGATATTTCAGCGTGTAGGCGCGGGGTTCATCCTCATAGTGCAAAAACAGCGGACGCATCACCGGCAGGCCGGTGCGGGCATTCTGCGCCACCGCCTGTTTGATATAGGGTTTGAGCGTGCTGAAAATTGTCGTCATGCGGGCAAAATGCGCGATGGTTTGCGCGTCGCCGTCGAACTGCCAGTTATCGCCAGGGCGGTTGCCCTCATGCGTGCGCATCATCGGCGTAAACGCGCTGAAATCGCACCAGCGTAGCAGTAGCTCTTTGCTGCGTTTCATTTCAAACAGCGTGGTGTATCCGCCGATATCGCTGTGGTGCAGGCCGTGCCCGGACATCGCCAAAGACAGCGCGGCGGGGATCACCGAGGCGAGCCCGTCGTCGAGACTCCAGTCGACGTTCTGATCGCCTGCCCACATCATCGTGGAATATTTCTGGCTGCCGGTATAACCGGCGCGCATAAAGAACAGCACCTCGCCGAGTTTTCCGGTCTCTTCAAGCGCCTCGTAGTTGCACTTCGCCCACAGCGCAGGCCAGGCGTTGTGCATAATCTCCGCGCTGACCTCGTTATACAGGTGCGTGTCGGTCGGCAGATATTCGCCAAAATCAGCCATCCAGCCGCCGCAACCCAGTTCAATCAGCTGTTTTTTGATGACCTCTTTATACCAGGCGTACGCTTCCGGGTTGGTCAGGTCGACGACGCCTGCGTAGAACTCGCCAAACTCGACGTGATAATCCTTGCCTGCGGCATCTTGTGTCAGATAACCACGCGACGCCGCTTCTTCGCACAAATCGCGATCGCTTGCCACGTACGGGTTGATATAAGCGAGGAACTGCACGCCTTCGCGTTTCCACTGTGCAATGCGCGTATCAAGCTGCGGGTAAAGATCGCGGTTCCATTTCCAGTTCCACATCACGCGCTTGCCGAAGGAGGTCATGCGGATGCCGGACCAGTCCTGCGCCCAGATGCCGTTTACCTTCACGCCGCCGCGGCGCATCACGTCGAGTTTCTGCTGGCAGACTTCGGTACCGCCCTGAATGCCGAGCGTTACGCCATCGTAAACCCAGTCCGGCAGCTCCGGCTGGCGGCCCAGCAGGGCGGTGAGTTTTTCCAGCAGTTCGATGTAGGTCGGCGCGCATTCGAAGCGCAGCGTGGCATGGTTTTCCCAGAACGCCAGCTCATGATAGTGCGGCGCGCTGAAATCGAAGTTCATATAGCCGCTGTTATCGACGTGGCAGTAGTACTTTTGGGTGCTGACGAACGTTGGCTGCGGAAAGAAGGTCCAGTAGTAGTCGCCGCCCGCGTTCTCTTTACAGTCGGCAAGCCAGGTAACGTGGCTCTGTTTATTGCGGCCCACGCCCTGTTCGCTGGTCCACAGCGGGAACGGTTTACCGCGCAGATCGAAATAAGAGAACTGCTCGCCGCAGCCGTAAATATGATCGGCTGGCTTCGCCGCCAGCCGCAACCAGAGACGATTGTGCGCGACGGCGTCGTTTTTGAGCCTCAGCACCAGACGATCATGGTCATCGGTGCTCACCTCAAGCGTGGCACCGATCGTCTCGCCGCGCGTAAAGCGAATCACCCAGCCAGAAGCGCGCTCACTAACGGCCGCCTGGGTCAGGGCGATTTTCTCATCGAGCCGGTCTTTAATGCTGAAGTTGCCGCGGAACATCTCGATATCCGCTGTGCCTGCGCCCGCCCACAGGCAGGGTGTTTGCCTTGAGTGATGCAGGATCGTTCTTTGCTGGTACGACAACGTAAATCCGTCGTCATGGGAAACGAGTGTAATGTGTGACGAAGCCATGAAGACCTCCGGTGTAGGGTAATCAGTCAATAAGGCGGTGTTGTTTTGCTTATTCGCCGCCGATTTCCATATTCAGGGTGTGCGTTTCGCCGGGCGCGAGCCTGACCACATCAATGCCGGAATTAAACGCGTTGGGCGGACAGCTCATCGGTTCAACGGCAAGCCCGACGCGGCCCAGCTTTTCGCCGGTATAGACCTGTATCCAGGGCGCTTCGGCCCGTAGCCAGACAGACATCGTCGGGTGCGACAGCCTTGCCTCCCAGCGCGCGGAAGACGGCGCTTTGAAGGTGTGGTCAATGTGCGTATCGGCAATGCGGCGCGGGGTGCGAAAGTCGAGCCCCTCGTCCCCGGCGGGATGAAGCCGCACGGCGTCAATCTCCAGGATTTTCGCGGCTGGCAGCGCGAGCTCGCACGCGTTGATGTCATGCAGATTGCAGGTCAGATAGGGGTGCATCCCGACGCCATAAGGCGCCGGGGTGTCACCCGCATTTGAGCCTGAGATACACACGCGCAGACCCGCCGCTTCATCAAGCTGATAAGTGACGTCCGCCGTCAGCATAAAAGGGTAACCATAGGTCGGCGGCAAAAAGGCGCTCAGCACGACGTGCGTGGAGCTTTGCTCCCGAATCGCCCAGTTGTGCCACGCCAGCAGCCCGTGAATGGCCGTATTGCCGACGCGATCGTTAATCGCGGGCGTCAGCGTCTGACCTTCAAAGGTAAAGCGCCCGCCGGTGATGCGATTCGGCCAGGGGATCAGCACTTTACCCAGATGCGCGAGCGGCATCTCCTCGGGGGCGTGCGGGATCACGACGTGGCGCTGCCGCCGCGTCAGCGAGGCTAACCCCGCCCCGACCGTCACGATAGTCGCCTGCCATTCCCCTGCCGTTAACACTATGGTGGTTCCGCTTTTATGCATGTCCGTCTCCTCGCGTGGGGTCAGCGCGTTATTTCGCGAGGCTGTCGAGCAACCCGGCGGCGACCGCAGGCGCAAGGCCCGGCGCGAGCGGCAGGCGAGGGATCACCAGGCAGTGCAGGAGATGGTAGATATCCTGTTTGCCGTCCCAGACTTTGGTGGTTACCTGATTGTTTTCGTCCAGCTCCTGCCACCACGAGCCGTTTTCGTAATCCATCAGGTATTTCATGCAGTAGTCCCACCATTTCTGGTACCAGGCTTCGTACTGCGGATCGCCCGTGACGTTATAGAGCGCCCAGGCGGTGCCCATCGCCTCCACAATCGGCCAGCGCACGCGTTCGCGGACAATTGGTTTGCCGTCCCAGCCAACGGAGTAGACAAAACCGTCTGCGCCATCCGGTGCCCAGGCGTCGCGGATTGTGGCGTTAAACAGGCCTTTGGCATCTTCCAGCAGCCATTCCGGAGCAGCGTCGCCGCGCGCGATTAGTGCGGCGCGCAGGTGCAGCATCAGGCGGCCCCATTCAATCCAGTGGCCCGGCGTGCCGCCGTAAGCGCGGAACCGGTGAGCCGGGTTCTCTTTGTTGTAATCGCGGATGGGGTTCCAGCGGGTATCGAAGTGTTCATTGACGCGGTAATCGCCTTTACGGGCGACATCGTGAATGATGACCGAGGCAACGCGCAGCGCGCGATCCAGCCATTTCTTGTCCTGGGTGACGTCGTAGACGATAAGAAACGCTTCGACGGCATGCATGTTGGCGTTGCCGCCGCGGTAGTTTTCCGTCTCGGTGAAGGCTTCATCCCAGGACTCCAGGCACATCTGCTCTTCTTCGCTCCAGAAATACTTCTCGATCACCGCAATGGCGTCATCCAGCAGCGCGCGGGCGGCGGGATGGCCGGTGGTGACGGCGCTGGCGGCGCCAAGCAGCACGAAGAAATGCTGATAGCCCTGTTTGGAGGCGTCCATCACGCCCTTGTCATTCACGCAGGCGTACCAGCCGCCATATTTTTTATCACGCAGCGGGCCGTTAAGGGCGTTGATGCCATGCTCCACCAGCGCGTACGCGCCAGGGCGGCCCATCAGGGCGGCGACGGCGTAAACATGCAGCATACGGGCGGTGATCCACAGATGCGTGCCCATCTCTTCTTTCACCTGGCCGTTGTTCCCCAGCCAGCCGAAGCCGGTGGGTACGGCGGCGTTGCGGCCAAACGCGAAAATACGGTCGGTTTCCTGTTCCAGCCAGCGGTGGTGACTCAGTGTGTTAAACCATTTCATTGTCTGTTCTCCTTTCAGCGGCGAGCCATCATGTCGTCCACAATTTCCCCTAAGCGGCGTAGCTTCGGCAGCGCCACGTCGCGCAACATCATGTCGGTATCCGGCAGCCCGATAACCGTCGACCAGACAGCGCGACCGGCGAGGAAACCGCTGGCGCCCGCGCTCATCGCGATGCGCACGGCACGCGGGAAGAGCTTTTCGTCGACGCCGGAGGAGAGGATCACCCACGGCATGTTGATCTGGTCATTCAGTTTCTGCGACGCGCCAAGCAGCGTGCTGGCATCGCCGCGCCCGGAAAGCGGCATCTCGACTTTATAGAGATCGGCTCCGCTATCACCGAGCTCTTTCGCCGCCGCGATAATCGCCTGTTCACGGTCAAACTTATCGCCGCGGCGCGGCGGGCGTACCACCGGCTCGATGATGCTCAGCAGCCCCTGCGCGTGGCATTTCTCGTTAAAGGCTTTCACCATCGCGAGGCGCTGCTGTGAGTCTTCATCGCTGCGCCACAGCACCAGCAGCTTGAGCGCTTTGCCGCCCTGCTGGCGCACCGCCTGCGCGTCGATGGCGTCATCCAGCGTCACGCTGTCGACGGGAATACCATTGCCGGGGATAAACTGGTCGGCGGCGACAATCATGGCGCAGCTCTCTGCGATGGCCTTTTGCTCCACCACCTGCGGGTAGCAGAACTGGCGGTCCACCAGAATGGCGGATGCGTACGGCGAAAGAACGCGCGCGGCGTTGAGCTTAAAGTCAGTCAGTACGGCATCGGTGACCGGCGTCGCCGCGCCCGCGGCAGCGAACATCAGGCGCATCGCTTCGCGCTGATCCACCGCCAGCATGGCGAATCCGCCAGACGGGCGGGCAATCTCTTTCAGGGTGTATTTTTCCATCAACGTTTTCCTTAAGGGTGAATGTCAAAGCGTGGCCTGGCGCGGCGTCAGCCCGGCGCTGACGCGAACCTGTTCTAAAATGGCGGACCAGTCCTGGCGACCGCGCCCGCTGGCGCGCGCCTGGCTGTAGACTTCCCGCGAGGCAGCACCAAGCGGCATCGGCACATGCAGCTGATTCGCCACGTCCAGCGCGATGCCTAAATCTTTATGGGCAAGGTCAATCATGAAGGCGGGTGAGAGATCGCCTTTGAGCACTTTGTTCGGCCAGGAAGTGGTGAAGTGGCCTTTACCGGCAGGCGTACCGCTCATCACCTGCAGCGCCACATCGAACGAAAGCCCGAGCGCTTCACACAGCACGGCGGCTTCGGCGGAGAGCGCGTTGAGCGCGATGCTCATGTAGTTATTGATAAGCTTGACGCGAATGCCCATTCCC
Organism: Cronobacter sp. HA18003; assembly: GCF_011605905.1. Classification (NCBI taxonomy): domain Bacteria; kingdom Pseudomonadati; phylum Pseudomonadota; class Gammaproteobacteria; order Enterobacterales; family Enterobacteriaceae; genus Cronobacter; species Cronobacter sp. HA18003. The sequence continues at coordinate 176,733 of NZ_JAANQO010000025.1, read as the reverse complement.
GGCCCGCCTGCGCGGATGAGCTCTGAACCCATCGCCATCAGCACCGGCTCGGCACGCGTCACCCGCTCCGGCGTTCCGCCCGCCAGCAGCAGCAGCGTGCCGGATTTCGCATGATCCGAGGTACGGCCCACCGGCACATCCATCATGCTGAAGCCGCGCGCGGCGAGATCGCTTATCAGCCTGTCGGTTTGCAGCGGGTGAATGGTGGACATGTCGATAACCAGCGCCTCGCGGGAGAGCGACTGGCAGACGCCGTTATCGCCAAGCAGCACCTCGCGCACCAGATCACCGTTCGGCAGCATGGTAATCACGAATTCCGCGCCCTGGGCGGCAGCCTGTGGCGTGGCGCACGCCGTCGCGCCCTCTGACGCCAGCGTCTCCACGGCGCTGGTGTTTACATCGCACACCTGCAACCGGTGCCCGTGGCGCAGCAGGTTTGCCGCCATCGGCGCGCCCATCTGTCCCAGTCCGATAAATCCAATCGTCGCCATAACATGCTCCTGTCAGCGTAAAAGCGGGATGTCAGTTTTGTCATTCATGGTGGACTATTTTTGTCTGTTTATGAGCGTATTTGTAATTTAAAGTCAAAAAATTGACAGCTATCACTTTTTTACGATCCGGGAAAATTAAAATGCCGCTATGTTGATTGACAGGAATCGTGACGGGCGCAGGCCCGTCCTGAGCGCAAACAGAGAGGAAGCTATGGTTCGCATCGCGTGTGTGGGTATCGCCGTACAGGATCGCATTTATACGCTGGAAGCCTTGCCGCATGAGGGTGGCAAATATGTGGCGCAACAGTACCGCGAAGTGGGCGGCGGCCCGGCCGCTACGGCGGCTGTAGCGGCCGCGCGACTGGGCGCGCAGGTGGATTTTATTGGCCGCGTCGGTGATGACGCGACGGGCGCGCAACTCTTTGCGGAGCTGGAATCGCTGGGCGTTAACACCTCGCGGGCGCGCCAGATTACGGGTGCGCGTTCGTCGCAGTCGGCCATTCTTGTTGATGCCGCGGGCGAAAGAGTGATTGTTAACTATCCGAGCCCCGATTTGCCTGACGACGCGGACTGGCTCGATGGCATCGACTTCGGCCGTTACGACGCCGTGCTGGCGGACGTACGCTGGCATGAAGGCGCGACCCGCGCGTTAACGCTGGCGCGCCGGGCGGGTGTGATGACGCTACTGGATGGCGACGTGACACCACAGGATATTCGTTCGTTGGTGGCTTTAAGCGATCACGCCGCGTTCTCCGCGCCGGGGCTGGCGCGCCTGGCGCCGGGGTTAGCGCCGCAGGACGCCCTTAAAACAACAAAAACGCTCACGAACGGTCATGTTTACGTCACGCTTGGTAAAGAGGGCTGTCTGTGGCTTGAAAATGACGACACGCTGCACCGTCAGGCGGGCTTTACGGTCGAGGCGGTGGACACCACCGGGGCAGGCGATGTTTTTCACGGCGCGCTGGCGGTAATGCTGGCTCGCGGCGAATCGCCGCAGGAGGCGGTGCGCTTCGCCAGCGCCGTCGCCGCGCTGAAATGCACCCGCCCTGGCGGGCGCGCCGGGATCCCCGACTGTGATCAAACCCGCTCTTTTCTGTCTCTTTTTGTATAAAATGCCCGGCGAGCAATGATTTTAAGGGGATCGTTCATGAGCCTTACCGGAGTGACGGGCAATCCGCGCCACGATCAGCTGATCGGGCTTATCGCCGAGCGGGGATATATGAATATCGACGAGCTGGCGCAACTGCTGGATGTTTCCACCCAGACGGTGCGGCGCGATATTCGCAAGCTAAGCGAACAGGGACTGATTACCCGACATCACGGCGGCGCGGGGCGGGCGTCAAGCGTGGTGAATACCGCGTTTGAGCAGCGCGAGATCTCCATGACCGGGGAGAAAATCGCGATAGCTCAGGCGATCGCCGACTATGTGCCGGACGGCTCCACGCTGTTTATTACTATCGGCACGACGGTAGAGCAGATAGCGCGCGCGCTGCTGAATCATAATCATCTGCGCATTATTACCAACAGCCTGCGCGTGGCGCATATTCTCTATAAAAACAGTCGGTTTGAAGTGATGGTACCCGGCGGGACGCTGCGCCCGCACAACGGCGGCATTATCGGCCCGGGGGCTTCTGCGTTCATAGAAGGATTTCGTGCGGATTATCTGATAACGAGCGTCGGTGCCATTGAGAGTGACGGCGAGCTACTGGAGTTTGACGTGAACGAGGCGAACGTGGTGAAAACCATGATGGCCCACTCGCGGCATATCTTACTGGCGGCCGATCATACGAAATACCACGCCTCGGCGGCGGTCAGTATTGGCAACCTTTCGCAGGCCACGGCGCTCTTTACCGACCGGCAGCCTGGCGCATCGCTGAACTCGATTTTAAAAGCCCATCAGATTGAGCTGGTGCAGGCGGAATTGCCGTCTGGCGACGACGCCACCGACCACTAATTTTCTTACGCCGCGCGCGGGCGATGCAAAACCCGCGCGTTAGCACATAGTCAAAGTTCGCCTTTCTCGCTACAGTTAACATTCACATGGCCCGAAAGGAGAGTGAGTCATGCTCTATATCTTTGATTTAGGTAATGTCATTGTAGATATCGACTTTAACCGCGTGCTGGGCGTCTGGAGTGATTACAGCCGCGTGCCGCTGGCGAATCTGCGCCAGAGTTTCTCCATGGGCGAGCCGTTTCATCAGCACGAGCGTGGCGAGCTGAGCGACGAGGATTTCGCGAAGGCGCTATGCGAAGAAATGGCGTTGCCGCTGAGCTTTGAGCAGTTCTCCGCGGGCTGGCAGGCGGTGTTTGTCGGGCTGCGCCCGGAAGTGATTACTATCATGCAGCAACTGCGCGAGCAGGGGCATCGTGTGGTGGTGCTCTCCAACACCAACCGGCTGCATACGACATACTGGCCGGAACAGTATCCGGAAGTGCGGGCCGCCGCCGACGCTATCTATCTTTCGCAGGAGATGGGGATGCGCAAGCCGGAGCCGGAAATCTACCAGAAAGTGCTGGAGCAGGAAGGCTTTAGCGCCCGCGACGCTGTGTTTTTCGATGATAACGAGGCGAATATCGACGGCGCGCGCAAAGTGGGCATTACCAGCGTGCTGGTGACTGACCGTAAAACTGTGCCCAGCTATTTCTCGAATCCCGCATGTTAAAATCCGTTCATCAAAAAGTGGCCCGTCGAACCGGGCCGCTGCTCGCCTGGCTTAAGCTGCTGTGGGTGCGAATCGATGAGGATCATATGACGACGCTTGCCGGTAACCTGGCGTATGTGTCGTTGCTCTCGCTCGTGCCGTTTGTCGCGGTCATTTTTGCGCTGTTTGCCGCGTTCCCGATGTTTTCTGACGTCAGCGTTCAGCTGCGCCATTTTGTGTTCGCCAATTTTATGCCCGCCACGGGCGACATCATCCAGCGTTATATCGAACAGTTCGTCGCTAATTCCAGCAAGATGACAGCCGTTGGCGCGCTGGGGTTGATTGTTACCTCGCTCTTGTTGATGTACGCCATCGACAGCGCGCTGAACACTATCTGGCGCAGCACCCGTCAACGGCCAAAAGTCTACTCCTTTGCCGTTTACTGGATGATCCTGACGCTCGGCCCGCTGCTTGCAGGCGCGAGCCTGGTGATTAGCTCTTATTTGTTGTCGCTGCGCTGGGCGAGCGGCTTTAACACCATGATTGACGACGTGCTGCGTATTTTTCCGCTGCTGCTGTCGTGGCTCTCGTTCTGGCTGCTTTACAGCGTGGTGCCGACGACGCGCGTGCCGGCTCGCGACGCGCTGATTGGTTCTCTGGTGGCCGCGCTGCTCTTTGAACTGGGCAAAAAGGGCTTTGCTCTTTACATCACGATGTTCCCTTCTTATCAGCTGATTTATGGCGTGCTGGCGGTGATCCCTATTCTCTTTCTCTGGGTCTACTGGACGTGGTGCATCGTCTTGCTTGGCGCGGAAATTACTGTCACTCTCGGGGATTATCGCAAATTACGACAGGCCGCCAGAGAAGAAGCTGAATCAGTATGATTGCATTAATTCAACGTGTGACCCACGCCAGCGTGCGCGTGGGAGACGAAGTGACGGGTGAAATCGGGCCGGGACTTTTAGTGCTGTTAGGTGTCGAAAAAGACGACGACGAGCAGAAAGCGAACCGCCTGTGCGAGCGCGTGCTCGGCTATCGCATCTTTAGCGACGAACAGGGCAAAATGAACCTGAACGTGCAGCAGGCGGGCGGCAGCGTGCTGGTGGTATCGCAATTTACGTTACCGGCAGATACCGAAAAAGGCCTGCGCCCGAGCTTTTCGCGCGGCGCGCCGCCTGAGCAGGCGCAAGCCCTTTACGACTATTTTGTCAGTCGCTGCCGGGCCGCGGGCATGACCACCGAAACAGGACGTTTCGCCGCCGATATGCAGGTCTCACTGACGAATGACGGCCCCGTGACGTTCTGGTTGCAGATATGAACCAGATGCCATCGTGGCCGCGCACAACAAGAGAGAGTACCGCTATGTATCACCTTCGTGTACCCGAAACAGAAGAAGAACTTGAGCGCTACTACCAGTTCCGCTGGGAGATGTTACGCAAGCCGCTGCATCAGCCGAAAGGCTCAGAGCGGGACGCCTACGACGCGATGGCTCACCATCAGATGGTGGTGGATGAAGAGGGCAACCCTGTCGCCATCGGGCGGCTCTATATCAATGCCGATAACGAAGGCTCGATCCGGTTTATGGCGGTCGACCCGGCGGTGCAGGAGAAAGGGCTCGGCACGCTGGTGGCGATGACGCTGGAGTCGGTCGCGCGCCAGGAAGGCGTGAAGCGCGTGGTCTGTAGCGCGCGCGAGGATGCCGTGGAGTTCTTCGCCAAGCTGGGGTTTGTGAATGAAGGCGAGATAACCACGCCGCAAACCACGCCGCTGCGCCACTTTCTGATGATTAAACCGATAGCCTCGCTGGATGATATTCTCCACCGCGCCGACTGGTGCGCGCAGTTGCAGCAGGCGTGGTATCAGCATATTCCGCTCAGCGAAAAGATGGGCGTGCGCATCCTGCAATATACCGGGCAGAAATTTATTACGACGATGCCGGAGACCGGCAACCAGAATCCGCACCATACGCTGTTCGCAGGCAGCCTGTTTTCCCTGGCGACGCTGACGGGCTGGGGGCTTATCTGGCTGATGCTGCGCGAGCGGCATCTGGGCGGGACGATTATTCTGGCCGACGCGCATATTCGCTACAGCCGACCGATTACCGGCAAGCCCGGCGCGGTGGCCGATTTAGGGTCGCTCAGCGGCGATCTTGACCGTCTGGCGCGCGGGCGTAAAGCGCGCGTGCAGCTGCAGGTGGAACTCACAGGCGACGAGACGCCCGGCGCGGTGTTTGAAGGCATTTATATTGTGTTGCCCGCCAAACCTTTCGGGCCACTGGAAGAGGGCGGCAACGAGGAGGAGTAGGCGTCAGGGCCGGGTGTTTTTTGATCCGGCGGGTGCGCTGCGCTTACCCGCCCTACGAGGGTTGATGCTGGTGGGTTTGGCGGGTGCGCTGCGCTTACCCACCCTACGGGAACTGGTGCTGGTGATTTTGGTGGGTGCGCTGCGCTTACCCGCCCTACGGGAACTGGTGCTGGTGGGTTTGGTGGGTGCGCTGCGCTTACCCACCCTACGATCCCTGACATTAAGGCGATAACGTAGGGCAGGTAAGCGCAGCGCACCTGCCGTCGCTTCCTACATGCCCTACACCATAAGGGCCATCACGTCCCCGGCACCACGCCGTTCTGCATAATTTGCTGGACCTGCTGCCCGCTTTTCCCTGTCGCCTGCAACTGCCCGTTAACGCTTGGGCGCAGCGGCGCGTCTGCCGCCAGACTGCCGCTCGCGGTGAGCTGTAAATTACCGTCACCCTCCAGCGGCACCTGTGGCCAACCCCAGTTATGTAACACGTTGACCGGCACCGCGCGACCATTCAGGCTCACCGTTGTCATTCTCTGCGGTAACTGAGAAATCGTCGCGGTGGCCTGCAACATGCCCTGGCCCGCAAACGCGCTCAGCTCGCTAATGGCGATGGTGGAAGGGTTCGCGTTCAGCGTCAGCGACGGGCGGCGCACATCGACGCGGTTAAACGTCGCGGCGGCGGCGTTCAGCGTGGCGTTGCCGCCCCAGATCCCCCATTCGCCGTTACGCGCCAGCTGCAGATTATTGCCCCACGCGTCCAGCGCGGTGAGCTGGAACGGCCAGTCAGGATCGATATCGATAATCAAATTTCGGCTGCCGGAGAGCTTTTTCACCGTCACGGTTTGCAGCCACGCGGGCAGCTTCTCCTGCCAGCGCTTTTTCCAGTCGGCAGGCAGCGTGTATTCAAGCCCCGCCAGGGCCAGCTCGTCGAGCGTCAGCGCGTTGCCTGCCCGCTGCCAGACGCCGGAGGTTCGCACCATGCCGCCTTCCCAGCGCGAGCTGAACTGTCGCAGCGCCACGCCCTGCGCTGACAAATCGGCGTTCACGATAGGGTCGAGGAAATGCAGCGAGCCGTAAACCACCTCGCTGGCGTTCATCGACACCTTGCCGTCATCGCTCTGCCAGCTGCCGTTCACGAGCGTCAGATTGCGCAGGCTGATATCCAGATCGGTTGCCGCCCAGCCAGGCCCTTCAAGCCGCGCGTCGGTCACGTCAACGCGGCCAAGCGCAAGCGAGGGGAGCGTTGTCAGCGGTTGCAGCAGATCGCTTATCGATTTCGCGGTTTGCAGACGGATATCGCTTAAGCGCAGGTTATCCACCACCCAGCCGCCGTTCGCTAACCGACGCGCGTTGCCGGTAAGCGCGCCGCGGGCGATATCGGCACCGAGATTGGTGATAGTCACTTCGTCATTGTTAATTTCGCCCTGCACCAGCACATTGCTGGCGGGCATGCCGTTTAGCGTCAGCGAGCCTGCGCTCAGGGCGATATCCGCTTTGCTGCCGAGGATTTTCCCGGCCTCCGGCAGCCACGGGCTGATACCGCCGCTAACGCGCTGCGCGCTGAGATCCCAGCCGGTTTTCGGGCTGTTAAACGCCATATCGCTTAACTGAAGGCGGTCGGCACGAAACGGCAGCGGCGCGGTGGAAGGGGATAAATTCAGCGTGCCTTTGTAGAGCAAAATGGTATCGACGTGCATCGGCTCGGTGACCTGTCGGCTGCTCAGCCCGATATCGACCTTTTGCGCCACCAGCGTGGCGGGCTGGCCGTTGCGCCCGAACGTCACATTTTTGAGCACCAGATGCGAAGGCGCGGAAAAGCTGTGGTCCATTTCATCAAAGGTGATGTGATAGCCGCTGTGCTGATTCACCCAGCCGGTGAGCCAGCCCGCGCCCCAGCGCGTCTGCAACAGCACGTAAAGCACGAGCAGAATCAGCAGAACGGCGGCGATCAGCGCAATGATGAGCTTTCCGAGAAATTTCATTGTCTTCCATCCTGTGAACTTCCGATGATGGATTTATGCACTATTCAGGCGAATTGCTCAAGGCGGGGATTGTCAACGGAGGTGTCAGCGATGGCGGCACCGCGCCGCCATCGGCAGGGGATCAGTCGTTGGTCTGTTTTTCCGGCGGGAAAATCAGATTTAGCACAATGGCTGTGATGCCGCCCGCGGCGATGCCGGAGGAGAGCAGGTTTTTCACCCAGTCCGGCGCGAACTGCAGGATCAGCGGCTGCTGAGAAACGCCGAGGCCCACCGCCAGCGACAGCGCGATAATCATGATCGCGCGGCGGTTTAACGGCTCGCGGGAGACGATACGCACGCCGGACGCCGCAATGGTGCCGAACATCACAATCGTCGCGCCGCCCAGCACCGGCTCAGGGATATGCTGAACGAAACCGCTGACCGCCGGGAACAAGCCGAGCACAATCAGCATCAGCGCCACCACAAAGCCGACATAGCGGCTGGCGACGCCTGTTAACTGGATAACGCCGTTGTTTTGTCCGAAGCAGGAGTTCGGGAAGGTGTTGAACACGGCGGAGACAAACGAGTTCAGACCGTTCGCCAGCACGCCGCCTTTCAGGCGCTTCATATACAGCGGGCCGGAAACGGGCTGTTCGGAGACGTCAGAGGTGGCGGTGATATCGCCGATGGTTTCAAGCGACGTGATCATAAAGACCAGCATCAGCGGCAACAGCAGGTTCCAGTCGATGCCAAGCCCGTAATGCAGCGGGGTGGGGATCATAATCAGCGCGCTCTGCGCAGGTGCCACGCTTTGCGGCAGCATGTCCATCGCCCAGGCCAGCAGATAACCCACCGCCATCGCAATCACCAGCGACGCAACGCGCAGATACGGGTTACGCTGGCGGTTAAGCAGAATGATTACCGCCAGCACTGCGCCTGCCAGCAGCAGGTTTTTCGGCGCGCCGAAGGTGTGATCGCTCATCGCAGCATAGCCGCCGCCAATTGACGTCAGCCCGACCTGAATCAGCGACAGACCGATAATCATCACCACCACACCGGAAACCAGCGGCGTGATAATGCGGCGCGCCAGGTGAAGAACGCGGGAGATGACCATTTCGGTGCAGCTCGCCAGCATCAGAGTGCCGAACAGCGCGGCCATCATCGTTGGCACGTCCGCGCCGCCGGTCTTCAGCGCCGTCCCGCCCATAATGAGCGGTGCCACAAAGTTAAAGCTGGTGCCCTGAATGGAAAGTAACCCGGAGCCGACCGGCCCCCACGCTTTAATCTGAATAATCGATGCCACACCGGAGGCAAACAGCGACATGCTGATGATGTGCTGGGTATCCTGCGCGGGGAGTCCAAGAGCCTGACAAATCAGCAGCGCAGGCGTAATCACCGCAACGAACATCGCCAGAAGATGCTGGCAGGCGGCAAACAGCGTTTGCGGCAGCGGCGGCCGGTCTTCCAGACGATAGATGAGTTCGCTATTTCGCGCGGGCGCAACCGATTGCGCGTTTTCAGACTCAAGGGTGTTAATGGACATCGACATAATCCCACGGTGGAAAAGCGGACATTCTAGCGAAGTGCATCACAAAAGCAAACGATTGCAAACGGCGAGCATACCCGTCTGAAAAAACGGAAATCCGTATCCACGACGCGATTTACCGCCATCAGTCTGTGCTGCCTGACAGATATTCATGACACGAACAAAGTTAATGTCTGCGCATCGTTACTGCTGACACGCATTAAAAAATGAAGTGAGTTTTAGGGCGAACAGGAAAAACCGCCTTTCCACTGGAAAGGCGGTAAAAAATTAAAGCCGTTCGATCTGTACCGTGACTGCGCCTGAAACACCGCCAGCGGTGACATTTTGGTTAGCCAGCTTAACCGGCTGGACGCCGAAGCTGACTTTACCTAAATGCGATAAAGTGATTTTGCTGACCTTTAACAAGTCATTATTAATAGCAAGAGGCGTGTCATCTTCTGCAAAAAAACCAATGCCCACACCGCTGGCTGCGTTCCCTGAGGACGCATATTGATTTGCTAAAGTTGTGCCTTCAGCATTATCAGCTTGCCCCATAAATTTCACCGCGATATGACCGTTTGAAACGGCATCGGCGCAGGCCCCGTCTTTATCAGCACCATTGATAAAAACGGAAATGGCCTGGGGAGCGGTAGCGTTATCTCCCTGCGATACCAGTTGTGACGCGTCAACCGTAAAAGAAACACTCTCCTGAGAAAGTGAAACTCTGCACCCTTGATTTACAGAAGAAAGTTTTCCGGTGACAAACAGTGAGGCGGGCACATCCTCAGACGAAACACTTGCCTGAGCCGCGCCTGCGAAGAGCAAGCCAGTAATCATTAATCCTGTGATTTTATTTAATTTCATGAGTTTCTCCTTGACATGAATCTCAATAGGTAAATATGTATTTCAGTAAAAAATGGATTAAAGACGCTCTATCTGGAACGTAATATTGCCTGTGACGGAGCCGGAAGTAACCGTCTGGCCTTTCAGTTTTACTAACTGTATCCCAATGATGTTGGTGGAATCATTTGTCTTATCCGCAATGGTATAAGTTTCACGTACATCAATAGGCGTTTTATCACCCTTAAATAAACCAATACCTACACCAGAGGCGGCATTTCCACTTGTGTCAGTATTCGAAAAAACATTACCGTCAGCATTGTCAAAGCTGCCGGTAAATTTAACGGCAACTTTTCCGTTGTAAACTTCTTCACTGCATTGCGTAAAGTCAGCCGAACCCTTAACTGAAAAGGTGATGAGAGCGGGATCGGTGGCATTTTGCCCTTGTTCAATCAGGCTGCCGGATGTTGAGTTAAGAGTGATAACGTTTTTTGACAAAGTCACCTGGCAGGCTGCCGAAGTATTACTAACTTTGCCTGTGACAGCGAGGGTTGCGGATTGATCCTGTGTTTCCGCTATTGCATGAGCTGTACTTGCCAGCAGCAGAGCAGAAAGCGTTATTTTAAAAAAATTTTTTTTCATGTTGTTCCCTTACAGTTGTTTATACAGATGGTACACTTATTCAAACATTCGAAATTCAATGCCGGTCAGGCGTTAGCTCCTCCATGTTTAACTTTTGAATTTAACATTTTGAAAATAAGTCATGTTTAGTCATGTAAGTATGTTAGGGTATTTACCTGGTTTCTAAGGCTGTACGGCATCAACGCTGACGTCGCCGATACATTGCAGTCATACGATGCCTGCATAAATTATTCGCGTTCTTTTAAGTATGGGTGTTAAATTCTGGTAATAAGACGGCCACGGGACGAATCGCCTTAGATGATGCTTAGAATCTATGGCTCAACAATGCCCCTGAAATACTATCTTCAGCAGTAAGTCGGAAATCTTTAACCCTTGCTTCAGAGTGCCTTGCCCGGGGTGTCGTCTTTATACAAGAAGGTAGAGAGCGTTCCGGGAAAATCGCTTGCTCTTAATGCTTTAAGGCGGTGTATTTTCTTAATCTGCTGCCAGATTACTTACATTATGCATTGGAAGTCAGGCACTTCCGGCCATCAGTTGTCAGCCAGTATAACTGTTTTATATGCTGCAGTTGCTGACCTAAAAATTAAACGAATTTATTAGGTGCAACTTTATAAATGCAGTGCACCCCTGTAAGGGTGCCTGCATTATTATATTTTCAGAATGTTCAAATATTAATTACACGGCGCTGTAATTAAATCACAGACGTTCAATTTCAATCGTTAAGGAACCCGCTACGTCACCCGCAACGGCTTTCTGACCATTCAGTTTAACCATATTGATGGCCAGAATGTCGCCGCCTACGTTAGACGTTGCAGCCATGGTGTCCTGGTTAATTTTGATTGGCGTGTGATTAACCGTAAACAGGCCGATGCCTACACCTGTCGCTGCGCCAGTGGAAACATTGCCATTGGCCAGTACGGTGCCGTCAGCGTCATCTGCAGTACCGGTGAATTTATATGCCATTTTTCCCTGAGCAACCTGATCCTGGCATTCGCTCCCGCCATTAATAGACAGACGAACGGTTTTCACACCGGCCGCATTGATCAGCGTTGCATCGCCCTGGTTGACCAGGTCAGCTACATCGCTTTCAAGGTTAATGCTGTTGGTAGAAAGGTTTACGGAACACTGATCAGAAATACTTTCTACAACTGTACCGGTTACGCTCAGTGTCGCGGAAACATCGTTCGGGTTAGTTTCAGCATGAGCTGCGCCAACCATAAACAGTGCAGAAACGGCTAATCCTAATACAGACTTTTTCATAATTTTATATCCTTTAAAATTTTTACATTGAAATAGGCGAAAAGCAATCCTGCACATAACGCGCAAGAATACTTTTCCATATTTCTGGCAAATAAATTCTATATGCTTATTAACATTGTTAAAGATAATTTATACGCAAGGTGATTTGCGCTTTTACTTTACCTCCTGACAAATTGTTGCTGGTTTTTGCATAACGAACAGAAAGCGGTAATGGATAACTGTTTTGGTTAGGTAATGATAAATCCAGCGGTGAATTAGGACGCATTACTGTGCCATTAAATAACATTTCAATACCGACATTCTCGGCATGACTATCTGGCGCTACGTTTTTGAATACGGTCGGGTTGTTCGCATCGGTTAAACCTTCAATATTGATGCTGGCCCTGCGTGTATTCATACACAATAAATTTACATTGACCGATTGCGCTGTTATTCCGCTATTAGACTTGAGCTCGCTGATTTTGACAGGCGGCAAGTCAATCTGAGGGTTCACCACCTGAATCATGCAGTGCGCTTTCGGTGAAATAAGGGCCATCGCCAGATTGACGACAAAAGAGTTGTCATTAAGCGTTATTAGAGAAGGAATACGAAAACTGAGTATGCCGCCCGACGTTATCGTCCCCGTTTTTATCGCTTCCAGCCGCAGTTTAATATCATCAGACGTAATCGTTTTATTACTTAAGTCACGCGTTTGCGCTGAAAAGGGCAATATCCACTCTCTGTGTGCGGATCCCGGTTTGTCATAGATCATCGTGATGCGAATACCCAGGCCTGGTAATGCCGTGGCATAGGTGTCTTGCCCATTTTGTCGGCCTGGCATCTTTCCATTAAGGAGCTGACTAATTTCAGCTTTGCACGCTGTGCTAATAATATCGTGCGATCCACTGAGTTCGGCCAGACTCGCTTCTTTTTTATAAATAACGCTGCCGACCGGCATCATTGTGATGTTGTCTGGCAACTGGACCGTAACAGGTATTGTCACATTCGAAGGATTTTGTTTCAGGTTACAGTCGCTGGCATATACTGGCGCTATCAGACCTTTTATTAACATGGCTATTGCGGCGCTTTTCGCCAGTCGAAAATAGATGTTCATAATCTTTACTGACAGTTGAGAGTGAGTAAAACAATCGGTAATGCTGGCGTCTGGTTTACCGGCATCTCAAAGGGAGTAGAACAGCTTTTATCTTCACCCCATTTAAAAGTTAATATGCCTTTATCCGGTACGGCGTTGAGATAAACCTGGCCTTTATCGCCTACGTAATAGGCGTTATCCATGCCTTCAATATGCGCTCTTGTGCCAAAGGGCAGAACTTCACCTTTATAATTAATCGTAAAAACCGCTTTGCGACCGCGGATAGCGGTAAATTCAGCCAATACGACGGCGTCTTTTGTAGGTACAAGTTGAGTTGACGTACTGGCGAAATCGATATCTTTACCTGCTTTTTGCGTATCAACGCTCAGGCTGTTGCGGTGGTAAGAACGTAAATCCGTAGCCAGCGCATAGCCACGTGAGTCAGTATGTAAATCCTGCCCACCTTCCAGCGGTACGTCTGGTACACCAGGTATAGATACCAGCGCCATACTGCCTGTGGAGTTACGCCCAAATGTCACGCCATGACGATGCCCTACCACGCTGCCCGAGGCATTCCAGGAAATATAATTATTTTGATCGGCGTTGTAAGTAACGTTTAGATCGCCGTAGTTGCCCTGGTAATCGAACCCGGCAGAGCCAGATTTTGTGCTCGATTCGCCATGTTTTGCCGCATACGAGAGTTGGGTGTTCCAGTGCATATCCTGGCTATCGCCAACTTTTCCGTTAATGCCCAACTGATTATTAAGGTCCCTTTCCAGGCCTGAGGTTGCCGTGTAATTGACCATTGGCTGCGTCGTCGGGAAGGTTTCGCTCAGAGGGATCGACAGCGTTAACGCCAGTTGTTTATCCCAACGGGCTTCACTCTCGCTACGAGACATACTGTAAGCTAACGAAAAGCTCACCGTTTTTAATGAACCATTCCAGCCGATTTGCCACATGCGAGACACAGAGTTATCCATGTTTTCGCTACGACTCAGCGTGGTATAGAAGCTATTGGTGTCATCAAGCGACTGGTTAATCGACAGATTATATTCCCGACGCCTGCGCGTATCAGCAAACAAATCTTCTGCTGTTGCCCAGTCGCTGAAAGAAAGGTAATCGCCAGTGTAATAGCGGTTATCTACCTGAATCTGTGTATCACTATCAGGAATGTAATTACGGTACGTCAGGCGGATCATTTTTCCGTCGGCTTCCTGTGAATTACCACGGCGACCTTTACTCTCGGTGAGATCGGCTGCGATACCTCCCAGGCTTTTCATATCCATGCCCAGACCCAGGCTAAATGCCCGGTAGCGGTCATGATATTGCGCACCACCGTAGAGCGTAGTATTCAGCGGCAAGCCACGACTTATGACCGCTTGTATAACATCAGGTTTATGCTCAAACGAACTGGTACCGGACATATAACGCCCTGCCGACAGGTTGTACTTCATCTGTCCGGTTCGTAATAACTGCGGCACACTGGAATAAGCGAGGGTGTTGTGTGTCTCCGAACCATCCGCTTCCGTTACGACAACGTCTAATTTTCCGCCGTCTGACACCGAGGCGAGATCGCTGATGACGAAGGGCCCCGGCGGCACAGAGCGCTGATAAATTACGTAACCATTTTCGCGTACCGTGACTCGTGCATTGCTTTTGGCGATACCGCGAATAATGGGCGCAAACCCATTGAGTTGGTCAGGCAGCATATCGTCATCGGAAGAAAGCTGTACGCCCCGAATCAGCAAGCTGTCGAAGACGTCGCCGGGTGTGCTGGAATCCCCAACGGTCAGTTCGCTTTTCAGTGTATGGATCGCAGTTTCAACGTAATTGGTGATGCTCTGCCAGCCTTCGCTGTTACTGATCGCCGAGTTATTGCGATAACGCCACGCGCCGATGTTCACACCATTTGTCAGGTTGGCGTAGGTGGAGTCTTCCGTGCCCTCGCCTTTTTTAAGGTATTGCTGGCCTGATAGCTGATAATTACTAATAATCGCCGGAATGCCATCGTCCCACTCTTCTTCAGGAACTCCCTGAACGCTTTCATCACGTAGTACTGTTTGGGGTAGGGTAATGTCCAGCTGCAGCTTTGAGAAATCGAAAGACGATTTAGCCCCTGGAACTTGCTCTTCCATAGGCACACAGGTGTTTTTGAGTTCGTTGTCTTCTGCTTTAGAACTAACCTTGCTCATATCCACCCCAAGCTTCTGATAAGCTTTGAAAGAAAGGCAGGCAACTAGCTGCTTATTTTTATCCGGCTCAAACCGCACGCTGCTCATCATTATCGGTTTTTCGTTCACGTTGATATGAACGCGATACGTTCCGGCGGGCTGATAGCCCTGACTCAATAAGCTTGTGTCGCTTAATGCGGCTTTCCCATCAATATTCTGCAGCAGACCAGGATCAAAATACTCTCCTGCTGTCACCGTTCGGCAAAAAATGGCTGACATGACAAACGAGGCGAGCCATTTTACTTTGCTACCACGCATAGCGCCCTTTCATTTATTCAAGGTGCTGAGAATAAGTTTGAGAGGTCACGCCAAAATCGTTAATACCATCCCACTCAACGCTGGAACCGCTCGCTGGAGTATGTTTGAGCGTGTATGATTTTTCTCCAAAGGGTGGGATAACTGTATTATTATCTACAACAGAAACCTTAATAGATTCTTTATCAGCAATAATTTTGCTTAATACCAGGTAATAAGGTGATGAGTTTTTAACAGATAATTTATTACCTGAGTGGCTCCAGTGAGCATTTTTTACGCCATCGCCAGGGTCGCCTTGCAGGCCTGCGGGCCGGTAGAAAAATTTAATGCGATTATTGATTGCCAGTACCATGCGGTTGGGTACTTTCGACTCTTCATCAGTTAATCCAGGTACGCCCTTTACATCCAGCCAGAAAAGGCTTTCGCGATCGGCTGGCAAACCATTACCCAGGTAAACGATACGAATAACGTTGTCGCTTTTGGGCGCCAGGCGAAACAGCGGTGGTGTCACCACAAAGGGCAAATCTTTTTTTACCGTACTGTCGCCGGCATCCAGCCAGGACTGCACTAAATAGGCGCGATCTTCATTACTGTGAATAGTGATGGACGCATCGCCATCTTTTTCACTATAAACCAGACGATCTGCGCTCAATGTCAGGGCAGCATGGCCCATTCCTGACCAGCAGCTTGCGGCAAGAATTGTCGTCAGGATCAATTTTCTCATTTTATAAAACCTAAAATACTTATAGTGAATGCAAACCCGATGATGAATAAACATCACCGGGCCTGATGGTTTAAAAATAACGTTTTACAGTGATTCTATCTGCATGGTTAATGATGACTGAACCTGGCCCGGTGTCGGGGTAGCACCGTTAAGTTTCACCATGCCTATGTAAAACATGGTGCTCTCTTTACCGGTACCTATAACCGGACTACCGTTAGGCGTAATCACATTGCCTGCATAAGAGTAAATGCCAACGCCTAATCCTGTCGCTGCGGTAGAACCGGTTGCAGTGTTAACCAGTGCATTACCTTCTGCATCATCAACGATGCTGGTAAATGAGAGGTTCGGAGCTAACTGGCCATCTTTGGTGCAGTTGCCGATAAAGTTTGCTGTGACCGCGGTGAGTTGAGCTCCATCGACATGATGTCCCTGCAATGGCAAAGAATCGATATCACGGCTTCCCATATCGACAGTCGGCTGAACAAATTCAATTGTACAACCCATGGACGCATCTTTAACTGTGCCTGATACAGAAAGCGTCGCTGAAACATCATTTTCTGCAGCCTGAACCACTCCCGCTGCGAGAATGGCATTCAGCGCAAGCACTAATGCATATTTTTTCATAATAACCACTCCCTTATTGTAAATAGCCTGAAAATTCAGACCACATATCATCCTGAATTAAAATTTGTGCGCTGGCAGGAAGGCTATAAAGCCAATATTGATTCTGGGTAGTGATATCGCACAATTAATAGTGGGGTGGATTATTGGCAATGCGGTCTTTTTGTTTCTTGACTAATTGTGCTTTACCATTGAATCAGAGGAGTAATGTATTATTTGACTAATGAATGTGTTGTGTTATGTGGTTATGGATTTAATCTTTATTTTCTGAAAGCGGACAGGCAAAATTCTCATTTTTATCTCTCTTTTCCCGCTTGCAGAATAATATAAATGAAGTGATACATATAATAGATATATGGTTATGCACTTATATAAGATTTTAAATGTGAATTATTAAAAAGTGATTTTATGCATTCAATGAATGCTCACAGGGCTTTTATTGAGAAAGAATAGGTTCCGTCTTGGCGGCAGCGACAACAAGCTGAAGGGGTAAACATATAAAATTCCAGAGCATAGAACCGAAAAACGGATAAAATTAGCGATGATAAAAGTACAAGTCACTTCAGGCGTTAGAATACCGCTCGGTTTCCGGCATCCAGCGCTCGATCAATGCTGCTGCC
Source organism: Cronobacter sp. HA18003 (assembly GCF_011605905.1). NCBI lineage: Bacteria > Pseudomonadati > Pseudomonadota > Gammaproteobacteria > Enterobacterales > Enterobacteriaceae > Cronobacter > Cronobacter sp. HA18003. The sequence continues at coordinate 159,548 of NZ_JAANQO010000025.1, read as the reverse complement.
TGCTCGGGATAACGCTCATGAATATGTCGTGCGATTCGCTGCACTTCAGGAATAACTGCCTGATCGCGTAACAGATCCGCCACTTTGAATTCGGCATTGCCCGTCTGACGAGTGCCGAGCAGCTCTCCAGGCCCGCGTATCTCGAGATCTTTTTGTGCTATCATAAAGCCATCGTTGCTGTCGCGAAGCACCTGCAAGCGAATCTGCGCTGTCTTCGAGAGCGGAGATTTGTAGAGCAGTACACAATGCGAGGCCACCGCGCCGCGCCCGACGCGTCCGCGCAACTGATGAAGCTGCGCAAGGCCGAGTCGCTCCGGGTTTTCGATAATCATCAGGCTGGCGTTAGGGACATCCACGCCGACTTCAATAACGGTGGTCGCGACCAGAAGATGCATCTCGCCCTGCTTAAACGCCTGCATTACAGCCTGTTTTTCGGCAGGTTTCATACGGCCATGCACCAGTCCGACGTTGAGTTCAGGCAGCGTGGTTTTAAGCTCTTCCCAGGTCGCTTCCGCGGCCTGCGCTTCCAGCAGCTCCGACTCTTCAATCAGCGTACATACCCAGTATGCCTGACGGCCTTCTTCAAGGCAGGCGCTGCGTACGCGCTCAATAATATCGCCGCGACGTGTATCAGGAATGGCAACGGTGGTGACGGGTGTGCGGCCTGGCGGCAGTTCATCGATAACGGACGTATCCAGATCGGCATACGCCGTCATGGCCAGCGTGCGGGGTATTGGCGTGGCGGTCATGATCAGCTGATGCGGATGAAAGCCTTGCTGCTGTCCTTTTTCCCAGAGCGCCAGACGCTGATGCACGCCAAAGCGGTGCTGTTCATCAATGATGACCAACGCCAGGCCATTAAACTGTACCTGTTCCTGGAAAATCGCATGTGTGCCGACGACCATAGAAACCTGGCCGCTGGCGATGGCTTCCTGCTGCGCCTGGCGCGCTTTTCCTTTCTGCTTGCCCGCCAGCCAGCCCACTTCAATCCCGAGCGGCGCGAACCAGTTGCGGAAATTGTTGGCGTGTTGTTCGGCGAGCAGTTCCGTGGGCGCCATCAGCGCCACCTGCTTGCCGTTCGCGATCGCGCGCAACGCGGCAAGTGCTGCCACCAGCGTTTTGCCAGAGCCGACATCGCCCTGAACCAGCCGCATCATGGGAATATCCAGCGCCATATCGCGCTCGATTTCCGCCACCACGCGCGCCTGCGCGCCGGTGGGTTTGAACGGCAGCGAGGCGAGCAGCTGTTGCTTAAGCGCATCACGAGCCTCAAGCGGCTGTGCGTGGTAGCGCTGTGCGCCGGCGCGAAGCGCCAGCATGCTCAGGTTATGGGCCAGCAACTCTTCCAGAATTAAACGACGCTGCGCAGGGTGCTGGCCGCTCTCTAAATCTTCGAGCTTCATATCTGGCGGCGGGCGATGCAGCGTACGCAACGCTTCCGGTAGGCTCATTAGCCCCTGTGACAGCTCTGGCGGCAACAGCTCGGTAATGGCGCACGTTTCCAGCAGCTCCAGCGCCTGATCGGTCAGCTTACGCAGCGTTGCCTGACGCACCCCTTCAGTGGTTGGATAAACGGGCGTCAGGGTTTCCTGCATTTCCGGCGTGCTGACATCACCCTGAATACGGTACTCAGGGTGAATCATTTCCGCGCCATATTTACCGCGTTTTGCTTCGCCATAGGCCAGCACGCGGCGGCCCGTCGCCAGGCTGTTTTTCATCGCGGCGTTGAAATTGAAAAAGCGCATCGTCAGGATGCCGGTGCCGTCGCTGATCTGGCAGGTCATCATGCGGCGGCCGCCAAACGTGATATTGCAGTTCAGCACTTCGCCTTCCACCGTGGCGTATACGCCAGGCAGAAGATCACTGATGGGGTAAAGATGGGTGCGGTCTTCGTAGCGCAGGGGAAAATGGAGCAGCAGATCCTGAATAGTATGCAGGCCGATTTTTGCGAGCTTTGCGCTCTGGCTGGCGCCCACGCCGGTCAGTGAGCTTAGCGGTACGGCATCCAGCAAACGGCCGCGCATCGTTTACTCCGCAGCCTGCATAGTGGCCCACCAGTCCTGTGGCGCGTCGATTTCACCGTGCTCGTTCACGCGAGGATAGGGCAGGCCTTTACGCTTCGCCACTTTCGCCAGCACCGGGTAGCCGCCTTCAAACAGCAGGCGCTGCTGTTCTTTTTCAGGCAAAGTGCTGTTGGCGCGCTGGTACATGCCCGCGTTCTGCCGCTGGCGTTGCGCTTCATAAAGGATAAGCGCGGAGGCGACAGAAACGTTCAGCGACTGCACCATGCCTGTCATCGGAATGATAATGTCCTGATCCGCGAGGCTTAGCGCCTCTTCGGTAATACCGGTTTTTTCCTGGCCCATCAGGATGCAGGTCGGGCGCGTATAGTCGATTTCACGAAAATCGACCGCTTTATCAGAAAGGTGAGTCGCGAGAATCTGCATGCCTCGCGCTTTCAGGTGGTTCACCGCATCGCTAATATTGCGATGGGTTTTCACTTCCACCCAGCTGTTGCTGCCAGCGGCGGAAGAGGCCATGGTACGCATGCGGTTGCCAGGCCAGACGGCGTGGACTTCGTGCACACCCACCGCGTCTGCGGTGCGGATGATTGCCGAGACATTATGAGGCTTATGCACCTGCTCCATGCAGACCGTGAGATCGGGCTGACGCCGGGCCAGCATCTCGCAGATACGCGCGTAACGCTGAGAATTCATACAGTTAGTTTCTGTTACGGGTGACTTTAATCACGTCCGGCATCACGCGGATTTTACGCATGATATTCGCCAGATGTACGCGATCGCGCGCCGTGAGGCGAATGAAGGCGCTGTACACGCGGCCATCTTTCTCTTCGGTATTCAGGCTCTGAATATTTGAACCGGCAGTGTTAATCGCCGCCGTCAGGTTTGCCAGCGCGCCCTGGTGGTTAAACATATCCACCTTGATCTCGGTGATAAACTCCTGCTCGGTCTCTTTATCCCATTCGACCGCCATAAATTTCTCGGGCTCTTTCTGATAGCCACGGATGTTCCGGCAGGATTCATGATGGATAACGAGGCCTTTGCCCGGGCTGACATGTGCCACGATCGGGTCGCCTGGAATCGGACGACAACATTTCGCGAAGGTAATCAACACGCCATCCGCGCCTTTGATTGGCAGATGGCTGTGGCCGGATGCGGGCACGTTCGGCTGGTTGCTGGCGGTGGCTTCACCCTGCAACAGGTTTTTCGCGACCACCACGCTCATGGCGTTGCCGAGACCGATTTCCGCCAGCAGATCGTCAAGTGTTGCGAGCTTCATACGCTCAAGCTCACGCTGGATATGCTCCGGCGGAATTTCTGCAAGCTTGCGACTGCCGCCCAGTGCATGGTTCAGCAGACGGCGACCAAGGCTCACCGAGTCATCGCGCTTGAGGTTTTTCAGCATCTGGCGAATTTTAGCGCGCGCTTTGGAGCTGACGACAAAATTGAGCCAGGCGGCGTTCGGGCGAGCGCCCGGGGCAGTAATAATTTCTACCGTCTGACCGCTGGAGAGTGACTGAGACAGCGGATAGGGCTGGCGATCGACGCGTGCGCCGACGCAGGCGTGCCCGATATCGGTGTGCACCGCATAGGCGAAATCGACAGGCGTCGCACCCGCAGGCAACTCGACAATGCGCCCTTCCGGCGTGAAAACGTAAATCTCATCCGGGAAGAGATCGGATTTAACGCTCTCGATAAATTCAAAGGAACTGCCTGCGCTCTGCTGCAGCTCCAGCAGGCTCTGCATCCAGCGCTGGGCGCGGATCTGCGCGGTAGTGCTGCTCTCGCCGTGCTCTTTATAAGCCCAGTGCGCCGCAACCCCCATCTCCGCCATCTGATCCATATCCTCGGTGCGGATCTGCACTTCGACCGGTACGCCGTGCGGACCAATCATTGAGGTATGAAGCGACTGATAGCCGTTCGCCTTGGGGATAGCGATGTAATCTTTCATACGGCCGGGACGCGGCTTATAAAGGCTATGCATCTGACCAAGCACGCGGTAGCAGGTATCAACATCTTTCACGATCACGCGAAACGCGTAGATATCCATGATCGAGTGAAAACGCTGCTCTTTAAGCACCATTTTGCAGTAGATGGAGTAAAGATGTTTTTCGCGGCCGCTGACGCGGCTCGGAATTCCAGCTTCCTGCAAACGCCCTTCGATTTCAGAAAGGATCTTCTGAATCATCTCTTTACGGTTGCCGCGCGCAGCCTTAACGACCTCTTTAATAACGCGGTAACGGTTAGGGTAAAGCGCCTCGAATCCCAGCTCTTCCAGTTCGGTTTTCAGGTGATGAATACCGAGGCGGTGAGCGAGCGGGCTGTAGATTTCAAGAGTTTCACGGGCGATGCGGCGACGTTTATCCGGGCGCAGAGAGCCCAGCGTGCGCATATTATGGGTGCGGTCAGCGAGTTTGATCAGAATGACGCGGATATCCTGCACCATTGCCATGATCATTTTGCGAAAGTTTTCGGCCTGCGCCTCTTTCTTGTCGCGAAATTTCAGCTTATCAAGCTTCGATACCCCTTCCACCAGCTCGGCAACGCTTTTACCGAACAGCTGTTCCATGTCCTGGTAGGTAGCAGGTGTATCTTCAATCACATCATGCAGTAGCGCAGCCATGAGCGTTTCATAGTCGAGCTTCATCTCGGCCAGAATACAGGCCACGGCTACTGGATGAGTGATGTAAGGTTCGCCACTTGAACGTGTCTGTCCCTCGTGAGCATCACGTGCAACGAGATAGGCCTGCTGCAGACGCTTAATCTGGTCCGCAGGCAGGTATTGTTGAATCAGTTGATTCAGGCTTTCAAACAGATACAAGGGCTACCCGCACTAGTGATTAACGACGGCCTTCAGCGATAGCGGTAACGGCCTGCAGTTCTGCGGCTTCCTGCTCCTGCTGCTCCTGGCGCTCACGCACGTCGAGGATCTGGTTGTTAATCAGACCTTCTTCGATTTCACGCAGCGCAATAACGGTGGTTTTATCGTTTTCTTCCGGTACCAGCGGATCTTTACCGCCCACCTGCATCTGACGAGCGCGACGCGCGGCGACCAGCACCAGGTCAAAACGGTTACCAATTTTCTCTACAGCGTCCTGAACAGTTACGCGTGCCATATTTAAAAAGCTCCACAGGTGAAGAAATGACTGGGCATGATACTGAAACTACGCTCAGTCTGCCAATAGTTTGGTGATTAAAGCGTCATGTCGCTGCTTCTGGCGGCTCATACGCAGACGTTCGGCGCGCAGGATGATTTTTAAGTCAGCCAGCGCGGTATCAAAATCGTCATTCACGATAAGGTAATCGTACTCCGCATAGTGGCTCATTTCCGCCACGGCCTGCGCCATACGTTTTGCAATCACCTCTTCGCTATCCTGACCACGCCCACGCAGGCGGCGGTTCAGCTCTTCCTTAGACGGCGGCAGGATAAAAATGCTGCGCGCCTGAGGCATTTTTTCACGGATCTGCCGCGCGCCCTGCCAGTCGATATCCAGGAAAATATCGACGCCGGTTGCCAGTACCTGCTCAATCGCAGCGCGTGACGTGCCGTAATAGTTGCCAAACACTTCCGCATGTTCAAGAAACGCGTCTTCAGCAATCATCGCCCTAAACTGGTCGTGATTAACGAAATAGTAGTGCTCGCCATGAACTTCGCCAGGACGCGGATTGCGCGTGGTATGCGACACCGACACCTGAGAGTCATAAAGCGGTTGCGTCTTCAGAAAAGCCTGAATAAGGCTGGATTTACCCGCGCCACTGGGAGCGGAAACAATATAAAGCGTGCCTTGAGCCATGTGGTTTTACGTCTGTTGGTATGCGAAAAGAGGTGCGTATACCGCCTTATTATACACGTCGCGCTACGCTGGCGTAGTCTTTGTCGCAGGGTTCACGTCGCTTTGCGCATTTTTGCGAGGCAATATCCAGAAAAATTGTCTCGTTTATGCAATCAGCGAAAATCCCTGGAAAACCTCTCGTAAAACGTAACAACTCCCATCGCAGCCAGGCTACGTCATGTATTACCGTCCCGGCAGAAAAGCGAAGGGGGTGAAATGTGCGTATTACGATTTTCTTACTGCTTATCATTCTGGCATCCGCAGGCGCTTATGCGGCCTGTCCTGACTGGACGCCGCAGCAGGCACAACAGGAGGTCGCGGCGCTGGAAAACCAACTGACGCGCTGGGATGAAGCGTACTGGCTGCATGGCGAAAATAAGGTCAGCGACGCGGTATATGACAGCATGCGTCAAAGGCTTCGTGCATGGCAGACCTGTTTTGCGCTGCCAGTATTCAACGACGCGCCAGTAGCGCTTGCCGCAGGACGCACGCGCCATCCTGTCGCCCATACTGGTGTGCAAAAGCTCAAAGATGCCACTTCACTTTCGCAATGGATGCACGGCAAAACGGATCTGTGGGTACAACCAAAGGTAGATGGTGTGGCGGTTTCGCTGGTGTATCGGAAAGGCAAACTGCAACAGGTTATCAGTCGTGGCGATGGCGAGCGGGGCGAGGACTGGACGGCGCGGGCCCGACATATTCCGGCAATACCTTTGCAGGTAACAGGTGAGCTGGCTGACAGCGTGTTACAGGGCGAGCTTTTCCTGCGCCAGACAGGGCATCGTCAGCAGCAGGATGGTGGCATCAACGCACGAGGGCAGGTGGCGGGGGCAATGATGCGTAGTACGGTGTCATCAGTGCTAAACGATCTGGATCTGTTTATCTGGGCGTGGCCGGATGGCCCGAAAGCGATGGAGGCGCGGTTGTCCACGCTGGCGGAAGGTGGGTTCCCGCTGGCACAAGCCTGGAGTAAGCCGGTACATTCAGTTTCGGACGTTGCACGCCTGCGGGAGCAGTGGTTCAGCGAGCCGCTGCCGTTTGTAACCGATGGTGTCGTAATTCGCGAAGGCAGGGAGCCGCCCGGAAAAAGCTGGCGTCCGGGCGAAGGCTCATGGGTTGTGGCATGGAAATATCCGCCTGCGAAACAGATAACAGAAATTAAAGCGCTGCGTTTTGCTGTTGGTCGGACCGGCAAAATAAGCGTTGTGGCCCAACTGGAGCCGGTAACGCTTGATGATAAAAAGGTGTCTAAAGTGAGTATAGGTTCGCTGGCGCGCTGGGAAAAACTCGATCTGGCTGAAGGCGATCAGGTGGAAATCAGTCTTGCTGGTCAGGGAATTCCACGGCTGGATGCGGTTATCTGGCGGCCAACGCAGCGTATTAAGCCAGTGCCGCCAACCGCACGCTTCGATACGCTGAGCTGTCTGTATGGCACTACCGGTTGCGAAGAGCAGTTTATTTCACGTCTGGTCTGGCTTAGCGGAAAGCACGTATTTGATCTCGCGGGCATGGGTGAAGCAACGTGGCGTCAGTTATCAGAGCACCATCATTTTGAGCACCTCTTTTCCTGGCTTGCGCTCAGCGTTGATGCCTTAAAACAAACGCCGGGTTTTAGCGCGCAGCGCGCGGCACAGCTCTGGCATCAGTTCAACCTGACCCGTCAGCAGCCTTTTCAGCGCTGGGTAAAAGCGCTTGGTTTACCTTTACCCGCACGGGACTGGCAGGCGCTGACAGATGATAAATGGCAACAGCTACAGGCACGTGATGAGCGAAGCTGGCAGACGCTTCCTGGTGTTGGTGCCGAACGTGCGCGCCAGCTTGTCAGTTATATCCACCACCCGGATATCGCTGCGCTTGCCGAATGGCTGGCAGCTCAGCGAATTGACGGCTTCGCGTTGCCATAAATTACGGGTGCGACGATGCGGACAGCCTCTCAGTGTGTCCCGGCGCGGTAATGAAAAACCGGTAGCCCGAGGCGAAAGCGCAGCGCTAACAGACGAGCAGTAAAGCCGAACAGCAGAGTTGCTATCACCACAACATCGTGGCTTGAGACATAGTGCTCCAGGGTGATATACAGCACCGCGGCGGCGAAAGAGATGCCTGCGTACAGCTCTTTTTGAAAGACGAGCGGGATACGTTTACAGAACATGTCGCGTAATACGCCGCCAAAGACGCCCGTTACAACAGCGGCTATCGAGGCGATGATTGGGCCTTCGCCCATATCCAGTGCGATTTGCGCGCCGATAATGGAGAAAACGACAAGCCCCAGCGCGTCCAGCACCAGAAAAAGACGCCGCAGGTGAGGCATCACGGGCGCGGCAAACGTGGTGATCACCGCAGCAGCGGCGACGATCACGACATATTCAGGGTGTTTTACCCAGCCCAGCGGGTAGTGGCCAAGTAAGATATCCCGGACGGAACCGCCGCCAAGCGCGGTTGCCGTCGCGATGATAATGACGCCGAAAGTATCCATACGGCGACGGCCGGCCGCCAGAGCGCCGGTCATCGCCTCTGCGGTAATGCCAATTAAATAAAGTACATGCAGTAACATCGGTCCCCCCAAATCGGCTGCAAAGGGTAACGATTCGTGAAGGGCATCACGATTGAGATTTTCTAAGGCAAGCGCTTTCGGATTAGTTTTTTTAAGGCAAAATGAGAAGTGAGTAAAAGGCGAGAATGGATGTGGCTGTAAGGAAAAAAGGCCCTGACGGGCCTTTTAAAAGTTATTCGATGTTCTGAATCTGCTCGCGCATCTGCTCAATTAATACTTTGAGTTCGATGGCGGAATTGGTCACTTCAGCGTTAATTGACTTCGACGCCAGCGTGTTCGATTCGCGGTTAAATTCCTGCATCATGAAGTCCAGCCGACGACCGACGGCCTCTTTTTTCTTCAGGATGTTATAGGTTTCTTTAACGTGCGCTTCGAGGCGGTCGAGTTCTTCCGCGACATCAATACGCTGCGCCATCATCACCAGCTCTTGCTCCAGGCGGTTATTTTCAAGCTGCACCTGCGCTTCTTCGAGCTTCGACACCAGGCGCTCGCGCTGCCACTGAAGGATTTCTGGCATATGCGCTCGTACTTTAGCGACTTCAGCACTGACGCCTTCGAGACGTTGTTCGATAAGCGCTTTCAGCGCCTGGCCTTCGGTTTCGCGAGCGACGATGAAATCGTCAAGCGCGCCGTCGAGCGCGGCGAGAATGTCGGCGGCGATAGCATCAAGGTCCTGCTCCTGAGCAGCCATGACACCCGGCCAGCGCAGAATATCGACCGGGTTGATTTCGCCTTCATCGCTTTGCAGTTTTACCCAGTTAGCGGCAGAAACCAGCTGCTTCGCCAGTTTTTCGTTGAGGATAAGCTCACCCTGCGCGCTGGCATCGGGCTCAAAACGCAGGCTACACTCGATTTTACCGCGTGTCAGACGGGTACGGATGCGCTCGCGCACCACGGGCTCAAGGCTGCGGAACTGCTCCGGCAGACGAAAATAGGTTTCCAGGTAGCGCTGGTTCACTGAACGCAGCTCCCAGGTGGCGCTGCCCCAGTCACCCTTAATTTCTCGCCGGGCGTAGGCGGTCATACTGCGGATCATAGAAGTACCCGTTTTCTGATGTGAATGAGGGGATTATAGCTACCGTAAGTCTGACAGGATAGGAATAAGCGCTTTCAGCCCGTATAATGCGCAGCCACATTCGTTAACAAGCCGGAGATATGCCCATGCGTCCAGCAGGCCGTAGCGCATCAGAAGTGCGCCCAGTTACCCTGACCCGTCATTACACTAAACACGCAGAAGGCTCCGTGCTGGTTGAGTTTGGCGATACTAAAGTGCTCTGCACCGCCTCCATTGAAGAAGGCGTGCCGCGCTTTCTTAAAGGCCAGGGGCAGGGCTGGATCACTGCCGAATATGGCATGCTGCCGCGCGCGACCCATACCCGTAACGCCCGTGAAGCGGCGAAAGGCAAACAGGGCGGCCGTACCCTTGAAATCCAGCGTCTGATTGCCCGTTCGCTGCGTGCGGCAGTGGATCTGAAAGCGCTCGGCGAGTTTACGATTACCCTAGACTGCGATGTTATTCAGGCTGACGGCGGCACCCGCACGGCGTCCATCACGGGAGCCTGCGTAGCGCTGGCTGATGCGCTGAACGCACTGGTCGCGGCAGGCAAGCTGAAAACCAACCCGATGAAAGGGATGGTGGCGGCGGTCTCCGTGGGCATCGTCAACGGTGAAGCGGTATGCGATCTGGAATATGTAGAAGATTCTGCGGCCGAAACCGATATGAACGTTGTCATGACCGAAGATGGCCGCATGATTGAAGTGCAGGGCACCGCGGAAGGCGAGCCCTTCACCCATGAGGAGTTGCTCGACTTGCTGGCGCTGGCCCGCGGGGGAATCGAGTCGATCGTGGCGTCGCAGAAGGCGGCGTTAGCAAACTGATTTTTAAGGCGACTGAAGAGTCGCCTTTTTTATGCCTGCAATATGCTATTTGAGGAGCAAAGCCATGAAACCGTATCAGCGCCAGTTTATTGAATTCGCCCTTAACAAACAGGTGCTTAAATTTGGTGAGTTCACGCTGAAATCCGGGCGCCAGAGCCCTTACTTTTTTAACGCCGGTTTATTTAATACCGGGCGCGATCTGGCGCTGCTGGGCCGTTTTTATGCTGAGGCGCTGGTCGATTCCGGCGTCGATTTCGATCTGCTGTTCGGCCCGGCTTATAAAGGCATTCCTATCGCCACCACGACTGCCGTCGCACTCGCAGAGCATCACGAACGCGACGTCCCGTACTGCTTCAACCGCAAAGAAGCCAAAGACCACGGTGAAGGCGGCAACCTGGTCGGTAGCCCGCTTCAGGGCCGCGTTATGCTGGTGGATGATGTGATTACCGCCGGTACTGCGATTCGTGAATCGATGGAGATTATCCAGGCGAACGGCGCGACGCTTGCTGGCGTGATGATTTCCCTCGACAGGCAGGAGCGCGGACGCGGCGAGCTTTCCGCTATTCAGGAAGTGGAGCGCGATTACGGCTGTCAGGTGATTGCGATTATTACGCTGAATGACCTCATCGCTTATCTGGCGGAAAAGCCGGAGATGGCCAACCATCTGGCTGCCGTAGAGGCATATCGCCAGCAGTACGGCGTCTGACAGAAACGAAAAAGGCCGGATATCCGGCCTTTTGCTTAATTTGCGTCGTTTTTATTGCAGCTGCGCGGCCAGTAACGGCCAGCGGGCTTCGAAATCCGCCGTCGGGCTGTAGCGGAATTCGCTGCGCACAAAGCGCGACAGCATCCCTTCGCAAAACGCCAGCAGCTGGCTTGCCAGCAACGCTTCGTCAGTCGCATAGCCTTCGCCTTCGCGCATTTTTTTCTCGCGCAGCACCTGACGCAACTGGGCTTCAATACGCTCAAACAGCTGATTAATGCGCCCTTGCAGACGATCCTGTTCGAACATCAACGCATGACCGGTCAGAATGCGGGTCAGCCCTGGGTTGCGCTCACCGAAACCGAGGATAAGTAACACAATCAGACGCAGACGGTTAAGCGTCTCTTTTTCATCTTTCAGAATCAGATTAATGCGGGTGATCAGGCTGTCTTCGATAAACTCAATCAGGCTGTCGAACATGCGCGTTTTACTGGGGAAGTGGCGATACAGCGCCGCTTCGGAAACGCCAACGGAGGCCGCAAGTTTCGCGGTCGTAATGCGTTGGCTGCCATCGCTGGATTCAAGCATCTGCGCCAGAGACTGAAGTATTTCTTCGCGACGGTTCCTTTTCGCGGTTTGTTTTTCTGCCATGTTTTAAAATACCCCTGAAAAATAATCACTTGCCAGGCGAGCATCCACAAAGCGTCCGCAGGCTTTCGCCTGCGGTACTCATTTCGCTTTATTTAACTTAAGGAATGCGCGGTTACGCGGGCGGCTTATTTACGCCCGGAGTGCCCGAAGCCGCCTTCGCCGCGATCGGTGGCGGTAAAGTCTTCCACCAGATTAAATTCCGCCTGCACGACGGGTACAAACACCATTTGCGCGATGCGCTCGCCGGGTTCAATCGTGAAGCTCTGCTGGCCGCGGTTCCACACGGAAACCATCAGTTGCCCCTGGTAGTCAGAATCGATAAGCCCGACCAGGTTGCCCAGCACTACGCCATGTTTATGCCCAAGGCCCGAGCGCGGCAGAATCACAGCGGCAAGCGACGGATCGGCGATATGAATGGCCAGGCCGGTTGGCAGGAGCGTTGTCGCACCCGGCGTCAGTTCAACGGACTCGTCCAGGCAGGCGCGCAGATCGAGACCTGCTGAGCCGGAGGTGGCATACGTCGGCAGCGGGAATTGCTCGCCCACGCGCGGGTCCAGAATCTTAACGTCGATTTTTTTCATCATAACGGGTAACAATCTCGTCCAGTAAACGTTGGCCAAGGAGCGCCTTCCGCTCAAGCGGTAAGACTTTATCTCCCTCCTGCCAGAAAAGATGCAAAGCGTTGGTATCACTATTAAAGCCATGACCGGCTTGCGACACATCGTTCGCGCAAATCAGATCAAGGTTTTTGCGCTGGCGTTTTTGCCGCGCATATTCTTCCACATTATTTGTTTCGGCAGCAAACCCGACAACATAAGGGCGATTTTGCGAGAGCGCCGCGACGCCTGCGACAATATCGGGATTTTTCACCATTTTCAGCGTCAGCTCATCGCCCTGTTTTTTTATTTTTTCGGAAGAAATCGTCTCTGCCCGGTAGTCCGCCACGGCTGCGCAACCGATGAAAATCTGCTGCTGCTGGGCGCGCTGCTGCACGGCGGCTTCCATCTCCAGTGCGCTCTCGACATCGATTCTCTCAACCCCTGGCGGCGTCGGCAGGGCGACTGGCCCTGCCACCAGCGTAACGCGCGCGCCGCGGGCGCTCGCCGCTGCTGCAATCGCGAACCCCATTTTGCCGGAGCTGTCGTTGGTGATATAGCGCACCGGATCGAGCCGCTCACGGGTCGGACCCGCGGTAATCATGATGTTGAGATGTTGCAGATCGTTGACAGGCGCGAAGTGGTTAGCGGCCAGCTCGACTATCTCTAACGGGTCGAGCATACGGCCAGGCCCCACATCGCCGCAGGCCTGGCTGCCGCTGTCCGGCCCCCAGATGCGCAGACCGCGCGAGGCGAGCCGCTCAATATTCTGCTGCGTCGCGATATTACGGTACATCTGCTGATTCATCGCCGGGACGACCGCGACAGGCGACGGCGTGGCGAGGCAAATTGTCGTCACCAGATCGTTTGCCATACCCGCGGCGACACGCGCGATGAGATCGGCGGTGGCAGGCGCAAGAATCACTAAATCCGCCCATTTGCCGAGTTCAATATGGCCCATCGCGGCTTCGGCAGCCGGGTCGAGCAGGCTGTCTGACACCGGGTAGCCGGAAACGGCCTGCAGGCTCAGCGGCGTTATGAACGCTTTTGCGGCTTCGGTCATTGCGACGCGCACTTCCGCGCCGCGCTCGCGCAGACGGCGTACCAGTTCCGGCGTTTTATACGCCGCAATGCCGCCGCTGACGCCCAGAACGATTTTTTTACCGGCAAGGCCCATGGTCTTCTCTTCCTGTCACTTTCTGGAAAGCGGGCATTTTATCACAATCCCAAAACCTGCGCGGCGGTATGAAATTTAAACTTTGCGAGACGTCGCGCAGGGATAAAAAGCCACTGTCGCCAGCCTCTGACCACAAGCGGATAATGGCGGCGCGACACAGGGCAGGGAAGACCATAGTGAAAATGGACAACGGGCCGCGGGAAAAGCTGATGCGTTATGGCGCGGCCGATTTAAGCGATGAAGAACTGCTGGCGATTTTCTTGCGTACCGGGACGCCAGGCATGGATGTCATGACGCTGGCAAAACGGCTGCTGGCGCATTTTGGTTCGCTCTACGGGCTGTTGTCGGCGGATATTCGGCCATTTCGGGATATCGGCGGCGTCGGCATGGCGAAATATGCGCAGCTTAAAGCCATCGGCGAACTGGCGCGCCGCTACTATCGCTCGCGCCCTTGCGAAGAGACAGCGCTGTTGAGCCCGACCATTACACGCGACTTTCTGGAAAGCCAGCTTGCGGAGCAGGAGCGCGAAGTGTTTCTGGTGATTTTTCTCGACAGCCAGAACCGCATCATCAGGCAGAATACGCTGTTCACCGGCACGCTCAGCCATGTGGAAGTGCATCCACGTGAAATCGTCCGTGAAGCGGTGCGGCTCAACGCCGCCGGGATTATCCTGGCGCACAATCACCCTTCCGGGCGCGCCGAGCCCAGCCGGGCGGATAAAATGGTGACCGAGCGCATCGTGAAAAGCTGCCAGCTGGTGGACATTCGGGTACTTGACCATCTGGTCATTGGGCGTGGAGAATACGTTTCTTTCGCCGAACGTGGGTGGATATAAGCCAGACGTGGCGATCCTTAGCGATCTTTATCTGTTCGGGACTTGAGCAGACGGCCCCGGCAGCGTATACTACGCCACCTTTGAGAATCTCGGGTTTGGCATGTGGGCCTGGCAATGCGAGTTCCATTGAACCGCCAGACTGGGCCATCAGGCCTGACGAGGCTGCCAACACCCTATACGAAGCTCGAGCTAATTTGATTTTTGGAGAATAGACATGTCCCGAGTCTGCCAAGTAACTGGCAAGCGTCCGGTGACCGGTAACAACCGTTCCCACGCACTGAACGCGACTAAACGCCGTTTTCTGCCGAACCTGCACTCTCACCGTTTCTGGGTTGAGAGCGAAAAGCGTTTCGTTACTCTGCGCGTATCTGCTAAAGGTATGCGTGTAATTGATAAAAAAGGCATCGATGTAGTTCTTTCTGAACTGCGTGCCCGTGGCGAAAAGTACTAAGTACTTAGAGGAAATAAATCATGGCTAAAGGTATTCGCGAGAAAATCAAGCTGGTTTCTTCTGCTGGTACTGGTCACTTCTATACCACCACGAAGAACAAACGTACTAAGCCGGAAAAACTGGAACTGAAGAAATTCGATCCGGTTGTCCGTCAGCACGTTCTCTACAAAGAAGCTAAAATCAAATAAGATTTTTGTCTGATTTGTACAAAAACCCCGCTCCGGCGGGGTTTTTTGTTTTCCGAACCGCCCTCATATCTTCTGTTACCGCTCCCTGTTAATGAACTCACGCGAGAGACGCTATGCCTGAATTACCTGAGGTGGAAACCAGCCGTCGCGGAATTGAACCGCATCTGGTTGGCGAAACAATATTGCACGCCGTTGTGCGTAATGGCCGCCTGCGCTGGCCGGTGTCCGACGAAATCCACGCGCTAAGCGATAAACCCATTCTCAGCGTGCAGCGTCGCGCCAAATACCTGCTGCTTGAACTGCCGGATGGCTGGATAATCATCCACCTTGGCATGTCCGGTAGCCTGCGCATCCTGCCGGAGGAGCGCCCGGCCGAGAAGCACGATCATGTTGACCTCGTGATGAGCAACGGCAAAGTGCTGCGCTACACCGACCCGCGCCGTTTCGGCGCCTGGCTGTGGACGCGTGAACTCGAAGGCCATAATGTGCTGGCGCATCTGGGGCCGGAGCCGCTAAGCGATGCCTTTAACGGCGCGTACCTGCGTGAAAAATGTGCGAAAAAGAAAGTCGCGATTAAGCCCTGGCTGATGGATAACAAGCTGGTGGTGGGTGTCGGCAACATCTACGCCAGCGAGTCGCTGTTTGCGGCCGGGATCCACCCCGATCGGCTGGCTTCGTCGCTGTCAGAAAAAGAGTGCGAACTGCTGGCGCAGGCGATCAAAGCGGTACTGTTACGATCGATTGAGCAGGGCGGCACCACGCTTCGCGATTTTCTGCAAAGCGACGGCAAACCGGGCTATTTCGCGCAGGAGTTGCAGGTCTACGGGCGCGAAGGCGAACCGTGCCGGGTGTGCGGCACGCCGATTCTGGCGGGGAAACATGCCCAGCGCCGCACCTACTGGTGCCGACGCTGTCAGAAGTGATTAACGCAGCTTTTCGAGCAGCGCCTGATGAACATGCGCAGGCAGGAAGTGGGAGACGTCGCCCTGGTGACGCGCCACTTCCTTCACCAGACTTGAGGAGATAAACGACCACTCCTTCGACGGCATCAGAAAAACGCTTTCAAGCGTTGGCATCAGATGACGGTTCATATGCGCCAGCTGCATCTCATATTCGAAATCGCCCGCGGTACGTAAACCGCGCACCAGAACATTACCCTGCTGCGCCTGCGCAAAGTTCGCCATCAGATCGCTAAAGCCGGTCACGCTGACATTTTGCAGATGTGCCGCGGCTTGCTGCGCCAGCGCTACGCGTTCATCCAGCGAAAACATCGTCTTTTTATGCGGGCTGGCCGCGACCGCCAGGATCAGCTCGTCAAACATGCTGGCCGCACGGGTGATGATATCGAGATGACCGTTGGTTATCGGGTCGAAAGTACCGGGGTAAATCGCGCGAGTGGTCATAGCGTTACTTTTCCGTAAAGCCGCGGTTCAGCGCCCACAGCTCGGTATATTTGTTGAAGGTGTACTGGGCGTTAACAACCGCCAGCAGCCAGCCCTGGCGGCCATCCAGCACGCCAGCGCGCAGGATAAGCGTCTTGCAGAATGCCGCCAGCGTGCGCCCGAAAATGCCAGGCACCGAAACCTTTTTACCTTGCTGATGGCGCTCCTGCGCCCAGGCGGTGGCGTAATTGAGCTGTTTGCGCTGGAAGCTCGCGAAATCGCGGCAGGTCAGGTGCAGCAGATCGCCGGAAAGTGTCACCACGCGTGCACCTGGCGCATCGAGCGATTCATGCACCTGATTGTCATTATAGCGATAGCGCTCGCGCGCATAGAGGCGGGTGACGCGATCGGGATACCAGCCGCTGTGGCGCATAAAGCGGCCCAGAAACAGATTGCGGCGGGCGATGCTGTACACCGCCTGCGGGTCGGGCTGCTCCAGCACCTGACGAATCGCCTGCGCCAGCTCGGGCGTTACGCGCTCGTCAGTATCGATCATCAAAATGTAGTCGCCGCTGGCGTATTGCTGGGCACGCTGACGCTGAATGCCGTAGCCCTGCCAGTCGCTTTCGGTAAAGACTTTTGCACCGGCGGCGGTGGCCACGGCGACCGTGTCATCACTGCTGCCGGAATCCAGCACCACAATTTCATCGGCCCAGGCCACGGAAGCGAGACAATCCGGCAGCAGCGACGCCGCGTTTTTGGCGATCATCACCACCGAGAGGCGTGCGCGCATCAGTGGCTCCGCTGCGGAAGGTAAGGCTGCAGTAACTGCAACAGTCGCTGTAGCGCGCCCTGATTCTGGTGCAGCACTTCCACCGCGTGACGGCCATACCAGAGGCGATAATCTTCGTCAGTCAGCAGTGTGGAAATCTCTTTTACCAGCGAATCGGCGTCGGTCACGGTGATAAGCCCGTCGGCTTCCTGCAATTTGGCGCAGATATCTTTGAAGTTAAAGGTATGCGGACCCATCAGCACCGGAATGGCGTGCGCGGCAGGCTCCAGCGGGTTGTGGCCGCCGCGTTCGACAAGGCTACCGCCGACAAACGCCAGATCGGCGATGCCATACAGGAGCATCAGTTCGCCCATCGTATCGCCAATCACTACCTGCGTGCCGCCGGATGGAATTTCGCCGGTACTGCGCATCGTAAAGCTAAAGCCTGCTTTCTGTACCATATCGCGCGCGTCTTTGAAGCGCTCCGGGTGGCGAGGCACCAGAATCAACAGAAGATCGGGAAACGTTTCCAGCAACTGGCGGTGCGCCTGCAGAATAATCGCCTCTTCACCGTCGTGAGTGCTGGTCGCGATCCAGACCTGGCGACGCGGTGCCCACTGGCGGCGCAGCGTAATCGCGCGTGCCGCAAGCTCAGGCGTTACGGAGATATCGAATTTCAGGCTGCCGGTGACCGCCAGCTGGTTGCGTTTCAGACCCAGCGCGGTAAAACGGCTGGCGTCTTCATCATTCTGCGCGGCGATGAGCGTAATTTTCGCAAGCAGGCGGCGCATAAACCCGCCAAGCTTTTGATAGCCTTTAGCGGAGCGTTCGGAAAGGCGGGCGTTGGCGATAACCAGCGGAATTTTGCGCTGATGCAGCGCGGAAATCATATTCGGCCACAGCTCGGTTTCCATGACGATCACCAGTTTCGGGCGCACGGTTTCCAGAAAACGGTTCATGGCGCAGGGCAAATCGTAAGGCAGATAAACGTGATGCACGTCTTTGCCGAACGCCGACTGTACGCGCTCAGAGCCTGTTGGCGTCATCGTGGTAACGGTAATGGGCAGTGACGGATAGCGGTGACGCAGCGCGCGCACCAGCGGAATGGCCGCAAGGGTTTCGCCCACCGACACCGAGTGCAGCAGGATACCGTCCGGCAACACTTTTCCCTGACAAAAGCCATAGCGCTCCCCCCATCGTTTGCGATAGGCAGGGGCTTTACGGCTGCGGAGTAAAAGCCGCACCCAGACAAAAGGCTGTATCAGGTAGAGCAGAGCGGTATACAACGATTCCAAGCTAATATCCGTTATTTTCTTTATCGGCGGGCAAATTCTAAGCATTTCACCGGGGTAAAGCTATTGTTTTGGCGCCAACAGGAGAGTTTTGCCTGCGTGAAGTATACAGATAAGCCTGGAGAGGAAGAAGCGGGCGGCGGCCACCGCCCGCAGTGTCAGGATCTGACAGGAAAAAGATCAGTGCGCAGGCGGTGCTACTGCATCCAGATGGTAGGTAATACGTTCCGAAAGACCGCGAATGTCGCCCCCCGTAATGAAAAAGCTGTCATCGGTTTGATTCGGGTTCGTTACAGTAAATCCGAGCGCTTTGTTAATCAGTGTCGCCAGTTGGTAGTGGTTACGCGGGGGTTGCGTGGTGAGCGCATTCAACCGGTAAGCCGGATCGTTGCTGAAATAGATAAAAGGCACCTGCGCAATAGGCATCTCTACCACTGAGTGACCAAACAAGCCGCCATCGCCCACACGTTCACCGTGATCCGAAGTAATGAAGACCAGAACGGGTAGCTTCGATTTTGCCATCACGGTGCGGATAGCTGATGCCAGTTCTTTATCGTAATAGCGTACCGCGTCGTCGTACTCGTTTTTCTTTTGCGCGACATCATCGCTAAGCTTCGGTGTGGAGAATTTTGCAAAACCCTGCGGAATGTTTCTTTCATAGGGAATATGCGGCGCGCGACTGTTAAGCACCATCAAAAATGGCTTCGTGTAATCCACAGGTGAGGCTTCTACAGAAGGCGTCAGTACGCGATCGGCACCGACATCCGGCGCCGGGCGGATCTGCGTATCTTCCCAGTGATCAATATTATGAATACCGATCCAGTTGCTCAGGCCTTCCAGCCCTTGCGCGGAAATAAATGCCGTCTGATAGCCTTGCTTTTTCGCATTGGCGAACAGATTTGCTGCTTTTGATTTGTAAGCAAAATAGTTATCCGGCTCGCGCAGGTTATTCACCAGCATGGGAATAGCAACACGTGTCGACACCGCATTGGAAATCAAAATGCTTGAGGAGCCCTGATACTGTTTCATCAGTGCGGAAAGCTCTGGTGTGGTATCACGTTCGTAACCCAGGGCGCTGACATGGTGAGGGTTCAGACTTTCGCCAATCGCCAGAATGACGGAATATTTACCTTGCTGATAACCCGGCACCGGCGTCACCTGATACGGCTCGTAATGCGCTATTTGCTGATTTTCGCCGGAAATCGCCTCCGGAATGAGACGAATGGAGCTAAAGCTCATCGCAGAGAGGCCGTTACGTAGCAAAGAGTGGCGCAGATCCGGGTTAAATTTATACATCTGCCCGTTAATCGCTTTGTAAAACTGCCCGCCAAACATCACCACAATAATCAGCAGGCAAGGCAAGGCTTGCCACTTTTTCCATTCCGGTGCCAGGCGGCGCGCTGCAAAGAGCGAGAACAGCACGGCTACCAGCATAATAAGAAAATAAATCCCTAACGAACTGAGGCTGTCGCTAATGCCGCTGGCGATATCTTTGGTTTCGACGAAAGCGAGCCAGACTTCGCTTGGGCCATAAAACTGCCCGTAGAAGGTGTAATAAATCGCCTCACTGATTTGCACGATAAAGGTTACTGCGAGCAGCAACCGCGTAACGAAAAAGCGGGCGCTGGCAGCCGCCAGTAACGCAATAATGAGGTATAACGCCATATCATCCGCTTTAGGGCGATAGACATTATCTTTCATCAGGATGGCGATTTCTGATAGTGAAAACAGAACAAGAATTATCGCTGCCAGTACCAGCGTGCGCACGATATTACGCGGCGACACCGGACGGGCTCCAGAAAGAATAGAGAGCATGAAAAAGAACCTTAGGCCGTCATTACATCTTTTTGGTTAAAGGGCGAATGGCTTTACCGAACGCAAAGCGAAGCGCACGTAAGGCCGTGGGGCGCTGGTGAACGCCTTTCTGCCAGATCTCCTCAAACAGGCTGTACCAACGCGCCGCAACAGCCTGACGAGAATAAACCTCAAGGCGTTTCTCACCCTGTTCCAGCATACGCCGGAAGAGCTCAGGATCATTTTTCAGACGCATAATGGCGTTGAAAGCCTCGTCCGGCGTTTTGGCAATCAGGTAGTCCAGCTCGCTTTCGCGGATAGCGTTGAAGGAGGGTTCGTCATCACAAATCATGACGGTTTTTCCGAGCCAGCCGTTAATCAGTTTACTGGCAGGCTTACGCGCCAGTTTATGGTCGTGTGATTTCCTGAAGCTAAGGCACACGTCCACATCGCGATAATCGGTCCAGTTATTGAACGAGATACGCAGCGTAATGCCCTGTTCCGCAAGACGCTGTTTGAAGGCATCGCTGCCAAATTCCGCCGGGAAGCTATCGACACGGCCAAAATAAGCGACCGTGCGGACGTCATTATCGGTGCGTTCGCGTGGTTGTACGCCAGGCTGTGGCCAGTACGGCACAAAAACTCTGTTTCCGCGATTTTTGAATTGCGGATTTTGCTCTACAACATAGTCTGAGCCGATAACCGGCGGGCGGTCAGCACGTGCAACAACGGTGAGCCCTTTCCAGGGTTTTACGCGCGAGCCGAAATCGTCGTTATGCATTAAATTGATGGCATCGGGGCGGCACTCAGAGCCAAACGACACCTCTACCCGCTCGGGATAGTAATAATTCAGCGTCAGGGCCGTCTGGAAAGTCCAGCCGCCGCGCCCACCGCAGTAAAAGCGCTCGGGAATGGTGTCCGGGTTGACGCGGGCATCGACAAGCGACTGAAAATCGGGGTAGTTTTTAGCGATAAAATCGCTACGTGAAACGGCATGTAGTTTAATTTTATTCATCAGGAAATTGTCGTAACTAATTTTTTAAGACGGAAGTAGCGACGACCCAGACGCCAGCGCTGTTTAAAGCCGCGCGCGTTCTTCCAGATCATCTCCCAGATGCCCCGATCGAAAAGCTCGCGCGTGATTTCGCGTTTCTTCACAGGATCTTCAATATTATTAATGCTATGTAAGATCCCAAGCCCTTCTTTGGCTATCTGCCAGTGACACGCCGGAACACGTTTCACCTGTTCGGGATAACGCTCATTAATGGCGTTCAGCATCTCAAGAATTTTCATGTAGTGACGAGCTGAACGCATGCGCGTGTCATCGGTGCCCGGCGTATGGGAAACCGAGGCGGCGTGGATCAGGTAGTCATACAGCGTTTCGTCGATATATTGCACCCGCTGCGCCGTCAGCAACACTTCGGTGGTCCACGGAATATCCTGATGACGCAGGCCATGTTCGAAGCGGAAACCATGACGTTTGATGAAGTCGTGGCGATAAATATTCAGCCAGGTGACATGCAGGAATTTGCGTGAGTTCAACGCCATTTGCAGCCAGGTAGGGCCATCCAGTACGCCGGTAGACGTCAGTCGATCCGAGGGGAAAATCTTCTTCGCCGGACGACCGTCATCATAAATGTATGTACCGTTACAGGTCGCGACATCAAGATTATTTTGCGTGGCGATATCGAGCAGGCGCGGATAAAGCGTCGGGTAGATAACGTCGTCGATATCCGGAAACGCCAGGTATTGGCCTTGCGCCAGTGCCAGTCCGGTATTACGCGCGGCGGATACGCCCTGATTTTCCTGTTTTACATGCTGAAAACGCGGAAATTGCGCGCGGTAGCTTTCGGTAATTTCAGCGGAGCGGTCGGTCGACCCGTCGTCCACGACGATGAGCTCAACGCTCTCCAGTTGCTGACTTTTAATGCTGTCAAAAAAGGCGCTCAGGAACTTCTCGCCGTTATAAACCGCGACAATGATACTCAGAAGGGGGGTATCAGACATGCTTTCTCCGTGGGATACCGGGTCTTACAGATAAACACTTTTCACCTGGCGTAACGGCGTTTCGACAGCATGTGATGTCAGAAGTTCGCCAGGCCATTGCGCCGGTGGCTGCCTATTATCTATGAAGCGATAAAGAAAGCTACCGGCGCGAGCCTGCGTTTAAGAAGGGTTAGTTGACGCTTCTGGCGGCGTGCGCAGGGCACAAATCCCAATTAACAGCCCTGTCAGCATCATATACTGCTCCAGATAATGGTCTTTAAGGTTATGGTCAACCAGGGTACGAGAGAAGAAACCAATCGTAAACAAGAGCAAGAAAAGCCCTGGCATCGTATTACCGTGGCGGTATTCACGCCAGCCGATATACCAGCACATGACCAGCAATATCAGCCAGCCTGCGATGCCCGCGATACCATTCTGTAACCCGAATTCAATAAGCCCATAATGACTGTGCGGGATATCAATACGCTGATTATTAGTGTCGTGACGTAAAAGGTAATTAAACGCCTCTTTACGCGGCCCCATGCCGAACGGATGTTCTGCGACCAGTTTCCAGCCCTGATGGAAAAAGCTGGCGCGGCAGCCATTGGAATGATTGATCGGCTTGCCTAAGTCATTAACGGGATGTTTTCCGGTGGCTCTGTTGTAACAGAAGCTATTGAAGGAGGCATTCCAGCCCGTCTCGGCGTCATCTTCCAGACTGCCCCAGCGCGGGTCGGTTTTCCATGAGGTCACCACCAGCGCGCCTGCCACCACGACGATAGCCAGGAAAATGCTACCCACTTTAATCACATTGCTACGCCGCATCTTATGCAGGCTTAGCAGGAGAAAAGTCGAAAAGAGGCTGCCCACAAGGCCGATCGTGCCCCAGCGGGTGTCGACCAGTGCGGTGCATAGCAGATTGGCAAGCAACATCAAAACCAGAACCGGCGATTTTAGCGTCATAAAGCGCTGATGCAGCAGACTGCGCGTCAGTAACTCTGCCAGCAAGAAGCCGGTTATCATATTGACCTGGAAGCTCATGCGGGTGCGGTTAAACACAATTCGCGTCTCGCCCCAGTGAATGACTCCGTCACGCCAGTACAGATAAAGCGAGTCCAGTAAATGGATCAGGATAACGCCCCAGAAACACAGGATCACCGCCGTGAACAGCCTGGCGGCAGTAAGTGAAGGGAATCTGTCCTGTAAAACCGGCATCAGCAGGATACCCGAGGTAAAAAGTAAAACGGGTCTGACCCATTGCCCGTCCCAGGTTCCGATCATTTCTTTAATATCAGGCGCAATAATAAAGCCGTTGATTAAAATAAAGAACGTCAGTAACCAGATGAACAGCATCACCGGTTTGATTTTAGGTATGTTTAAATGCTGACGAGCTGAAGACGACGTAAAAAACAGGCCAACAGTGAGCGCAATAGAAAGATAGATAAAGACGTTGCGATGGAAAGGTAGCATTCCATTCGGAATAGGCCATACAAAGCAAAGCGCCAGTACGGATACGAACAAAAGCCCGGACAAAGCATTACGTTTAGTGTTCATAAAAATTAACAACTTGTAAGGACAGTTTGCTTAACATGTGGTCTTAAAAATTCAGAAATATCTCGTAAGACTCTGCGAAAAAACAATAAATTGCACGGCAAAGTAGCACAGATAATATCTATAAAGAAGGATAATGTTTGTAAGTATTCATAAAGCCAAAGGTATAATTGTGCTGCCGGACACGCTGGCTAATAACAGGAAGATTATGCATATCGTTCATACCGAAGCAGACGGCGGAAAGGGTGGTCAGCCGCTGCGCATTATTAACGAATCTCTCGGCATGCAGGCGCGCGGCCATCAGGTCACTATTGTCTGCCCTGAAGAGGTACCGCTGAACACGCTGGCGCGGGACGCCGGCCTGACGGTCGTCAATCTGCCTGTCGGTCGTAAAAAAATTCCCAATCTGCTGCGCCTGCGTGCGTGGCTGAAACATGAGGCGGGACATATTGACGTTATCAATAGCCACAACTCCGTTGACACCTGGCTTGTCGCGCTGGCCAGCGCGACGCTGCGTAACCCGCCGCCGCTGGTGCGTACCCGTCACGCTTCCGGCAAGCCGCGAAATAACCGTGGGACGCGATGGTTGTTTGGCACCGCCTGCGCGCATGTGGTGACGACCGGTGAAGCGTTGCGCCATCAGCTTGAAGAGATCGGCGTGCCGCTTTCTCACAGCACTTCTGTGCCAAGCGGCGTCGATACCGCGCGGTTTAAGCCAGGCGATAAACACGCGGCGCGTCAGGATTGCGGACTGAGTGAAGACGCTTTCTGGCTTGGCGTGGTCTCGCATTTGCGTCCAAACAAAGGCCATAGCGTGTTGTTACAGGCGCTGGCGCAAATCGATAATCCGCATATCCGGCTGGCGATTGTTGGCGAAGGGCCGCACCGCGCCGCGCTGGAGCAGGAAATCGCCGCGCTGGGGTTGCAAACACGTGTGGTAATGGCCGGGCATCAGCGCGAGCCGCAGAAGTGGTTTCCGGCGTTTGATATTGCACTGAGCCCGTCGCACGATATGGAAGGCGTGCCGCAGGGCGTTTTGCAGTCGCTGGCGTCGCGCGTTGCGACCATCGCCACGGACGCGGGCGGCACGGCGGATGCCGTCATTGATAATCAAACCGGATTATTAGTCGGCCAGCGGGACGCGCAGGCGTTAAAAGCCGCCATCATGCGGCTCTATGACGACGCGGCGCTACGCGAGCGGCTGGCGCAGCAGGGGTATGAGTACCTGTGCAGCCATTTTACGCGTGATTGTATGCTGGATGCGATGGAGCAGGTGTTCCGAAACGCCAGCCGTCAGGCCAGCAGTTCACGATAAAGCGCATTGAGTTCCTGGGCCATTCTTTCCAGCGTCCAGGGCTCTGCGGTGCGCCGCGCGGCGCTGATGTAATCTTTCCCGGCGGCGCGCCCTGTCAGCCACTGACCAATCGCCTCGCTATAGCCGGGCGCATCAAGCGCATCACGCACCCAGCCATTCTCGCCTTCCTGCACCCATTCCGCTGCGCCGCAGCCGTGGCTCGTTAACAGCGGCAGGCCGCAGGCGAGCGCTTCCACGCAGACATTGGGGAACGGATCGTAGAGCGTCGGCAAAATCAGGGCATCAGCGCTGCCATACACCGTTTTGATATCCGCGATCGGGCCGAGAAATTTGACGCGCGCCGCGACGCCAAGCTTGTGCGCCAGCGCTTCGAAACGGCGCGCGTGTTTATCGCGTCCGGCCACCAGCAGCCAGACGGTGGGGTGGTCAACTATCGCTTTCAGCGCTACCGCAACGCCTTTACGGGCAAATCCGGAACCGACGTAAGCGAGTACCGGCGCATCAGCCGGAACACCCAGCTCGCTTCGAAGTGAGTGCTCACGTACTGAGGGGTGAAACACTGACGTATCAACACCGTTATAAATCACCGTCAGTTGATTATCCGCCAGTCCGAAACGGCGGGCGATATCGTCGCGCACCATTCGGGAGTTACAAATCACTTTGCGAAGTTTCGGATGCATAAACATCTCGCGCTCCGCTTTGAGAATGTAACGATGATATGCGCTAAAGGACTGCGCCCAGCGTGCCAGCGGCGACTGAATGCGATGGTATTGTTCAAGCCAGGCGGCGTGCACACCATCGCCGGCGCGAAAAATCGTGGCGCCCGGGATACGCTCATGACTTTGCACGATATCAAATGCCGCAAACTGCGCGGCGGCGGCGGCGGCAAAACCGGCCTCACGCGCTTTACGATTGCGAAACGGCGGATCGACCGTCAGCGTCTGCCAGCCCGCGCCGCTTTCCCACTGGCGGGCAATCAGCGTGACATCCAGCTCGCCGCTTTGCGACAGCACATTCAGCGCGCGCGAAACAAAGCGCTCCGCGCCGCCGTTAGGGTTCCAGGTCTGTCTGACGATGGCCAGTTTCATGCAGGCGTTTCCAGCAGCAGAGTATCGATAGCGCTCAGCACCTGTTGAGGCGTAATGGCGGTGATGCAGTCAGAGACGCCGCTGTCGCCGCAGCCTGCTTTACCGCAGGGCTGACAGGTAAAGCCTGCGGTGATAACGCGATGCGATACGCCCCAGGGCGACCATTTGATGGCGCCGGTCGGCCCGAAAATCGCCACGGTGGGCGTGCCGACGGCGCTTGCCAGATGCATCGGCATAGAATCGACGCCGAAGTAAATCCGGGCGTGTTTCATCAGCGCGCCAAGCTGTTTCAGATTCAGCTGACCGCTCAGATCAAATACTGGCTGTGTCAGCGCAGCGCGAAGTTTATCCATATACTCTGTTTCTTCGCGGGACGGCGCGGCGGAGAGGATAACCGGCAGCCCACGGCTCGCCAGTGCATCGACGGTAGCGGCCAGCGTGCGGGTATCCCAGGATTTAAACATCCAGCGCGAGGTGGGATGCACCAGAATGTAGTCGCCGCTTTTCAGGCCAAACGCGGCCAGCTTGTCCTGGATAAACGCTTCTGCTTCGTCGCCGGGCACAAACAGCGTGCGTTTGTCGTCGCTAGTGGCCGGATGAATACCGATACGGCGCAGCGCGTCGAGGTTCACTTCCACCATATGACGCGTGTTGTCCTGAATGGCCGGATAGAGCGTGGTGAACGATTTTACCCAGCGGCGGCGCGCGAAGCCGCTGCGTTTGTCCGGGCGAAAGCCCACAGAGACGCGGGGTTTCAGCAGGCGCGCCAGACGAGCGCCATGCCAGTGTTCGGTCAGGTTAATCAGCACGTCATACTGGCGGGCTTTGAGGGTTTTCACCAGTCCCCGGTAAAGCTGAAACTGCTTAAGAAGCCCCTGTTTGCGCCAGTTGCGGCCAATGGTGTGCACCTGGTCGATATGCGGATGGCTGGTCAGCATCGCCTGGGTGTCGTCATATACCAGCGCATCCACTTCTGCCTGCGGGTACGCTTTTTTCACCACCGTAAAGCAGGGAGAGGTCAACAATACGTCGCCGTGGTGGCGCAGCTTAATGATCAGAACGCGCTTTGGCGGGCGTTCAGGCGTGAATAAGTCAGGCATGGGCACTCTCTGAAACGGATGTTTCCCCGCAAAGCCAGGGACGCAGTTGTTCAAAAACGGTAGCGGCGGGCAGATCGGCAAGCTTCAGCGAATCCACCGGACGACAGACAAACTGGTTTTTCCCGTAGCCCCCAATCAGCCCCGGATCGGTCGGCCCGTAGAGCGTGACGTTCGGGCGATCGAGCGCGGCGGTGAGATGGCTCAGACCGGTATCTACCGACACCACAAACCGCGCGCCCGCCAGCTGGTGGGCCACCTGTTCAAGCGTCAGGCGTGGGAGCACCTGCACATAATTAAAACCTTCAGCAAGCCGTCTGGCCCGCGCTTCTTCGTGCGGCGCGCCCCACGGCAGACGAATCTGCAGACCCGTCGGGCCCAGCAGTGCGATAAGCTCGCGCCAGTGCGCTTCCGGCCAGTGTTTTTCATCGCGCGTGGTGGCGTGCAGGAACACGACATAACGCCCGGCGTCGTCCGCAGCCTGGCGCAAAAAGTGCTGCGCGATGGCGTAATCGCCCTGCGCGGCGGGTTTTGCATAGCCGAGGCTTTTCGCAAAGAGTTCGCGGGTGCGTTCCACCGCGTGCTGCGCTTTCGCAATATGGTGACGGCGGTGATAAAAAAGACTGGCAAGCGGCTCGCGCGCCGTCTGCCAGTCCATGCCATGCTTAACGCCGCGTGCCAGGCGCGTCACCAGGGCTGCGCTTTTGACCAGCCCCTGCGCGTCGATCACCGCATCGTAATTTACCGCCCGCAGCGCGTCGCGAAAGGCGCGGCGCTCGGCTTTGACCGGCGCGGAAAACCACGCCTTGCGCCAGCGGCGGATCGCCACCGGCAGCACGCGTTCAACCGCCGGATGCCATGAAGGGATCTGCGCGAAGCCTTCTTCCACGACCCAGTCGAATCGGATATCCGGCATCGCCTGCATGGCGTCGGTTAACGCGGGCAGCGTATGAAGCACATCGCCCATTGAGGAGGTTTTCACAACAAGCACCCGCATCCGTCAGGCTTCCTCGTTCAGCAGCAGTTCGTTGAGCGTCTCCAGAACGCGGGCAGGCGTAATGTCGATGAGACTCTGGTGATAGCCTTCGGCGGCGTCGCCTTTACGCACTTTATGGTAGCCGGTGATAAGACGAATCACTTTGGCCTTATGCGACAGCGGCGGCGTGAAATCCGGGCTGCTCGGGCCGTAGAGCGCGACCAGCGGGCGATCGAGCGCAGCGGCCACGTGCATCAGGCCGGAATCATTGGTCACTATGGCCTTACAGGCGGCAATCAGCACCACGGCCTGCTCAAGCTGGGTCTCACCCGCCAGATTGCGGCACCACGCCTGCTGTTCAACACTCAGCGCCGCGAGGATTTCATTGCCCGCTTCGTGATCTTTCGCCGAGCCGAACAGCGCCACCTGATAACCTTCGTCAATCAGCTGTTTTGCCAGCTCCGCGTAGTGATAATGCGGCCAGCGTTTCGCCGGGCCAAACTCCGCGCCAGGGCAGAAGCCGATGACCGGGCGCTCGGCGGAAAGCGCGAACTGCGCGCAGGTCTGGCTTTTTTCCGCGTCCGTGACCAGCAGTTGCGGCCAGAGTAAGGGCTGCGGCAAATCTTTTGCCGACTGCATCACGCCCTTATCGTAGGCCAGCGCGACATAACGCTCGACCATCAGCGGCCATGCCTGTTTATCCAGCACGCGAACATCGTTCAGCAGGCCGTAGCGCATCTCGCCGCGCCAGCCGGTGCGGTGCGGGATACCTGCGAAAAAAGGCACCAGCGCCGATTTGAATGAGTTTGGCAGCACGTACGCGCGATCGTAGCGGCGTTCACGCAGGCTATGGCCCAGACGACGGCGCTCGCCAAGCCCCAGCGCGCCGTGGCCGAGCGGCATGGGGATCGCCTCATTCACCTCCGGCATACGAGACAGCAGTGGACGGCACCACGCGGGTGCCATCACATCAATCACCGCCTGCGGATAACGGGCCCGGAGCGTGCGATAGAGACTTTGCGACATCATCATGTCGCCCACCCATGACGGGCCGATCACCAGTATTTTCATGCATCAGCCTGCTTATGCGTCGCGGTTCAGCCAGGCCATATATTCCGCGACCCCTTCGGCAACGGTTTTAAACGGCTTGTCGTAGCCCGCAGCGCGCAGGTTAGTGAGATCGGCCTGAGTAAACGCCTGATAGCGGCCTTTGAGTTTTTCCGGGAACGGGATGTATTCGATGCTGCCTTTTTTATGGAAGGCCAGCGCGGCATCCGCAACGGCCTGGAACGACTCCGCACGGCCGGTGCCGCAGTTGAAAATGCCGGATACGCCGTTCTGCCAGAACCACAGGTTCACCGCGGCCACATCGCCCACGTAGATGAAGTCGCGCTTGAAGTTTTCGCTGCCTTCAAACAGTTTCGGGCTTTCGCCGTTGTTCAGTTGCGTATTGAGGTGGAACGCCACGCTCGCCATGCTGCCTTTGTGGCCTTCGCGCGGTCCGTAGACATTAAAGTAACGGAAGCCGGTGATCTGCGAGTTCGCTTCCGGCAGGATCTGACGAACATATTCATCGAACAGGAATTTCGAGTAGCCGTATACATTCAGCGGCTTCTCATATTCGCGTGATTCGATAAAGTCAGAGGTGCGCCCGCCGTAGGTGGCGGCGGAAGAGGCATACAGGAACGGGATTTCGCGCTCCAGGCAGTAGTGCAGTAGCTCTTTGGAGTACTGATAGTTATTGTCCATCATGTACTTGCCGTCCCACTCGGTGGTGGATGAGCAGGCGCCTTCGTGGAACACGGCTTCAACCTCGCCGAACTCCTCGCCAGACATGATCTGCACCTGGAAATCTTCTTTATCCATGTAATCGGCGATATTCAGATCCACCAGGTTGACGAACTTGGTGCCGTCTTTCAGGTTGTCCACCACCAGAATGTCGGTATAGCCGATGTCGTTCAGAGCCTTAACAATGTTGCTGCCGATAAAACCCGCGCCGCCGGTAACGATAATCATAAGCCTGTCCTTCAGAATGTGAGCCGGGAAAAATCTCCGGCGTGAATAGTATCAATCATACCATCACATTGGTTGCCCTACAGCCATTGGCCGTTTCAGCCGAAGCAAGTTTGCCCGTCTCGCGTGATTTATGCTGCAAAACAAAGAATCGGTGCTTCGTCATCTCGTCTCTGTCCATAGCTTTGGGTAATAATATGTGCCGAACTGGCTCATGTCTGGAGAATTGCAATGCGAGGGGATTTTTACCAACAGCTTTCCGCCGATTTAGAAACGGCGCGCGCCGAAGGCTTGTTTAAGGAAGAACGAATCATCACCTCCGCCCAGCAGGCGGATATCCAGGTGGCAGACGGCAGCCACGTCGTTAACTTTTGCGCCAACAACTATCTTGGTCTGGCGAATCACCCTGAGCTTATCGCCGCGGCGAAGCAGGGCATGGACACTCACGGCTTCGGCATGGCCTCGGTGCGCTTTATCTGCGGCACCCAGGACAGCCACAAGCTGCTCGAAAATAAGCTGGCCGCGTTTCTCGGCATGGAAGACGCCATTCTTTACTCTTCCTGCTTTGACGCCAACGGCGGGCTGTTTGAAACGCTGCTCGGCCCGGAAGACGCGATTATCTCCGATGCGCTGAACCACGCCTCCATCATCGACGGCGTGCGCCTGTGTAAAGCAAAGCGTTTCCGTTACGCCAATAACGATATGCAGGAGCTGGAAGCGCGTCTGAAAGAGGCCCGTGAAGCGGGCGCGCGCCATATTCTTATCGCGACAGACGGCGTGTTCTCGATGGACGGCGTGATCGCCAACCTGAAAGGCGTGTGCGATCTGGCGGATAAATATGACGCGCTGGTCATGGTGGATGATTCCCACGCGGTCGGTTTTGTCGGCGAAAACGGGCGCGGTTCACATGAATATTGTGACGTGATGGGCCGCGTGGACATTATCACCGGCACGCTGGGCAAAGCGCTTGGCGGCGCGTCCGGCGGCTATACCGCGGCGCGCAAAGAGGTCGTCGAATGGCTGCGTCAGCGCTCACGTCCGTATCTCTTCTCTAATTCCCTGGCACCGGCGATTGTCGCGGCATCCATCAAAGTGCTGGAGATGGTGGAATCCGGCGCTGATCTGCGTGCGCGTCTGTGGTCCAACGCGCGTCTGTTCCGCGAGAAGATGACGGCGGCGGG
The DNA here is from genome assembly GCF_011605905.1 of Cronobacter sp. HA18003. NCBI lineage: Bacteria > Pseudomonadati > Pseudomonadota > Gammaproteobacteria > Enterobacterales > Enterobacteriaceae > Cronobacter > Cronobacter sp. HA18003. Next base: position 128,216 of record NZ_JAANQO010000025.1, on the reverse strand, counting down.
CTTTACGCTGGCGGGCGCCGATCACGCCATTATCCCGGTAATGCTGGGCGATGCCGTTATCGCGCAGGAATTCGCCCGCGAGCTGCAAAAAGAGGGCATTTACGTGACCGGCTTCTTCTATCCGGTGGTGCCGAAAGGCCAGGCGCGTATTCGCACCCAGATGTCGGCGGCGCATACTCCTGAACAAATTGAACGTGCGGTCGATGCGTTTACCCGCATCGGTAAACAGTTAGGCGTGATTGCCTGAGGGCGTGAAATGAAAGCATTATCAAAACTGAAACCGGCAGAAGGCATCTGGATGACCGATGTGCCGGAGCCAGAAGTGGGTCATAACGATCTGCTGATCAAAATTCGCAAAACCGCGATTTGCGGCACCGATGTGCACATTTACAACTGGGATGAATGGTCGCAGAAGACCATTCCGGTGCCGATGGTTGTCGGCCATGAATATGTTGGCGAAGTGGTCGGCATTGGCCAGGAAGTGAAAGGCTTTAAAATCGGCGATCGCGTCAGCGGCGAAGGCCACATTACCTGCGGCCACTGCCGTAACTGCCGCGGCGGGCGCACGCATCTGTGCCGCAACACCGTTGGCGTGGGCGTCAACCGTCCGGGCTGTTTCGCCGAATATCTGGTGATCCCGGCGTTCAACGCGTTCAAAATCCCGGACAATATCTCTGACGATCTGGCTTCCATCTTTGACCCGTTCGGCAACGCCGTACATACGGCGCTCTCGTTTGATCTGGTCGGTGAAGATGTGCTGGTGTCAGGCGCGGGCCCGATCGGCATCATGGCGGCAGCGGTGGCGAAACACGTCGGTGCGCGTAACGTCGTCATTACCGATGTGAATGAGTATCGCTTGTCGCTGGCCCGCAAAATGGGCGTTACCCGCGCGGTGAACGTCGCGAACGAAAGCCTGCAGGACGTGATGAACGAACTGGGCATGACCGAAGGCTTCGATGTGGGTCTTGAGATGTCCGGCGCGCCGCCGGCGTTCCGCACCATGCTGGATACCATGAACCACGGCGGGCGTATTGCGATGCTTGGCATTCCGCCCTCCGATATGTCCATCGACTGGAACAAAGTCATTTTCAAAGGGCTTTTCATCAAAGGCATTTATGGCCGCGAGATGTTTGAAACCTGGTACAAAATGGCCGCGCTCATTCAGTCTGGCCTGGATCTGTCACCGATTATTACCCATCGCTTCACCATCGACGATTTCCAGAAGGGCTTTGACGCTATGCGTTCCGGTCAGTCCGGGAAGGTGATCCTGAGCTGGGATTAACCCTTAATTACGGCGCCTGATTATTCGGGCGCCGCTACCATTTTCAGCGATTTGACTTTATAAAAGCGAATTGCTACCGTCTGCCCCGATTTTTATAACTCCCTTTTTTACACGCAATATCACGCTAATACCTGGCTCTCTTTGTAGAAGAGCGGTGGGCTTTTTTTTGCATGTATTTAAAAGTGTCGTCAGAAAAAATAAAATACAATCCGGGTCTTCATGTCTATTCTGTTAGAACAAAAGTCCACGAAATAGGGCCTGCGTATTTCGAGCGTTTTGTTGTTGGTAATTTCTCTGCTAATCGTTATCTACGTTACGCAAGCTCGCTATTGTTGAGCCAATCTCTTATCGCTGCAGGCCCGTGTACGCGCCCTTTATCGCCATGACAGGCTGTTCGTCTGCGTAGACAGAAAAAAATATCGTGGCTGATTCTGGACTTACGCCACATTTGCGCACTTTTTCTTTATCGTTTTTGCCTGCCGTGCCTATATTGTTTGTTCAGGCCTGGTTAAATGTTGTGAATCACTATGCTTAAACTCTCCGTTTGCGTTCTGACCTGCAACTCTGCGCGCTTGCTGCGTGAAGTGTTACCACCATTGTTGATTATTGCTGATGAAATGGTGGTGCTGGATTCCGGCAGCCATGACGACACCGTGGCGATTTGTCATGAATATGGCATTACGCCGCATTTTCACCCTTATGCTATGCACGGCCAGCAGATGAATCATGCGATTAGCCTTGCCTCGCATGACTGGGTGCTCTGTATGGACAGCGATGAAATCCTCGATGATGAAACCGTCGATTTTATTCTGGCGCTGAAAGCAGGTGACGAACCGCGCCCTGATCAGGCCTGGCGAATTTCCCGCTACTGGCATGTACTTGGCGAGCCTGTGCGCACCATTTATCCCATCTCCTCGCCCGATTTCCCGGTTCGGCTTTTTAACCGTCGTTCGGCGCGATTTAACGATCGCCCTGTGGATGACAAAGTGGAAGGGCAATTACAGACGGTAAAAATTCCCGGCTATGTTCGTCACGATACGTTTTATTCGTTGCATGAAGTTTTTAATAAATTAAACAGTTATACGACGCGGCTGGTGAAATATAAAAAAGTGCGTCCGTCGCTGCTTCGCGGTGTGATAAGCGCGATCGGCGCGTTTTTTAAATGGTATCTGTTTAGCGGTGCCTGGCGACAGGGTCGGGTGGGGCTGGTAACGGGCTTATATGCCACGTTTTACAGCTTCCTCAAATACTTCAAAGCCTGGTATGCGCACGGCGATAAAAAAAAGGTGCCGGTAAAAAAACATTCTGACTCACCGCTCCCTCGCTAATAAAAAACCCGCCTTCCGGCGGGTTTTTTATTCAGGACTGTTTGCCCCATCCTTGCCATTGATGGCGCAAATAACTCACCAGCGGGCTCTGGCTGACGCTTTCGCCGATCACCGTAAAGAAACGCGTGGCATAGACCGGCTCAGGCTGGCGTTTCGGCTTGCAAAGCTTCACACCACGGAACGGGTTACGCGGCGCGGTCGGCACGGTCTGTGAGGGCGGTGTCGCGTCTGGTCTCGACGTATCCACCTGCGGCTCGTTCAGCAGGCTGCTCGCGCGCACCAGCGTAATATCGGGCGGCAGATTGTAGAGCATTTGCTGGAGCACGCGTACCGTTGACGGGTGAGGGTGGCCGATAGCAATCGCCGAGCCGTTACGGCGCGCCAGCGCGACCGCGCGGTTAAACTGATAACGAATATCCGCGTCGTTCTGGGTGTCGTCCAGAAAGACTTTACGCTTGATGACTTTCACGCCGGTGCCTGCGGCGGCGCGCATGGCCTGGCTGTTACCGATGGTCATGCTATCGAGGAAAAAGAGATTGTAGTGCGCGAGCGACGCCATCACTTTCTGCATACCTGGAAGACTTGATGTCATCGCGCTGCCCATATGGTTATTCATGCCGATGGCGTAAGGCACGCTGTTTACCGCTTCGCGAATAATACGCGCGATTTCATCAGCGCTCATATCCGGGCGCAGCGTGTCTTTTTCCAGCGGCTGTTTGCTGAGCGGCGCCATCGGCAGGTGGATGAGCACGTCATGTCCCTGATTATGGGCTTTAGTCGCCATTTCGCGGGCGTGCGGCGCATTAGGCAGCACGGCGACGGAGACTTCGGCAGGCATCGCCAGCACCTGGTTTTCGGTGCCCGGGCGATAGCCGAAATCATCAATCACGATAGCGAGTTTGCCGGCAAGGGCGGGCGCGGCGAGTGCCAGCGAACCGGCGAGAGCAAAAACAAGACGACGCAACTGAAGCAAAACTTATCTTCCCAACCACGGTTGTGGATTGACCGCCTGACCCTGACGGCGAATTTCAAAATAGAGTGAAGGACGACCCTGACCGCCGCTGTTACCCACCAGCGCGATGGGCTGACCGGCGCGGACCTGCGCGCCCACGTTCACCAGCGCGCTCTGGTTGTAACCGTAAAGGCTCATGTCGCCTTTGCCGTGCTCAACCACCACGACCAGACCATAACCCTGCAGCCAGTCGGCAAGGATAACGCGCCCGTCGGCGATGGCTTTCACCTCGGTGCCTTCGCTGGCACCGATAACGATGCCCTTCCAACGTAGTTCACCTTGCAGCTGTTCGCCATAACGGTGCAGCAACGGGCCGCGTACCGGCCAGAATGCCTGACCGTTCGGCGAGCCGAGCCCGCCGGTGCGCGCCATCAGTGAACGTTCGCTGTCGGAAGGTTTATAGGTGGTGCCTTTGCGCGAGGCCTCTTTCTGACGGGAGCGAACCTGTTCGGCTTCACGCGCCTCGCGTTCGGCGCGCGCTTTGGCCGCCGCTTCCGCACGGGCGATGCGATCGCGCAGGCGCGATTCGTTGGCGCGCAGCTCGCTTAGCTGCTGCTGCCCTTCCTGAATGGAAGAATCCAGCGCACCGAGGGTTTTCTTACGTTCGTTGCGGGCCTGCTCCAGCTTCGCCTGTTGCGCCTGCTGCTCGTAAAGCAGCGTCTGTTGCTGCGTCTGCTTCTCTTCGAGCTCCGCTTTTTGCGTGGCGACTTCTTCGCGGGTTTGCTTGAGCTGGGCGATGGTTTCCTGTCGCGCTTCGTTGAGATAGCCGAAATAGGCCTGTAAACGCTGGCCGCGCTGGCTCTCTTCGCCGCTCAGGATCAACTGAAGGCCGCTGTGTTGCCCCTGACGGAACGCCGCATCAAGCTGGGCCGCCAGGTTGCGTTCCTGTGCCGCTTTTTGCTTCTCCAGCTTTGCGATGGAGTCATTCATCTGGGCTATCTGACGGTTGAGTTCCGCCAGCGTATTCTGGGTTTCGCGCAGCTTGCGGCTGGCGGCGGCGATCGCCTGTTCCTGACTTTTCAGCTGGGCGAGCAGTTTCGCGCGCTGCTGCTGTTGCTGGCGCACGGCGCGCTCTTTGGCGGCGATATCATCCTGGATGGATTTAAGCTGATCGCGGTCATCCGCGTGGGCGGAAAGCGGGCATAACAATACGCCAGCGCTGAGCGCGCTGGCGTAAAGCAGGGGCTTAAGTAAGAACCGAAACGGCCTGTTGCCCCATGTCATTGAAAAAATCGCCTTTCCCCTCATGGGGAGGGATTATTCCACGATGAACAGCGGCTTGCCAGTCATCTCTTGCGGGATTTCCATCCCCATCAGCGTCAGCAGGGTCGGCGCGATATCAGAGAGCTTGCCGCCGTCCACGGCTTTCACGGCTTTATCGCCCACGTAAATCAGCGGCACCGGCAGGTTAGTGTGCGCGGTGTGCGCCTGGCCTGTTGCCGGATCGCGCATCTGTTCGGCGTTGCCGTGGTCGGCGGTGATAAGCATCTGGCCGCCTGCGGCCTCAACGGCGCGGGTCACCTGCGCGATGCAGTTATCCAGCGCTTCCACCGCCGCAACAGCCGCGTCGAATACGCCGGTATGCCCGACCATATCGCCGTTCGGGTAGTTACAGATAATCGCGTCATATTTGCCGCTGTTAATCGCGCCGACGAGTTTTTCGGTAAGCTCGGCAGAACTCATTTCCGGCTGCAGATCGTAGGTCGCGACCTTCGGCGAATTAATCAGAATGCGGTCTTCGCCCGGGAACGGCTCTTCCACGCCACCGTTAAAGAAGAAGGTCACATGCGCGTACTTCTCGGTTTCAGAGATACGCAGCTGGGTTTTGTTATGTTTCGCCATCCACTCGCCGAAAGTATTAAGCAGCGAGGCTGGCGGGTAAGCGCAGGCGGTGCGGATATCCGCTGCATACTCCGTCAGCATGACAAAATCCGCGAACTTCACGACTTTCTTGCGGCTAAAGCCTTCAAAATCGCGGTTTACAAACGCGCGGGTTATCTGGCGCGCGCGGTCGGCGCGGAAGTTCATGAAAATCAGCGCGTCACCATCTTCCATTGCGGCAGAGGCTTCGCCTTCGCCACGAATCACGGTCGCTTTAACGAATTCATCGTTTTCATCACGCGCGTAGGCGGCTTCAAGGCCGGCCACGGCGTTTGGCGCTTCATACTCGCCTTTCGCCAGCGTCAGCAAGTCGTACGCCTGCTCCACGCGGTCCCAGCGGTTGTCGCGATCCATCGCAAAATAACGGCCAATAATAGAGGCGATGCGGCCTTTGCCGACTTCGGCGAATTTCGCCGCGAATTTCTCAAGCGATGCTTTCGCGCTGCGCGGCGGCGTATCACGGCCGTCCAGGAATGCGTGCAGGTAGATTTTCTCTGCGCCGCGAGCGGCGGCCAGCTCAATCATCGCCAGGATATGATCTTCATGGCTGTGTACGCCGCCAGGCGACGCCAGACCCATAATGTGTACGGCTTTGCCTGCGGCGACGGCTTTATCGACGGCGGCAGTCAGCACCGGGTTTTCAAAGAACGTGCGCTCTTTGATTTCTACATCGAGACGCGTGAGATCCTGGTAGACGATGCGCCCGGCGCCCAGGTTAACGTGACCGACTTCAGAGTTGCCCATCTGACGGTCCGGCAGGCCCACTTCAAGGCCAGAAGCATCGATTAACGTGTGCGGACGGTTGACCCACAGGCTATCCATCACAGGCGTTTTGGCGGCGGAAATAGCGTTATCCTGGCTATCTTCACGGTAGCCATAGCCATCCAGAATCACTAATACGACAGGTTTTTTAGTAAGCGACATTGCAGAACCTCATGCGTCAAAGACGAAAAAATTGGCGTAATTTTACTACACCGCCTGAGGGCAAATAGCCGCAGAAGATCAAAGAACAGGCCGGGGCGTGCAAGCGTGACGGCGCATTTCATTCTTTTTTTCGTAACGCGCCGCAGAAAACACACAACCTGCCTTGTACTGGCTGTAATTGACACAGCGCGCAGGTATACTCCACACCTGGTTTTTTTACTGAGTCGGGAGTTTGACCCCCCCATGCAAGAAATTATGCAATTCGTTGGCCGCCACCCCATACTTAGTATCGCGTGGATTGCGTTACTCGCGGCGGTGATTTACACCACTTTCAAAAGCCTGACCTCTAAAGTGAAGGTGATTACCCGTGGTGAAGCGACGCGTCTTATCAACAAAGAAGATGCCGTGGTAGTGGATATCCGCCAGCGCGACGACTTCCGCAAAGGCCATATCGCCAGCGCCATGAACGTGCTGCCTGCCGATATCAAAGCCAACAACGTGGGCGAACTGGACAAGCATAAAGCGAAGCCGGTTATCGTGGTTGACGGCAACGGCCTGACGGCACAGGAATCAGCGACGGCGCTGACGAACGCCGGGTTTGAACAGGTATATGTGCTGAAAGAAGGCGTCGCCGGCTGGAGTGGTGAAAACCTGCCGCTGGTGCGTGGTAAATAATTTTCATAAGAGGTAACGACATGGCTAATATCGAAATGTATACCAAAGCAACCTGCCCGTATTGCCATCGTGCGAAGGCCCTGCTGAACAGCAAAGGCGCCGCTTTCCTCGAGCTGCCCATTGACGGCGACACCGCCAAACGGGAAGAAATGATTCAGCGTAGTGGCCGCACCACTGTACCGCAGATCTTTATCGACGGTCAGCACATTGGCGGCTGCGACGACCTGCATGCACTGGATGCGCGCGGCGGACTCGATCCTCTGCTGCGCTAGTGCGCTTAAGCCGTGACGGCACATTTAAGGACATTACATACAAAGGGTTTTCGCTCATGTCAGAACAAAACAACACTGAAATGAATTTTCAGCTTCTGCGCATCTACACCAAAGACATCTCTTTTGAAGCACCGAATGCGCCGCACGTGTTTCAGAAAGACTGGCAGCCGGAAGTGAAACTGGATCTGGATACTGCCTCCAGCCAGCTCGCTGACGATGTCTACGAAGTAGTATTGCGCGTGACGGTCACCGCGTCGCTGGGCGAAGAGACCGCTTTCCTTTGCGAAGTGCAGCAGGCAGGTATTTTCAATATTTCCGGCATCGAAGGCACCCAGATGGCGCACTGCCTCGGCGCTTACTGCCCGAACAGCCTGTTCCCGTACGCTCGCGAATGCATCACCAACCTGGTTTCCCGCGGCACTTTCCCGCAGCTGAACCTTGCGCCGGTTAACTTCGACGCGCTGTTCATGAACTATCTGCAGCAGCAGGCTGCTGAAGGTGCGCCAAACCATCAGGATGCCTGATGAACACCATTAATGCGTCAATGACAGTCATCGGTGCCGGCTCCTACGGCACCGCTCTTGCCATCACACTGGCAAGAAACGGCCATCACGTCGTGCTGTGGGGTCATGACCCTGCGCATATCGCGACGCTACAGGCTGACCGCTGCAATGCGGCTTTCCTTCCCGATGTGCCTTTCCCGGATACACTTCATCTTGAGAGCGATTTAGCCACAGCGCTTGCCGCCAGCCGTAATATTCTGGTGGTGGTGCCAAGCCATGTGTTTGGTCAGGTGCTGCGCCAGATTAAACCGCTGATGCGCCCCGATGCCCGCGTGGTATGGGCGACCAAAGGCCTTGAAGCGGAGACGGGCAGGCTATTGCAGGATGTCGCGCGTGAGGCGTTGGGCGATGAGATTCCGCTTGCGGTTATCTCCGGGCCGACGTTCGCCAAAGAGCTGGCGGCAGGGCTGCCAACGGCGATTTCGCTGGCGGCGACGGACGAGACATTCGCAGACGATCTCCAGCAGCTTCTGCACTGCGGCAAAAGTTTTCGCGTTTACAGCAACCCGGATTTCATCGGCGTGCAGCTTGGCGGCGCGGTGAAAAACGTTATCGCTATCGGTGCTGGGATGTCTGACGGTATCGGCTTCGGCGCGAACGCACGTACCGCACTGATTACACGCGGGCTTGCAGAGATGTCTCGCCTGGGCGCAGCGCTCGGCGCGGACCCGACCACCTTCATGGGCATGGCGGGCCTTGGCGATCTGGTGTTGACCTGTACTGACAACCAGTCGCGCAACCGCCGTTTCGGCATGATGCTCGGCCAGGGCGCTGATGTGCAAAGCGCGCAGGAGAAGATCGGTCAGGTGGTGGAAGGCTATCGCAACACCAAAGAGGTGCGCGAACTGGCGGCGCGTGTTGGCGTCGAAATGCCAATAACCGAGGAAATTTATCAGGTACTCTATTGCGGAAAAAATGCGCGCGAGGCAGCATTAACGCTGCTGGGCCGTACCCGCAAGGATGAGCGAAGCAGCCAGTAAGGACGAGCGCCCGTAATGATTGATGCGTGCCGACAAACTGTTTTGTCGGCCGCTGTTTGTTTGTCTGGAGAAAGCAATGCCGTGTGAAGAACTGGATCTGGTGTGGAAGAATATTAAAGCCGAAGCCCGTCAGCTGGCCGATTGTGAGCCGATGCTGGCCAGTTTTTACCATGCGACATTGCTTAAGCACGAAAATCTGGGCAGCGCGTTAAGTTACATGCTGGCGAACAAACTGGCGTCGCCGATTATGCCGGCGATCGCCATTCGTGAAGTGGTCGAAGAGGCGTACCGGGCAGACCCGGAAATGATCGCCTCCGCCGCGTGTGACATCCAGGCCGTCCGCACCCGCGATCCGGCGGTGGATAAATACTCCACGCCGCTGCTCTATCTCAAAGGTTTTCATGCCCTGCAGGCCTACCGCATCGGCCACTGGCTCTGGAAACAGGGGCGTCAGGCGCTGGCGATTTTCCTGCAAAATCAGGTGTCGGTCTCTTTTCAGGTTGATATTCATCCGGCGGCGACCATTGGCCGCGGGATCATGCTCGATCATGCGACCGGCATTGTGATCGGCGAAACCGCCGTGGTGGAAGATGACGTTTCTATTCTGCAGTCGGTTACGCTGGGCGGTACCGGTAAAACCAGCGGCGATCGCCACCCGAAAATCCGCGAAGGCGTGATGATTGGCGCGGGCGCGAAAATTCTTGGCAATATCGAGGTCGGGCGCGGCGCGAAAATCGGCGCGGGCTCGGTGGTGCTTCAGCCGGTGCCGCCGCACACCACGGCGGCGGGCGTCCCGGCGCGTATTGTCGGTAAGCCTGAGAGCGATAAACCGTCGATGGATATGGATCAGCATTTCAACGGCATCAACCACGGGTTTGAGTACGGCGATGGCATCTGAGCCTGCAAGGTTTGCATTAAAAAGCCGCGCGGTGCGCGGCTTTGTTGTTTCTGACGGTGGCGTTTAGCTGCGCAATACCGCGCCTGGATAACCAAGCTGCCGCCAGGCCTCGTACACCACGACGGAAACCGCGTTGGAGAGGTTCATGCTGCGGCTGTCCGGCATCATCGGGATGCGGATCTTCTGCTCTTGTGGCAGTACGTCCAGAATTGAGGCGGGCAGACCGCGGGTTTCCGGGCCAAACATCAGATAGTCGCCGTCCTGATAGCTGACCGCGCTGTGCGCGGGCGTGCCTTTGGTGGTGAGCGCAAACAGGCGCTGCGGCTTTTCCGCTTCCAGAAACGCGGCATAGTCGGCATGGCGCATCACGGCGGTAAATTCGTGGTAATCCAGCCCGGCGCGGCGCAGGCGCTTATCATCCCAGGTAAAACCCATCGGCTCAATAATATGCAGGCGAAAGCCTGTATTAGCGCAAAGACGGATGATATTACCGGTGTTGGGCGGAATTTCAGGTTCAAACAGGACGATATTCAGCATACGGCTCCCCTTGTGCAGAGGCGCGCAGAATAACAGAATTGCCGGTGGGTAAACACTGCGGGCGCAGGAGAAACAATGCCCTCCCGCAGAGGGAGGGCGACCTCAGGAGCGGTGATAAAGCGGCAACCAGAGCGTCAGGCGCAGGCCGCCCAGCGGACTGTCGTCTGCCTTCACCCAGCCGCGATGCTGCTGAACGGCGGTTTCTACGATAGCGAGGCCGAGACCCGTACCACCGGATTCGCGGTCGCGCGCCTCGTCAGTGCGATAGAACGGCCGGAAAATCTGTTCCCGATCGGCCTGGCTGACGCCCGGACCGTCATCATCGACATTAATCGTAATCCCTTCTTTATCCACGGCAAAACTCACGGAAATCTTGCTGTGCGAGTAGCGCAGCGCGTTACGTACGATATTCTCCAGCGCGCTTTCCAGCGCGTTCGGGTTGCCATAAAGCAGCCACGGGCCAGGCGGATACGTCACTTCAAACGATTTACCCATCTGCTCGGCTTCAAACGCGGCGTTATCAAGGACTTCGCCCCAGATCTGGTTCGCTTTCATGGTCTCGCTCACCAGCGCGTTTTTTTGCTGGTTACGCGACATCACCAGCAGATCGTTGATCATGCTGTCGAGCCGGTGCGCTTCGGTTTCGATGCGCTCAAGCTCTTTGCTCTCTCCGCTGCGGCGGCGCAGCAGCGCGGTGCCTAGTTGCAGACGCGTAAGCGGTGTGCGCAGTTCGTGGGAGATATCAGAAAGCAGTCGTTGCTGAGTCGTCATCATCCGCTCAAGCGCCGTCACCATCTGGTTAAAACTCGCGCCTGCGGCGATAAACTCCTGCGGCCCGGCTTCCAGCTCCGGGTGCTGGCGCAGGTTGCCCTGAGCCACTTCATCGGCGGCGTTTTTAAGCTTACGCGCCGGGCGCGCCAGGCTCCACGCCAGCCACAGCAGCAGCGGCGAGCTGACCAGCATCGTGACAATCAGCAGTAGCAGCGGGCGGTCGAACAGCAGGTTGATAAAATCGGACTGCGAATTGCTCGCCGGGCGGATCAGGTAAAGCTGGTAATTATCTTCGCCGTCGCGCACGGAAAACGGCCCGACCAGCTCCACGCGGCCATATTTTTTCTTCTGCGGATGATCGGAGTTATCAGACTGGCCGATAAAGTTGCGAATGATCTGCATTTCATTGCGCTCAGCGCCGATCACGCGCCCTTCGCTGGTAACCAGCAGCAATCGCTGCCCCGGCGGTGCCCATTTGTCGATAGCGCGGAACAACCGCCGCCACCACATCAGATCGTTGGGCGGGTCGCTCGCAAGCTCAGCTTCGACGTGCTGCTCAATCATCGTGCCCTGACGCTGCTCGCTCTCCAGCAATTCCGTCATCTGACGGCTGTCGAGCTTAGGCAGCATCAGGACCAGCATTAACACCAGCGCCAGCGTCAGCCAGAAAATGGCGAAGATGCGGGCGGTAAGACTGCCTATCATGAAGCGGAAACCATCAGATAGCCGCGTCCGCGCAGGGTTTTAAACCACGGATGGCCGTCTTTGCGCTCCGGCAATTTACGACGCAGGTTAGAAATGTGCATATCGATCGCGCGATCGAACGGCGTAAGGCGTTTGCCGAGCACTTCCTGGCTTAAATGTTCGCGCGATACCACCTGTCCCAGATGCTGCGCGAGCAAATAGAGCAGGGTGAATTCGGTACCGGTGAGCTCCAGCGTCTGTCCATCGAAGCTCGCTTCCTGGCGGCCCGGGTTTAAGCAGAGCGCGTCCACTTCCAGCGTTGGCGAGCCGTTATCGCTGTTCTGCTGCTGTTCGCTCCAGTGCGAGCGGCGCAAAATGGCGCGAATACGGGCCACGAGTTCGCGGTCATTAAACGGTTTCGGCAGGTAATCATCCGCGCCCAGCTCAAGGCCGAGTACGCGATCCAGCTCGCTGCCGCGCGCGGTCAACATAATGACGGGTGTCTGGTGTGTCTGGCGAAGCTCTTTCAAAGTATCAATGCCGTTTTTCTTCGGCATCATCACGTCGAGCAAAAGCAGGTCGATGCTGTCATCCAGGAGGTCAAGCGCCTGTTCGCCATCATGGGCTACGAGGACGTTAAACCCTTCCATGTCGAGCAATTCCTTTAACAGGGACGTCAGCTCGCGGTCATCATCAACTAACAGGATTTTATTCATTTTCAGTACCTCCGAGGCAGAAATTACGTCATCAAGGCGCGCTAATCCATGACTTTACGTTGTTTTACACCCCCTGACGCATGTTTGCAGCCCGAATCGTAGACTGGATTTCGTTGAACCGCAGCACATAAGTTTCCAGGAGTCAGTGATGCGCAAAGTTACCGCCGCCGTCATGGCCTCAACGCTGGCTGTCGGTGCGTTAACCAGCCAGGCAGCATCGGTCCCGACGGACGAAAGCTGGCATCCGGCGGACATGCTGACGCAGCGCAACAGTGTGCAGAGCCATATGTTTGACGGTATTAACTTAACAGAGCATCAGCGCCAGCAAATGCGCGATTTGATGCAGCGAGCGCGGCATGAGCAGCCCCCTGTTAATGTTAGCGAAATGGAGGCCATGCACAGGCTGGTCACCGCAGAAAATTTTGATGAAAACGCTGTGCGCGCTCAGGCGGAAAAAATGGCCCAGGAGCAAGTGGCTCGTCAGGTCGAAATGGCGAAGGTAAGAAACCAGATGTATCGCCTGTTAACGCCCGAGCAGCAAGCGGTTTTAAACAAGAAACACCAGCAACGCATGGAACAGTTCCGTGAGGTTGCACAGATGCAGCGCCAGTCCGCGCTGCCGCTTTTAAGTAGCAGTACCCGTAGTAGTAACCAGTAACAACCCTGTTTTCCTTGCCATAGACACCATCCCTGTCTTCCCCCACATGATGTGGGGGTTTTTTTTGCCCTTTTTTCACGGTGCTTTAACGTTCACTGCCTTCATGCGTCAGACGAATTTCATCAAACTCCAGCGAACGGTTAGTTATACTGGCAACATGCCTTCGCAGGAGTCGTTATGAATCATGATTATGGCCGTCTGGTGAGCCGGGCGGCGCTGGCCGCAACGCTTGTGGCAACATTACTGCTGATCATTAAAATTTTCGCCTGGTGGTATACCGGCTCTGTCAGCATTCTTGCCGCTCTGGTGGATTCGCTGGTGGATATCGCCGCGTCGCTGACCAATCTTTTAGTGGTGCGCTATTCGCTTCAGCCTGCCGATGAAGAACACACGTTTGGTCACGGAAAAGCGGAATCGCTGGCGGCGCTCGCGCAAAGCATGTTTATTTCCGGCTCGGCGCTGTTTCTTTTCCTGACCGGCATTCAGCATCTGATTACGCCTGAGCCGATGCGCGCGCCGCTGGTCGGCATTGTCGTGACGGTGGCCGCGCTGGTTACCACGCTGATGTTAGTCACGTTTCAGCGCTGGGTGGTGCGTAAAACCCGCAGCCAGGCGGTGCGGGCGGATATGCTTCATTATCAGTCTGATGTTATGATGAACGGCGCTATTCTGGTGGCGCTGGCCCTCTCCTGGTATGGCCTGCACCGCGCCGACGCGCTGTTCGCGCTCGGGATTGGCGTCTGGATTTTATATAGTGCATTACGGATGGGCTATGAAGCGATACAGTCGCTGCTCGACCGGGCTCTGCCCGATGACGAGCGCCAGGCGATAGTCGACATTGTCGCCGCCTGGCCTGGCGTTCGTGGCGCACACGATCTGCGCACGCGGCAGTCAGGGCCGACCCGCTTTATCCAGCTTCATCTTGAAATGGAAGACAACCTGCCGCTGGTTCAGGCGCATCTCATCGCCGAACAGGTGGAGCAGGCGATCCTGTCCCGGTTTCCGGGGTCGGACGTCATTATTCATCAGGATCCATGCTCAGTCGTTCCGCGTTTCCAGCAAGGGCAATTTGAGCACTAAGCATTCGTTGTAAAGGCGTGGTTCGGTCAGGCATTTTTTGTATATATCACCCCCACGCGGGCTGACCTGAATCAATTCAGCAGGAAGCTGTTGATATACTATTTGCAGCAATAGTCGATCACCTGTCGCGCTTGCGCAGGCGGTTTCCGGCGAAAGTATTCCTTTTGCATTCTACGTTCAGAGGTAGTCATGATTAAGAAAATCGGTGTGTTGACGAGTGGCGGTGATGCGCCAGGCATGAACGCCGCCATCCGCGGTGTTGTCCGCGCGGCGCTGACGGAAGGTCTGGAAGTGTTCGGCGTTTACGACGGCTATCTTGGCCTGTATGAAGACCGCATGATCCAGCTCGACCGCTACAGCGTTTCCGACATGATCAACCGCGGCGGCACCTTCCTCGGTTCCGCGCGCTTCCCGGAATTCCGCGAAGAACATATCCGTGCCGTGGCTATCGAGAACATGAAGAAACGCGGTATCGACGCGCTGGTGGTCATCGGCGGCGACGGCTCCTACATGGGTGCTAAACGCCTGACCGAAATGGGCTTCCCGTGCATCGGCCTGCCGGGCACCATCGATAACGACGTCGCAGGCACCGATTACACCATCGGTTACTTCACCGCGCTGCACACCGTGGTTGAGGCGATTGACCGTCTGCGCGACACCTCTTCTTCCCACCAGCGTATTTCCATTGTGGAAGTGATGGGGCGCTACTGTGGCGACCTGACTCTGGCGGCGGCCATCGCGGGCGGTTGCGAATTTATCGTTCTGCCGGAAGTGGAGTTCAACCGCGAAGATCTGGTGGCAGAAATCAAAGCCGGCATCGCGAAAGGTAAAAAACACGCTATCGTTGCGATCACCGAGCACATCTGCGACATCGACGAGCTGGCGAAATACATCGAAACCGAAACCAAACGCGAAACCCGCGCGACGGTGCTCGGCCATATCCAGCGCGGCGGCTCGCCGGTGCCTTATGACCGTATCCTGGCATCCCGTATGGGCGCTTACGCCATCGAACTGCTGCTGCAGGGCCACGGCGGCCGCTGCGTCGGCATCCAGAACGAAAAAATGGTGCATCATGACATCATCGACGCTATCGAAAACATGAAGCGTCCGTTCAAAGGCGACTGGCTGGAGTGCGCGAAAAAGCTCTACTAAGCCTCTCGGTAAACGCCCGGTATGCTAATGCGCCCGGGCGTTTCTTTTGCCTGTGTTATTCCCCTTAGTTATAGCCAATTTTTTTTTATTCTTTAATCCGCGCCACGCTTTCTGGCACGCTGCTTTTATCGAAATTCACATCTGAAAATTTAAAAGAGAGCGTGCGATGAACAAGTGGGGCGTGGGCATTACTTTACTGTTGGCTTCGGCAAGCGTACTGGCGAAAGACGTGCAGTTGTTAAACGTCTCTTACGATCCGACGCGCGAATTCTATGAGCAGTACAACAAAGCGTTCAGCGCGCACTGGAAAAAAGAGACCGGCGATAACGTCGTGGTCCGCCAGTCGCATGGCGGTTCCGGCAAGCAGGCGACCTCGGTCATTAACGGTATCAAAGCGGATGTCGTGACGCTGGCGCTGGCCTATGACGTTGACGCGATCGCCGAGCGCGGCCGTATCGATAAAAACTGGATCAAACGCCTGCCGGACAACTCCGCGCCGTACACCTCCACCATCGTGTTCCTTGTTCGCAAAGGCAATCCGAAGCAAATCAAAGACTGGAACGATCTGGTGAAGCCGGGCGTGTCGGTCATCACGCCGAACCCGAAAAGCTCCGGCGGCGCGCGCTGGAACTATCTGGCGGCCTGGGGCTACGCGCTGCATCACAACAACGGCGATCAGGCCAAAGCGCAGGAATTCGTCAAGGCGCTGTATAAAAACGTCGAAGTGCTCGATTCCGGCGCACGCGGCGCGACCAACACCTTTGTTGAGCGCGGCATCGGCGATGTGCTGATCGCCTGGGAAAATGAGGCGCTGCTGGCCGCCAATGAGCTTGGCAAAGACAAATTTGAAATCGTGACGCCGAGTGAATCTATCCTCGCCGAGCCGACTGTTTCGGTCGTCGATAAAGTGGCGCAGGAGAAGGGCACCCAGGCGGTGGCGGAAGCCTACCTGAAATATCTCTACTCACCGGAAGGCCAGGAGATCGCCGCGAAAAACTTCTATCGCCCGCGCGATGCGCAAGTCGCCGCGAAATATGAAAGCACCTTCCCGAAACTGAAACTGTTCACCATTGATGACGTGTTCGGCGGCTGGACCAAAGCGCAGCAAACGCACTTTGCGAACGGCGGCACGTTCGATCAGATAAGCCAGCGTTAAATACCCCGGCCACACGGATGTGGCCAGCTTTCCTCCATAATAAACCCCCGCTTCGTCCCGTTTTACGCTACCCTTTGCGTTTTCAGCGTTAACAGGGGAGACGCATGAAACGAGCGCTATTGATCACCGTCGCGCTTATCGCAGTACTGGCATTAACCACGCTGGTGGCGTGGCGATATCTCTTTCCACACGATCCGGACGCGTTAAGACATATCGTTATGCAGCAGTGCCTGCCCGGCGAGCGAGAACGCCAGGAGCCGGCCCCTTGCGCCCAGGTTAATCTCCCGGCAGGTTATGTCGTCCTGAAAGACATCAACGGTCCGCTGCAATATCTGCTGATGCCGACGTGGAAAATCAATGGCGTCGAAAGCCCGCTCCTGCTTTCCGATAACACGCCCAACTTTTTCTGGCAGGCATGGCAGGCGCGCCGCTGGATGAGCGAAAAACGCGGTAGCCCGGTGCCCGACAGCGCGGTTTCACTGACCATCAACTCCAGGATGGGCCGCTCCCAGAATCATTTTCACATCCATATTTCCTGCCTGCGCCCGGATGTACGCGCGCAGCTTGATGCCGCGATGAACGCCATCGGCAGCCGCTGGCAGCCGTTTCCGGGCAGTCTGCGCGGTCACGACTATTTAGCGCGCCGTGTTTCCGGCGAAGAGCTGTCACGCCGCTCGCCGTTCATGATGCTGGCGGAAGAGGTGCCGCAAGCGCGTGAGCACATGGGGCGCTACTCGCTGGCGCTGGCACCGCTCAAGGATGGCGCGTTTGTCCTGCTCGCCACGCAACGTCAGTTATTGCAATTCAATCTGGCGCACAGCGAAGAGCTTCAGGATCACGACTGCGCGCTGCTTCACGAAGGCACGCCATAACATTTACTTAACGTCAGGTGCGCCGTAGACTTGCTGAAAAATTCATCAGGAGACAGGTATGTCCGTCTGGCTTGCACACCCGCTGCTCTTACCTTCACTCATTATTCTGCTGACCATCGTGCTCTGGGCGACGTCCCTGCTGCCGGAATTCATCACGGCGCTGCTCTTTTTCGCGGTGGCGATGATAGCCAAAATCGCGCCGCCGGAAGTCCTGTTCGGCGGTTTTGCGTCGTCGGCGTTCTGGCTGGTGTTCAGCGGCTTCGTGCTGGGCGTGGCTATCCGTAAAACGGGGCTTGCGGATCGGGCAGCGCGGGCGCTGTCGGCGCGGCTGACCGATTCCTGGTGGCAAATGGTAGCGAGCGTGGTGCTGCTCAGCTATGCGCTGGCGTTCGTCATGCCGTCGAACATGGGGCGCATCGCGCTGCTGATGCCCGTCGTGGCGGCGATGGCGAAACGCGCCGGTATCGAAGAAAACACCCGCGGCTGGTACGGCCTGGCGCTGGCGGTGGGCTTTGGCACGTTCCAGCTCTCTGCCACCATTTTGCCCGCCAACGTGCCGAACCTGGTGATGAGCGGCGCGGCGGAAGGCTCCTTCGGCATCCATCTCAACTATCTGCCGTATCTGCTGCTGCACACGCCGGTGCTGGGGCTGCTCAAGGGCGCGGTGCTGATTGCCCTTATTTGCTGGTTCTTCCCCGGCAAGCCGCAGCCGCCGCGCGAGCTGCCCGCCGCGACGCCGATGAGCCGCGCGGAAAAGCGCCTCGGCTGGCTGCTGCTGGTGGTACTGGCGCTGTGGGTTACAGAAAGCTGGCACGGCATCGGCCCGGCGTGGACGGGGCTTGCGGCGGCGGTTATCACGCTTTTGCCGCGCGTCGGGTTTATCACTGGCGATGAGTTCGCAAGCGGCGTCAACATGCGCACCTGCATCTACGTGGCGGGCATTCTGGGGCTGGCAACGACTGTGACCCACACGGGCATCGGCAACGCGGTCGGCGCGGCGCTGATGCAGGTCATGCCGCTCGATCCGGCGCGTCCCTTTACCAGTTTCGCCGCGCTCACCGGCATCACGACGGCGCTTAACTTCATCATGACGGCCAACGGCGTTCCGGCGCTCTATACCACGCTTGCGGAGAGCTTTTCGCGCAGCACTGGTTTCCCGCTACTCTCGACCATCATGATTCAGGTACTGGGATATTCCACGCCGCTGTTGCCGTATCAGGCGTCGCCCATCGTGGTGGCGATGGCGCTGGGTAATGTTCCGGCGCGCGCGGGCATGAAGCTCTGTCTGGCGCTGGCGATAGTCACCTTTCTTTTCCTGTTGCCGCTCGATTACGGCTGGTTCCGGCTGTTGGGTAAACTCTGAAGCAACACGATGCGGAGGCCATTATGGCGACGATGCATTTTGCGGTCTGGTATTCCACGACGGACGACGTACAGGCGCTGCGGGAGGCGCTGCCCGCGCCCGGCTGCGAGCGCCATTTTTTGCAGGATTTCGGCTTCGCGCAGGGGTACGCCGACGACGCGATCGCGCTCTGGTACGGCGCGACGCCTGGCGAAAAAGGGTCGATACACCCGCATAACCCGGCGCTCGACCCGCACTTCGCGTTTTTAACCCGCGCGGCGGGGGAACAGCTGTGCGAGCGCGGCGTCAGCGAGATCCGCTTCCTCTACGCGCTGCCCGATGTGGACTACTACGGCGAGACCGAATCCTCGCCGCTGCTCGTCTTTCTCGGCAATATTCTCTGCTGCCCGCCGCCCGGTTTTCAGCTGCCGCGATAGGTGGAGTAGCCGTACTGGCTCAGCAGCAGCGGCACATGGTAATGCTCGTCGGTGTTATCGATATGGAACACCACCGGCACTTCCGGGAAGAAGCTGGACTGCTTGTGTGAGGCAAAGTAATCGCCGGTTTCAAAAATCACGCGGTAGTCGCCTGCGGCAGCGGGCGCGTCCGGCCAGAGCGCTTTGATGCGGCCATCTTTATCGGTCGTCGCCTGGTTCAGCGGCTCCCACGCATTGCCCTGTTTTTTCTCCAGTTTCACCACCACGCCCGGCGCGGGTTTACCGGTCTGTTCGTTCAGTACATGCACGCTCAGTAAATTCGCCGGCGCGGCAAGTGCGAGGCCCGGCAGGGCGAAAAGGGCTGCGGCGGCAAGCGTTTGAAAACGGTTCATCATCATTCCTCCTTAAGTGGTTGTGCACTCATCCTGCCACCCGCGCGGGCGAAAACGCCTGACGCGAAGATGACAGTTTTGTCATCCTGCGCATCGCTGCTGGGCAGCGCCCGCGTTCTTTGCGAGACTGTCGCCATGAAACTGCTGCTGATTGAAGACAACGACAAAACCCGCGCGTGGCTCGAAAAAGGGCTGCGGGAGGCGGGGCTGGTAGTGGACACTGTCGCCGACGGGCGCGATGGCCTGCACCTGGCTCTGGAGCAAGACTACGCGCTGATTATCCTCGATATCATGCTGCCGGGGCTCGACGGCTGGCAGGTGTTGCGCGCGCTGCGCACCGCCAAAGCCACGCCGGTGCTCTGCCTGACGGCCAGAGATGCGGTAAGCGATCGCGTGAAAGGGCTGGAGCTGGGGGCCGATGATTATCTGGTGAAGCCCTTTTCCTTCGCCGAACTGCTGGCGCGCGTGCGGGCGCAACTGCGCCGCCATGCGCCTGCCGCCGCGACGCTACAGGTGGCGGATCTGACGCTTGATACCGCGCGCCACGCCGCCAGCCGCGGCGGCGAGCGGATCGCGCTGACCCGCCAGGAATTTACGCTGCTGTGGCTGCTGGCAAGCCGCGTCGGGGAAATTTTACCGCGCACGCTGATCGCCAGCGAAGTCTGGGGGATTAACTTTGACAGCGAAACCAACGTGGTGGATGTCGCCATTCGTCGCCTGCGCAAAAAAATCGACGATCCGTTCCCGCTCAAGCTGATAGAAACCGTGCGCGGCATGGGTTATCGCCTTAACGCGCCGGAGCAGAGCGATGCGTAGCCCATCGTTAACGCTGCGCCTGACGCTCATCTTCACGTTGCTGGTGGCGTTTGCCTGCGGCGTCACTGGCGTGTCGCTCTACCGTTCGTTAAGCGCCGAGCTTCTCTGGCGCGATGACCAGACGCTGCTGAACCGCGCCTCACAGCTGCGCCAGCTGCTGACGGACGGTGCTGAGCCGCGCCAGCTGCCGCTCTATTTCAACCGGATGCTGGATACCCGCCAGGATCTGCTAATGATAAAACGCGCGGAGGGCGAGACGCTGGTGAACATCAACCAGGCGGGCGTCGCGCTGCCGACACTTGCGCCGGTGCCGCCGGGGCGCGGCGTGAACGAGCAGGCGCTGCACCGCTGGCAGCGGCCTGACGGCGTCTCTATCAGCGCGCTGGCGCTGACGGCGAGCGATGCCCGCGGCCCGCTCATCATCACCGTGGCGCGCGTGGCGCAGGAGCGCGCGCAGATGCTGGCCCAGTATCGCCGGGAGAGCCTGATGGTGTGCCTGCTGGCGACGCTCGCCGCCGCGCTGCTCAGCCCGTGGCTTATCCGCCGTGGCCTGCGCGCCATCGCCCGTCTCAGCGAGGCCACCGCGCGCACCGGCAGCGAGACGCTGCAACAGCCGCTCAGCCTGGAAACCTTACCGCGCGAGCTGCTGCCGCTCGGCGAGGCGCTCAATACCATGCGCCACCGTCTGGCGGAGGATTTTGCTCAGCTGACGCGCTTTGCTGACGATCTGGCCCACGAACTGCGCACGCCGGTGAATATTCTGCTGGGGCAAAATCAGGTCGCGCTGCAACGCCCGCGCAGCGTGCAGGAGTATCAGAGTCTGCTGGCCGGGAATATCGAAGAGCTGGAGCAGATGACCCGGCTGATTGAAAACATTCTGTTTCTCGCCCGCGCCGATCATCAAAACATCGCACTGAAGCGCGAAAGGCTGGCGCTTGAGCCGTTTATTCATCAGCTGACCGATTTTCTGGAGCCGCTGGCAGAAGAGCAGGAGATAACGTTTAACGTACAGGCGCACGGAAATATTTTCGCCGATCGTCTGCTCCTCCAGCGAGCACTCACTAACCTTCTGACCAACGCGCTGCGCCACGCGCCCGCAGGCAGCGAGGTGCGGATTACCGCCGTTCAGGAGTCAGGAGAAACTGTGCTCAGCGTCGCCAACCAGGGCGCGCCGATAGCGGAGGCGGAAAAGTTATTTCAGCGTTTCTGGCGCGGGGATAACGCACGCCACACGCCCGGCACCGGGCTTGGGCTGGCGCTTACAGAGGCGATCGCGCGCCTGCACGGCGGCTACACGGCGGTAGACCATGAGGCGGGATGGAATCGCTTTCGTCTGCGGTTCCCGGCGGCCTGATCAGGAGAGCCTCAGCGCCGCCATCATACCGATAATATTGGTTGCCGAATGCAGGACAATGGGCGCCAGCAGGCTGCCGGTGTGAATACGCACCTGGCAGAGAATTATCGAGAAAACAAACAGCCAGACGAATGTGGTGGGCATCTGGTACTGCGCGTGGCCGATGGCGAAAAACAGCGATGTGCCGACCATCGCGACCGTCTGGCCGGTTTTCCCCCAGCCGATGCCCGCATTCAGCAAAAAGCCGCGGCAGATAACTTCTTCCACGACAGGGGCCAGCAGGCAGATGCAGACCGCCGTCAGCGCAAGATTAAAGGATGACATCTGTGAAAGCGTCGCGCTCCACGGCTCTTGTCTGCCGAACAGCCCGTGAATAAAAGAGAGCGCCAGCAGCGCCAGCCCCGGCCATACCAGCGACTGTACGCTCAGCCCGCCCGCAGGCAGCAGGCCGAAGCGCTTCTGGTAGCGCTGCCAGCAAAACAGCGCGAACGGCAGCCAAAACACGAAATAGAGCAGCGGCGTGGCGAGCCCGGCGCGGTAAATGCTCATATAGCCCGGCAGCATCGACACCACCAGCGGCAGCATAAACCAGGCCAGCCCGACGGCAATACAGAGCAGAGTATGTTGGAATCGGTCGGCGGGCGCGTTCATCAGGACGTCCTTGTGGCTAAGGAAAGGAGAGCGGGCCATTCCCGCTGCCGCGGATTATACCTGGCCTTTCCCCGCCGATAAGCTTTTTTGTACAGGCCTGCGTTTTTGGCACAGGCCTGTACGATGGCTTACCCGCGCTCCCCGTACTGCTCGTCGGACACGTGTTCAAGCCACTCCACCACGCTGCCGTCCTGCGCTTCCTGGATAGCGATATGGGTCAGCGGCGTAGTCGGGCTGGCACCATGCCAGTGTTTTTCATACGGCGGGATCCAGACCACATCACCGGGGCGAATCTCACGAGCAGGCTCGCCCCAGGTCTGCACATAGCCGAAACCTGCGGTCACGATCAGCGTCTGGCCCAGTGGATGCGTATGCCAGGCGGTTCGCGCACCCGGTTCAAATGTGACGCTATTACCGCCAGCGCGCGCCGGGGCATTCGCCGGGAAAAGCGGATCGACACGCACCGTACCGGTAAACCAGTCTTCCGGGCCAGCGTAAGAGGCCTGGGAACCACAATAATAAATATCCGTCATAATTTAATTCCTCTTTGGCGTCGATGGGGCGGCGTTGTGCGTCGAAATGCGTTGAACCGCCCCGTTCGTCGTTAATGGTGATTATTTCAGGTTAGCCTGAAAGAACGAGGTCAGCTTCGCGAACGGGATGAGATCGGTACGATCGTACAAATCTACATGGCCTGCGTTCGGCACGACGTAAAGTTCTTTCGGCTGTGCGGCGCGACGATAGGCGTCTTCGCTAAACTCCTTAGAATGCGCCTGATCGCCGGTAATAAAGAGCATCGAGCGCGGCGAAATCGTCTCGATATCGTTGAATGGATAGAAGTTCATAAACTTCACATTACTGGTAAGCGTCGGGTGCGTGGTGAGCGCTGGCGTGGAGCCTTTCGGCGTAAATTCGCCGCGAGGCGTGCGGTAGAAATCGTAAAACTCTTTCTCTATAGCCGAAGTGTTTTCATCAATTTTATGCACGGTGCCGCCGGTATAGCGTGTCTTGCCGCCTGTGAACTCCACCTCGCGCTGCGCTGCCGCGTCGGCAATAATTTTCTGGCGCTGCTCAGGCGTTAATGAATGGTGAAGCGCGTTGCGATTCGCCGAGCCCATGTCATACATGCTGACCGTGGCAATAGCCTTCATGCGCGGGTCGATTTTGGCCGCGCTGATGACAAAGCTGCCGCTGCCGCAGATGCCCAGCACCCCGATGCGGTTTTTATCGACGAACGGACGCGTGCCGAGATAATCCACCGCGGCGCTGAAATCTTCCGCATAAATATCTGGCGAAACGGCATTGCGCGGCTGGCCTTCGCTTTCGCCCCAGAAGGAGAGATCGATAGCGAGCGTAACAAAGCCCTGCTCCGCCAGCTTCTGGGCATAAAGATTCGAGCTTTGCTCTTTCACCGCACCCATCGGGTGGCCAATGATAATCGCCGGATTTCTGACGTGTTGATTCATCTTTTTCGGCATGAACAGATTGCCGGTGACCTTCATCTGATACTGGTTTTTGAAGGTCACTTTCTGACGGATGACGCTGTCGCTCTCATAAAAGTTATCAGCGCCCCGCGACATATCGGCGGCGCTCGCGGCAAACGCGCTGGTCAGCAGACCTAATAGCAAAGTAAAAGCTTTCATGGTGTTATCCTCAAAATGGCTGGACGATGGTGCCGCCCGGCGTGTTTAGCATCACGCCAGCGTCGCGGTGTCGATGACAAAGCGATATTTCACATCGCCTTTGATCATGCGCTCCCACGCCTCGTTAATTTCATCGGCGCGGATAAGCTCAATGTCGGCGACGATACGGTGCTCGGCGCAAAAATCGAGCATCTCCTGCGTTTCCGGGATGCCGCCAATCATCGATCCCGCGATAGCGCGGCGTTTGAAAATCAGGTTAAAGACTTCCGGCGACGGATGCGGCGACGCGGGCGCGCCCACCAGCGTCATTGTGCCGTCGCGTTTTAAAAGCGCAGTGAAGGCATCCAGGTTATGCGGCGCGGCCACGGTGTTCAGGATGAAATCGAAGCTTTTGGCGTGCGCCTGCATTTCACTGGCGTTACGCGATACCACCACTTCATCGGCGCCCAGCTCTTTCGCCGCGTCGCGTTTGGATTCTGATGTGGTAAACGCCACGACCTGCGCGCCCATCGCGTGCGCCAGTTTGATACCCATATGCCCAAGCCCGCCGATGCCGACGATGCCCACTTTTTTCCCGGGCCCAACTTGCCAGTGACGCAGCGGCGAATAGGTCGTAATACCTGCACACAGTAACGGTGCGACGGCGGCGAGCTGGGATTCCGGATGACGGATGCGCAGCACATAGCGCTCATGCACGACAATTTGCTGTGAATAACCGCCAAGCGTATGGCCCGGCGCGTCCGGCGTCGGGAAGTTATAGGTGCCGATCATGTGATCGCAGTAATTCTCAAGCCCGTCATCGCACTCTTCGCAATATTTACAGCTGTCGACGATGCAGCCGACGCCCACCAGATCGCCGGGCGCGAAACCGGTGACTTTCGTGCCGATTGCAGTGACGCGACCGACGATTTCATGGCCCGGCACGCAGGGAAATAACGTGCCCGCCCATTCGGCACGTGCCTGATGAATATCCGAGTGGCAAACGCCGCAATACGCGATGGCGATTTGCACATCGTGCTCGCCGGGTTCGCGGCGGTTAATCGTCATCGGTTCAAGCGGTTGAGTGGCGGAAAGCGCGCCAATAGCCTTAATGTGCATAACGAAACTCCTCAATGTTCGGCCGGCTTGCGGCTCAGATGTCAGGATGTAAATCCTGTTTTGACGTGATGGTTGTCAGTAGCGCCGCCAGCAGTAACAGCCCGGCGCTCAGAAAGAACGTGCTGCGCCAGCCGCTGTGGTCAAAAGCGAACCCGCCGAGCGTGGAGCCGAGCGCGATGGAAAGCTGAACGACTGCCACCATCAGACCGCCGCCCGCCTCGGCGTTATCGGGCAGCGTCCGGGCGACCCATGTCCACCAGCCCACGGGCGCGGCGGTGGCGATAAGGCCCCAGCCGCACAGCAGTGCCGCAACCAGCGATACGCTGTGGCCCACGACGGTCAGCGCGACGGCAATTGCCGCCATTAAAAAAGGGATAGCAATAAGCGTCCGGTAGAAGCCTGAGCGCAGCGCACCACTAATCAGCAGCGTGCCGGTAAACCCGGCGGTGCCAATGCCAAGCAGAATGAGCGACAGCGCAGGGACACTGACGCGCGTGACGGTTTCCAGAAACGGACGCACATAGGTAAAGAGCGCGAACTGGCCCATGAAGAAAATCCCGCAGGCCGCCATGCCCACGATCACCAGCGGCTGGCGCAGCGCGCCGCCAGCACGCGCGTTGTGCCCCTGCGCAGGCATCGCAGGCAGGCTTCGCCATTGCCAGATAAAGGCGAACAGCGCGATCGGTGCGAGGCAGAAGAACGCGCCGCGCCAGCCTATCACCGCGCCGAGACAGCTGCCGAGCGGGGCGGCGATAACCGTGGCCAGCGCATTGCCGCCGTTGAAAATCGCCAGCGCGCGTGGCACCTGATGACGCGGCACCAGCCGAATCGCCGTTGCGGTGCTGAGCGACCAGAACCCGCCGATCGCTACGCCAATCAGCGCGCGGCCCGCCATATAGGTGAGGTAATCGGGCGCGAGCGCGATGACGCTGCCGGACAGCGCCATCAGCAGCGTCAGCCCCAGCAGCAAGGTCTTGCGGTTGAGATTGCCAGCGAGCCGTGACAGAAACAGGCTGGTCAGTACCGCCAGCGCGCCGGAAATCGCGATGCCCTGGCCCGCCAGTCCTTCGCTGATGCCTAAATCCTGTGATACCGGCGTCAGCAGGCTCACCGGCATAAATTCCGAGGCCACCAGCGCAAAGGCGCAGAGCGTCATTGCCAGCACGCCGCTCCAGTACGCGCGCGGGTGGGTGTCATCATGTGTTGTCGTTGTCATCTTCAACAGGCCCTGTAGCGTGATAGAGGGTGGTCCGACGCGCTGCATAGCGCGCACGCCAGCGCAGGCGCCGTAAAAATGCGGCACATGGCTGAAAACCTTGGTGTTATCGGGTGCCGGGAAACGAGCCAGAACGGGCGTTCGGCGTTTCTGGCTCCGTAAAAAGAGGCGGTGCGTAAACCTGCGCCGCGAGAGCAGAACGGATTGTTGATGAAAATTTTACACGGGTGTGTCAGGCTGACTAGCTAATGAATGCTGAACACCATTATTAGAATTACTAATAAATCAAGGCGAGAAGCCGGGCGATGAAACGTAACCTGAACGATCTGTTTTCTTTTGTGACCGTTGCGCGCGAGGGCAGTTTTACCCGCGCTGCGGCGCAGCTAGGCGTGACGCAGTCGGCGTTAAGCCAGGCGATTGCCGGGCTGGAAAACCGGCTAAAGCTGCGTCTGCTGACGCGCACGACGCGCAGCATTTCGCTCACGACCGCAGGCGAGCGCCTGCTGGAGGCGATCGGCAATCGTTTTGAT
Source organism: Cronobacter sp. HA18003 (assembly GCF_011605905.1). Lineage (NCBI taxonomy): Bacteria > Pseudomonadati > Pseudomonadota > Gammaproteobacteria > Enterobacterales > Enterobacteriaceae > Cronobacter > Cronobacter sp. HA18003. Next base: position 101,296 of record NZ_JAANQO010000025.1, on the reverse strand, counting down.
GAAATCGAAGCAGAACTCGACATGCTGAGCGCGCTGCGTGATAAGCCTGCGGGTAAGGTGCGTATTACCTGCGATCCACACGTTCTGCATGCGCTCTTATTACCAAAACTGACGCCGATCTTACGCGATTACCCGGATATCGAGATGGAATTTGATGCCAACCATGGGTTTCGCAATATCGTCGCGGATCGCTTTGATGCAGGCGTGCGGCTTGGCGGTACGATCGATAAAGACATGATTGCCGTGCCGATTAGCCCGCCGATGCGGATGGCTGCCGCCGCCTCGCCGGATTACTTCGCGGCGCATCCGGTGCCGGAAACGCCGCACGATTTGGTGGCTCACAACTGCATTAACTTGCGTATGACCAGCGGAGGCGGGCTGTATGTCTGGGAATTTGATGGGCAGGACGGGCCGGTGAATGTGCGCGTTGAGGGCCAGCTTATTTTCAATACGGCTGCGCATATCGTTCATGCCGCGCTGGACGGACTCGGCATCGCCTTTCTGCCAGAAGGTGAGTTTGACGACCATTTTAAAGACGGAAAACTGGTGCGCGTGCTTGAAGCGTGGTGCGCACCGTTTCCCGGTTATTACCTTTATTATCCCAGCAGAAAGCAGCCATCTCCTGCCTTTTCGCTGGTGGTCGAAGCCCTAAAAATGACCGGCAATCGGAAAAGGTAAAGACGTGCGTCAGGCGTTCAGCCGCGCCAGCCCTGCCTGCGCGGGTGGGTAATCGCCGCACTGCGTATAACAGGCCTGCGCCTCTGTCGTCATGCCGGAGATTTCCAGGATCACCCCGATGTTGTACCAGGCCTTAAAACTGGTCACGCCCGCTTTGCTGCTCTCCGGCATGCGGGTGCAGTGTAAGAAGGTGTCCACCGCCGCCTGTAGCTGGCCGTTATTCATCAGAATCAGCGCTTTAAGAAACATGAAATCGGCGGAGGTATACCAGCGCTCGTAATCAAGAATGCTCATGGCCGCCGCGTAATCGCCCTGATTAATCAGCGCATAGCCCAGCGTTTCGACCATCTCTTCAACATACTCCAGCGCCACGTTCGGTTCATAGCTCAGCGCCTTGCGAAACGACTCTGCCGCCGGGGCATAGTCGCGTTTGAGAAAATGGCTTTTGCCTAGCTGAAACCAGAGATACGGATCGTCCGGCTGCGTCTGCAATGCCCGCTCCAGCAGGCGAATGTTGCGGGTAATTTTATCCGTCTCCTGCAACACCGCTTTTTTGTAGCCGACATGATCGAGCGTCACAGGCACCGGGAACATGTCGCCCGGCGCGTGGCCCTCGCGCGGCGTCACCTGCTCGTGGATCACGCCCTGATAGTGATAACGCGCCTTTGGGAACAGGCGCGACACGCGCTCACGCAGGGTGGTGACGCCGTCGCCTTCGTCAATGTAGTTAATCCGCTCCACGCGCCCGACGCCCTCCGGGTGCGCATGGATAAGCGCCTGCAGCGCCGGGATATCCACCGCCATTATGGATTCATCGGCATCAATCACCAGCACCCATTCGTGGCGGGCGTAAGTCAGCGAGGCGTTACGCGCCGCCGCGAAATCATCCACCCACGCGAAGTCATACACCTTGTCGGTAAAGCGTTGCGCGACGGCTTTGGTGTCGTCCTGCGATCCGGTATCGACAATCACGATATCGTCGAAATGCGCGGCGACGGAGGCGAGGGTATCGGCAAGATGCTTTGCCTCGTTTTTCACGATCATGCAGATGGAAATCATAGCGTCAGGTTCAGGCGGCTTCGGGGGAATTCACGATACCAGAGGTATCGGCGGCGGGTGGCAATTTTTTAGCGGTGCCTGCCAGCGCGTCAGCGCCGTCTATTATTAACTCTCCGTTATAAAAAAAGCCGCGCGGCATCGTAGCGGCAACACTCTTTTCACTTTGACAATACTGGAGGCCTGGCATGAGCAACCACGGCGATGAAACACACCACGGGCATCTGCGCGATGCAGGCGGCCCGCCGCCGCAATATGTCCCGCTGAGGCTGACGGTGAATGGCGAACCCCGGCAGTTGGAGGTGGACACCCGCACGACGCTTCTGGACGCGCTGCGCGAACATCTGGCGCTGACGGGCACCAAGAAGGGTTGCGATCACGGCCAGTGCGGCGCGTGTACGGTCATCATCGACGGACGGCGCGTGAATTCGTGTCTGACGCTGGCGGTGATGCATCAGGATGCCGACGTCACCACCATTGAGGGGCTCGGCTCGCCGGAAAACCTGCACCCGATGCAGGCGGCGTTTGTAGAGCATGACGGTTTTCAGTGCGGCTACTGCACGCCGGGGCAGATCTGCTCCTCGGTCGCGATGCTTAAAGAAATCGAAGCGGGCATCCCAAGCCATGTGACGCACGATTTAGTTTCACCGCCGGAAATGACCGCCGACGAAATCCGCGAGCGCATGAGCGGCAATATCTGCCGCTGCGGCGCGTATGCCAACATTCTTGCTGCGATCGAAGATGTCGCCGGGAGTGAATCCTCATGAAAGCTTTCACTTACGAACGCGCCGCGACGCCCGCAGAGGCGGCGGCCAGCGCGCAGCGCACGCCGGGCGCAAAATTCATCGCGGGCGGCACAAATTTGCTCGATCTGATGAAACTGGAGATAGAAACGCCGGTACATCTGATTGACGTTAACGGTCTCGCGCTGGACACAATTGAGCCGACAGAAAACGGCGGTTTGCGGATTGGCGCGCTGGTGCGCAACACCGATCTGGCGGCAGATGACCGCGTGCGCCGCGACTACGCCGTGCTTTCACGCGCGCTGCTGGCCGGGGCATCCGGGCAGTTACGCAACCGGGCGACGACCGCCGGGAATCTCTTGCAGCGCACCCGCTGCCCCTATTTCTACGATACCAACCAGGCGTGCAATAAACGTCAGCCTGGTAGCGGCTGCGCTGCCATGCAGGGTTACAGCCGCCAGTTAGCCGTGGTGGGCGCGAGCGACGCCTGTATCGCCACGCACCCGAGCGATATGGCGGTCGCCATGCGCCTGCTGGACGCGGTGGTAGAAACCATCAACCCGAACGATCAGGCGCGCCGCATTCCGGTCGCGGAGTTTTACCGCGCGCCTGGCGATACGCCGCATCTGGAAACGGTGCTGGAGCCTGGCGAATTCATCACGGCCGTCACGCTGCCGCCGCCGGTGGGCGGAACGCATATCTATCGCAAAGTGCGCGACCGCGCCTCTTACGCGTTCGCGCTGGTATCGGTGGCGGCGATTGTGCAGCCGGACGGCACCGGGCGCGTGGCGGTGGGCGGCGTGGCGCATAAACCCTGGCGGCTCGATGCCGCGGATGCGCAGGTGCCGCACGGCGCGCAGGCGGTGTATGACGCGCTGTTTGCCGATGCGCAGCCGACCGCGGAAAACGCATTCAAGCTGGTGCTGGCGAAACGCACCATCGCCTCGGTACTGACGCAAGCGAGGGCAGGCTGATGAAATTTGAAAAACCGGCAACAGAGAACCCGATCGACCAGCAGAACGTGGTCGGACGGCCGCGCGATCGTATCGACGGCCCGCTGAAAACCTCAGGCCAGGCCACTTACGCCTATGAGTGGCACGATGAAGCGCCGAACGCCGCCTATGGTCACGTTGTAGGCTCCGCCATCGCCAAAGGGCGCATCGTCGCGATGGATATCCAGGCGGCACAACAGGCACCCGGCGTGCTGGCCGTGGTGACGGCGGAAAACGCCGCCCTGCCCGGTAAGGGCGACATGAACGCCGCAACACTACTGGGCGGCCCGGACATTGAGCACTATCACCAGGCTATCGCGCTGGTGGTGGCGGAAACCTTCGAGCAGGCGCGTGCGGCCGCCGGGCTTATCGCCGTGGAATATGAAGAAGCGCCGGGGCATTACGATCTGGCGCAGGAAAAACCGTCGGTGACCACGCCGCCGGACGATACGCCCGATAAAATCGTTGGCGATTTTAACAGCGCTTTTGAAAGCGCCGCCGTGCAGCTCGATGCCACGTACACCACGCCGGATCAAAGCCATATGGCGATGGAGCCGCATGCGTCCATGGCCGCGTGGGAGGGCGATAAACTCACGCTCTGGACGTCCAGCCAGATGATTAACTGGTGGCGCGGCGATCTCGCCAAAACACTCGGTATTCCTGTTGAAAATATCCGCGTGCGTTCGCCGTTTATCGGCGGCGGCTTTGGCAGCAAACTCTTTTTGCGCAGCGACGCGGTGCTGGCGGCGCTCGGCGCCCGTGCAACGCAACGCCCTGTGAAAGTGATGCTGCCGCGCCCCTTTATTCCCAACAACACCACGCACCGCCCGGCCACGATCCAGCGGGTGCGCATCGGCGCGCACAATGACGGGCGCATCACGGCCATCGCCCATGAAAGCTGGTCCGGCAACCTGCCGGGCGGCCCGACGGAGACGGCGACCAACCAGACGGAGCTGCTCTACGCGGGCGCGAACCGCCACACCGGGCTGCGGCTGGCGGAGCTGGATCTGCCCGAGGGCAACTCCATGCGCGCGCCTGGCGAAGCGCCGGGCATGATGGTGCTGGAGATCGCGATGGATGAGATGGCCGAAAAACTCGGCATCGATCCGGTGGAGTTTCGCATTATCAACGACACGCAAGTGGACCCGGCGCACCCGGAGCGCTTTTTCTCGCGCCGCCAGCTGGTGGAGTGTCTGCGAACCGGGGCGGCGCACTTCGGCTGGCATCAGCGCAACCCGCAACCGGCGCAGGTACGCGAAGGCGACTGGCTGATTGGGCTCGGTATGGCGGCGGGGTTTCGTAATAACCTGGTGACCAAATCGGGCGCGCGCGTGCATCTGGACGCGCAGGGCCATGTCACCGTGGAAACGGACATGACGGATATCGGTACCGGTAGCTATACCATCATCGCGCAAACCGCCGCTGAAATGATGGGCGTGCCGCTGGAGCGTGTGACGGTGCGGCTGGGCGACTCCGATTACCTCATCTCTTCCGGCTCAGGCGGGCAGTGGGGCGCGAACAGCTCCACGGCGGGCGTGTACGCGGCGTGCGTCAAACTGCGCGAAGCGGTCGCCAGTAAGCTCGGTTTTGACCCGAACCGCGCTGAATTTTTTGATGGCAATATTCAGGGCGACGGGCGCATCGCGGTGCTCGCCGATGCCGCCGCTGACGGCACGCTGACGGTTGAAGACACCATGGAATATGGCGATCTCGATAAACAGTTCCAGCAGTCGACCTTCGCCGGACATTTTGTGGAAGTGGCCGTCGAGGCGAACACCGGCGAAGTGCGCGTGCGCCGGATGCTGGCGGTCTGCGCCGCCGGGCGCATTCTCAACCCGAAAACCGCGCGCAGCCAGGTCATTGGCGCGATGACGATGGGGCTTGGCGGGGCGCTGATGGAAGAGCTGTTCGTCGATACGCGGCGCGGCTTTTTCGTTAATCACGACATGGCGCTCTATGAAGTGCCGGTTCACGCCGATATCCCGACGCAGGAGGTGATTTTCCTGGAAGACACAGACCCGGTGTCGTCACCGATGAAAGCTAAAGGCGTGGGCGAGCTGGGCCTGTGCGGCGTCAGCGCCGCCATTGCGAACGCGATTTACAACGCCACCGGCGTGCGCGTGCGCGATTACCCCATCACGCTGGATAAGCTGCTTGAAGGGCTGCCAGAGATGGCATAAGGACGTGACGGCTGGCGGCCACGCGTCGCCAGCCGCACCCGATCGCCGTTTAACAGAAGGATGAGAAAAGGTGCTGCAACAACCCCTGCTGACAGAACAGGCGCGGCCTGAGGCGGCGTTTCTGACCGATGACAGCACCGCGATTTTGCGCTTTGCGGCGCAGGCGCTGCGCGCCGGTATGGCCGCCGCGCTGGTCACGCTGGTGGAGATCCGCGGCGGCTCGTCACGGGCGCTCGGCGCGCAGATGGCCGTGCGCGACGACGGCGCGTATTGCGGCTTTGTTTCCGGCGGCTGCGTGGAGGCGGCCGCCGCTTTCGAGGCGCTGGAGGCGATCGCCTGCGGTAAAGACCGCCTGGTGAAATATGGCGAAGGTTCGCCTTATTTCGATATTGTGCTGCCGTGCGGCGGCGGCATTACGCTCGCGATTCACCCGCTACGTGATGCGATGCCGCTGCTGGCGGTGCTGAACGCCCTTTCGCAGCGCAAAGCGGCGGGGCTGCGTTATCACCCTGCCACGCAGACGCTGCAAACCGTGCTGCCGTTACAAAAGACCGGCTGGCGCGACGACGCCTTTGACGTGCGCTACACGCCCTGCACGCAGGTCATCATTTTTGGCCGCTCCGTAGAGGCCGAGGCCACCGCCACTATCGCGCGGGCGGCAGGTTATGACGTGCTGGTGAATGACGGCGTCAATCCGCAGACTGCTTGTGCACAGATGGACGCCGATACCGCCGTGATCGTGCTTTTTCACGATCTTGATCGCGAGTTACCGGTACTTGAGGCGGCGCTTTGCGGCGCGCCGTTTTACATCGGCGCGCTCGGCAGCCAGCGCACCCATGCCGCACGCACCGTGGCACTGCGCGAGCGGGGCTTTAGCGAGCAGGATATCGCCCGCATTAAAGCGCCGATCGGGATCTTCCCGAAAGCCCGCGACGCGCAGTCGCTGGCGCTGTCGATTCTTGCTGATGTTGCGGCGGCGCGACTCAACCGTGAGGCCGCAGTCTGATGCCCGAAGCACAGCCGGTCATCATTATTCTCGCCGCCGGAAAGGGCGAGCGCTTTCGCGCGGGCGGCGGAACGACGCACAAGCTGGAGGCGCTGCTGGCAGGCAAGCCGGTGCTGCAACACGTACTGGCGGCGGCGCAAGCCTCTGGCCTGCCGTGGCATCTGGTCAGGCCGGAAGGGGGCACTGACGGCATGGGCGAGTCCATCGCGCTCGGTGTCAAAGCCACACCAGACGCCGCAGGCTGGCTGATCCTGCCGGGCGATCTGCCGCTCATAACGGCCGCGTCGCTGCAACGGGTGGCGCAGGCGCTGAATGAAAAGCCCGTGGTGGTGCCGTACTACCAGCAGCGTCATGGTCACCCGGTCGGCTTCCGGCGTGAGTATTTCGACGCGCTTGTCGCGCTTTCTGGCGATGAGGGCGCAAAATCGATTGTGCAGGTGGCAAGGGCGCGCGCAGACGTATTAACGCTTGCGCTAAACGACGCAGGCATCGTGCAGGACATTGACGTGCCGGCGGATTTAGCGGCGGCTGAACACGATAAAAAATAGCGCCGTACAGATTTTACGAACACGCTGGTGAAATGCGTAAAATCTGACGGCGTTTCGCGCTTACGCGGCCAGCTTATTTAACGCGTCGAGGGTTTCCTGAGAGAGCGTTAATTCCGTGGCCTTACTGTTTTCATGGAAATGCGCGACTGACGACGTACCCGGAATTAATAAAATATTCTCCGCGCGGTTTAACAGCCAGGCGAGCGCCACCTGCATCGGTGTCGCTGATAATTGCGTTGCGATAGTCTCAAGCGTTGAGGACTGCAACGGTGAGAATCCGCCTAACGGGAAAAACGGCACATAAGCAATCCCGACGGCGGCCAGTTCATCAATTAACGCCTCATCGCGGCGGTGAACGATGTTATACATATTCTGCACGCAGCTTATCGACGTTATCTGCCGCGCCTGCGCAACCTGTTTCTGCGTGACGTTACTTAAACCGATATGTTTAATCAGCCCCTGTTCTTTTAATTTAACCAGGGCCGTGAGCGGCGCTTCGATAGATCCTTCCGCCGGGCCGTGGACATCAAACATCACGCGAAAATTAACGACATCCAGTGCGTCGAGCTTCAGGTTGCGCAAATTATCGTGAACGGCTTGCGTTAATTCTTCAGCCGAAAATGCCGGGTTCCACGAGGCATCATTTCCGCGTGTCGCACCGACTTTAGTTACAATCGTCAGGTCGTCGCGGTAAGGGTATAACGCTTCGCAAATCAGTTGATTCGTAATGTGCGGCCCGTAAAAATCGCTGGTATCAATATGATTAACGCCCGCCTCAACGGCCGCGCGTAATACGCTGAGGGCCGCGTTTTTATCTTTCGGCGGGCCAAATACGCCTGGGCCTGCGAGCTGCATCGCGCCATATCCAAACCGTCTGACTTCACGGCTGCCGAGTTTATACGTACCGCTTTTTTCAATAGTGTTCATGACGACCTGCTTGCTGTACCGGTGTGAAGGAAGTATTAGTATATGAAGCATCCTTCAGTTTAAGAATTCGCATTCCATGAAGACCACCGCAGCACCGCTAAGCCCGCGTAAAACCCCGATCCAGCGCCGTTCCGTGGCGACGGTGGAGGCGCTTCATACGGCGACTATTCAGGTTTTAGTGACCGAAGGGCTCAGCCGTTGCACCACCACGCGCGTCGCCAACCGCGCAGGGATGTCGGTCGGGAGCCTTTATCAGTATTACCCTAACCGCGACGCGCTGCTTTCCGGCGTGCTGGAATTACACTTAACCAAAATTGCCGATGCGCTTGAAGCCGCGTGTATTTCCGTGCGTGGCAAACCCGTCCGGGAAATGGCGGATGCGATAGTGCAGGCCTATCTGCAACTGAAACTAGCGAATCCTGAGGAATCAAAAGCGCTGTATGGCGTGGCGGCAGAGCGTGATGGTGCCCGGTTAATGGGCGTGATGTATGAGCGAATGGTGAATGATATTGCGCAAACACTTATTACCGCCCCGGATAATACCTTCCCCGACCCGGTATTCACCGCCCATCTGGCGCTGGGCGTCATTACCGGGCCGACTAAGGCGTTTCTCGAAGGGTTTATTCCACACGACTATACCGGGCAATTTCAGATGCATTTGTCGCGGTTGTTAGGGGGTTATTTGAAGGGATGACATGAATCATTAATTATGAAAGTGTATTAATTTATGGTTGATATCAAAACTATGAATACCTACTGCATTTTTTAATCTTCATCAAAGATAACTTAATTAAATAACAACCCCTTTTTACTTCTTGTGTCGTATAGCGGTAAATAACCGTTATTGCTGTCGAGATCTATTCAATGAAGCAATGAAAAAGCGTGATGTCATCGATATGATTTAATAAAGGAGATCATTATGGCTGTCCCGGCACATTTATGGCTTTATGACGCCTCGGGCGCGTTAATTTGTGGTGGATCAGAAGTGATGGGGCGCGAGGGGAGTATAGAGGTTCAGAGCTTTGGTCATGGTTTGTCTGTACCTTACGACGGGAATACCGGCAAACTAACAGCAACACGCGTTCATAACCTGATGAACATAGAAAAGGAATTCGATAAATCATCGCCTTATCTTTATCGCGCAGTCGCTACCAGTGAAAAACTACAGCGAGCTATCATTCGCTGGTATCGAATTAACCACGCGGGTATGGAAGAAGAATTTTTCCAGATGATACTGGAAGATGTAAGAATTACTGGTATCCATCCTAATATGCAAAACTTTAAACACCCGGAAGGGTTGCTTTCCACTCCGGTGGAGTCCGTAGGGTTGATATACAACAAAATAACCTGGAAATACCTGAACGGGAATATCCAATATACGGATGCCTGGAACAGCCAGATGTATGCTTAGGATAGCGCTATGATCAATTGTGAACTTAACTACAATGAGAAAACCGCAGACGGCAAACTCTTATTGCGTTGCGCTGGTGTCGGCGTTTTTCCTGTGTTTTCTGGGCTTGGCAGTTACAAAAATGTGCTTGAATTTTCTGGAAGACGTAACGGGCCTATTCCATTGGGGAAATACTGGATAGTCGATCGTCCACGAGGTGGACCGTATTCGAGATTTCGGACATGGCAAAAAGAAAGATCCACAGGTAATGTCTACGATGAATGGTTCGCTTTGTTTAGGCAAGATGGGTTCCTTGACGACACAACTGTTGTCGGAGGGACATCCCGTAAAAGTTTTAGACTTCATCCCTTAAGAATGGATGGGACTGGCGTTTCGGATGGGTGTATAACCTTTTATAAAAGAACTGATTTTTATACTTTGAGAACAGCATTGTTTAATACAATGAAATATGTTGTTTACTGTAACGGACTTGAGGCCTATGGCGATATTAATGTTATAGGAATGCCTTATGCCAACACGTTTTAAATCTTTTATGAAAAAGTTATTGCAATTATTGATATTAATTGTTATCCCCCCAGCAAACATAATTTTTATGGAAACAGGAACCTATGGTGGTGGACTACCGCCGCTCTTTGCAACGGTTTCACTGCTTTTCTTTAATATTTTCTTGTGGGGATTAATCATCAGACTAATGAACATCTGGTCATGGTATAAACTTATCAAAGGAAGCGTCTATTATTTTTGTTTTCTGGTTATCATTATTTTTTCTGATGTTGGGTATTATTCTGGTTGCCTGGCCTGGTATCTTGTAAGCCATTATTCTTCCGCGGAAAGGTTTACCGAAATTGAAAGTCAGATCGATCTTTTAGAGGAATTGTTTTTTGTCGGCTCCACAACGGTTATGGCGTTAATTATTTCAGCTGCGCTTATCACTGTGGCGGATAAAATAATGAATAAAAGACAAGCCATCAAAAGGAAGTTCAGAAGCGACTAATCACAAAGCGGGAAGGCATTTTGGCGGAAGATCACAGGAGTCGAACCTGCCCGGGACCGCTGGCGGCCCCAACTGGATTTGAAGTCCAGCCGCCTCACCGGAGACGACGATCTTCCGCGCCTGCATTGCTACATGGAGGCCGGCGCATTATAGGCGCGTTTCAGACGCTTACCAATACCCCCGTCACACTCTTTTTTCGCCCTTCCGATACCCGTTATGCGGTTTTGCTTAAGTGTTTTTCCGTTGTTACGGGCCACAAGAATTATTCATTCGTTGCATCAGCAGGTTATCGCGATCACAGAAAGTAAGAATCATAAATAAATAACCAGAAAACAGAATTTCTGGCGGTTCCGAACGGCGCTAAAAACTTAAGTGAAATTTCGCGTATCGCCGGAGGACCACCGAATGAGTGAGCAAGCGCTTTCCGTGAAGGAGAAGATTGGCTACGGCATGGGAGATGCCGCAAGCCATATCGTTTTTGATAACGTCATGCTTTACATGATGTTTTTCTACACCGATATCTTCGGCATTCCCGCCGGGTTTGTCGGCACGATGTTTTTACTGGCCCGCGCGCTTGATGCCATCTCCGATCCGGCGATGGGACTTATTGCCGACCGCACCCGCAGCCGTTGGGGTAAATTCCGCCCGTGGGTGCTATTTGGCGCGCTACCATTCGGCGTGGTGTGCGTGTTCGCCTACAGCACGCCGGAGCTCAGCCTTAGCGGCAAAATGATCTACGCCGCTGTCACTTATACGCTGCTCACGCTGATGTACACGGTCGTGAACATTCCTTACTGCGCGCTGGGTGGCGTGATTACCAGCGATCCGCAGCAGCGTATTTCGCTGCAATCCTGGCGTTTTGTGCTGGCGACGGCGGGCGGCATGCTCTCGACGGTACTGATGATGCCGCTGGTGAATTTTTTCGGCGGCGAAGATAAAGCGTTCGGCTTTCAGGCAGGGATTGCGGTGCTTGCCGCCGTGGCGTTTCTGATGCTCGCGTTTTGCTTCTTCACCACTAAAGAACGCGTCGAGGCGCCGCCGAATACTTCCACCATGCGTGAAGACCTGCGCGATATCCTGCAAAACGATCAGTGGCGCGTCGTGGGCGTGCTGACCATTCTCAATATCCTCGCCGTCTGCGTGCGTGGCGGGGCAATGATGTATTACGTCACCTGGATTATGGGCGATGCCGCGCTCTTCTCCTGGTTCCTCGGCCTTTACTGCGTCGGCAATCTTTTTGGCAGCGCGCTTGCCAAACCGCTGACGGACTGGAAGTGCAAGGTCAGTGTTTTCTGGTGGACCAACGCCGCGCTGGCCGTGCTGAGTGTCGCCATGTTCTTCGTGCCAATGAGCGCCACCGTCGTTATGTTCGTTTTTATCTTCGTTATTGGCGTCCTGCACCAGCTGGTGACACCCATTCAGTGGGTCATGATGTCCGATACGGTCGATTACGGCGAATGGCGCAACGGTAAACGTCTCACCGGGATTAGCTTCGCGGGCACGCTGTTTGTGCTGAAGCTCGGCCTGGCGCTGGGCGGCGCGCTGATCGGCTGGATGCTGGCAGGTGGCGGGTATGACGCCGCCGCGAAAACCCAGAACAGCGCCACGCTCACCATCATTGTTTCACTGTTCACGCTGGCGCCGGGCATCTGCTACGTGCTGAGCGCCATCATCGCGAAGCGTTACTACACGCTGAAGACCCCGTTTTTGAAAAACATTCTTGCAGAGCTGGCGAAGAGCGCGCGCCATAACCAGCGGGAATTTGAAACATTGCCGGTCAGTAAGACATTCCAGAAATCGAAGGGGTAAGCCATGAAAATCAGTGACGGAAACTGGCTGATTCAGCCGGGTTTAAGCCTGCTGCATCCCGTTCAGGTATTCGATGTTGAGCAGCGCGACGGCGAAATGGTGGTTTATGCCGCGCCGCGCGACGTGCGCGAACGCGCCGGACAGCTCGATACGCCGCTTTTTACCCTGCGCTTTTTCTCGCCGCAGGAGGGAATCATCGGCGTGCGTATCGAACATTTTCAGGGCGTGCCAGACCACGGCCCGCATTATCCGCTCAATGCGCAAGCGCAGGTGCCTGTTGAGCTACGTGACACGGACCGCTACGCGGAGCTGCAAAGCGGCGCGCTCAGCGTGCGGGTGACCAAAGGTGAGAACTGGGCGCTCGATTTTCTGCGCGACGGCGAGCGCATTACCGGCAGCCAGGTGAAGAACAACGGCTATGTGCAGGATAGCAACACCGGCGGCAGCTACATGTTCGAGCGGCTGGATCTCGGCGTCGGCGAAACGGTCTACGGCCTCGGAGAGCGGTTTACCGCCCTGGTGAAAAACGGCCAGACGGTAGAAACCTGGAACCGCGACGGCGGCACCAGCACAGAGCAGGCCTATAAAAATATTCCCTTTTACCTGACCAACCGCGGTTATGGCGTGCTGGTGAACCACCCGGAGTGCGTCTCTTTTGAAGTCGCCTCGGAGAAAGTCTCGAAAGTGCAGTTCAGCGTGGCGGGTGAATATCTGGAATATTTCGTTATCGACGGCCCGACGCCAAAAGCGGTGCTGGACCGTTATACGCGCTTTACGGGGCGTCCGGCGCTGCCGCCCGCCTGGTCGTTCGGACTGTGGCTGACCACCTCGTTTACCACTAACTATGACGAAGAGACCGTGAACCGGTTCATCGACGGCATGGCGGAGCGCGAACTGCCGCTGCATGTCTTTCACTTCGACTGCTTCTGGATGAAAGCCTTCCAGTGGTGCGATTTCGAGTGGGACCCGGCGACGTTCCCGGACCCTGAAGGCATGCTTAAACGCCTGAAGGCGCGCGGCCTGAAAATCTGCGTCTGGATAAATCCTTACATCGGCCAGAAATCACCGCTGTTCCGCGAAGGCATGGAGAAGGGCTACCTGCTGAAGCGGCCTGATGGTGCCGTGTGGCAGTGGGACAAATGGCAGCCAGGGCAGGGGATTGTTGATTTCACCAACCCGGCGGCGTGTGACTGGTACGCAGGCCATCTGAAACGGCTGGTCGGGATGGGCGTTGACTGCTTCAAAACCGATTTCGGCGAGCGCATACCCACCGATGTGGTGTGGCATAGCGGCGCTGATCCGCAAAAAATGCACAATCACTATGCCTTCATTTATAACGAGCTGGTCTGGAATGTGCTGAAAGACACCGTGGGCGAGCAAGAAGCGGTGCTGTTTGCCCGCTCGGCGTCCGTCGGCGCGCAGCAGTTCCCGGTGCACTGGGGCGGCGACTGTTACGCCAACTATGAATCGATGGCGGAAAGCCTGCGCGGCGGCCTCTCCATCGGCCTTTCCGGCTTTGGTTTCTGGAGCCACGACATCGGCGGATTCGAAAACACCGCGCCTGCGCATGTCTACAAACGCTGGTGCGCGTTTGGGCTGCTCTCCAGCCACAGCCGCCTGCATGGCAGCAAATCGTACCGCGTGCCGTGGGCGTATGACGACGAAGCCTGCGATGTGGTGCGCCACTTTACACAACTGAAGTGCCGCCTGATGCCTTATCTGTATCGTCAGTCGGTATTAGCGCACGAGCGCGGTACGCCCGTCATGCGCGCCATGATGCTGGAGTTTCCGGACGACCCGGCCTGCGATTATCTTGACCGCCAGTATATGCTCGGCGACAGCGTGCTGGTCGCGCCGGTTTTCAGCGAGGCGGGCGACGTGGCGTTTTATCTGCCGCCAGGGCGCTGGACGCATCTGTGGCATAACGATGAGCTGGACGGCGGCCGCTGGCATAAGCAGCGTCACGATTTCCTGAGCCTGCCGGTGTATGTGCGCGACAATACGCTGCTGGCGCTCGGTAATAACGAACAGAAGCCCGACTACGCGTGGCATGAGAGCACGGCGTTCCAGCTGTTTAACCTGGCGGACGGCGCTGAAGCGCGCTGTGAGGTGCCTGCCGCGAATGGCGAGACGACCTTTACGCTATGCGCTAAGCGCGAGGGCAAGCGGATTACGGTCGAAGGGCGCGGTCATGCGACCGGCTGGACACTCTGCCTGCGTAATATTCAGCAGGTGGCAACCGTTGACGGCGGTAGTAGTAAGGGCAGCGAATGGGGTGTTGTGTTGACGCCGGAGCGTGAGGCGCGAGCGCTTATCATCACGCTCTGAGGAACAAAAACGCCGCCAGGAGGCGGCGTTTTCTCTGAGGCCGAGAGATTACTGCCCCGCTTCCTGCCAGGCGCGCTCAATCTCTTCCGCCAGGATTTTCACGCCCGCCTCGATTTTCTCCGGCTCCGGCACATAATTCATGCGCATGCACTGATGCGTGTGCGGCCACGGCTTATCCAGCCCCGGAAAGAAGAAATCGCCCGGCACCATCAGCACGCCGCGTTTTTTCAGGCGCTGATAGAGCAGCTCGGTGGTGATCGGCAAATCTTTAAACCAGAGCCACAGGAAAATTGCGCCTTCAGGCTTGTGAATGAGGCAGCGCTCCGGCGACAGATAACGGCGAATGATGGCAATCGTCTCCTGAACGCGCTGCTGATAGAAAGGCTTGATTACTTCCTGAGACAGACGCAGCAGATCGTTGCGCTTAATCATCTCGCAGGCCATCGCAGGCCCGATGCCGCCCGGCGCCAGACTGATGATCCCGTTCATGTTGCTGATGGCTGAGATGACTTTTTCATTACCGATGATAATGCCGCAGCGGCTGCCCGGCAGGCCGAGCTTGGAGAGGCTCATGCACAGAATGATATTCGGGTTCCAGAGCGGGCGCGCTTCGCTAAAGATAATGCCCGGGAATGGCAAGCCGTAGGCGTTATCGATCACCAGCGGAATGTTGTGCTGGTTGGCGAGCGCGTCGAGCTTAATCAGTTCGTCGTCGGTGATCACGTTGCCGGTCGGGTTGGTTGGGCGCGATACGCAGATCATGCCGGTTTCCGGGCCGATATGCAGGTGCTCGAAATCGACGTGATATTTAAACTGTCCTTCCGGCAGCAATTCGATATTCGGGCGCGCGGAGACGAACAAGTCTTCCTCAAGCCCGGAATCCGCATAGCCGATGTATTCAGGCGCCAGCGGGAACAGCACTTTTTTCGACGTGCCATCCACCTGGCGGCCGGCAAACAGGTTAAACAAGTAGAAAAATGCGCTCTGGCTGCCATTTGTCAGCGCAATATTCTGTGGTTCGACATCCCAGCCAAACTCTTTTCGCAACATGCCCGCCAGGGCTACCAGGAGCTCACTTTTTCCGCGCGGGCCATCATAATTGCAAAGCGCATCAGTCACTTTGCCGCTTTCAAGCATCGATGCCAGCAGTTCCTGGAAATAGTGGTTCATCGCCGGGATTTGCGCCGGGTTTCCGCCGCCAAGCATGATAGCGCCGGGGGTGCGTAATCCGTCGTTGAGATCTTCCATGAGGCGCGTAATGCCTGCATGGCGGGTAAATTTGTCGCCGAAAAGTGAAAACGTCATAGCGGTCTGTCTGTCGCATTCTTTTAAAAAGAGGCTAACCATAGCGCTACAGGATGGCGGGTGCAAATCGGCGGGCGGGGGCTTTTCTGATGCAAAATGTTTCGATGCTGACAGCATGCAGCATTAAATGCTGAATAACGAGGCGGCGCGCCCGAAGACACGCCGCCTGGTGATTACTGCTGGCCAGCCCAGACGACCATAACGGTATCGTCACCCTGCTGGCGGATAAAACCGTAGCCCTGTTGCAGTGAAAGCGTCGTCTGCTTGCCGCCGCCGATGGCCGGGTGACGCGCGCGAAACTGCCCGAGCTTTTGCCAGTGCGCGAGCGTCGCCGCGCTTTTGCCGTTGAGATCCTGCCAGTTCATATCGGATCGTGTGCCCTGGATTGGATCGGAACCGGTTGGCCCGAAAGGCCGCTCACTTTCGTCGCCGTAAAAAATTTGTACCGCGCCGGGTGTGAGCAAAAGTAATTCTGCCGCCCGCGGCCCGCCTTCGCGAAACAGCCGGGTATCGTGCGAGGAGAGGTAGCTCAGCGCATTGAACCCCTGGAGTTTTTCCGCCATCTGCTGCCAGACCATATCGATATTCGCGAAGCAGTCGGCGGCTTTCGCGGCCTGCTCCTGATAATCGAAATTTATCATTGCGTCGAAACCGTGGCGGTAGTAATCGCTCTGCATCACACCGTGACCCCAGGCCTCGCCGGTCATCCAGAATGGCGCGTCATCAAGCTTTTTATCCGGGTTTTTGGCTTTCCATTCGACGAGCGCCGCGCTGGCCTCGTTTTTCAGCTGTTGCCAGGCGGCCAGCTCAACATGTTTTGCCGTATCCACGCGGAAACCGTCGATACCGTAATCGCGCACCCACTGGCTGAGCCAGCGTGTCAGGTAATCGCGTGGGGTGGCACCGTCGATAAGCTGTGCCGCGGTATCCGGCTTGTGCTGGTAAAAGTTTGGCAGGCCGGAGGGCTGCGTCGATTCCGTTTTCAGGTCCGGTAAAAAGGTGAGCGAGAGCGTGAGATCGTCAAAACCGGGGCTGTCGTAGTCGCCGATATCCGTGCGGATCCACGTTTTACCCCACCATTTTTCCCAGGCCGCTTTGTCGCTGAAATTAATATAGTCATTGAAGCTGTGCCAGTTCTGGCCTGCGCCAGGGCGCCAGTCGGTCCAGTTTTCACCAAGCGTCTTTTTCAGCTCGTCACCTTTGAGGTAGAGCGCGCCAAACTGGAATTGCTGCATATCGGCGAGCGTGGCGTAGCCCGTGTGGTTCATCACCACGTCGAATAAAACACGAATGCCGCGTCGGTGCGCTTCATCGACCAGATGGCGTAAGTCGTCCGGCGTACCCATGTTGGCATCCAGTTTCGTCCAGTCCTGCGGGTAGTACCCGTGGTAGGCATAATGTGGGAAATCGCCTTTGGTACCGCCGCCGACCCAGCCGTGGATCTGCTCCAGCGGCGAGCTTATCCATAGCGCGTTGACGCCGAGCGTTTGCAGATAATCCAGCTTGCTGGTCAGCCCTTTGAGATCGCCGCCGTGAAACGTGCCAATCTCCTGCATGCCGTCTTTATGGCGGCCATAGCTGTTGTCATTGGTCGGGTCGCCGTTCACAAAGCGATCGGTCAGGACGAAATAGACGGTGGCGTTATGCCAGTTGAATGCGGCCTGCGAAGCGGCATCAGCCCGTTCCAGCAGCAGAAGCCCGTTGCTGCCGGGCGCGGGTGTCAGCGTGATTTGCCCCTGCGTGACCGTGGCGGTATTGCCGCTGTAGAAGTCGCGCACCAGGCTGCCTTCCGGGAACGTCTCTTTCACGGAGACCGTGAGCGATTTGCCGTCCCATTTCGGGCACTGGCGTGTCACTTCCGCGACCGCTTTTTGCGCTTCCTGCTCGACGCTTAACATCAGGGTCGGCGTGCCGGATCGCGTGTCTATCTGCACCTTGTAATTGCCGTCGCGAAAGCGTCGCCATTCGGGAGCCGGGTCAACGCATGGCGTCAGTGAGAGTATCTGATTCAGTTTGACAGGCCCGGCAGGCTGCCAGCAGGCATTGTCCATCGTCAGGCGCAGCGGCTGCGTGCCTTTCGCCAGCGGCCCCTGGCTTATAAACACGCCGGGGGTTTTTTCCTGAAACGCAGGCAGGTCTGGAGCGGACCACTGTGCGAGCGCGATGCCCGGCAGCAGCAGTAGTGCGAGAGGGGAGAGGTTCATTATATGCATCCTGTGCGATTTTTGTTCAGTGTCGCATGGCGATATAAGGAATTCCTCATCCTTAAGCGGCAGTGAAAGGGGAGGAAACGGGAGGCTGAGCCGCGTCGTTTCAACGCCAGCATTAAATGCTAAAAATGGCATTTTTTAATGTTTATTTTCAGCGAGTTAAACTACCTGTAAGCGTCGACAATTCAGAATCGACTTATTTCTTTAGATGATCCAAAACGGTATTTTTGATAAGATTTAAGATTACTTTCTTAAATCCAATTAAATAATAAGGTGTTGGAATGCTTAAATCCGACCAGGAGACCTGATGATATCGACTTCAATTCGACGATTAGGGGCGGCGCTGTGTATGTTAGCCACCCTGGCATTTTCGGGTGAAGTGCTGGCAACGCAGCACACAACGAAAAAGAGCCACACAGTACACGTTACAAAGACAAGCGGTAAAAAACTGGCAAGCAGTAAAAAAGAGTATTCTCGCAATAGTGTAATAAGTGGTTCACTGCCTGATTTGCGAAAATACCCTTCCGGAACACCACGGAAAAAAGCGTTTCTCCGGACCGTCATGCCTTACATTACCAGCCAGAATGCGGCTATTTCCGCTGAGCGTAACTGGCTTATCTCAAAGCAGTATGACGCCCAGTGGTCGCCTGCTGAACGCGCGCGCCTGAAAGATATCGCGAAGCGTTATAAGGTAAAATGGAACGGCAACACGCGCCGCGTACCGTGGAATACGCTGTTTGAACGTGTCGATATTATTCCTGCCAGCATGGTCGCGACCATGGCGGCGGCTGAAAGCGGCTGGGGAACCTCGAAACTTGCCCGTAATAACAACAACTTGTTTGGTATGAAATGCGCCAGCAAGCGTTGTAATAACGAGCCAGGCAAAGTGAAAGGTTATTCTCACTTTAACTCCGTTAAAGAATCCGTTAATGCCTATGCGGTGAATCTGAATACGCATCCGGCTTATGCTTCTTTCCGCAAATCGCGTCTGCAACTGCGTAAAGCGGATCAGGAAGTGACGGCCAGTAATATGATCCATAAGCTGAAAGGCTATTCCACTAAAGGGAAAAGCTATAACAATTATCTGTTTGCCATGTATCAGGATAATCAGCACCTGCTGGCAACCAATTAATTAACAGCTCTGATGAATCAGGCACAAAAAACGTCTTCTTCGGAAGACGTTTTTTATTGCTTTGCGAAGCGTTGTATCCAGACACTATTAACGCCTGCCAGCATAAGCGTCGCTTAACGTTTTTACGTTAAACTGCCGCGCACGCTATATCATCACCTCGCTGAATCTGTCGCGATACTCCTTCGGCGTGGTGTCATACTCTTTTCTGAATACCGAATAGAAATATTGCAGCGACGGATAGCCGCACATCTGTGAAATTTCGTTAATGCTCAATGAGGTAGAAATCAGCAGGCTGCGCGCTTTTTCCAGCTTCTCTGCATGGATCACGGCGTGAATAGTTTCGCCGACTTCTTCTTTAAAGCGCTTCTCCAGGTTAGAACGGGAAATCCCTACAGCATCAAGCACCTGTTCGACTTTGATCCCTTTACAGGCGTGATTGCGAATGTAGTGCATCGCCTGAATGACGGCGGGATCGTGCAGCGAGCGGTAATCCGTAGAGCGCCGCTCCACTACACGGGCAGGCGGCACCAGCACACGCTGGAGCGGCAGGTTTTCATTATCCAGCAGACGATGCAGCAGTTTCGCGGCCTGATACCCCATCTGGCGCGTGCCCTGCGCCACAGAAGAGAGCGCCACGCGGGAGAGATAGCGGGTCAGCTCTTCGTTATCAATGCCGATAACGCACAGTTTCTCCGGCACCGGAATATGTAAATGCTCGCATACCTGAAGCAGATGGCGGGCACGGGCATCCGTCACGGCGATAATGCCGGTCTGCGGCGGCAGCGTCTGGAGCCAGTCAGAAAGCCGGTTTTGGGCGTGTTGCCAGTTCTCCGGCGCGGTCTCCAGCCCCTGATAAATCACGCCACGGTATTTCTCACGCGCGACCAGTTCGCTAAACGCATGCTCGCGCTCGGCGGCCCAGCGCTTGCCGCTGGACGAGGGAAGTCCATAAAAGGCGAAACGGTGAACGCCTTTCTCTTTGAGATGTAAAAACGCGCTTTCGACCAGCGCGTAGTTGTCTGTCGCGATGTAGTGCACTGGCGGGTAGTGCTCGGGCCGGTGATAAGAGCCGCCGACGCCGACGATCGGCACCTCGACATCTTTTAGCAACTGCTCGATTTCCGGGTCGTCAAAATCGGCGATGACCCCATCGCCAAGCCACTCTTTAATATTCTCAATCCGGGTGCGGAAATCCTCTTCCATGAAGATATCCCACTCTGATTGTGAAGCCTGCAGGTACTCACCAACGCCTTCAACCACCTGACGGTCATAAGCTTTGTTGGCATTGAACAGCAGCGTAATGCGATGACGCTTTTCAAACATAGTGTCAGTATCCAGCCTTGAACCTGTTGTTTGAATAACACATATCCCGCGAGGCAGGATAACCGCGCACCTGCAATGTGATCCATTGCAGGTTATGTTTATGCGCGTCGACGCGTCGCGGAATCCATCCAGACCGCCAGCAGCAAAATGGCCCCTTTGACGATGTATTGCCAGAAGGTGGGCACGTCCATCATGCTCATGCCGTTATCAAGTGACGCCATAATAAATGCGCCCATCACCGCGCCCGCGACGCTCCCGACGCCGCCCGCAAGGCTGGTGCCGCCGATAACGCAGGCGGCGATGGCGTCCAGTTCGGCGATATTCCCGGCCGAAGGTGACCCGGCCCCGAGACGCGAGCTTAAAATCAGGCCGGCGATCGCGACCATCACACCGTTTATCGCAAACACTGCAAGTTTAGTACGCTCCACGTTAATGCCGGAAAGCCGTGCGGCGTCGATATTGCCACCGATGGCGTATATGCGGCGACCAAACGCCGTATGGAGTGCCATAAACATGCCTGCCAGCAGAAGGAACGTGAGGATGAGCACTGGTGTGGGCACGCCGCGATAATCATTCAGCAGCCAGATGGCACCCAGCACAATCACCGCCGTCAGCGCCTGCTTGCTGACAACGGCACTGGAAGGCGTTGAGGTCAACCCGAGCGCCTGGCGGCGCATCCGACCGCGCCACTGCCAGAAAATAAACAGCGCCAGCCCGAGCGCGCCGATGGCAAAGCCGACGCCGCCCGGCAGATAGCTCTGGCCAATCTGCGACATCGCAGGGCTTGTGGGCGACACCGTCGTGCCGTTGGTGATGCCTATCAGCACGCCGCGAAACGCGAGCATTCCCGCCAGGGTGACAATAAACGACGGGACTTTGCGGTAAGCGACCCACCAGCCATTCCATGCGCCCAACAGCAGGCCGAGCAGTAACGTGACGACAATCGTCAGCGGCAGCGGCCAGCCCAGCCAGACGTCAAAAATCGCCGCTGCTCCGCCCAGCAGACCCATCATTGAACCGACAGAAAGATCGATTTCTGCGGAAATAATAACGAAGACCATCCCGACCGCCAGAATGCCGGTAATCGCGGTCTGGCGCAGCAGGTTTGAGATATTACGGGCGCTCAGGTACGCGCCATCGGTCATGAAAGTGAAGAACAGCATAATGACCACGATGGCCGCGATCATCACAAAAACCTGAACGTTGATTTTATTCAGTGCGCCGAACGAGACCGGCGAAGTGGCTGACGGCGCGGCCAGCTTGATTTCAGACGGATTGCTTTTCGACATGGCGATCGCTCCTCAGGGCGGCTTCCATCACCTGTTCTTGTGTGAGATGGCGGTTAACGAGATTGGCTTTGAGTCGGCCTTCATGCATCACCAGCACCCGGTCGCTCAGACCGAGCACTTCCGGCAGTTCCGATGAGATAACAATGACGGCGATACCCTGCTGCACCAGCTGGTGAATGAGTTTGTAGATTTCATATTTGGCACCGATATCAATGCCGCGCGTGGGTTCATCGAGGATAAGAATGCGTGGATTAAGCAGCAGGCAGCGCGCGAGAATCGCTTTTTGCTGATTGCCGCCGCTCAGGCGGCCTATCGCCAGCATCGGCGACGCGGTTTTCACTTTCAGGCGCTGTAGCGAATCAAGAATGCACTGCTGTTCCGCCGCTGCATCCAGCGCACTGAGCGGCCCGCTGAACTCATCCAGCGCGGCGAGCGTAATGTTCTGCCCAACCGCCATCACCGGCACAATGCCATCTTTTTTGCGATCCTCCGGCACCATCGCGATCCCGTGGGCGATGGCCTGTTGGCAGTTGCGAAGCGACACCGGCTTGCCGTCGATAAAAATGTCGCCCTGCCAGCGTCCAGGCCAGACGCCGAACAGGCACTGCATCGCCTCGGTACGCCCGGCACCGACCAGCCCCGCAATGCCAAGAATTTCACCACGACGCAGCGAAAATGAGAGATCGCTGACGCGCTTGATATGGCGGTTCACCGGGTGCCAGGCCGTCAGGTTTTCCACACGCAAAATTTCATCACCGGGCGTATGAGGCTCGCTCGGGTAGAGGGCCGTCAGTTCGCGGCCTACCATCATGGAGATAATCTCCTCTTCACTCATTTGCGCGGCCGGGCGTGTGCCGACCGGTTTGCCATCCCTGATGACGCAAATGGTGTCGGATATCGCTTTTACTTCGTTTAGTTTGTGGGAGATGTAAATGCAGGCGATATCGTGCTGCTGAAGATCGCGAATGATATCCAGCAACAGCGCAGTCTCCTGCTCGGTGAGTGATGCCGTAGGCTCATCCAGCACCAGCAGACGCACCTGTTTATTCAGTGCTTTCGCGATCTCCACCAGTTGCTGCTGGCCAAGGCCGAGATCGCCCGTTCGGGTATGCGGAGAAACAAACAGGCTCACCTGCGCCAGCAGTTTTTCGCAGCGCACCGTCATGGCGTCGTAATCCAGCACGCCGTGGCGCGTGATTTCCGCACCAAGGAAGATGTTCTCCAGCACCGTCAGATTTTTTACCAGCGCCAGTTCCTGGTGAATAATCGCTATCCCTTTGCGCTCGGTATCACGAATATGGGCTGGCTTGAGCGGCTCACCGGCAAATGTGATTTCGCCTTCATAGCTGCCCCAGGGGTAGATCCCGCACAGCACTTTCATCAGCGTTGATTTGCCGGAGCCGTTTTCACCGCACAGCGACATCACCTCGCCTGGTGCCAGCGCGAGCGACACGTTATCGACCGCTTTAACGGCGCCGAAGGCATTGGTGATATTTTTCATTTCGAGTAAATAAGGCATAACAAGTCCGCCTGCACTGGTCGGAGGGCGTCACTGGCGTTTACGGCGAACCGCAAACGCCGTGGGATTACAGTTCGCTCTTCTTATGGAAGCCGTCTTTAATGACGGTGGATTCAATATTGGATTTATCCACCTTGATGGGGGTTAACAGGCGCGCAGGCACTTCTTTCAGCCCGTTATTAAGTGTGGCGTCGGATTTAGGCTGCTTATCGTTGCCAAGCTCCACCGCGACTTCGGCGGCCGTATTAGCAAGCTGCGTAATCGGTTTATAAACCGTCATGGTCTGTGTGCCAGCGATGATGCGCTTGATTCCGGCAAGGTCGGCATCCTGACCAGAAATAGCCACTTTCCCGGCAAGCCCTTGCGCGCTCAGCGCCTGAATAGCGCCACCTGCGGTCGCGTCGTTAGAAGCGACGACAGCATCGATTTTGTTATTGTTCGCGGTCAGCGCGTTTTCCATAATTTTCAGCGCATTTTCTGGTAGCCAGCCATCCACCCACTGATCGCCGACGACTTTTATTTTCCCGCTATCAATAAATGGCTTAAGAACTTTCATCTGGCCATCGCGGAACAGGCGCGCGTTATTATCGACCGGCGAGCCGCCCATCAGGAAATAATTCCCTTGCGGCACCTTATCGACCAGGCTTTGCGCCTGGAGTTCGCCTACTTTCTCATTATCGAAAGAAATATAGAAATCGATATCGGCATTATTGATCATACGGTCATACGCCAGCACTTTAATTCCTTCTCGCTTTGCCTCGGCGACAACGTTACTTAATACCTGCCCGTTGTAGGGAATAATGACCAGCACATCAACGCCGCGGTTGATCATGTTTTCAATCTGCGACATTTGGGTTTCTTCATTGCCGTTCGCCGACTGCACAAACACTTTGGCGCCCAGTGACTCTGCTTTACTAACGAAAATGTCGCGATCTTTCTGCCAGCGCTCAAGGCGCAGGTCGTCGATCGCCATGCCAATTTTGACGTCTTTTGCGATGCCGCTGAAGCTGGTCAACACCAGCGACGCGCACAGGGTAAGAATAAGCTGCTTTATTTTCATGATTTTTATACCTGTTCCAGTGTTACGAATGGGCTTAATTCATCGGGGACGAAACGGACATTCATACTTACGGACGCAGGAATTTTTAGCGCGGAAAGGCTGGCGATCAATTACAGATTTTAATCTTCGGGTTACGTTTTTTTGTTTATTTCTGATTTTATGACGCCGATCGGATTTCTAATGTTAAATCCAAAGCTTTCACAAATAAAATGGAATTTATCGCGCAATGCAATATTGAAAGGAACTAACTTTGTTTTTGCGAGCCAGCGCACATTTGTGCATTCTCTTAATCGCAGTGTGAAATAACGTAATTGAGCAAAGGGAAAGTAAATTCCAGGATTAATTTATTCTCGCTGGAACAGCCCTGATTACGGAGTTAATTATGCCGACTTATTTCGACCAACTTGAACGTGTACGTTATGAAGGCCCGAAAACCACGAATCTCCTGGCATTTCGCCATTACAATCCTGACGAGTTGGTTGCCGGCAAGCGTATGGAAGACCATCTGCGTTTCGCTGCCTGCTACTGGCACACGTTCTGCTGGAACGGCTCGGATATGTTTGGTGTTGGCGCGTTTGAACGCCCGTGGCAGCAAGCAGGCGATGCGCTGAGCCTCGCGAAACGCAAAGCCGACGTGGCCTTTGAGTTTTTCCATAAGCTCAACGTGCCTTACTACTGCTTCCATGACGTTGACGTATCGCCGGAAGGCGCGTCGCTGAAGGAGTACCTGAACAACTTCGCCCAGATGGTAGAAGTGCTGGCGCAGAAGCAACAGGAGAGCGGCGTGAAGCTGCTGTGGGGCACCGCCAACTGCTTTACCCACCCGCGCTACGGCGCAGGCGCCGCCACCAACCCTGACCCGGAAGTCTTCTCCTGGGCAGCCACGCAGGTGGTCACCGCCATGAACGCGACCCATCAACTGGGCGGTGAAAACTATGTGCTGTGGGGCGGACGTGAAGGCTACGAAACGCTGCTCAACACCGATCTGCGCCAGGAGCGTGAACAGCTTGGCCGCTTTATGCAGATGGTGGTTGAGCATAAACATAAAACCGGTTTTCGCGGTACGCTGCTTATCGAGCCAAAACCGCAGGAACCGACCAAACATCAGTACGACTACGACGCGGCAACCGTGTATGGCTTCCTGAAACAGTTCGGCCTTGAGAAAGAGATTAAGCTTAACATCGAGGCCAACCACGCCACGCTTGCGGGCCACTCTTTCCACCATGAGATTGCCAGCGCCATTGCGCTCGGTCTGTTCGGTTCGGTAGATGCGAACCGCGGTGACCCGCAGCTCGGCTGGGATACCGACCAGTTCCCGAACAGTGTCGAAGAGAACGCCCTGGTGATGTATGAAATCCTCAAAGCGGGCGGCTTCACGACCGGTGGGCTGAATTTTGACGCCAAAGTGCGCCGTCAGAGCACCGATAAATATGACCTGTTCTATGGTCATATCGGCGCGATGGATACGATGGCGCTGTCGCTGAAAGTCGCGGCGAAAATGCTCGAAGAGGGCGAACTGGATAAACGCGTCGCCCGCCGTTATGCCGGCTGGAACGGTGAGCTTGGTCAGCAGATCCTGAAAGGGCAGATGACACTGGCTGAACTGGCGCAATACGCTGAGCAGCATAATCTGGCACCGCAGCATCAGAGCGGACATCAGGAACAGCTGGAAAACCTGGTAAATTATTATCTGTTTGATAAGTAAAACGCGTTGCGCCGCCTTCGGGCGGCGTCCTGCACAGGAGCGGCTATGTATATCGGGATCGACCTTGGGACATCAGGGGTAAAAGTTATTCTGCTGGATGAGCAGGGAGCGCTTGTCGCCTCGCACAGCGAAGCGTTGCAGGTCTCACGTCCACATCCGTTGTGGTCGGAGCAAGATCCCGAAAGCTGGTGGCAGGCGACTGACCGCGCTATGCAGGCGCTGGGTGCGCAGCACAGCCTGCGAGACGTGAAAGCGATTGGCTTGAGCGGACAGATGCATGGTGCGACCTTGCTCGATACACATCAGCGAATTTTGCGCCCGGCCATCCTCTGGAATGACGGGCGAAGCGCGCAGGAGTGCGCCATCCTTGAAGAAAACGTACCCGATTCGCGTGAAATTACTGGCAATCTCATGATGCCCGGCTTCACCGCGCCAAAACTGCTGTGGGTGGCGCGTCACGAGCCGGACATTTTCAGGCAAACCGACAAGGTGCTGCTGCCAAAGGATTACCTGCGTCTGCGCATGACCGGTGTTTTCGCGAGCGACATGTCCGATGCGGCAGGCACGATGTGGTTGAACGTGGCGCAGCGCGACTGGAGCGATGCCATGCTGGCGGCGTGCCACCTTCAACGCGAGCATATGCCTGCGCTGTTTGAAGGCAGTGAAATCACAGGCGAGCTGAAAGATGACGTTGCCAGGGCGTGGGGCATGAATGCAGTGCCGGTGGTGGCAGGCGGTGGCGATAACGCCGCGGGCGCGGTGGGCGTTGGTCTTGCTGAACCAGGCCAGGCGATGCTGTCGCTCGGTACATCTGGCGTTTACTTTGCCGTCAGCGATGGCTTTCGGGCAAACCCTGAAAGCGCGGTGCATAGCTTCTGCCATGCCTTACCGGCGCGCTGGCATTTGATGTCAGTGATGCTGAGCGCTGCGTCGTGCCTCGACTGGGCGGCAAGGATTACCGGCGCGGGAAGCGTACCGGCGCTGCTTACCGCGGCGCAAAGCGCGCGCGACGACGTGGGTGCTGTCTGGTTCCTGCCGTATCTTTCCGGTGAGCGCACACCTCACAATAATCCGCTGGCGAAAGGCGTGTTTTTCGGGCTGACGCACGAGCATGGGCCTGCCGAACTGGCGCGCGCGGTGCTGGAAGGCGTGGGTTATGCGCTGGCAGACGGCATGGATGTGGTGCATGAATGCGGGGTAACGCCGCAGAGCGTTACGCTGATTGGTGGCGGCGCGCGCAGCGCGTACTGGCGGCAAATGCTGGCGGATATCAGCGGTGTGCCGCTGGATTACCGCACCGGCGGCGATGTCGGCCCGGCGCTTGGCGCGGCAAGGCTTGCGCAGATTGCGCTTTCGCCAGAGCGTCCCCTTAATGACTTACTGCCGCCGCTTGCGCTGGAACAGCAGCATCAGCCGGATGCGGCGCGCCGACAGCGTTATGGTGAGCAGCGCGACACCTTCCGTAAGCTCTACCGGCAGTTACTGCCGTTGATGTCATAACCAAAAAACGGGTGTTATGAAAGCCGTCCTGAAACACCCGTTTTTTGTCCTTTTCTGGTCTGCCCGGCGTCACTCATGCCTGTGAGAATAGGGTTCAACCCCACTTAAACAGGTGTCCTGAAATGACGCGTACTGCACTTATCAATATCGATACTCAGCAATCCTTTTTTCACCGCAGCTACTGGCGTGAAGACGATTTTCCGGCGTTTTGCGAGGCTATCAACACGCTTATTGCAGGCTGCGAAGCACGCAATATTCCGATTGTTGATATCTTTCATGTCGATGGCGACGACGTGTTTACGCTTGAATCGGGCTTTGTAACGCCAATGCCTTTCCTGCGTCATAAGGCCGCCGTGACATTCCATAAGCATGTTCATAACGCGTTTACCGACACCGGGCTGGATTTATGGCTGCGCCAAAGAGATATTAACCACCTGATTATCTGCGGTATCCGTACCGAGCAGTGCTGCGAAACCACAACGCGGGTCGCCTCTGATCTGGGTTACCGGGTGACATTTGTCAGCGAAGCGACGCTGACGTTTCCGATGACCTGGAAAGGCGTGACGCTGGACGTGGACGCATTGCGCCACCGTACCGAAACGGTGCTGGCGGGGCGTTTTGCGACGATCAGCAGCGTGGCGCAATGTCTGGAGTCTTTGGGATGACCATTCCTGTCTGGTTTGTGGTGTTGCCTGGCGTCATGGCGCTCGATTTAACAGGCCCGGCGGAGACGTTCGCGCTTGCGGGTGACGCCTTCAGCCTCAATTACATCGGGCCTGAAGAGCGAGTCGTGATGTCGACCGGCTTACAGGTGGCGGGTATCGCGCCGCTGCCGGAAACATTGCCGCCAGGCAGCCTGCTCGTCCTGCCTGGTGTCGCGGATTCCAGCCGCTGGTTTTCTACGCCGCAGGCGCTGGCCGCCCGCAACTGGCTGATGCGGCTTCAGCCGCTGATCCACAGCCAGCAGCTTACGCTTATCTGCGTCTGCTCGGGCTCGCTGCTGGCGGCGAAAGCCGGTCTGCTGCATGGCGTTGAATGCACTACGCACCATGACGTACTGGCGCGCCTGAAAATGGCCGCTCCCGGCGCGCAGGTGCGCGATAACCGTATTTTTGTAGAAGATCGCGGCATCTGGACCAGTGCCGGTATTACGTCCGGCATCGATTTAAGCCTGCACCTGATCCATCGCCTGTGCGGGCCGCGCGCGGCGCTTGACGTGGCGCGTGAAATGGTGGTCTGGTTTCGCCGCTCCGGCGACGATCCGCAGCTCTCGCCGTGGCTGCGTTACCGGAATCATTTACACCCCGCCGTGCATCGCGCGCAGGATTTGCTGGCAGCAAATCCGCAGGCGGCATGGAGCCTGACGGAGATTGCCGCGCGTGTACACGTCAGCCCGCGTCATCTCACGCGACTGTTTAAAGAGCATCTGGGGATCAGCGTTCGTGATTATCTGGAACAGCTACGCGTGGCGCTTGCCAGCCAGTGTTTATTGCAGGGGCAGGGTGCGGAGCAGGCGGCCGTCGCTGCCGGGTTTTCATCCGCCCGGCAGTTCCAGCGCGCCCGCTCGCGCGCCATTAACTGACGAGACGATGGCGGTCGACGCGCTGCAACAGCGCGGCCAGCGCCAGGCTACCCGCCAGCGTCATACTGAAAATCCAGGCGATATCCAGCGCCGGCCATGCCGTAAATTCAATATGCCGCGTGCGCAGAAAATGAATGATCAGCGCATGGAAGCCGTAAATCCCCAGCGAATAACGCGCGATAAACGCGAGCGGCGCCATCTCGCGGTTGAGCGTATTTTTCACCAGTACCAGCAGACTTAACGCGGCGATCAGCACCAGCGGGCCGCAGTAAAGATAAAAGGTGTCGGCAAAGTTGCCGTGGCTTTCGAGCGCCTGATGAGTACCGCTCGCAATCGACACGGTGCTGACCGCCAGCACGATACCCGCCAGCAGGCTTACGGGGCGCTGCTCCGTTTCCATCATCCCAATTGCGCGGCCCATCAACCCATACAGCACGTAATAAAACGTATCGCCATTGATATAGAGATTCACCGGCAGCCACTGTACGCCGTCGAACTTTTGCGCCACGGTATTGGGATTCGCGACCACACCCAGCAGGACGATAAGCGCCAGCGCCGTCCGGCCATTGATGCGCTTTACGCTTATCAGCGGCGACAACAGATAAATGACGATAATGGCGAAGAAAAACCATAAATGGTAGAAAACGGGCTTTTGTAACAACAGCTTAAGCGAAAGCTCACCATTAATTGGCGTCAGTAGCGCTATATAGGCGAGCGCCACGGCGCTGTAAAAAACCAGGCAGAGCGCGATGCGTAGAAAATGCCGCTGCCCGGCGCTGCGTTCGCCGAAAAACAGGTACCCTGAAATCATAAAAAACAGCGGTACGCTGACGCGCGACGCAGAGTTCAGCAGGTTGGCGAAATCCCAGTTTAGCGGGCTGACCAGTGAAGGATTAGTAATATACCAGGTCGTCGTGTGGATCATGATGACCATCAGACAGGCTATCGCGCGCAGATTGTCTATCCAGTGAATTTTTTGCTGCATCAGTTCCTCTGTACCATCTTTAATTATCAGCAGTGTGACTTCCTGATTCTGGATCCTGCTCCACGGAACAATCTGAGTTTCAGGGCGGCCCGTTGTCAGCCTTAGGGCGATTTCGCAGAATGCACGCCCTTTGTCCGCTGCGGTCACCCGCGCTTTGGTCGTCATTTTAACATGGAGATAACAAACTATGACGAGGCTGTTGCCCTGCACGCTTTGGCTGGTGCTGTTCACAGGTGCGCTGGCCGGTTGCAGTCACGAGGAGGCGCATCCGCAGCATGCGCAAAAAGGACGTGTCAGCGCGCCGCACTCGCTGGAAATGGAGCAGCAGTGTAAAGCAAAAGCCGCTCATCGCTACAATACCGATGCGCAGAATATCACCGTTAACGGTTTCGAGGCGTATCAGGGAAGCTATGAAATGCGCGGCTATACGGCGCGTGAAGAGGGCTTTACCTGCTCTTTCGACGCGAACGGTCAATTTTTACACCTTTCCATGCGTTAATGGCGCAACCGCGCGTCAACCGCCCGCTTTTGGTCGTGGATTGAGGCTGTATATCTGGCGGTCAACGGGTATACTGACCGCTTCCAAATAAACCCACTCGTATCGCGTGCGAAATCATATGCAAAAGTTTGATACCAGGACCTTTCAGGGCCTGATCCTGACCTTACAGGATTACTGGGCTCGTCAGGGCTGCACCATCGTTCAACCACTGGACATGGAAGTCGGCGCCGGCACCTCCCACCCGATGACCTGCCTGCGGGCGCTGGGCCCGGAGCCTATCGCGGCCGCTTATGTTCAGCCTTCCCGCCGCCCGACCGATGGCCGCTACGGCGAAAACCCCAACCGTTTACAGCACTACTACCAGTTCCAGGTGATCATCAAGCCGTCGCCGGACAATATTCAGGAGCTGTACCTGGGGTCGCTTAAAGAGCTGGGTATGGACCCGACCATTCATGATATTCGCTTCGTCGAAGACAACTGGGAAAACCCGACGCTCGGCGCCTGGGGCCTCGGCTGGGAAGTGTGGCTGAACGGCATGGAAGTGACGCAGTTCACTTACTTCCAGCAGGTCGGCGGCCTGGAGTGCAAACCGGTGACCGGTGAAATCACTTACGGCCTTGAGCGTCTCGCCATGTACATTCAGGGCGTGGACAGCGTTTATGACCTGGTCTGGAGCGATGGCCCGCTTGGCAAAACCACTTACGGCGATGTGTTCCATCAGAACGAAGTGGAGCAATCCACCTATAACTTCGAATACGCCGACGTGGATTTCCTGTTCACCTGCTTTGAGCAGTACGAAAAAGAAGCTCAACAGCTGCTGGCGCTGGAAAACCCGCTGCCGCTGCCTGCTTATGAACGTATTCTGAAAGCCGCCCACAGCTTCAACCTGCTGGACGCGCGCAAGGCTATCTCGGTGACCGAGCGCCAGCGCTACATTTTGCGTATCCGCACGCTGACCAAAGCCGTGGCCGAAGCCTACTACGCCTCCCGCGAGGCGCTGGGCTTCCCGATGTGCAACAGAAATAAATAAGAGGCTGCCATGTCTGAGAAAACTTTTCTGGTGGAGATTGGCACTGAAGAGCTGCCACCAAAAGCCCTGCGCAGCCTGGCGGAATCCTTCGCTGCGAACTTTACTGCTGAACTGGACGCGGCGGGCCTGGCCCACGGCGTCGTGAGCTGGTTTGCGGCGCCGCGTCGTCTGGCGCTGAAAGTGGCGAATCTGGCGGCGTCTCAGCCGGATCGCGAAGTCGAAAAACGTGGCCCGGCGGTCTCTGCGGCGTTTGACGCAGAGGGCAACCCGAGCAAAGCGGCGGAAGGCTGGGCGCGCGGCTGCGGCATTACTGTCGATCAGGCGGAGCGTCTGGTCACCGACAAAGGCGAGTGGCTGATGTATCGCGCCCATGTGAAAGGCGAAAGCGCGCAGGCGCTGCTGCCGAACATGGTGAGCACCGCGCTGTCTAAATTGCCGATTCCGAAACTGATGCGCTGGGGCGCGTCCGACGTGCAGTTCGTGCGCCCGGTTCACACCGTGACGCTGCTGCTGGACGATGAAGTGCTGCCGGCGACTATTCTTGGTATTCAGTCCGACCGCGTGATCCGTGGTCATCGCTTTATGGGCGAGCCGGAATTCACTATCGACCACGCCGATCAGTACCCGCAGATCCTGCTGGAGCGCGGCAAAGTCATCGCCGACTACAACGCGCGTAAAGCTAAAATTCAGCAGGACGCCGAAGCCGCAGCGGCGAAAATCGGCGGCAATGCCGATCTGAGCGACAGCCTGCTTGAAGAAGTCACCTCGCTGGTGGAATGGCCGGTGGTACTGACCGCGAAATTCGAAGAGAAATTCCTGGCGGTGCCGGCGGAAGCGCTGGTCTATACCATGAAAGGCGACCAGAAGTATTTCCCGGTGTACGGTACCGACGGCAAGCTGCTGCCGAACTTTATCTTTGTGGCGAATATCGAGTCCAAAGATCCGCGCCAGATTATCTCCGGTAACGAAAAAGTGGTGCGTCCGCGTCTGGCGGATGCGGAGTTCTTCTTCAACACCGACCGCAAAAAACGTCTGGAAGATCACCTGCCGCGTCTCGAAACCGTGCTGTTCCAGCAACAGCTCGGCACGCTGCGCGACAAAACCGACCGCATTCAGGCGCTCTCCGGCTGGATTGCGAGCCAGATCGGCGCGGATGTGAATCACGCGACGCGTGCGGGCCTGCTCTCTAAATGCGATTTGATGACCAACATGGTGTTTGAGTTTACCGACACCCAGGGCGTCATGGGCATGCACTACGCGCGTCATGATGGCGAGTCTGAAGACGTTGCGGTGGCGCTGAATGAGCAGTATATGCCGCGCTTTGCGGGCGATGCCCTGCCGTCAAGCCTGGTGGCGTGCGCCGTGGCGATTGCCGATAAAATGGATACGCTGGCCGGGATTTTCGGTATCGGTCAGCATCCGAAAGGCGATAAAGACCCGTTCGCGCTGCGCCGCGCTGCCCTTGGCGTACTGCGTATCATCGTTGAGAAAAACCTGCCGCTCGATCTGCAAACCCTGACGGAAGAAGCGGTGCGCCTGTACGGCAGCAAGCTGACCAACGCGAAAGTGGTGGATGATGTCGTGGACTTCATGCTGGGCCGCTTCCGCGCTTGGTATCAGGATGAAGGCTACAGCGTCGACACCATTCAGGCGGTGCTGGCGAATCGTCCGACCCGCCCGGCGGATTTCGATGCCCGCATGAAGGCGGTATCGCACTTCCGTACGCTCGATGAAGCCGTGGCGCTGGCCGCAGCGAACAAACGCGTTTCCAACATTCTCGCGAAAGCCACCGAGCCGCTGAACGATGAAGTTCATGCATCGGTGCTGAAAGAAGATCCGGAAATTCGTCTGGCGCTGCAGGTCGCTGTAATGCGCGACAAGCTGCAGCCGCTGTTCGCGGAAGGCCGCTACCAGGAAGCGCTGGTCGAACTGGCGCAGCTGCGTGAGCCGGTGGATGAGTTCTTCGAAAAAGTGATGGTTAACGCGGACGATGCGCAGGTGCGTATTAATCGTCTGACGCTGCTGTCAAAATTACGTGCACTGTTCCTGCAGGTGGCGGATATTTCCCTGCTGCAGTAACGTGTTCCGTTAATAATAAAAAGCCCGCCGCTGGCGGGTTTTTTTATAGCGATTTTCGCTACGTTGAATTCTTATTTTATTATCATAATACAAAAAAGCGAGGGGTTATTACGCGGTCACGTAATTATTAATAAGACGGTTGCGGATAATATAGCGCGCGGGTGCTCAGGCTGGCTGGCTTGGGCATGATGCAAAGGCTGGTCAGATGAATGCCCCCCTAAGTTAATTCCATTTAACCTCGGGGGAGGCTGCAATCAAGACCCAACAGCCTGATTGTAGCCTCTTCCCTATAAGGAGGCAATTATGCCAATAAAATCCCGATATGCTTTTTTAAGCATATTAGCGCTGTGTATTACGGTGCTGTGTTTCGCCTTAATAATGCGTGATCGCTTATGTGAATTCACTATTAAAGAGGGAAGCCGGGAAATACGGGCAATCCTTGCTTACGAACCAGGGAAGTAGCCTTTGGATGGGGGAGCAATCCCCCATCCACTGGTCAGGAGGGCGGGTTGGCCTGCGCGCACCCAAATGTATTCTGAAAAGCAACGCCCCCGCATTGGCGGGGGCGTTTTGTTTGCGAAAAAAAGTGTACTGGCTTGCGTTTCATTCCATGAGTTGTTTACTGAGCATGGGATTCGCCTGAATCAGGCGCATCAGCTTCAGTTCGGTGCTGGAGGGTTTCACACGGCGGGATTCCCACTCCTGAACCATGGCGACACTGACACCCATTACACGAGCCAAATCATCTGTTTTCAGGCCCGTTCTTTTGCGTAACAGTTCAAATTCTGTAAACACGTTAGGTTTCTGCGTCAGGGTAACCGTATCAGAGGCATCTTTCTTTAATACAATTTGTTCGAGGCTGCTGAGCAACTCAAACATAGGGTCTTTAGATTCCATTTTGGACTCCTAATCACACAGCGGGATCGTGAACGTCTAAGAAGCTTCTTAATCATAGTTCGGAAAAAACCAAACTGCGGGCAGGGTAGTATAAGATTTTGCGCTTGTTGACTGGCGAGCGCCGGTTGTGGCGGTTCGGCGGTGGAATATCTCGTCCTAATTGATTGATATTAGGATTAATCTTAAGAAAGTATAGTTTTGTAAAAGATCATGGCGCGATCCTTTATCCCCTGCGCGATCCCGCCATAAGCCCGGCGTTTTAGAACGCGCGCACCGCTCTTCTGACGCTCATATACAGGGTTCCAGTCATGCAATGGGAAAGCACTCATGGTGGTTTCTGAAAAGCACCGAATCACATTCAGGCAGCTTAAAAAGGCAGCGTAAAATACCCCCGGCGCTTGAGGCTTTTTGCCTCCGGCAATCAGCAAAGTTACCGCTATGGCGGATGGCAGAAAGAAGAAAGCCCCGAAGGTCAATTTTCATTAACCAACGAGGCTGTCTCCATACTGAACATATGCAGATTAGCCTCTTACCCGTCGCAAGACAAGGAAAAGAAGCTGATGAAACTACTGCGAAATGCGCTTATCTGGTGCGTATTAATCGTTTGTACCACGCTATTAATATTCACGCTCCTTATACGAAAATCGCTGTGCGAAATCCGTTATAAGGACAGATATCGGGAGGCCGCTGCGTTTCTGGCTTACGAATCCGGTAAGTAGCGTCTGGAGGGCGGGGGAAACCCCGCCTTTTCAGGCCAGGCGAGGCTATGGGGCGGTATGGCTGTGAGCGTCTTTATTAAGGGTCGTCAGCGCAGGCTGGCGGCCCTTTTTTACGCACGGCGCGCTGCCTTTCGCATAATCGCTTTTGCAGCGCAATAAAGGGTATCCTGCGCGGCGCGTCTGAACTATCCTTGTGGGCGTTGAAGCACACTGGCAGTGGTGTGCGCGTTGATGAGTGAAAGGAGCAAAAAAATGGCGACAGGTAAGTCCTGCTCTCGCTGGTTCGCGCCGCTGGCGGCGTTGTTAATGGTATTCAGCCTGAGCGGGTGTTTTGATAAAGAGGGCGACCAGCGCAAAGCGTTCGTCGATTTTCTGCAAAACACGGTAATGCGTAGCGGCGAACGTTTGCCGACGCTGACCGCCGATCAGAAAAAACAGTTCGGTCCGTTCGTTTCCGACTATGCCATCCTTTACAGCTACTCTCAGCAGGTGAACCAGGCGATGGACGCCGGCATCCGCCCGGTAGTGGATAGCGTAAATAGCATTCGCGTGCCGCAGGATTACATGACCCAGCGTGAAGCGCTGCGCCAGGCCAACGGTTCGCTGGGCGTAATGAGCCAGCAACTGCAGAATGCGAAAATGCAGGCGGACAGCTCTCACGCGTCGCTTAAGCAGGCAGACGATCTGAAGCCGGTATTTGATAAAGCTTATGAAAAAGTGGTAACCGGCCCGGCTAACGCGCTGCAGCCGCTGATCCCGGCCGCGCAGACGTTCACTCAGCAACTGGTGCAGGTCGGTGATTTCATCGCGCAGCAGGGCACGCAGGTGGGCTTTGCGGCTAACGGCATCCAGTTCCCGACGTCGCAGCAGGCGAGCCAGTATAACGCGCTGATAGGCCCGCTCGCCGCGCAACATCAGGCCTTCACCCAGGCTTACACGGCCGCGACCAACGCGATGCAGTGAAAAAAAACGGCTCTTATGAGCCGTTTTTTATTGTCACGCTAAACCACTTCTCCGGAGGTGGTTTTTACTTCACCGCCTTCGGATTCACGCAGTTCTGCGACACGTCGCCATTAAGCGCGTTGATAAGGTTATCGACCGCGCAGGCGGCCATGTTGTAGCGCGTCTCGTGAGTGGCGGAGCCGATATGCGGCAGCGCCACTACGTTCTTCATCGTCAGCAGTGGAGAGTCTTTCGAAAGCGGCTCCTGCTCGAACACATCCAGCCCGGCCGCGTGGATCTCACCGCTTTGCAGCGCGGCAATCAACGCGTTTTCATCCACCACCGGCCCGCGGCCTGCGTTGATGAAAATCGCCGATTTCTTCATTTTGCGGAACTGTTCTGCGCCAATCATGTGATGCGTCTCGTCGGTGAGCGGCAGAATGACGCACACGAAATCCGATTCGGCGAGCAGCGTATCCAGGTCACAGTAGCGCGCGTTAAAGCGCTCTTCCGCCTCGCTGTGATGGCGACGGGCGTTGTAGAGAATCGGCATGTTAAAGCCGAAATGCGCGCGCTGCGCCAGCGCGAGACCAATACGACCCATGCCGACGATGCCCAGCGTTTTGTGGTGAACGTCGCAGCCGAACCAGTCCGGGCCGATGCTGCCGGTCCATTCGCCCGCTTTAACCCGCTCCGCCACTTCGAGTGCGCGGCGCGCGGTCGTCAGCACCAGCGTCATCAGCGTATCGGCGACCGTTTCAGTCAGCACGGTAGGCGTGTGCATCAGCGCTATCTTTTTTGCGCTCAGCGCGTCCACGTCGAAATTGTCATACCCCACGGAAACCGTCGAGGCGGCGCGAAGCGCGGGCATTTTCTCAAGCAGCGCCGCGTCTACCTTTTCGCTCGAACCCAGCAGCCCCTGCGCCTCGCTAAATGCGCTGGCATGAGCCTCAATGGTCTCCGGGCTCAGATCTGGCACGCGGGTCACGTTGAAGTGGCTCTCCAGGCGGGCAAGCAAATCGTCAGGCAGGGATTTGTAGAGAATGACGGACGGCTTCATGCAGGTCTCCAGCTTTTGAACAAAACAGAAAGAATAGACAAGCGGACGGCATCACGCCGCCCGCAGCGTGTTACGCGTGGCGCGCGCCCACCGGCAGCTGTTGGCTGGTGGCCGGTTTGACTATCAAAGTGAGCCACACCGAGGCGAAAAGCGCCACCCCCATAAAAATGTATGAGGCAGACGGGTTGCCGGTTGCGCCGTTAAGATAGCCGACCACCCAGGAGCCGACGAACGAGCCGAGCGCGCCCATGCTGTTGATAAGCGCCATCGCGCCGCCGGCCACATTCTTCGGCAACATCTCCGGGATAATCGCAAAGAACGGGCCATACGGGGCATACATCGCGGCAC
Organism: Cronobacter sp. HA18003; assembly: GCF_011605905.1. Lineage (NCBI taxonomy): Bacteria > Pseudomonadati > Pseudomonadota > Gammaproteobacteria > Enterobacterales > Enterobacteriaceae > Cronobacter > Cronobacter sp. HA18003. The sequence goes on along the minus strand of NZ_JAANQO010000025.1, from coordinate 63,440 downwards.
CGGCAATCACCAGCAGGGTGTAAGACGCCCAGAAATGGTTCGCGCCGAGCGCCCAGGAGCCGATAAACGCCAGCCCGCCAATCAGCAGCAGCGGCCAGACGAACAGCTTGCGGTTCTGCATCTTATCGGAGGCCCAGGAGACGATAATCATGGCGATGGTCGCGGCGAGATAGGGCACCGCGGAGAGCCAGCCCACTTCCACCATGCCCATGTTTTCACTGCCGCTGCGGATGATCGACGGCAGCCACAGCACAAAGCCGTAAACGCCGATGCTCCATGCGAAATACTGCGCGCACAGCAGGATAACGTTACGTGAGCGGAAGGCTTCGCCGTAATTGCGCACCGCTTTAATGCCTTCCTGCTCTTTATTCAGTTGCGCCTGCAGCGCCGCTTTCTCGTCATCCGCCAGCCACTTCACCTGCGACGGTTTATCCTTCACCAGCGCCCACCAGCAGAACGCCCAGACAACCGCCGGGATGCCTTCGATAATGAACATTTCACGCCAGCCGAACGCCTGAATGAGATAGCCCGAAACCACCGACATCCACAGCACGGTGGCCGGGTTACCGAGGATCAGGAACGTGTTGGCGCGCGAACGCTCAGACTTCGTAAACCAGTTGCTGATGTAAATCAGCATGGCGGGCATGACGGCGGCTTCCACCACGCCAAGGATAAAGCGGATCGCCGCCAGCATCGGGATATTGCTGACCACCCCGGTCAGCGACGCGCAGCCGCCCCACAGAATCAGGCAGATGAAAATGAGTTTACGCACGCTGCGGCGCTCGGCGTAAATCGCGCCAGGGATCTGGAAAAAGAAATAGCCGAGAAAGAACAGGGCACCCAGCAGCGATGAAATGCCTTTGGTAATGCCGAGATCGTCATTAATACCAGCCGCCGAAGCGAAACTGAAGTTTGCGCGATCGAGGTACGCCAGGCTGTACGTGATAAACACGACCGGCATGATGTACCACCAGCGTTTTGGAGCGTTAGTCGGACTTTTCATCGTATTCCCTCTATGGTTGAGGTGGATGCGTCTCGTCGGTGTAGGGGACGACGGAAGCTGTTCATACTAGTGATGTTTGGGTGAGGCTTTCCTCATGCCCGCCCTCTCTCAAAGGAGAGAGGGAAATACGTTGTCTTGTGATGTGTCGCGTTAAAAAAACGTAGACTTATGACTCGCCGAGCTGCGCGCGAGTCGGCAGCCCTTCGCTGTCGCCCTGAACCTGGATGGCCAGCGCGCCGATTTTGTTACCGCGGGTCGCCGCCTCGCGCAGCGTTTTGCCTTCCAGTAGCGCGCTTATCACGCCCACCGCAAAGCCATCGCCCGCGCCTACCGTATCGACTACGTTTTCGACCTTCACCGCCGCCACCGTACCCTGTTCGCCGCTGGCGCTCTGATACCAGGCGCCGTCAGCGCCCGTTTTGATAACGACGGCTTTCACGCCGCGCGTCAGGTAGAAATCGGCAATCCCTTCCGGGCTGTGCTGGCCGGTCAGGATCTGGCCTTCTTTCAGACCTGGCAGCACCCAGTCCGCCATGCAGGCAAGCTGGTTCAGCTTCTCTGTCATCTCGGCCTCGCTTTTCCACAGCACCGGGCGCAGATTCGGATCGAAGGAGATCGTCTTGCCCTGGTTTTTCATGGCGCGCGCCGCGTGATCCAGTAGCTGATATGAGGTCGGGGAAAGCGCTGCTGCGACGCCGCTCAGGTGCAGGTGACGAGCGCTGTAAAACAGTGGGGCATTAAAATCTTCGCCGCTCAGATGGCTCGCGGCGGAGCCTTTGCGGAAATACTCCACGCTGGGATCGGTTCCATCGGTAACTTTCGATTTCAGCTGAAAACCGGTCGGGTAGCGGTCGTCGATCGTCACGCCGCGCGTGGCGATGCCCTCTTTTTCGAGCTGATTCAGGACGAAGCGGCCAAACGAATCGTTGCCGACGCGGCTCACCCAGCTCACCTGTAATCCGAGACGCGCGAGACCGGTGGCGACATTCAGCTCCGCCCCCGCGACGCGTTTAAAAAAGTGTTCTACCTGCGCCAGATCGCCGGGCTCGGTCGCGACAAACATCGCCATCGCTTCGCCGATGGTAATCACATCCAGTGGCTGTTCCATGTTCACTCCTCGCGCAGCAGGTTGACGTAATGGCGGGTGACGGCGGTCAGGTCGCGCCCTTCCAGCGGAAACTCAATGCCGCGCGGCGCGTCCGGCGGCAGCATATTCAGCAGCGTGCGCCAGCGCGGCCCGGCGTCATCCAGCGCGATGGCGCGATAGTGGTAGTGATGCGCGGTGGCGGCTTTGACATGGATATAGCTGACGCCTGCGCAAAGCGCGCGGGCGGCCTCTTCCGGCGCATCGTCCACCCACAGCCAGTTGGCCATGTCGAACGTCAGGCGGACGGGAAGATTGAGCGTTTTGCTCGCGGCGAGAAAGCGGCGCATCGGTTCCAGGCGACCGCATTCTGTCTGATCGTTTTCCACGACCAGCGCGACGTCGCTTGGCGCCAGAAGACCCGCCAGCGGCTCCGCCTGGTGCGGATGGCTGAAATGCCCAAGTGAGAGCTTGAGCCAGCGGGCGTTGAGTTCGTGAGCTTCTGCCAGCAGCGAAGGCAGGCGCGCGTTGATTTTACCGTCGTGTTCAAACAGCGGTTCGGGTGCTGAATAGCAGGCTTTCAGGTGATGAGAGGCGATCGCCTGCGCCAGCGCGGGCAGGGCGTCGATCTCCGCGGGATCGAGCAGTTCGCGGCGGATCTCCACGCCGTCAGCGCCTGCGCCTGCGATGATCGGCAGTACGGCCTGCTGGCCGCCGAGGGCTTTGATTTTGTCGTTACCGTAAGCCGCGGTGACGACGATAATTTCTCTCTCCATTAACTTCTCCGGAGTGATTACATCTGCATAACATAATTAATACGCTAGATGGAACCGGTTCCAAAGAGAAGTCCAGAATGGCGAATTTATGATCGGGGTCACGAACCGTCGCTCAGCGCGCCGTCGAGCCGCGCACGATAAGCTCGCCGGAGAAAACCTGCTCCCGCACCGCCTGCGCCTGGCCTTCGATGCGCCTGACGACTTGCTCCAGCGCGGCGTAGCCAATCTGCCAGGTCGGCTGTTTCAGCGTGGTGATCCCGACGCCCGCCAGCTCCGCCCACTCCAGCTCGTCAAAGCCGAGCAGGCCGATGTCGGCGCCCCAGTTCAGCCCGATACGCTTAAGCGAGCGCGCCACCTGGAGCGTCAGCGCGCCATTGGCGGAAATGACCGCTTTGCGCATTCCGCGAAAACGGGTGTGGAAGTGGCGCAGGGTGTTGTCGAGATAATCGGCCTCGTGCAACGGCGTTTCGGCATTTTCCGCGACGACGCCAGGGTAGCGGGCGGCGGTAGCGCGAAAAGCGGTCAGGCGTTCGCGGCGGGTGTTTACCGTCCCGAGCGGCTCGCTTAAGAACAACAGCGCCTCAAAGCCCTGTTCGATAAGATGTTCCGTGGCGGTGGTCGCCGCCTGGGTGTTGTCCAGCCCCACCACGTCGCAGGCGAAATCCGGGATTTTACGGTCGATCAATACCATCGGTAGTGCCGACTGTTGCAGCCGGTTCAGCCCCTCTTCGCGCATGCCGACCGCGTTCACCACGATGCCTTCCACCTGATAGCTACGCAGGAGATCCAGATAATGCAGCTCCTGATCGAGCTCGTTATTGGTGTTACAGACCAGCGGCGTAAAGCCTTTCTCCCGACAGGCCGCCTCAATGCCGCTTAATACATTGACCGAATAGGGGTTGGTGATATCGGCGATGATCAGGCCGATTAACCGTGTACGCCCGCGCTTCAGGCCGCGCGCCATCTGGTTAGGTCGGTAATCGAGCTGTGCGATGGCCTGCTCAATGCGCGCCAGCAAAGCGTCGGAAAGCAGATGTTTTTCGCCGTTCAGGTAGCGGGAAACGCTGGTTTTTCCGGTTTTCGCGGCGCGGGCGACGTCGCTAATGGTGGGGCGTGGCGCTTTGGTGGTCATGAGGCTTCCTTCTCAGGCTAAAACACCGGCGGGCAGGTGACTGTTTTTATTATTAGATTATTTCGGTGGCTGTCGTAAAGCAGGCGTTTGCGTGACGGGCATAACTGGCACCCGTGATTTTCCGTCTCTCAATGTGTGGCATTGTTATTTATTATGTTATAACGTATCAATTTATAATTAACACACAGGAGAGTGACAGAAATGAAAAAATTAGCCTTATTACTGGGAATGGGGCTTCTGCTGGCAAGCGCTCAAAGCGCGGCGCACGGGCATCACCACGGCAAGCCGTTGACGGAGGCAGAACGCCAGGCGAGCGAAGGGGTGTTCAACGATAAAGATGTCAAAGACCGCACGCTTAGCGACTGGGACGGCGTCTGGCAGTCGATTTATCCGTATCTTATGAGCGGCGATCTCGATCCGGTGCTGGCGAAAAAAGCGAAGGAAGGCGGTAAAACCGTCGAAGAGTATCGCGCGTATTACAAAAAAGGGTACGCCACGGATGTTGACATGATCGGCATTGAAAACAACGTGATGGAGTTTCACGTCGGGCAGACGGTGAACGCCTGCGCGTATAAATATAACGGCTATAAGATTTTGCAGTACGCCTCCGGCAAGAAAGGCGTGCGCTACCTCTTTGAATGCACCGACAGCGCGTCAAAAGCGCCGAAGTTTGTGCAGTTCAGCGATCACACCATCGCGCCGCGTAAATCCGCGCACTATCACATTTACATGGGAAACACGTCCCATGAGGCGCTGCTGAAAGAGATGGATAACTGGCCGACGTACTATCCGTACCAGTTAAGCAAAGCGCAGGTGGTGGATGAAATGCTGCACCACTAAGGTGTGAAGCAGCCTCATCGGGCTTTCCCGATGAGGCTGTCGCCCGTTACTGCAGCGGGCTTAAGGTGATTTCCACGCGACGGTTCTGCGCTTTACCTTCTTCGGTGCTGTTGCTCGCCACCGGGTTCGCCGGGCCCATGCCGCTGGTGCGGATGCGGTTAGCGGCAACGCCCTGAGTGATGAGCGCGCTGGCGACGCTTTCCGCGCGCTGCTGCGACAGCTTCATGTTCAGCGCCTGCCCGCCGGTGCTGTCGGTGTAGCCCACCACGTTCACCGCGGTTTTCGGGTACTCTTTCAGCACCATCGCCACGCCGGTCAGCGTATTCGCGCCCGCCGGTTTCAGATTCGCCTGGCTGCTGTCGAAGGTCACGTTGTTCGGCATATTCAGGATGATGTTATCGCCGCTGCGGGTGACGCTCACGCCGGTGCCCTGCATTTTCTGACGCAGTTTCGCTTCCTGCACGTCCATGTAGTAACCCACGCCGCCGCCGAGCGCTGCGCCCGCCGCCGCGCCAATCAGCGCGCCTTTGCCGCGATCTTTTTTCGACGAAGAAAGCACGCCGACGCCCGCGCCCACCAGCGAGCCAATGCCCGCGCCAATGCCGGATTTACCCGCTTCGCGTTCGCCGGTGTAAGGGTTTGTGGTGCAGCCTGAAAGGGCCAGTGCGCCGCTGACCATCGCGGCCACAAAAATGATGCGTTTTTTCATCGCATATCCTTATTCAATTTAATTCTGGTTCGCCTGGAGTGGCGGAGGTTGATTATGACGGGGGAATGTGATGAAAATTCCGGGAAGTGTTCTGATTTTTTATCCATAACGAATCGAGCGGCGACAAAGTAGCCATACTCACGCCGCCTCATCTGCAAACGCCAGTCAGGAGCCCGTTTTGGCTAACCCATCTGCTTTAAAACGCATCGTTACCGCCGCCCACTGGGGGCCAATGGTTGTCGAGACCGACGGTGAAACCGTGCTCTCTTCTCAGGGCGCGCTGCCGACGCGCCACCCGAATTCCCTGCAAACCGCCGTACCGGACCAGGTGCACAGCAAAGCGCGCGTGCGCTATCCGATGGCGCGTAAAGGGTTTCTCGCCTCGCCGGATAGCCCGCAGGGCGTGCGCGGGCAGGATGAGTTTGTGCGTATCAGCTGGGACGAGGCGCTGCGTCTGATTGACCAGCAGCACCGGCGCATTCGCGAAAGCTACGGCCCGTCGTCGATTTTCGCAGGCTCCTACGGCTGGCGCTCCAACGGCGTACTGCATAAAGCCGCCACGCTGCTGCAACGCTATATGAGCCTCGCGGGCGGCTACACCGGTCATCTGGGCGATTACTCCACGGGGGCCGCGCAGGTGATCATGCCGTATGTGGTCGGCGGCAACGAAGTTTATCAGCAGCAGACCAGCTGGCCGCTGGTGCTGGAGCACAGCGATGTCGTAGTGCTGTGGAGCGCCAACCCGCTCAACACGCTGAAAATTGCCTGGAACGCCTCTGACGAACAGGGCATCGGCTATTTCGAGAAGCTCAGAGAGAGCGGCAAAAAGCTTATCTGCATCAACCCGATGCGCCCGGAAACCGCCGATTTCTTCGGCGATCGCATGGAATGGATAGCCCCGCATATGGGCACCGACGTGGCGCTGATGCTCGGCATCGCCCATACGCTGGTGGAAAACGGCTGGCAGGATGACGATTTCCTTAACGCCTGTACGCACGGCTACGCGCAGTTTGCGGCCTACCTGACCGGCGAGCGCGACGGCACGCCGAAAGACGCCGACTGGGCGGCGGCGATTTGCGGCGTCGATGCCGCAACCATCCGCGAGCTGGCGCACCTGTTCAGCCAGAACCGCACCATGCTGATGGCGGGCTGGGGCATGCAGCGCCAGCAGTATGGCGAGCAGAAACACTGGATGCTGGTGACACTCGCGGCGATGCTCGGCCAGATTGGCCTGCCGGGCGGCGGCTTCGGGCTCTCTTATCACTTCGCCAACGGCGGCAACCCGACGCGACGCGCAGCCGTGCTGGCCTCGATGCAGGGCAGCGTGGAAGGCGGCGTTGACGCGGTCGATAAAATCCCGGTGGCGCGCATTGTCGAGGCGCTGGAAAACCCCGGCGGCGAATACCCGCACAACGGACAGCAGCGCATCTTCCCGGATATTCGTTTTATCTGGTGGGCGGGCGGCGCCAACTTCACGCATCATCAGGAGACGCACCGCCTGATTAAGGCGTGGCAAAAGCCGGAGCTGGTGGTGATTTCCGAATGTTTCTGGACGGCGGCGGCGAAGCACGCCGATATCGTGCTGCCGGTAACCACCTCGTTTGAGCGCAACGACATGACCATGACCGGCGACTACAGCAATCAGCATATGGTGCCGATGAAGCAGGTTGTGCCGCCGCAGTATGAAGCGCGTAACGATTTCGATATTTTCGCCGAACTGTCAGAGCGCTGGGAAACTGGCGGACGGGCGCGTTTCACCGAAGGCAAAAGCGAGCTGGAGTGGCTGGAAACCTTCTACAACATCGCCCGTGAGCGCGGCGCAGCGCAGCAGGTGACGCTGCCGGATTTCGCGGATTTCTGGGAGGCGAATCAGATAATCGAGATGCCGGAGAACCCGAAAAACGCTGAGTTTGTGCGTTTTGGCGCGTTTCGTGACGATCCGGCGGCCAACCCGCTCAGCACGCCGAGCGGAAAAATCGAGATCTACTCAGAGCGTATTGCCCGCTTCGGCTATGCCGACTGTCCGCCGCACCCGACCTGGCTTGAGCCAGACGAGTGGCACGGCAACGCGCAGCCGGACGAGCTGCAACTGCTCTCGTCGCACCCGGCGCACCGTCTGCACAGCCAGCTTAACTATTCATCGCTTCGCGAGCGCTATGCCGTGGCCGGGCGCGAGCCGGTGACGCTGCATCCGGACGATGCCCGCAAGCGCGGCATCGCCCACGGCGATCTGGTGCGGGTGTGGAACGCCCGTGGCCAGGTGCTGGCGGGTGCCGTGGTCACGGACGGCATTAAGCCTGGCGTGATTTGTCTGCATCAGGGCGCGTGGCCCGATTTTGACTGGAACCAGCAGGGGCTTTGTAAAAACGGCGCGGTGAACGTGCTGACGCGCGATATCCCGACCTCGCGGCTCGGCAACGGCTGCGCGGCGAACTCCTCGCTGGTGCGCGTCGAGAAATACCGCGGGCCCGCGCCGGACGTTACGGCGTTTGATCCGCCTGCCAGCGCATAATCCAGGTCGGGTGGCCGGTTTCTTCCTGCCACGCGCTCTCTTCAATACGAAATCCCCGGGCGTGATAGAAATTCACCGCCCGGGTGTTTTTCTGGTAGACCTCAAGATTCAGGGTATCGTACTGCGACTGCACATGCGTCAGCAGGGCGGTGCCGATGCCTGTTCCCTCGCAGTCAGGCGCCACAAACAGCGCGCCGATAAAATTTTCATGCATCACGCTGATAAACCCGCGAAGCGTACCGCCGTTTTCGTCCACCCACGTGCAGGCTCCGGGCAGATAGACGTCACGCACAACGGGCAGGCTGGCGCGCCAGTAATCAGGCTGAATGAACGGATGTCCGGCGGTGGTGCTCGCAAGCCACAGCGAAAGGATGGCGTCGCGGTCAGAAGGCCGCTGCGCGCGGATCATGGCCGGTTCTCCGGGTGGCAGCCGCAGCCGGCGAGATGATCGTTCACCAGCCCGCAGGCCTGCATGAAGGAGTAACAAATCGTCGGGCCGACAAACTTAAAGCCCCGTTTTTTCAGCGCTTTCGAGAGCGCCTGCGCCTCGGGCGTCGTCACCGGCACCTGCGCGAGCGTCTGCGGGGAGTTCACTTTCGGCGCGCCCCCGACGAATGACCAGACAAACGCTGAAAAATCTTCCCCCTGCGCCTGCATGGCGAGATACGCCCGGGCGTTGGCGATAATGGCGTCGATTTTACCGCGATGGCGAATAATACCCGGCTCCAGCACCAGCGCGTCGACGTCTTCCGGCCCCATCTGCGCCACCACGGCGGGCTCAAAACCATGAAAACAGCGGCGGTAGTGCTCGCGTTTTTTCAGCACGGTAATCCACGACAACCCCGCCTGCTGGCCTTCGAGACAGATCATCTCAAACAGCGTGTGGTTGTCTTTCTGAGGTTCTCCCCACTCTTCATCGTGGTAGGCGAGATAAAGTGGATCCTGAGTGACCCATCCGCAACGTTCCATCCTGCATTCCCCTCGTTTTAACAGGCACCCTGGCGATTTTCGAAAGCGGCTTGACGTGGCAAATAAAGAGACAATAGTTAATTCAGGGTTACTCGCACATCCGCTAATAACGCCAATAAAAACTGCCGGAACCGGCTCTCTTCTGGAGTCGCTTTGATGATGATAACTATCTCTGAACGCCATGCGTTACGACGCGCGGCGGTGCTGTTGTGGTCTCTGGTTTTTACCCAGGCGGCACACGCCTGGCAACAGGAATATATCGCTGTTGACCCCCAAAGTAACACTTCTGAACGTTATACGTGGGACAGCGATCGCACACCGAGTTATGACGAGATCCTGGCCGAGCGCGTAGCGCAGACGCAGCGCGACGAGGCGGCGATGCCGGCAGGCCTGAACCTGTCATGGCCGCTGCCGGTCGTCGCTCGCCCGGTGGCGGGCTGGCGGCGCGAAGCCGACGGCCTGCCTTTACAGGAGAACGGTGCCAGCGCGGATAACGCCTACTGGCATGCGAGCGTTGGCTCACTCGGCTGGCGGCTCGATTCGCGTCTTGGCGCGGTGCGACCGTGGGCGCAGGTGAGCTATAACCAGCAGCATGGCGATCCGCTGTGGAGTATGCAGCCGCTGCTGCCTGGCAGCCAGTATGGCTCGTGGATGGATGTTTCGGTTGGCGCGGATATGCCGATTAACAAGCATCTCGCGGCATGGGCGTCGTTCTCTCAGGCGGAAGGGCGGCTTAGCGACAACGACGCGCAAATGTACAATCTCGGGCTCAGCGCCACCTTTTAGAACGTGCTATTCGCGCCCGTTCAAGGCCATCCATGCCTTCGCCGCGGCAGTTCATTCCGCCTCTGCGGCAACTCATGCCGTTTTCCCCCGAAAAAGTAGGGGTTTCGCTATCGTTGCAGGTAGTGAAGCTTTCTTCTTATCAGTGGGACAACAACCATGAGTATTTCCATCCATTCGCGTACCCGGTGGCTCACCCTGGTGGGCACGATAATTACCCAGTTCGCGCTGGGTTCGGTCTATACCTGGAGCCTGTTTAACAGCGCTCTGTCGCAAAAGCTTGATGAGCCGGTAAGCCAGGTGGCGTTCTCCTTCGGGCTGCTGAGCCTGGGGCTGGCGCTGTCGTCGTCGGTCGCCGGTAAACTGCAGGAGCGTTTCGGCGTGAAACGCGTGACGATCTCCTCTGGCGTGCTGCTGGGGTTAGGGCTGGTGCTCACCTCTCACGCCAGCAACCTGATGATGCTCTGGCTGAGCGCGGGCGTGCTGGTGGGGCTCGCGGACGGCGCCGGTTATCTGTTGACGCTCTCTAACTGCGTGAAGTGGTTCCCGGAGCGCAAAGGGCTTATCTCCGCGTTTTCTATCGGCGCGTATGGTCTCGGGAGCCTCGGTTTTAAATTTATCGACAGCCATCTGCTGGCGTCCGTCGGGCTTGAGCGCACGTTTGTTATCTGGGGCGGCATGGTGATGGTGATGATTATCGGCGGCGCGCTGCTGATGAAAGACGCGCCGAATCAGCCTGCGCGCACCGGCAACAGCGCGGGCGAAGGCGATTACAGTCTGGCCGAATCGATGCGTAAACCGCAGTACTGGATGCTGGCGCTGATGTTCCTCACCGCCTGCATGAGCGGCCTGTATGTGATTGGCGTGGCGAAAGATATCGCGCAGGGCATGGTGCGCCTTGACGCCGCCACCGCCGCGAACGCGGTCACGGTGATTTCCATCGCCAACCTGACGGGCCGCCTGGTGCTCGGCATTCTCTCCGACAAAATGCCGCGCATTCGCGTCATTACGCTCGGCCAGGTGGTCTCGCTGGTGGGGATGGCCGCGCTGCTTTTCGCGCCGCTCAATGAAATGACCTTCTTCGCGGCTATCGCCTGCGTGGCGTTTAATTTCGGCGGCACCATCACGGTCTATCCGTCGCTGGTCAGCGATTTCTTCGGCCTGAACAATCTTGCGAAAAACTACGGCGTGATTTATCTGGGCTTTGGGATCGGCAGCATCTGCGGATCGATTATCGCCTCGCTGTTCGGCGGCTTTTACGTCACCTTCTGCGTTATCTTCGCGCTGCTGATTGTCTCGCTGGCTATCTCCACCACCATTCGCCAGCCGCGCCGCGAGGCCTGGGAACACGCCCGCGCCTGATGTCCTTTTGCCGCTGCGCTCTGCGGCGGCACTTTCCCCGAATGTTCTCACTTTCTCCCCAGTTCGCTCAGACGTTCTATGCTTACTAGCTGTGATTGCCAACACAAAGGAGAACAAGATGTCCTTAGAAAAAGTGGTTTATCGCGCAAAAGCGAAAGCGACGGGCGGCCGTGATGGCCGTGCGACGTCCGATGACGGCGTGCTGGACGTGAAACTCGGCGTGCCGAAAGAGATGGGCGGCCAGGGCGGTCAGGTGACCAACCCGGAACAGCTTTTCGCCGCGGGCTATTCGGCCTGCTTCCTGGGCGCGCTGAAACATGTCGCCTCCCAGGAGAAAAAGAAAGTCCCGCAGGATGCCTTTATTGAAGGTCAGGTAGGGATTGGGCCGCTGCCGACCGGTTTTGGGATCGAAGCCCAGCTGGATATTCATCTGCCGGGCATGGACCGTGCAGAAGCCGAAGCGCTGGTGCAGAAAGCCCACATCGTGTGCCCGTACTCCAACGCGACCCGTGGCAACATTGACGTTAAACTGAACGTCATCACCGACTAACCGGTTGTCCCGTTCCGTAAAATGCGGTTCCGGCCTCATATTTTTGTAAATAGGAGCCGGGCCGCTCTAAATGCCCGCACTTTTTCCCGTCGCTGTGGTCTACTACTCCGCGCCTGAGATAAGAATCGCCTGATTCCCTCAGCGTTGTCACGTATACATTATTTTTTCATTTTTTGGGGAACGGGTTTCACACCTGTTTGCCGGGCGGCTTGCATGAAATACATCCTCTCGATGACCCAACAGAAACTGAGCGTTCTGCTGGCGGTTTACATCGGTCTGTTTTTTAACTGTGCGGTTTTATATCGTCGTTTCGACGGGTATGCGCAGAATCTTTCCTGGGTTAATGGCGTGTCGATGGTCGTTGAACTGGTGGCCACGGTGCTCGTCACCTTCTTCCTGCTGCGTGTGTTGTCGCTACTGGGGCGGCGCGTCTGGCGCGTACTGGCGTCGCTGGTGGTGCTGTTCTCTGCCGCGGCAAGTTATTACATGACGTTTATGAACGTGGTGATTGGCTACGGGATTATCGCGTCGGTAATGACGACCGATATCGATCTCTCGAAAGAAGTGGTCGGCTGGCAGTTCATCGCGTGGATGATTCTTGTGTGCATCGTGCCGCTGACGCTTATCTGGGGCAACCGCTGCCGCGATACGCTGCTGCGTCAGCTGCGCACCCGCGATCAGCGCCTGAAAAGCGCGGCGGTGGTGATTGTGGCGGGCCTGCTGGTCTGGGCACCGATTCGCCTGCTGGATTTGCAGCAGAAAAATGAAGAGCGCACGTCTGGGGTTGATATGCCAAGCTACGGCGGTGTGGTAGCAAACTCCTATCTGCCGTCGAACTGGCTTTCCGCGCTGGGGCTGTATGCCTGGGCGCAGGTCGATGAATCCAGCGATAACAAATCGCTGCTGAACCCGGCCAAAAAGTTTACCTGGCAGGCTCCGCAGGGTATCGATGACACTTACGTTGTGTTTATCATCGGCGAAACCACGCGCTGGGATCATATGGGCCTGCTTGGCTACGACCGTAACACCACGCCGAAACTCGCCCAGGAGAAAAACCTGGCGGCGTTCCGCGGTGAATCGTGCGATACGGCGACCAAACTCTCGCTGCGCTGCATGTTTGTTCGTGAAGGCGGCGCGGATGACAACCCGCAGCGCACGCTGAAAGAACAGAACGTATTCGCGGTGCTTAAACAGCTGGGCTTTAGCTCGGATCTGTACGCGATGCAGAGCGAAATGTGGTTCTACAGCAACACGATGGCGGACAACATCGCCTACCGCGAGCAGATCGGTGCCGAGCCGCGCAACCGCGGTAAGCAGGTGGATGACATGCTGCTGGTGGATGAGATGAAAAACTCGCTGGCGGGGCACGATAAGGGCAAACACCTTATCATTCTGCATACCAAAGGCTCTCACTATAACTATGTGCAGCGTTATCCAAGAAGCTATGCGCGCTGGCAGCCGGAGTGCATGGGCGTCGATTCAGACTGTAGCCGTCAGGAGTTGATTAACGCGTATGATAACTCGGTGCTGTACGTCGACAGCTTTATCTCCGATGTGATCGACCAGGTTCGCAATAAGAAAGCGATTGTGTTCTACGCCGCGGATCATGGCGAATCGATCAATGAGAAAGAGCACCTGCACGGCACGCCGCGCAACGTCGCGCCGCCGGAACAGTTCCGCGTGCCGATGATGGTCTGGATGTCCGACAGCTATCTGGCCGATCCGCAGCACGCGCAGGCGTTCGCGCAGCTTAAACTGCAGGCAGAGCAGAAGCGCCCGCATCGCCATGTTGAGCTGTTCGATACCATTATGGGCTGCCTCGGCTACCAGTCGCCGGACGGCGGCATCAACCAGAATAACAACTGGTGTCATGTCCCTTCTGCCGCAAAATAGCCATATCGCTGGCTTTTCAGCCGATCGACAGGCTTTTTTAAAGTAAGGGATTGACGGGAATTAGGGTGCGCAGTAATATGCGCCCCGCATTCGGTGATTGGCGCAGCCTGGTAGCGCACTTCGTTCGGGACGAAGGGGTCGGAGGTTCGAATCCTCTATCACCGACCAAATTTAGAAAAGCCCTGCTCAACGAGCAGGGCTTTTTGCTTTCCGGCGTTCGCGCTTTAAGGTTGCACCTGCGCCATTAATGCTTTCAGCTCGTCGATACGCGCCTTATTCATATTGATTTCGCACTGGGTGGATAGAACCCAATAGTTGGGGGTTTTAGCACTAATCTGTGAACTGGCCACCTGACAAAACAGGGCCTTATGTTTTTCCCATGCCGCCTGATCGCCTCTCAGCGCATTTGCCGTATCTACAACGATTTGTGAATCTTCATCCTCGTAATCCGCATTAGCCTCCAGCCAGTCTTCCGACTGTACCTGCTTCAGCGCCGCCGCCAGCGTCTGTTGTAGCGCCTGCTCCGTTTGCTTGCGCTGCCTCTCAAGACATCGCGTTCCGGCGGCATAATCCGCACTCTTCGCACACATCTTTGCTGCCTCTCCATAAATGATGGACGAGGCAGCAACGCAGGTGGTCGGTAGCAACAGAAAGGGCAGAAAAAAAATTAACTTATAACCCATTGATATATTGCAACCTTTTTAAGTTTCTTCCGTGCGAGTTCATCTGAGCGCGATCTGTTTTCAGATATAAACGCACCGATTTCAGATCGTCGAGTAAAATCAACCGGGCAAATTCACCTGCTGACTCACATCCCTGATACAAACTATCGATGTATATATCTTTTAATCTGACACGCATCTTTTCCCAGCTTATGGCAGACATCATTCTCGCTTTGCGTCCATTAAAGATCCTTTTCGCCTCGGAAATATAAAATTGTATAGCAATTTCAAACAGTCTTATCTGTTGTTGGTGCGTAATCTCGCCGAAAAGCGGCCCATAAAATTTCACGAAACTGGCAGCCTCTCGTCCTTTCAGAAAAGCGGCTTTAGATGCCAGAATGGCCTTGTATTCTTCTATCCCCGCTTGTCTTAGTGTCGCAAAAATCTCACCTGCGCTTCGATTTCCCATATCGTAGCCACGTCCAGGCGTAACGCCAGAAGCAGCAGAATGAGGCCAGTGTAAGATGCGTGAGAACCAGGGATAAGGGTGCGGACGGAAAGGATCGGTGGCTGTAATATAATCCGTCCCTTCATTGTCAAAAGTAAATTGTGCTTCACGTACATGTAGCGGCCCGGAAGTAATCCGTGGACGCCACTCGGGTTGACTGGCATTTTTTAATGCTTCAATGAACCATTGATCAAATGGCTGTACCAGGCCTGATCGGGACAGTGTTAACAAACGTTGATACCAGATAATGGCTTCTTTGGTTTCGTTGTTGCATATGCCGTCCACTTTTAAGGAACGCCCTGTCGCTGTCTGATAACCAGCTTTCATCATCAATTCTTGTAGCGCTTTTACGTCATCAGCATAATTTACACCGCAAACGCCTACCGATGATTGCAAGCGCAGCACGCGTGGCTCATGAAAATTCCTTTTCATATACCTCAATACCTTTTGTCAGTTCGTAAGGGTTTCCATTTTTTGTCGACACGGCAGAGATGTGGCGAATGCCTCAGGCGTGACGCGTCAAAGAAACCAGAGCTGAAATCGTATTAAAGAGGCCCTCCATAAAACCGTAAGCGGCCAAAGGTTATTGCTTTTCACTCCCACATTCAGACTCTGTTCCAGGGAATACCTGAATAAAGTTTTCACCCGCTTAATTCGTTAATCTTATTTAGCTTCGATTTTCCCGCGCGAACGCGATTCTGTGACATATTTCATTGAAAATAGTTATGAAACATCCCACATACTTTCCGCTCTGCTTATATATTGCCTCAGCATTTTTTGCTGCATGGCTAACAAATCGCGCCATAAACCGTTCATAAGTTCGCCACAGGGCCAGAAATTTTGCATTAAGCGGATAAAACATAAGCGCTGGATGTTACAAAATATCAAGATGATTATTCTGCGAGTGGCGGCGTAGCATAAATTTCCGTGCTGAAAACATGCCCATGAGGTTTTTTTAATCTTTGTTTGCCGTTTCTCAACCCGGTTGTAAATCCCGGATAGCTGTATTGACGTTTGCGTGTTCTGTTGACAGATTGTAGGGCGTGAGGGTCATTTTACGGACAATCTGTACTGCAACTCAGTCTCCCTTGCGAAAGGAATCCCCAGCCTCACACTTAACGATCGGACCGGGCAAAAAATAAAAAAGGTCTGACGGAACACACAACACCTATCACATTGGAGCAGAAGAATGAGTATTTCCTTGAAGAAGTCAGGGATGCTGAAGTTTGGTCTGAGCCTGGTGGCTATGACCGTCGCCGCAAGCGTACAAGCCAAAACCCTGGTTTACTGTTCAGAAGGCTCGCCGGAAGGCTTTAACCCACAGCTCTTCACCTCTGGTACCACCTACGACGCAAGCTCTGTGCCTATTTACAACCGTCTGGTTGAATTTAAAACCGGCACTACGGAAATTATTCCGGGCCTCGCGGAGAAATGGGACGTCAGCGAAGATGGTAAAACCTATACTTTCCATCTGCGTAAGGGCGTGAAATGGCAGGACAATAAAGATTTCAAACCGACGCGCGAATTTAACGCCGATGACGTCGTGTTCTCGTTTGATCGTCAGAAAAACGATCAAAACCCGTACCACAAAGTCTCTGGCGGCAGCTACGAATATTTCGAAGGCATGGGCCTGCCGACGCTGATTAGCGAAGTGAAAAAAGTCGACGACAATACCGTTCAGTTTGTGCTGACGCGCCCGGAAGCGCCGTTCCTGGCCGATATGGCGATGGACTTCGCGTCGATTCTTTCTAAAGAATACGCAGATAACATGCTGAAAGCCGGTACGCCGGAGAAAGTCGACCTGAACCCGATCGGCACCGGTCCGTTCCAGCTTCAGCAATACCAGAAAGATTCCCGCATTCTGTATAAAGCGTTCCCGGGCTTCTGGGGCACCAAACCGAAGATTGACCGTCTGGTCTTCTCCATTACGCCGGATGCGTCCGTTCGTTACGCCAAACTGCAGAAAAATGAGTGCCAGGTGATGCCGTACCCGAACCCGGCGGACATCGCGCGCATGAAGCAGGACAAGAGCATCAACCTGATGGAGCAGGCGGGCCTGAACGTGGGCTATCTCTCTTTCAACACCGAGAAGAAGCCGTTTGACGACGTGAAAGTGCGTCAGGCGCTGACCTACGCGGTGAACAAAGACGCCATCATCAAAGCGGTTTACCAGGGTGCTGGCGTTGCCGCGAAAAACCTGATCCCGCCGACCATGTGGGGCTATAACGACGACGTGAAGGATTACACCTATGACGTCGAGAAAGCCAAAGCGCTGCTGAAAGAAGCGGGCCAGGATAAGGGCTTCACCGTTGAGCTGTGGGCGATGCCGGTACAGCGCCCGTATAACCCGAACGCGCGCCGTATGGCCGAGATGATCCAGGCTGACTGGGCGAAAATCGGCGTTCAGGCGAAAATCGTGACCTACGAGTGGGGCGAGTACCTGAAACGCGCCAAAGCAGGCGAACACCAGGCGGTGATGATGGGCTGGACCGGCGACAACGGGGATCCGGATAACTTCTTCGCCACCCTGTTTAG
The DNA here is from genome assembly GCF_011605905.1 of Cronobacter sp. HA18003. Lineage (NCBI taxonomy): Bacteria > Pseudomonadati > Pseudomonadota > Gammaproteobacteria > Enterobacterales > Enterobacteriaceae > Cronobacter > Cronobacter sp. HA18003. The sequence goes on along the minus strand of NZ_JAANQO010000025.1, from coordinate 46,122 downwards.
CTGCGACGCCGCGAAAGATGGCTCCAACTACTCCCGCTGGTGCTACAAGCCGTTTGAGGATCTGATCCAGCCGGCGCGCGCCACCGATGACCACAACAAACGTATCGAGCTTTATAAACAGGCTCAGGTCGTGATGCACGATCAGGCGCCGGCGCTTATCGTCGCGCACTCCACCGTGTATGAGCCGGTGCGTAAAGAAGTCAAAGGCTACGTGGTCGATCCGCTGGGCAAACACCACTTCGAAAACGTCTCCGTTGAATAATTAAAACCGTCAGGGGCGCGCGAGCGCCCCGTGTCCGGCGACGCTGCGCTTATATCGGTCTACACTTGCAGACCGGGCAAGCGCAGCACACCCGGCAGCAGTGCTTTATTCCCTCGCTGAAAGGAGAGGGAATGAGATTTGTGAGCAATACAGACCACATCCCCTGGTTGTGCGTCATTACAGAGAATCCGGGTTATGTTGCAGTTCATCCTCCGACGTCTGGGGCTTGTTATCCCGACGTTTATCGGTATCACCCTTCTCACTTTTGCCTTCGTCCATATGATCCCCGGCGACCCGGTGATGATCATGGCGGGCGAACGTGGTATTTCCCCTGAGCGTCACGCGCAGCTGCTGGCCGAGCTGGGCCTTGATAAGCCGCTCTGGGAGCAGTATCTCCACTATATCTGGGGTGTGCTGCATGGCGATTTAGGCCTGTCGCTTAAAAGCCGCCTCCCGGTGTGGGACGAGTTCGTGCCGCGCTTTAAAGCAACGCTGGAGCTTGGCGTCTGCGCGATGATTTTCGCGGTTGCCGTGGGCATTCCGGTGGGCGTGCTGGCGGCCGTTAAACGTGGCTCCATCTTCGATCACACGGCAGTCGGCCTGGCGCTGACCGGCTACTCCATGCCTATCTTCTGGTGGGGCATGATGCTGATCATGCTGGTCTCGGTGCAGCTAAACCTGACGCCGGTCTCCGGGCGCGTCAGCGATATGGTGTTCCTTGACGATACCAACCCGCTGACCGGCTTTATGCTTATCGACACCGCCATCTGGGGCGAAGAGGGCAACTTTATCGACGCGCTGGCGCATATGATCCTGCCCGCCATTGTGCTCGGCACCATTCCGCTGGCGGTGATCGTGCGTATGACCCGCTCGGCGATGCTGGAAGTGCTCGGCGAGGATTACATCCGCACCGCGCGCGCCAAAGGCCTGACCCGTATGCGCGTCATCATTATTCACGCGCTGCGTAACGCCATGCTGCCGGTCGTGACGGTGATTGGGCTTCAGGTAGGCACGCTGCTCGCGGGCGCTATCCTGACCGAAACTATCTTCTCCTGGCCCGGCCTCGGCCGCTGGCTTATCGACGCGCTCCAGCGCCGCGATTATCCGGTGGTGCAGGGCGGTGTGCTGCTGGTGGCGACGATGATTATTCTCGTCAACCTGCTGGTCGATCTGCTCTATGGCGTGGTGAACCCGCGTATTCGTCATAAGAAATAAGGGGCCATCATGACGCAAATGACTGAAAACAAAGTGGTGGCCGCACCGGTGCCGATGACGCCGATTCAGGAATTCTGGCACTACTTCAAACGGAATAAAGGCGCGGTCGTCGGGCTGGTGTATGTCGTCATCATGATCCTGATAGCCGTCTTCGCCAACTTTATCGCGCCGCACAACCCGGCAGAGCAGTTCCGCGATGCGCTACTGGCCCCGCCGGTCTGGCAGGATGGCGGCAGCTGGGCGCATATTCTCGGCACCGATGACGTGGGCCGCGATGTGATGTCGCGCCTGATGTACGGCGCGCGCCTGTCGCTGCTGGTCGGCTGTCTGGTAGTGGTGCTGTCGCTGGTGATGGGCATTGTGCTCGGCCTGGTGGCGGGCTATTTCGGCGGCATCGTCGATACCATCATCATGCGTATCGTCGATATCATGCTGGCGCTGCCGAGCCTGCTGCTGGCGCTGGTGCTGGTGGCGATTTTCGGCCCGTCAATCGTTAACGCTTCACTCGCGCTGACCTTCGTGGCGTTGCCGCACTACGTGCGCTTAACGCGCGCGGCGGTGCTGGTGGAAGTGAGCCGCGACTACGTGACCGCCTCCCGCGTGGCGGGCGCCGGCGCGATGCGCCAGATGTTCGTGAACATCTTCCCTAACTGCCTTGCGCCGCTGATTGTTCAGGCGTCGCTCGGTTTCTCGAATGCCATTCTCGATATGGCCGCACTGGGCTTTCTCGGCATGGGCGCGCAGCCGCCGACACCGGAGTGGGGCACCATGCTCTCCGACGTGTTGCAGTTCGCGCAAAGTGCCTGGTGGGTCGTGACCTTCCCTGGTCTCGCTATCCTGCTGACGGTGCTGGCATTTAACCTGATGGGTGACGGCCTGCGTGACGCGCTCGACCCCAAACTCAAGCAGTAAAGAGGCACGAGATGGCGTTACTGAATGTAGATAAATTATCGGTGCACTTCGGCAACGAAGGCACCCCGTTCCGCGCCGTAGACCGCGTGAGCTACAGCGTGAATCAGGGCGAAGTGGTTGGCATCGTGGGTGAATCGGGTTCCGGTAAATCGGTCAGCTCGCTGGCGATTATGGGCCTTATCGATTTCCCTGGCCGCGTGATGGCGGACAAACTGGAATTTAACGGCCAGGATTTACAGCGTATTTCGGAAAAAGAGCGCCGAAACCTGGTGGGCGCCGAAGTGGCGATGATCTTCCAGGATCCGATGACCAGCCTGAACCCCTGCTACACCGTGGGTTTCCAGATTATGGAGGCTATCAAAGTGCACCAGGGCGGCAATAAAAAGACCCGCCGCCAGCGTGCGATTGATCTGCTAAACCAGGTTGGTATCCCGGACCCGGCGTCGCGTCTGGATGTCTACCCGCATCAGCTCTCCGGCGGGATGAGCCAGCGCGTGATGATAGCCATGGCTATCGCCTGTCGTCCGAAGCTGCTGATAGCCGATGAACCGACCACCGCGCTGGATGTGACCATCCAGGCGCAGATCATTGAACTGCTGCTGGAGCTTCAGCAAAAAGAGAACATGGCGCTGATCCTTATCACCCATGACCTCGCGCTGGTGGCCGAAGCGGCGCACAAAATCATCGTGATGTACGCAGGCCAGGTGGTAGAAACCGGCGAAGCGCGGGATATCTTCCGCGCGCCGCGTCACCCGTATACCCAGGCGCTGCTGCGCGCCCTGCCGGAATTCGCGCAGGATAAGGCGCGTCTGGCGTCGCTGCCAGGCGTGGTGCCGGGGAAATATGACCGCCCGACGGGCTGTCTGCTCAACCCGCGCTGCCCCTACGCGACTGAACGCTGCCGCGTGGAAGAACCGGCGTTAAACCTGGTGGACAATGGCCGCCAGTCGAAATGCCACTACCCCCTCGATGATGCCGGGAGGCCAACCAATTATGAGCACGCATGAGGCCACTCTGCAGCAACCGCTGTTGCAGGCTATCGACCTGAAAAAACATTACCCGGTGAAGAAGGGGCTCTTCGCGCCGGAGCGTCTGGTGAAAGCGCTGGATGGCGTGTCGTTTACGCTTGAGCGCGGTAAAACGCTGGCGGTGGTGGGCGAGTCCGGCTGTGGGAAATCCACGCTGGGCCGTCTGCTCACCATGATTGAAACGCCGACCGGCGGCGAGCTGTACTACCAGGGGCAGGATCTGCTGAAACCGGACGAAACGGCGGAGAAACTGCGCCGCCAGAAAATCCAGATCGTGTTCCAGAACCCGTACGGCTCGCTGAACCCGCGCAAAAAGGTGGGGCAAATCCTTGAGGAGCCGCTGCTTATCAATACCCGTCTCAGTAAAGAGGCGCGCCGCGAGAAAGCGCTGGCGATGATGGCGAAAGTGGGGTTGAAAACCGAGCATTACGATCGCTACCCGCATATGTTCTCCGGCGGTCAGCGCCAGCGTATCGCCATCGCGCGCGGGCTGATGCTCGACCCGGATGTGGTGATAGCCGATGAACCGGTCTCGGCGCTGGATGTATCAGTGCGCGCGCAGGTGCTGAACCTGATGATGGATTTGCAGCAGGATCTGGGGCTGTCGTATGTGTTTATCTCCCACGATTTGTCGGTGGTGGAGCATATCGCCGATGAAGTGATGGTGATGTATCTCGGCCGCTGCGTGGAGAAGGGCACAAAAGACCAGATTTTCTCGAACCCGCGTCATCCGTATACCCAGGCGCTGCTCTCCGCGACGCCGCGCCTGAATCCGGACGACCGCCGCGAGCGAATTAAGCTCACCGGCGAACTGCCGAGCCCGCTGAACCCGCCGCCGGGGTGCGCCTTTAGCGCCCGCTGCCGTCGTCGTTTCGGCCCGTGTACGCAGATCCAGCCGCAGCTTAAGGAATATAACGGCCAACTGGTCGCCTGTTTCGCCGTCGATCAGGATGAAACCGGCGAGCCGCGTATTCCTTAACGGTGAAGCAAAACGTAAAAAGCCGACGCAGAGCGTCGGCTTTTTTATGGGCGTTACGGTGCAAGGCGGTGGATGCGCTGCGCTTATCCACTCTACGAAATATACGACCTGTGTAGGGCGGGTAAGCCTCGCGCACCCGCCGTAGCGGAGTGGTTGTTAGATGCGCTGCGCTTATCTACCCCCTACAAAATATGCGGCCTGTGTAGGGCGGGTAAGCTTGCGCACCCGCCGCGCCAACACCACCCGCCGCGCTAAAAAGAAAAGCCGACGCTTACGCATCGGCTTTTTTAACATGGCCCGAAAAATTATTGCGGGTAAGGTACCCAGTCGCCGCCGCTTAAACGCACCCACGGTTTGCCCTGATACTGCACCACCACGGCGTTGGCGTTCTCGGAAACCGGCGCGCTCTGCGGCAGATTGCTGGTCAGCTTCTGCCAGTCCACGTTATCGGCCACAAAGTTTTTGCCGTCCAGCATCCGCACCACCAGCTCGGAAATCGCGAGGAAGCTGCTCGGCTGGTCTATCTCCAGCGCTGAACCCTGATGCGGCACTTTCATGCCGATAAACTTAATGCCCACCGGCACATGGGTGATAGACGGGCTCGGGATATCGCGCAGGCCAGACACCTGCATCTTATCGCCCTGCAGCGCCGCGCCGTGCTCCGGCACCACCACCACCATCACTTTGCGGTTCTCTTTCTCAAGCTGCGTCAGGAATGCATCCAGCTCGTCAAACAGCTTCTGCGCGCGCGCTTTGTAATCGGCGGTTTTGCTGTTGCCCGGATAATGGTTGCCGTCGTGCAGCGGCAGCAGGTTATAGAACGTGGCGCTGCGATCGCCGCTGCCCTCGCTCTTCACGGTTTGCTGCCAGCGGTTCAGCACCGCCGTATCGTCATACACCGGCGAGCCGTCAAACGACAACAGATTCACCGGCAGCCCGGATTGATCCAACAACGGCTCCTGCATATTGCCGTTTTCGCGTACTTCTTTCAGGAAGTTACCGAACTCGCCGTTATGGTCCATCATCAGGTGGCGCTTAAAGCCCAGTTTCGCCAGGTTATCGAACAGGTAGCACTGCTCGCCCGCGGGTTGGTAGAGATTTTTATGCGACGGCTGCCCGCAGCTCGCGCGCAGCAGGCGGATAGCGGCCGGGCCGCTGTATGACGTGCCGGAGTTAAAATTCTTAAACACGATGTCGAAATGCGACCAGAGCGGATGCGACATCAAACCTGTGGCCTCCACGTCAGACCAGGCCAGCGAACAGATGTTGATAACCAGCAGATCGAACGGCTGTGCATCTGCCGGCAGGCTCGCCGGGAAGGTTGTCTGACGTTTGGATTCGCTGGTGTAAAAGCTGTTCAGCCAGTCGTTAATGCTCTGGTTGCTCGCAGGCGCGGTTTGCAGCGGAATATCGCCCGCCACCACCGTACCCCCCGCGTTCGCGACGGTCGGTGCCGCGCCGCCACCGGTCGTGGTGACCGTCGCCGCCGTGGTATTCCCGGCAGGCCACAGCGAGACGACCGGGCCGGTTACGGTCAGCACGTTAAGCCAGACCATAATCGCCACCACAAATACCGTTACCCGCACCCACTGTGAGAGGAACATCCAGGCGACCAGCAGAACAAAGGCGGCGCCAATCATCTGCCAGTTAATAAAGCGTGCCACCAGATCCAGCACATAACTGGTGCTGAAGCCCGCCACCTGCGATCCCTGACTCATAATGCTCTGCGGGCCAGGCAGCCAGGTGTCATGCCAGAAGAGGCCGATACCGACAGGAATGGCTATCCAGTGGCGCAGGCGATGCAGGCGCAGGTTCGGAATAGGGAACAGCAGAAACGCCATAAACACCAGGTTGGCGAGCGGGTGGAAATTCAGATAGCCCGTCCAGAGCAGGCCGAATTTCAGCAGAAAATAGTAGTTCCAGCCGGAAAGGCCGCGCCAGTTTTGCCAGCCTGAGCGGGCAAGGGGAGCGGAGTGAACGTGATTAGTCATGTTTTAAATTTGCCTTGACGGTAGAGCGGCGGCGCAACGTACCAGCGGGTTTAACAAATCGGGGGCGAAACAGCAGCGGGCGCAGCGTTTTCATCATGCGACGCTTGCCCACACACAGCGCGTATCCCAGCGGGATAAAAATCAGCGCGCACAGCGCAATAAGCTGAAAAATATCGCTAATCGACATCATAACGCGCGCTCCTGTGCGGTGTCGTTAAGCAGCGTAACGGGCGTCGGCACACGGCGCGTGACCGTTTTTGGCGTGTCGGCGAGCAGCGCGGCCGTTTCCCTTGCCTTACGGGTCATCTCAAGCGGCGCAGCCCACTGCTCCGGGCGCATCGCGCTCATCTGCATGATCTCCGCCGCTATCTGTTTATCTTCATGCCACACCATACGGTTGGAAAACAGCTCGCTTATCGGCAGCGGGAAAATATGGCTCAGCGCGGTGTCGAGATCGGTAATGCGGCAGAACGATAAAAACAGCACCAGCCGGTTTTCGCCGAGCGTTACGATATCACCCATGCGGCCCGGACGGCAGAGCGTCAGCGCCTGCTCAACGCGAATGCCAGGCACGGGGCGCAGCGCGACCAGAATCCCTTTGTTGTCCTGCGGAATTAACACGTTGCTCATCAGCGCGCCGACGGCGTTACAGAAGATATCCCACGGCTGGTAACCGCGCATTTTCAGCGGCTGCATCGCCTCCAGCAGCATATTCACATCTTCCGGCACAAAGCGGGTGAATTGCTGATTCTGCACGCTTTCAATCAGCGTCAGGCAGCGCGAGAGCGGAGCGTTCCACGGGATCACCATATTCGCGCCGCAGCCCAGCAGCAGGCGTTCGTCGGTGGCGCGCACGCTGGCTTTGTTTTCGCGCACGAGGATTTTCAGCGCGCTGCCGCGCTGACGGCGCAGGGCGTGTACATGACGCGCCAGCCCTTCAATCTGGTTATTTTGCGTGAGGGAGAAAATCACCGTCGCGGCCTGCGCCTGACGCGCCTCGTTAAACAGCGAATCGTTGTCCTCAAAGAGCGTCCAGTTTTCCGACAGCGGCGGCGCGCCTTCGAGCACCGCGATATGGCTCAGCACGCGGCGTTCGTCGCTGCGCGCCTGGAATGAGACCTCCTGGCGTGGCACCAGCGACAGGCGGTCATTAATGAATGTCACCGGCAACTGCTGACGCGCGCTCACGCCTTTATCGTTAAACCAGAATGCCACATCATACAGCCAGGCGTCGCCCTGATAGCGCAGCGTGGCAAGCCCGGAGAGCTGCTGATATTCGGTCATCAGCATGGAAGTTTGCTGGTCGGCCTGCGCGCCGGAATTAATAATCAGCAATGTGCAGTGATGTTCCTGCGCCCAGCTTTGGCTTTTTCTTATCCAGGCTTTAATATGAGCGGGCGCTACGCCTTGCCAGGCGTTTTCCGCGCACAGCAGCACAATGAAATAGTTTTCAGGTTCGAAACTGCAAAGCAGATCGTGATGCAGGCGATGAAGTGCATTTTGATTTTTCGGCATGGTAAACAGGCGTACTTCATCCGGGCCTTGCGGTGCAGCCGGCAGCGGCGTAATCACGGCTTCCGGGGCGGCGTCCATCGTAATTACAGCCACTTTGGTTTCGGGGGTTTGCGCAAGCAGCGTCTGGTTGACGAATGTAATGGCATCGCTGTGGCGGTCGCAATTTATCCAGGCTGTTCCGCCTGCGGAAATATGGCGCAGTTCATCCCAGAGCGAATCAATGCCAATTGAAAAAACAAGAGCCATGGCGCCCTCAATATATAAAGAGTATGAGTGTCAGTTTACTAGCGAAAGCCAGGAAATAAACCTAACATTGAAATTAAAGAACATGATCATTAGCATGCAAACCGGGATTGCGTAGATTCACTGTTTTCGTTTGCTGGCTTTAGTGATATTGCTCTAAGGAAAAATAGAATATATGCCTGAGAATGACGCTAAGGCCGCACGCCAGCCCGATCGTGGCTATACCTTCCAGAATGATTTTGAAGCGCTCAGCCGGGTGTTTTCACTTCCAGATCTCGACTACACCGATATATCACAACGTGAACAACTCGCGACGGCAATTGCGCGCTGGCCCTTGCTGGCAGAATTAGCGCGTCGCGACGCAGGAGCGCAAGGATGACCGTTCTGGCATTACAGGGCGTGCGCGGCGGCGTGGGGACAACCTCATTAACGGCGGCGCTCGGTTGGGCGCTGCATCAGCTGGGCGAATCGGTGCTGGTGATTGACGCCTCGCCCGATAACCTGCTGCGCCTCTCTTTTAATATCGATTTCGACCACGCTGACGGCTGGGCGCGCGCGCTGCTGGACGATAAACCCTGGCAGTCCACCGCCTGGCGTTACGCACCGGGTCTGGACGTGCTGCCGTATGGCGCGCTGCGGCAGACGGAGCGGGAAAACGACGTGACGCCAGCGCTCGGCGCATTCGCGCAGCATCTTCACCTGCTCAAGGCGAGCGGCCAGTGGCGCTGGATATTGCTGGATCTGCCGTGCGGCTTTGACGCCGTGACCCGCAGCCTGTTGCAGGTGGCGGACCGCACGCTTTGCGTGGTGCAGCCCGACGCCAACTGTCACGCCCGCTTACATCAGCAGGCGCTGCCGAGCGGCTGCGATCTGCTGGCGAATTTTCGCCTGATTTCAAGCCAGATACAGAACGACATCTGGCAGCTCTGGCTGCAAACGCAGCGTAACCTGGTGCCGGTCGCGGTGCATCGCGACGAGGCGATGATGGAGAGCCTGGCCGCCAAACAGCCGGTGGGAGAATACCGCCCGGATTCGCTGGTGGCCGAAGAGATTGTCACGCTGGCGAACTGGTGCCTGCTGCATTACAGGAGTGAGGGCGCATGATAAGCCTCTCCGCGCTGGTGCTTGCGCCGCCGGTTCGCGCGCGGCTGCGCGAGCGTTATATCACGTATCGCCGCAACGGCGCGCCGCCGTTCAGCGCGGCGCTGGGCTGTTTCTGGCTGACGCTCGCCTGGCTCTTTTTGCCGCTGGAAAACCCGCGCTGGCAGGCGATCCGCGCGCAGCACGCGCTGCTGTTCCCGCATATTCATCCCGACCGCCCGCGTCCGCTCGATACCGTGCGTTATCTGCTCCAGGCATTATGGCTGGTGGCGCTGCGTCCCTGGCGCGCCGTCGGTACGCCGCGCTGGCGGCCCGTCTCAAAGGTACAGGTCTGGCGCGAGCGCTTTAACCTCTGGCTGGAGACGCTCCCGCAACGCTTCAGCGATGAAACCGACCACCTTAACGAGCAGAAAGAGCTCGGCCACATTAACGAACGACTGCGACGCGTCGTGCTGGGCGTGGTGGTTATTTTCTCGCTGGTGCTGGCGCTTATCTGTGTGACGCAGCCGTTCAACCCGCTCTCGCAGTTTATTTTCCTGCTGCTGCTCTGGGGCGTGGCGCTGCTGGTGCGCCGTATGCCGGGCCGCTTCTCGGCGCTGATGCTGATTGTGCTGTCGCTGACCGTCTCCTGCCGTTACATCTGGTGGCGCTACACCTCGACGCTGAACTGGAACGATCCGGTCAGCCTGGTGTGTGGTCTGGTGCTGCTGGTGGCGGAAACCTACGCGTGGGTGGTGCTGGTGCTTGGCTACTTCCAGGTGATCTGGCCGCTTAACCGCCAGCCGGTGCCGCTGCCGAAAGATCTCAAAGCGTGGCCTTCCGTCGATATTTTCGTGCCGACCTATAACGAAGATCTGCACGTGGTGAAAAACACCATTTACGCCTCGCTTGGCATCGACTGGCCGAAAGACAAGCTCAAAATCTGGATACTGGATGATGGCAACCGCGAGGAGTTTCGCCGCTTCGCGCAATCCGTTGGCGTGGAGTATGTGGCGCGTCCGACGCACGAGCACGCTAAAGCGGGCAACATCAACAACGCGCTGAAGCTCGCGAAAGGGGAGTTCGTGTCGATTTTCGACTGCGACCACGTCCCGACGCGCTCTTTCCTGCAACTGACGCTCGGCTGGTTCCTGAAAGATAAAAAGCTCGCGATGATGCAGACGCCGCACCACTTCTTCTCGCCGGACCCGTTTGAGCGCAACCTCGGGCGTTTTCGTAAAACGCCGAACGAAGGGACGCTCTTCTACGGCCTGGTGCAGGATGGTAACGACATGTGGGATGCGACCTTTTTCTGCGGCTCGTGCGCTGTGATCCGCCGCGGCCCGCTGGATGAAATCGGCGGCATCGCGGTAGAAACCGTCACCGAAGACGCCCACACGTCGCTGCGTCTGCACCGGCGCGGCTACACCTCCGCCTATATGCGTATTCCGCAGGCGGCGGGGCTCGCGACGGAAAGCCTGTCGGCGCATATCGGCCAGCGCATCCGCTGGGCGCGCGGCATGGTGCAGATTTTCCGTCTCGATAACCCGCTCTTTGGTAAAGGGCTTAAGCTCGGCCAGCGGCTGTGCTACGTCAACGCGATGCTGCACTTCCTCTCCGGCGTGCCGCGGCTTATCTTCCTGACCGCGCCGCTGGCGTTCCTGTTGCTGCACGCCTACATCATCTACGCGCCCGCGCTGATGATTGCGCTGTTTGTACTGCCGCACATGGCGCATGCGAGCCTGACGAACTCCAAAATTCAGGGCAAATATCGCCACTCGTTCTGGAGCGAAATCTACGAAACGGTGCTCGCCTGGTACATTACGCGGCCCACGATGGTGGCGTTGTTCAACCCGCACAAAGGGAAGTTTAACGTCACCGCCAAAGGCGGACTGGTGGAAGAAGAGTACGTGGACTGGGTGATTTCACGTCCGTATCTGATGCTGGTGTTGATCAACCTGCTCGGCGTGCTGGTCGGCGTCTGGCGTTACTTTTACGGCCCGGCCAACGAAATGCTGACGGTTATCGTGAGTATCGTCTGGGTCTTCTACAACCTGATTATCCTCGGCGGCGCGGTGGCGGTATCGGTGGAAAGTAAGCAGGTGCGCCGCTCCCATCGTGTCGAGATGGTGATGCCGGCGGCGATTGCCCGTGAAGACGGTCACCTCTTCTCCTGCACGGTGCAGGATTACTCCGACGGTGGCCTCGGCATTAAGGTGCACGGCGGGGCGCAGTGGTTACAGGGGCAAAAAGTGAACCTGCTGATGAAACGCGGCGCGCAGGAGTATGTCTTCCCGGCGAAAGTGGTACGCGTCTTCGGCGACGAAATCGGCCTCAACCTCGACGGCCTGACCACGCGCCAGCACATCGATTTTGTACAGTGTACCTTCGCGCGCGCCGACACTTGGGCGCTCTGGCAGGACAGTTTCCCGGAAGACAAACCGCTGGAAAGCATGCTCGATATCCTCAAGCTCGGTTTCAGAGGCTATCGCCACCTGGCGGAATTCGCGCCAGCGTCACTTAAAATTGTCTTTCGCACCCTTACCACGCTGGTTTCCTGGATAGTGTCGTTTATCCCCCGTCGTCCGGAGCGGACGGCGCTGGGGGAGCGTGCGCTCCCGGTTATGGCTCAACAATGATGAATATGCGATGAAAAGAAAACTCTCCTGGATGTGCGCTGTGGCAGTGGGAATGAGCCTGTTGCCCGGTGCCTACGGCGCGCCTGAAGCCACTAACGATCCGAACGCCACCGCCGCACCGACTGCGCCGGTGGTCGCGCCTGCGACTGAAGGCGTCATGACCGCCACGCCTGCGCGCACCGAGGCGTTAACGCCCGCCACGCCGCCTGTCGCGGGCACCGAGCCTGCGCCTGCGACGGAAGGCGCGGTGCTCGGCCAGGTGATGCCGGGTGTGGAAGGCGCCGGTGCGCCCGTGGTTCAGGATGGCGCGCCCGCGCGCGACGTTACGCTGAGTTTCGCCAGCATCGCGCCGCCGCCAGGCAGCATGGTTCTGAAAGGCACCCGCCCGGACGGTTTTGTCGAGTTCGGGATGCGCAGCGATGAAATTATCTCGAAAGCCACTCTGAACCTGACCTACACCCCGTCGCCGTCGCTGCTGCCGGTACAGTCGCAGCTAAAGGTTTACCTGAACGATGAGCTGATGGACGTGCTGCCGGTGACCAAAGAGCAGCTCGGCAAGAAAACCACCGCCCAGGTGCCTATCGATCCGCTGTACGTCAGCGATTTCAACCGCGTGCGCCTGGAGTTTGTCGGCCACTATCGCGACGTCTGCGAAAACCAGGCCAGCAACACGCTGTGGATGGATATCGGACGCAACAGCGCCCTGAATCTCACCTTCCAGACGCTGCAATTGCAAAACGATCTGTCGCACTTCCCGGTGCCGTTCTTTGATTCGCGCGATAACCGTCCGCTGGAGCTGCCGATGGTCTTCGCCGCCGCGCCGGATCTCGCGACCCAGCAGGCCGCGACTATTGTCTCCTCGTGGTTTGGCTCCCGCTCCGGCTGGCGCGGTCAGCGCTTCCCGGTGCTCTATAACCAGCTCCCCACGCGCCATGCGATCGTCTTCGCCACGAATGATAATCGCCCGGACTTTCTGCGCGACCTGCCGCCAGCGAAAGGCCCGATGGTACGCATGATGAGCCATCCGCAAAGCCCGTGGGTGAAACTGCTGGTGATTGAAGGACGCGACGATAAAGATTTACTCCAGGCCGCTAAAGGCATCGCGCAGGGCAGTCTGCTGTTCCGTGGCGACAGCGTCGAAGTGGGCGAGGTCAAACCGCTGCTGGCCCGCCAGCCTTACGATGCGCCGAACTGGGTGCGTACCGATCGCGCCGTGACGTTTGGCGAGCTGAAAGGCTATGAAGAGCAGTTACAGGCGACCGGCCTTGAGCCGAGCCCGATTTCGCTGACGCTTAACCTGCCGCCGGATCTCTATCTGCTGCGCAGCAACGGCATCGATATGCGTCTGAATTATCGTTATACGTCGCCCGCCACGCGCGATAACTCGCGCATGGATATCAGCCTGAACAACCAGTTCCTGCAATCTTTCAACCTGCTGCCGAAAGATGAAACCAACCGTCTGCTGCTGCGTCTGCCGCTGTTGCAGGGGCTGCTGGACGGCAAAACCGAAGTGACACTGCCGACGCTGCGCCTCGGCGCGGCGAACCAGCTGCGGTTTGATTTCAACTATACCAACCCGCTGCCGGGCGGCACGCTGGACAACTGCGTGACCTTCCAGACGGTGCCGAACCGCGTAGTGATAGGCGATGATTCCACGCTGGATTTCTCCAACTATCATCACTTTATTGCGATGCCGGATCTGCGCTCTTTCGCCAACGCGGGTTTCCCGTTCAGCCGGATGGCGGATCTCTCCGATACGCTTATCGTGATGCCGAAACAGCCGAACCCGGCGCAGCTCACGACGCTTTTGGACACCGCAGGCACTATCGGCGCGCAGACCGGTTTCCCGGCGGTTAACCTCACCATCACCAACGAGGGCGGCGACATGCAGAATAAAGACGCCGACATTCTGGTGATCGGTACGCTGCCCGCGTCGCTGAAAGATGAAAAACGCATCGATATGCTGGTGAACGCCACGCAAAGCTGGGTGAAAACCCCGACGCGCGACGTGACGCTTATCGATACCGACGACCGCGACCGTCAGCCGCAGGTGCAAACGGAAATCACCTCTTCCGGGCCGATGGCCGCAGTCGTGGGCTTCCAGTCGCCGTATCACGATCAGCGCAGCGTCGTGGCGCTGCTGGCTGACAGCCCGCGCGGCTATGAATTGCTCAACGACGCGCTCAATGACAGCGGTAAACGCGCCGCGATGTATGGCTCGGTCTCGATTATTCGTGAATCGGGCGTGAACAGCCTGCGCGTGGGTGATGTTTACTACGTGGGCCACCTGCCGTGGTTCGATCGTATCTGGTATGCGCTGGCGAACCACCCGATCCTGCTGGCGATTTTCGCGGCCATCAGCGTCGTGTTGCTGGCGTGGGTGCTGTGGCGTCTGCTGCGTATCCTGAGCCGTCGTCGTCTTGATCCGGGCAACCATGAGTAACGCGTCATGAAGAATCTGTGCAGATGGCTTGCGGCGGGGCTGCTGCTGGCGACCGTTTCAGCCCATGCCGCCTGTGGCTGGGCTGACTGGGACCGCTTTAAAGGCGGCTATATCAGCGAAGAAGGACGCGTGATTGACCCAAGCGATCCGCGCAAAATCACGACGTCCGAAGGGCAGAGCTACGCGCTGTTCTTCGCCCTTGCGGCCAACGACCGCGAGGCGTTCGATAACATTCTTCAGTGGACGGAAAATAACCTTGCGCAAGGCTCGCTGAAAAACACGCTGCCCGCCTGGCTGTGGGGTATGAAAGGGCCGGACGAATGGACGGTGCTCGACACCAATTCCGCTTCCGACGCCGATCTGTGGATAGCCTGGAGCCTGCTTGAAGCGGGACGCTTGTGGAAAGAGCCGCGTTACAGCGACACCGGCAAAGCGCTGCTGGACCGCATCGCCAAAGAAGAAGTGGTGAACGTGCCCGCGCTTGGCGACATGCTGCTGCCGGGTAAAGTGAGCTTTGCCGAGCCGACGCTCTGGCGCTTTAACCCGAGCTATATGCCGCCGCAGCTGGCGCGCTATTTCACCCGTTACGGCAAACCCTGGACGACCATCCGCGATACCAACCTGCGCCTGCTGCTGGAAACGGCCCCGCAGGGCTTTTCGCCGGACTGGGTGAGCTACGAGGCGAAGAAAGGCTGGGTGATGAAACCTGCGGCACCGCAAAAACCGCTGATTGGCAGCTACGACGCCATTCGCGTTTATCTGTGGGTCGGCATGATGAACCCGGCGGATGAACAGCAGGCACCGCTGCTCAAAAAACTCAGCCCGATGGAAACCGCCACAATCAAAGCGGGCGTGCCGCCGGAAAAAGTTCGTGTTATCGACGGTAAAACCCAGGGCAACGGGCCGGTGGGCTTCTCCGCCGCGCTGCTGCCGTTCCTGCAAAACCGTGATATCCAGGCGCTGCAACGCCAGCGCGTGGCGGACAACTATCCGCAGCAGGACGCCTACTTTAGCTATGTATTAACCCTGTTTGGCCAGGGATGGGATGAACACCGTTTCCGCTTCACCGTTGACGGTGAGCTGCAACCCGCCTGGGGAGAGTCATGCACAAGTTCGCGTTAAGTATCACCGCGCTGGCGCTCGGCGTCGCCCTCAGCGGGCCGGCGCAGGCGCAGACGGATATCCGACAGCAGTTGCTCGAACAGGTGCGGCTTGGCGAAACGGCCAAACGAGACGATCTGGTGCGCCAGTCGCTCTATCGTCTGGAGCTGATGAACCCGGACGATCCCGATTTTATCGCCGCTAAAATGCGTTATCTGCTGCGTCAGGGCGATAACGCGGGCGCGCAGCAGCAGTTTGCGCGCTTGGGCAAGCTCGCTCCGCAATCCTCAGCGTACCAACAGGCGCGTATCACGCTTGCGCTGGCCTCGCCGGAAGGGCGTCAGCAACTGCAACAGGCGCGTCTGCTCGGCACGACGGGGCATACGCAGGAGGCGCTGGCGGCGTATCAAAAACTGTTTAACGGCGCGCCGCCGGATGGCGATCTGGCCGTTGAATACTGGGCGCTGGTCGCAAAAGATCCGGCGCAGCGCGACGAGGCCATCCGCCAGATGCAGGCGCTGGACGCCCGCGCGCCGGGCAATGACCAGCTACGCACGCAGCTTGCGCTACAGCTCTTTTCCGCCAACCGCCAGCAGGAAGGTTTCAGCGTGCTTGAGCAGATGGCGAAATCGGGCGGCGGGCGTGAAACGGCGGCAGACCTCTGGTATCAGCAGATTCAGGGTATGCCCGCAAGCGACGACAGCGTCGCCGCGCTGGAGCGTTTTTTACAGGTGTTCAGCAGCGGTGATACCGCCGATAAAGCCAAAGGGCTGCTCGCTGAACAGCAAACTAAACTTGCCGATCCGGCTTATCGCGCCAGAATGCAGGGCATCGCGCGCGTTGAGCAGGGTCAGGGGGCCAAAGCCGTTTCGGAACTGACCAGCGCCGTAAAAGCGAACCCGAATGACAGCGAAGCGCTGGGCGCGCTGGCGCAGGCGTATTCTCAGCAGGGCAACCGCGCGCGCGCCGTGCCGCTGCTGGAGCAGGCGCTCAAACAGGATCCGAACAGCCCTAACAGCGGTCGCTGGCAGAGCCTGTTACAGGTGAACCGCTACTGGCTGTTAATACAGCAGGGCGACGCGGCGCTGAAAGCCAAAAATCTGGCGCAGGCACAGCAGAAATATCAGCAGGCCGCGACGGTGGATAATACCGACAGCTACGCGGTGCTTGGCCTGGGCGACGTCGCCGTGGCGAAGAAAGACGACGCGGCGGCCGAGCGTTATTACCGGCAGGCGCTGCGCATGGATAATACCAATAGCAACGCCGTGAGGGGGCTTGCGAATCTCTACCGTCGCCAGTCGCCGGAACGCGCCGAAGCGTTTATCGCCACGCTCTCCGCCAGCCAGCGGCGCAGCATTGACGATATCGAACGCAGCATGACGAACGATCGCCTTGAGCAGCAGGCCGCCGCGCTCGAAGCCGAAGGGCGCTTCGCCGACGCCGCCGCGGTGCAGCGCCAGCGTCTGGCGCTCGACCCGGACAGCGTCTGGATAACCTACCGGCTGGCAAGCGATCTGGCTTCTGCCGGCCAGCGCCGCGACGCCGATGCCGTGATGGGCCAACTGGCGCAACGTAAGCCGGGCGACCCGGAACAGGTGTACGCCTACGGGCTTTATCTCTCCGGCAGCGATCGTCAGCGCGCCGCGCTAAGCCACCTCAATACGCTGGCGCGCGACAAATGGACGCCGAACATTCTTGAGCTGTCGCAGCGTTTACAAACCAATGAACTGATGGAGACGGCTAATCGCCTGCGCGACAGCGGCCAGGAGGCGCAGGCCATCGCGCTGTTACGCCAGCAGCCGGTCTCCGATCGCATCGATTTAACGCTCGCCGACTGGGCGCAGCAGCGCGGCGATAACGCCACGGCGCGCGCGCAGTATCAGACGGTATTAACGCGCTCGCCCGCCAGCGAAGAGGCGCGGCTGGGGCTTGCGGAAGTGCTGATCGCGCAGGGCGATAACGCGGCGGCGCGCGAGCAGCTCGCGGCGCTGCAAACGCCTGCCGCAGGCGGCGAACCTCGCTCGCCGGGCACGCAGCGGCGCATTGCCAATGCCGAAGCGGCGCTTGGCGACACGGCGCGTGCGCAGCAGGCTTTCGCGGTGCTGGCCGCTACCGCGAAAACGCAGCCGCCTTCGCAGGAAAGCGCGCTGGTACTGCGCGACGCGGCGCGCTTTCAGCGTCAGAACGGGCAGCCGCAGCAGGCGTTGCAGACGTATCGCGATGCGATGGTCGCCTCCGGCATCACCCCGACGCGGCCCGGTGATAACGACGCCTTCACGCGGCTTACCCGCAACGACGCCAGCGACGACTGGCTGAAGCGCAGCGTGCGCGGCGATGCGGCGGATCTCTATCGCCAGCAGGATTTAAACGTCACGCTCCAGCACGACTACTGGGGCTCCAGCGGTACGCCGGGGTATTCGGATCTTAAAGCGAATACCACGATGTTGCAGGTGGATGCGCCGCTGCGCGACGGGCGGCTGTTCCTGCGTACCGACGCGGTGAACATGAATCCGGGCAGCTTTAGCGGCAACAGTTATAGCGAAACCTGGGGCACCTGCGCCGAAACGCCCTGTTCCGGCAACGCGAAACAGCGCGCCTCCGGCGTGAGCGTAGCGGCGGGCTGGCGCAACGATACCTGGGATATGGATATCGGCACCACGCCGATAGGCTTTGATGTTGTCGATGTGGTGGGCGGCTTAAGCTACAGCAGCGATCTGGGGCCGATTGGCTATACGCTGAACGCGCATCGACGTCCGATTTCGAGCTCCATGCTGGCTTTTGGCGGCCAGCGCGACGCGCCTTCTAATACCGGCACGACGTGGGGCGGCGTGCGCGCTACCGGCGGCGGCGCGAGCCTCAGCTACGATCGCGGCGAGGCGCACGGCGTCTGGGCCAGTCTTAACGCCGATCAGCTCACCGGCAAAAATGTCGCTGATAACTGGCGGGTGCGCTGGATGAACGGCTATTACTACAAGCTGATTAACGAAAATAATCAGCGCCTCACCATTGGGCTCAACAACATGGTGTGGCACTATGAGAAAGATTTGAGCGGTTATTCTTTAGGCCAGGGCGGCTACTACAGCCCGCAGGAGTACGTCTCTTTCGCGGTGCCGGTCGCCTGGCGGATGAGAACGGAAAACTGGTCGTGGGAGCTTGGGGCGTCAGGCTCGTGGTCGCACTCCCGCACGAAGACCGAGCGCCGTTATCCGCTGTCGGGGCTTATCCCGACGCCTGTGATAAACGCGCAAAATCCGGCGTTAAGCCGTTACGCCGATAAGGACGCGCTGGAAGAAGGCAGCAGCAGCAGCGGCTGGGGTTATACCGCCAACGCGCTGATTGAAAGACGCATTACTTCAAACTGGTCGGTGGGTGCCGCCATTGATATTCAGCAGGCGAAGGATTATACGCCGAGCAATTTCTCGCTGTTTATCCGCTACTCGCAGGGCGGCTGGCAGGGCGATATGGATATGCCGCCGCAGACGCTGACACCGTACGCCGACCGGTAATAAGATTAATGCGCGTTCGGCCCGCCCGCGCGGTTAAATTCCACAACAATGCAGTATACTCCCGCCCGCAATGATAATTATGAGTGATTATCATGCGGGCAGTGGCATCAGTGGAGAATCAAGTTGCGAGTCAGTCGTTCCCTCACGATAAAACAGATGGCGATGGTTTCGGCCGTTTCCGTCTTTTTTCTTTTTATTTTCAGCGTCGTTTTGCTGTTTCATTTCGTGCAGTCGCATCGCTACCACACCGCCATGCAGATGGAGAGCATCGCCCGCTCGGTGCGCCAGCCGCTCTCTGCGGCCATTCTGAAAGCCAATATTCCGGAGGCGGAGGCGATCCTTCGCGAAATTAAACCCGCCGGCGTGATTAGCCGTGCGGATGTCGTGTTGCCTAATCAGTTCCAGGCGTTGCGCATGCGCTTTACGCCGGAGCGCCCGATTCCGGTGACGCTCGCCCGCGTCTTTGAGCTGCCGGTGCAGATCTCCCTGCCGCTCTATTCGCTGGAGCGGCCCGCCAACCCGCAGCCGCTCGCCTATCTGGTGTTGCAGGCCGACTCCTGGCGGATGTACCGCTTTATCATCAATGCGATTTCGACCCTGCTGACCACCTTCCTGCTGCTGGCGCTGATCCTCTCGGTGGCGATCACCTGGTGCATCAACCGCCTGATCCTGCACCCGCTGCGTGATATCACACGCACGCTGAACGCGCTGGACGCGCATGAGCTGGCGCATCATCAGCTCACTATTCCGCGTCTGCATAAGGATGATGAGATCGGTATGCTGGTGCGCACTTATAACCGCAACCAGCAGGCGCTTGCGCAACAGCTCGACGAGGCGCGCACCAGCGGCACCCGTTTCCCGCTCACCGGTTTGCCGAACCAGGCGTTGCTCGTCGCACTGCTTGAGCAGGCCGTCGCGAGCGGCGGTGCGACCGCGTTGCTGTATGTGGCTTGTGAGCCGCTGCGTGATATTGACGAATCGCAGCGCGAGGCGCTCCAGCGCGCACGCGTTGAGAAGCTGCGCTCGGTGCTGACGCCGCGGATGGTGCTGGCGCAGATAAGCCAGGACGATTTCGCGATTATCGCGCACGGCGTGAAAACGCCGGAACACGCGGTGACGCTGACGCAACAGCTGCTGGCGGCCCTTAACGAACCGCCGGAGTCGGACAGCGGCGCGCCAGCGTGCGCGGCAAGTATTGGTGTGGCGATGTTCGATGGCCGCCAGAGCGCCTCGACGCTTTACCAGAGCGCGATTTCCGCCGCGCTGGACGCCCGGCGCAACGGCGTCAATCAGGTGGCGTTTTTCGGCGAATCCCCGGTGAGCGCGCAGGAAAGCGCGATGCAAAATGCGCTGGCGCGCCGCCAGTACGCCGTCTGGCTGCAGCCGCAGGTGGATATGCGCAACGGCGACATTGTGGGTGCCGAAGCGCTCCTGCGCGAGCGCCAGCCGGATGGCGAGTGGACGTTACCGGTAGGGCTTATTGATAACATTGAGTCGAGCGGGCTTATCGTTACCGTGGGCGACTGGGTGCTGGACGAGGCGTGTCAGTTACTGGCGCGCTGGCAGGCGCACGGCATTATGCTGCCGCTGTCGGTGAATGTGTCGTCATTGCAGTTGTTAAAACGCGATCTGGTACAAACGATGCTGCAACGACTGGAACGCTACGCCATTGCGCCCGGCACGCTGATTCTGGAGATGACCGAAAGCCAGCGTATTGACGATACCGAAGCCGCCATCGCCATTCTGCGCCCCCTGCGCGAGGCGGGCGTGCGCATCGCGCTGGACGATTTTGGCATGGGGTATTCGAGCCTGAGCCAGCTACAGAAAATGAAAGCGCTGCCCGTGGACAGCCTCAAAATCGATAAGAGCTTTATTGATAACCTGCCGGACGATGACAGCGTGGTCGCGGCCATCATCAGCATGGCGAAAAAGCTTAACCTTGAACTGGTGGCGGAAGGCATTCAGAACGAGGCACAGCGTGACTGGCTGTTAAACGCGGGCGTGACGGTGGGCCAGGGGTATCTTTTCGGCAAGGCGGCGACGCCTGCGGCGTTTGAAGACGCGTGGCTGACAGCGCCGTGACGTCGCTGCAAAAGGTGTAAGGCATTATGGGCTGACGCGTTTCAGCTCATAAATCTTAACATTTATGTTTCCAATTTGATGCTCTGATATATCTGACATGTTTTACGGGTGTTACTTTTAGCGCTGCAGGCGGGATTTTAACACACAATTCCTGTGGTTATTACCTTCAAGGACACCCCTATGAAACGCTCTCTTTTCAAAAGCCTCTATTTTCAGGTCTTGACTGCAATAGCCATCGGGATATTGCTCGGTCACTTCTACCCGGAGCTTGGCGCACAGATGAAGCCGCTGGGCGACGCCTTCGTGAAGCTGATTAAAATGATTATCGCGCCGGTGATTTTCTGTACCGTCGTGACCGGCATCGCGGGTATGGAAAGCATGAAGGCGGTAGGGCGTACGGGCGCGGTCGCGCTGCTCTATTTCGAAATCGTCAGTACCATTGCGCTGATTATCGGTCTGGTGATTGTGAACCTTGTCCAGCCGGGCGCGGGCATGAATGTTGACCCGGCGACACTCGACGCCAAAGCCGTCGCGGTATACGCCGAGCAGGCGCAGCAGCAGGGCATCGTCGCCTTCCTGATGGATGTTATCCCTTCAAGCGTGATCGGCGCGTTCGCCAGCGGCAACATTCTGCAGGTACTGCTGTTCGCGGTACTGTTTGGGTTTGCGCTGCACCGTCTGGGCCGCAACGGTCAGCTGATTTTCAACGTCATTGAAAGCTTCTCGCAGGTCATTTTCGGCATCATCAACATGATCATGCGTCTCGCGCCCATCGGCGCGTTCGGCGCGATGGCGTTCACCATCGGTAAATATGGCGTCGGCACGCTGGTACAGCTCGGCCAGCTGATTGTCTGCTTCTACATCACCTGTATTCTGTTCGTGGTGGTCGTGCTGGGCAGCATCGCTCGCGCCACTGGCTTTAACATTTTCAAATTCATTCGTTATATCCGTGAAGAGCTGCTGATCGTGCTTGGCACGTCGTCTTCGGAATCCGCGCTGCCGCGTATGCTCGATAAAATGGAAAAACTGGGCTGTCGCAAATCGGTGGTGGGGCTGGTTATCCCGACCGGCTACTCGTTTAACCTCGACGGCACTTCCATTTACCTGACGATGGCGGCGGTGTTTATCGCCCAGGCGACCAACAGCCATATGGATATTTTCCATCAGATAACGCTGCTGGTAGTGCTGTTGCTGTCCTCAAAAGGCGCGGCAGGCGTGACGGGAAGCGGATTTATCGTGCTGGCGGCGACCATTTCCGCCGTGGGCCATCTGCCGGTGGCCGGGCTTGCGCTCATTCTCGGCATTGACCGCTTTATGTCGGAAGCGCGCGCGTTAACCAACCTGGTCGGTAACGGCGTGGCGACGATTGTGGTTGCGAAGTGGGTGAAAGAGCTCGATGAAAAACAGCTCAATGACACGTTGAATAACAAGAATTCTGCCGCTAAAACGCAGCAAATCTCCTCCTGATCTCACTCTTTAGCCCGCCGCTGCTTGCTCTGGCGGCGGGTGCCTGCGCATAATTAACGTTTATTTCACTCTATTGCGCGACATTTCCGCTTTTTTGCGGTCTAACGAAAAGTTTAAGCGCTATCTTTGGCGACGGGCCACAGCAGCCTTTTGTCGCCATTTGACTGTTTTTAACCAGGAATGTTGATCAGGGGTACACATGCAGGGCACAAGAATTCGACTTATCGCTGGCGGTTTACTGATGGCCGCCGCCAGCCTCGTGCAGGCAGAACCGCTCCAGCCCGACCCGGCCTGGCAACAGGGCACGCTGAGCAATGGCTTTCAGTGGCAAATCCTCTCCACGCCGCAGCGCCCGAGCGACCGCATTGAAATTCGCCTGACCGTTAACACCGGGTCGCTGGCTGAAAACACCCAGCAGAGCGGCTATACCCGTTTTCTGCCGCGTCTGGCGCTCACCCAGAGCGGCAGCCTCCAGGCCGTACAGGCGCGCTCGCTCTGGCAGCAGAGCATCGATCCAAAACGCCCGATGCCGCCAGTGGTCGTTTCCTACGATTACACGCTGTTCAACCTGAGCCTGCCGAATAACCGCAACGACCTGCTGAAAGAAGCGCTGACGTATCTCTCTGACACCGCCGGGCGGGTCGCCATTACGCCGGAAAGCATCACCAAAGCCCTGCAAACCCAGGATATGGTCGCCACCTGGCCGGACACGCAGGATGGCTGGTGGCGTCAGCGCCTGAAAGGCTCGACGCTGCTGGGCCACGATCCGTCCGTCGACCTGAAACAGCCGGTAGACGCCAAACAGCTCGACGCTTACTACAAGAAGTGGTACACCCCGGACGCCATGACGCTTATCGTGGTCGGCAACGTTGACAGCCGCGCGGTGGCGGAGCAGATCAACAAAGCCTTTGGCGAGCTAAAAGGCAAGCGTGAAACTCCGGCCCCGGTGCCAACGCTCTCGCCGCTGCGTCGCGAGCCGGTCGCTATCATGACCGACAGCGTGCGCCAGGATCGTCTCTCCATTATGTGGGATAACCCGTGGCAGCCGATCCGCGAATCTTCTGCGCTGCAGCGCTACTGGCGTGCGGATCTGGCGCGCGAGGCGCTGTTCTGGCACGTTCAACAGAACCTGAGCAAGAACAACATCAAAGATATCGGCATCGGCTTTGACTGCCGCGTGCTGTTCCAGCGCGCCCAGTGCGCCATTAACGTTGAATCGCCGAATGATAAGCTCGACAGCAACCTGGCGCTTATTGCCCGCGAGCTGGCGAACGTGCGCGAAAACGGCCTGTCGGTGGATGAGTTCAACGCGCTGATTGCCCAGAAAAAGCTGGAGCTACAGAAGCTGTTCGCCACCTATGCGCGTACCGATACCGATGTGCTTATCAACCAGCGGATGCGTTCGCTGCAAAATCAGGTGGTGGATATTGCGCCGGAGCAGTACCAGAACCTGCGTCAGAGCTTCCTTAATAACCTGACCGCCGCGGAGCTGAACCAGGATTTACGCCAGCAACTCTCTCAGGAGATGGCGCTTATTCTGCTGCAACCGAAGGGTGAGGAAGAGTACAGCGTGAAGGCGCTTCAGGAGACCTGGAACCGCATTATGACGCCTGTCGCCGCAGCGCCTGCGCCGGATGACGCGCGCCCGGATGTCACCGACATTCCGCCGCCCGCTGACAAAAGCAATTAATGACCACCCGGCTCCGGCCGGGTTTTTCATGCGCGGCGGAAATAAAAAGCCCGGCGCGCAGGCCGGGCTCATCGAAGACGTCAGGTTTAACGCGGCATCGCCTCGCGCGGGATTATCGCGCCGCGATACTGAATCACGGTGCTGGCGGTCAGATGGCCGCGTTTTGCCGCCGCTTCGGCGCTGCCGCCGGTGAGGCGCACCGCCAGATAACCGGCGCTGAACGAGTCGCCTGCGGCGGTGGTGTCGATTACGTTCTCTTTCGGCAATTTCACCGCCGGCACCTCGCAGAGCGCTTCACCCTGTACCGCCACCAGGCACGATTCGGCGCCGCGCTTAATCACCACTTCACGCACGCCCGCCGCCTGGGTGCGCGCAATGACCTCATCAACCGGCTTCTCGCCCCACAGCGCGTCTTCATCATCCAGCGTCAGGAAAGCGATATCGGTGTAGCTCAGCATCTGCTGGTAAACCTGCTGCGTCTCTTCGCGGCTCGCCCACAGGCGCGGGCGGTAGTTGTTATCAAAAATCACTTTACCGCCGTTCGCGCGGCAGGCTTTCAGCAGGCCGAGCAGTTTTTCACGGCTCTGTGGGCTTAAAATCGCCAGGCTAATACCACTCAGGTAAAGATAATCAAAGTGCGCCAGCTGCGCGCAGATGGCGTCAGCCTCGTCGCTCTCCAGCCAGAATTTTGCGGCGGCTTCGTTGCGCCAGTACCAGAAGGTGCGCTCGCCGCGTTCGTCGGTTTCGATGTAGTAGAGCCCCGGCAGGCGGTTATCCAAACGCTGCGTGAGTTCGGTGTGCACGTTTTCGGCCTGCCAGGCATCGAGCATCTGCTGGCTGAACGGGTCTTTGCCAAGCGCGGTGACATAATGCACCGACAGTGCCTGCGGGCTCACCTGACGGGCGATATAGACCGCAGTGTTGAGCGTATCCCCGCCAAAGCCGCGGTTCATCTGCGCGCCTTTTTCCGACAGTTCAATCATGCATTCGCCAATCACGGCAATCTTGTGCTCTGACATAGTGACTCACCTGAAAACGAGAAGATGGGCATTAGTGTGTGCCGCCGCGATCGCGCAGTCAAACCTTTTAAAACGCTGTTCCATTATTTTTTGAGCTGCGCCCCTGTTTCTGAAGAAAAGCGTTATTCCTTATACCCCTGCGGGTCGGACAACTGTGCATAAAGTTCTCAACCGCAGCGCCGATAATTCCAGGACGAGTCCGGTAAACCCTCACATCACAGGACCCTTTACCATGAATTTAAAACAGGTCACTCACCGGCTGGCGCTGCCGTCGGCGAGTGTCGAAAGCCTGCAAGAGCGGCGTTACTGGCTGCAATGCGAGCGCACCTACACCTATCAGCCGATTTACCGCACCGACGGGCGTCTGCTGGCGGTTGAGTTGCTGACTATCGTCACGCACCCGAGCGATCCCTCGCGCCGCATCGCGCCGGACCGCTATTTCGCGGGGCTGCCGGTACGCTATCGCGTGGACGTCATTGAAGAGCAGCTACAGGTGCTGTCATCGCGCGCGCCGTTTTTCACAGAAAATAACATTCTCGCCTCCGTGAACGTTGATGGCCCGACGCTCATGGCGATGCGCGACATGCCGAAAATCCGCGCGTTAACGGAAGCGTTGCCGTGGGTGCGCTTTGAACTGGTAGAGCACATCAGCCTGCCGCAAGACTCGACGTTCGCGAGTTTCTGCGAATTCGGCCCGCTGTGGCTGGACGATTTCGGCACCGGCATGGCGAATTTCTCAGCGCTTAACGAAGTCCGTTATGACTACATCAAAGTGGCGCGCGATCTTTTCATCATGCTGCGTCAGAGCAGCGAAGGCCGCAATCTGTTCACCATGCTGCTGCAACTGATGAATCACTACTGCGAAGGCGTGATTGTTGAAGGCGTGGAAACCCTGGAAGAGTGGCAGGATGTGCAACAATCGCCTGCGCTGGCCGCACAAGGCTATTTTCTCTCGCGCCCGGTGCCTTTCGAAACGCTGGAAACGGTAATACTCAGACTCTCCTGATGAGCTTTGCGCTTTCGTCAACTATCTTTAGTTGAGGCAGGCATCATCAGGACGAGGTGTGAGGATGACAAAAACAACCAAAATTATCAGCGTGGTAGCAGGGGTTTTCTTGTTGCTGGTCGTGGTCGCCATCATCATTATCGCGACGTTTGACTGGAATCGGCTTAAGCCGACCATCAACCAGAAGGTCTCCACGGAGCTTAACCGCCCCTTTGCCATACGTGGCGATCTGGGCGTGGTGTGGGAGCGTAATAAAGACGAACCCGGCTGGCGAAGCTGGGTGCCCTGGCCGCACGTACACGCTGAAGATGTTGTGCTCGGCAACCCGCCGGATATTCCGCAAGTCACCATGATCCATCTGCCTCGCGTTGAGGCGACGCTCGCCCCGCTGGCGCTGCTCACCAAAACGGTTTACCTACCGTGGATTAAATTCCAGAAGCCGGACGCGCAGCTGATTCGCTTGTCGGAAAAGACCAATAACTGGACGTTCGACATGAAGCAGAGCGAAGGCGAAGCGGCGCAGCAGCCGTCCTCCTGGTCTTTCCGGCTCGACAATATTCTCTTCGATCAGGGCCGCGTGCGGGTGGACGATAACGTCAGCCGCGCCGATGTGGAGATCCTCATCGATCCGCTTGGCAAACCGCTGCCGTTTAACGAAGTGACCGGTGACAAAGACAAAAAAGGGAACGATAAGGTTGGCGATTATGTCTTTGGCCTGAAGGCGCGCGGCACCTATAACGACCAGCCGCTGCGCGGCAGCGGGAAAATCGGCGGGATGCTGGCGCTGAAAAGTGAAGGCACGCCGTTCCCGGTGCAGGCCGATTTGCGCTCCGGCGACACCCGCGTGGCGTTTGTCGGGACGGTTAACGATCCGATGAACATGGGCGGCGTCGATTTACAGCTGAAATTCGCGGGTAATTCGCTGGGCGATCTCTATGAGCTGACCGGCGTGCTGCTGCCCGATACGCCACCGTTTGAAACGGATGGCCGGCTGGTCGCTAAAATCAACAGCGACAAAGGCTCAGTCTATGATTATCGCGGTTTTAACGGGCGCATCGGTGAGAGCGATATTCACGGCTCGCTGACCTACAGCCAGCGCAAACCGCGACCGAAACTGGAAGGGGATCTGGAATCGCGCCAGCTGCGGCTTGCCGACCTCGGCCCGCTGATTGGCGTCGATTCCGGTGCCGGGGCGGAGAAGAGCAAAAATTCCGAGCAGAAAAAAGGCGAAAAACCGGCGCAGCCGGGCGATAAAGTGCTGCCGCACGACACCTTTGAAACCAACAAATGGGACGTGATGGATGCCGATGTGCGCTTTAAAGGCCGTCGTATTGAACACAGCACGCGCCTGCCGATTAGCGATCTCACCACCCACATTGTGCTCAACAACGGCGATTTGCATCTCAAGCCGCTGAAATTCGGCATGGCGGGCGGCACTATCGACGCCAATATCCATCTCGACGGCGACAAGCAACCGATGCAGGGCGCGGCGGAAATTCAGGCGCGACGGCTGAAGCTCAAAGAGCTGATGCCGGACGTCGAGCTGATGCAGCGCACGCTTGGCGAGCTGAACGGCGATGCGAAACTGCGCGGCACCGGTAACTCGGTCGCGTCGCTGCTTGGCACCAGTAACGGCAACCTGAAGCTGTTGATGAACGACGGCGTTATCAGCCGTAACCTGATGGAAATTCTGGGGCTGAACGTGGGTAACTTTATCGTTGGGCAGATTTTTGGCGACGACGAAGTGCGGGTCAACTGCGCGGCGGCGAATCTGAACCTGACCAACGGCGTGGCGCGCCCGGAGATTTTCGCGTTTGATACTGAAAACGCGCTGATTAACATCACCGGCACCACCAGTTTCGCCGACGAGCGGCTGGATCTCACCATTAACCCGGAAAGCAAAGGGGTGCGCATTGTGACGCTGCGCTCGCCGCTGTACGTGCGCGGCACCTTTAAAGATCCGGATTACGGCGTGAAGCCGGGGCCGTTGATTGCCCGCGGCGCGGTCGCGGCGGCGCTCGCGACGCTAGTGACGCCCGCCGCGGCGCTGCTGGCGCTGATTTCGCCATCCGAAGGCAGCGAGAACCAGTGCAGCGCGATTCTGGGGCAGATGAAGAAGTAACAGGGT
The DNA here is from genome assembly GCF_011605905.1 of Cronobacter sp. HA18003. Classification (NCBI taxonomy): domain Bacteria; kingdom Pseudomonadati; phylum Pseudomonadota; class Gammaproteobacteria; order Enterobacterales; family Enterobacteriaceae; genus Cronobacter; species Cronobacter sp. HA18003. Next base: position 17,816 of record NZ_JAANQO010000025.1, on the reverse strand, counting down.
TTCATGGGGAAGGTGGGTGCGCTGCGCTTACCCACCCTACCTGACTCGTACCCTGCATATCATCCGTAGGGCGGGTAAGCGCAGCGCACCCGCCATAACGCAAAGGTGGGTGCGCTGGCGCTTACCCACCCTACCTGACGCGTACCCTGTATATCATCCGTAGGGCGGGTAAGCGCAGCGCACCCGCCATCAGGCGGATGCCGTCAAATCACCCGCCATTTTCGCTCTCAAATCCAAAAACAAAAAAGGCCGCCCGCGGGCAGCCTTTTCGTTAACGCGCCCAGTTACAGCGACTGGTGACGCGTCTCTTTGGTGGCAATCAGCGCGATAAGCGTCAGCGCCGCCATCGCCGCCAGATAAATTCCCACGTAAAACAGCCCGTAATTCGCCTGCAGCCAGGTGGCGATATATGGCGCCACCGATGCGCCGAGAATCGACGACACGTTGTAGGAGAACGAGGCACCGGTGTAGCGCACTTCGGTTGGGAACAGCTCCGGCAGCAGCGCGCCCATCGGGCCGAACGTCAGCCCCATCAGACTCAGGCCGATCAACAGATACGCCATCACCATCGCCTCACTGCCGGAGCCCAGCAGCGGTGGGAACACAAACAGCGCGAACAGCAGAATCAGCGTGGTGATAACAATCATGCTCTTACGACGCCCGAAACGATCCGCCAGCAGGCCCGCCACCGGCACCATCAGGCCAAAGCCAATCACCGCCATCATCAGCATCCACAGCACATCGTTACGCGGGAAGCCCAGCCCGCCCTGCGCCGCCGGCGTGGTGCTGAAGGTCATTGAATAGACCGTCATGATGTAAAACAGCGTATAGGTGGCGAGCATAATGAACGTGCCGAGTATGGTCACGCGCATATGTTTCGTCAGCAGCGTGCCGAGCGGCACTTTCACCTGTTTCTTCGCTTTGGCGATTTTGGCGAATACCGGCGTTTCATGCAGCGACACGCGCACATACAGGCCAATCAACACCAGCACGGCGGAGAAGATAAACGGCACGCGCCAGCCCCAGCTCATAAACTGTTCGTCGGTGAGCAGCCACGACAGCAGCAGGAACGTGCCGTTAGCGAAGAAGAAGCCGATAGGCGCACCGAGCTGCGGGAAGGAGCCATACAGGGCGCGTTTATGCGCCGGGGCGTTCTCGGTGGCGAGCAGCGCCGCGCCGCCCCATTCACCGCCAAGGCCCAGACCCTGGCCGAAGCGCGCCAGCGCCAGCAGCAGCGGAGCCATAATGCCGATCGATTCATAGCCCGGCAGCAGGCCAATCAGCACCGTGGAAATCCCCATGGTCAGCAGCGAGGCCACGAGCGTCACCTTACGGCCCACACGGTCGCCGAAGTGGCCAAACACGGCCGAGCCTATCGGGCGTGCCACAAAGGCGATGGCAAATGTCGCCAGCGACTGTAGCGTGGCGGCGGTCGGGTCGCCCTGCGGGAAGAAAATGTGCGGGAACACAATCACCGCCGCGGTGGCGTAAATGTAAAAATCGAAGAACTCAATGGCGGTGCCGATGAGCGAGGCGATGACGACCTTACTGCGCGAGTTGACGGGCGCGGCGTCGTGTTCGTTGTCGATGCTGGTGGCGATGGTTGCTTGCATAGAATTTTCTTATTGTAGTCACGTCGAAACCCCATATTAGCCACAGCAAAAACGACATTTCAATTCAGCGGGCACCGCGAAAGTGCGCAAAAAACAGGCAAAAAGCGGATAGTTTTAGCGCCAGCTTATTCTCTTCTATGAAATGCTTCACAGAATTTCATATTCAGTCGATAAAACTGGTTTTAGGTTAAATAAAAGTTACACCCTGGATTTTTATACTGAAAGGGAGGCGGCGGGCTGAAAAAATGCGTTTTTCCAAGCCCGCGCGGAGGGATTACGCGGGGTTTTTACCCGGCATTTGCGGATCGTCTTTGTACTGTGCCGTCGCAATCCAGGCGGAGCAGAACAGCGTCAGGCGTGCAAAGAAATAGAAGAACGCCATCAGCCCCAGCACCGAGCCGAATGCCGCGCCGGACGGCGATTTCACGAGCGACGGCAGCGTATAGGTCATAATGATTTTGATAACCTCAAAGCCAATCGCCGCAATCACGGTGCCGCGCAGCAGCGCTTTGCGACGCGGACGGTGGCGCGGCAGACGCCAGAAGATCCAGAAGAAAAGCAGATAGTTGGCACAGAAAGAGACGGCAAGGCCAATCAGATGCCAGACCGGCTTCAGCCAGCCGATGGCGTCCAGATGCAGCAGCCGGATAATCGTCTCCTGCGCGGAGCCTGCCACGGACGTAATCGACATCGTGATGACCAGCGCCACCAGCAGCCCAATCAGGGAGATAAAATCGCGCAGGTATTTCACCCAGAATTTCTCTTTGTCGTCTTCCGCGCCGCGCTCCCAGTCGTCACGGAACTGCGCGCGGATCGCTTCTCGCAGGTAGCCCATCCAGTTCACACCGGAGTAGAGCGCTACGGCAAAGCCCACAATCCCGACCGTGGTGCGCTGCTCCACCGCGGCGTTAATGCTGCTGCTAAGCGTTTTGGCGAGCGTCGGGTCACTGACGCTTTGCAGAATTTTATTAAAAATGTCCTGAAGCAGGGTCGGGTGCGAGGCGAGCACAAAGCCTGCGACCGCAAACGACACCATCAGCACCGGGATCATCGATAAAAACGAAAAGTAGGTGATCGCGGCACCAAACTGGTTGCCCATACGTTCGTTAAACCGCTCAAAGGCGCGAAGCAGATGCGCGACTGCGGGACGGCGTTCTACTTTTTCCACCTTTTGTTTCACCGTACCGATAACGCCCTCGGCGGGTTTATCGTCGGCGTTTTTCTCCTCGGGGCGCGTATCCAACTGCGGGACAGGCTGATATTTCAGATCTTCGGTCGGGCGTTTAGCAGGCTGCTCCGGCGTGGTCATTAGCGTTGATTCCTTTTATTTTTTACAACTTGCTTCCAAGTATAGCCCGCGGCTAGTCAACGTAACCTTTCATGACGGTCGCCAGCCACTCCATAAACAGGTGAACGCGGCGCGAGAGGTGCCGACGATGCGGATAAATCAGCGAGACCGGCATCGGCGCGGCGCGGTATTGCGGCAGCACTTCCACGAGTTTGCCGCTGCGCAGCGCCTCGCGAACGCCGATGCGCGGCACCTGAATAATCCCCAGCCCGGCGAAACAGGCGGCCTGGTAGGTTTCGGTGCTGTTCACCGTCAATACGCCGCCAGTTGGTATCCACTCACTACCGCTTTCACGCCCGATTTCAAAGCCCGCCGGACGCGTGCCGAGCGTTGGCGTGTAATGCACCAGCGCGTGCGAAGCGAGATCGTCGAGCGTTTCAGGAATGCCGAAGCGCGCCAGATAATCCGGGCTGGCGCAGTTAACCTGGCTTAATTTGCCAAGCGGGCGCGCTACCAGTCCGGAATCTTTCAGCTGGCCGACGCGTACCACGCAGTCGAAACCCTCGCGCACCACATCCACCAGCCGGTCGCTGCTGCTCAGCTCAAGGGCGATGCCAGGGTAGTGGTGAAGAAATTCCGGCAGACGCGGGATCACTACGTTTTGCGCTACCGCCACCGGCATATCGACACGTAAACGCCCGCTGACGCTCGCCGGATCGTGCAGGAACAGCCCGTCGAGTTCGTCGAGATTCGCGAGCAGATCGCGCGCGCGCTCGTAATAGACCTGGCCGTCCTGGGTGAGATGTACCCGTCGCGTTGTGCGGTGCAGCAGGCGGGTGCCGAGTGCGCTCTCCAGCGCCTGCACTTGTCGCGACACGCTGCCTTTCGGCAGGCTCAGCGTCTCGGCGGCGCGGGTAAAGCTCTCCAGCTCTGCCACTCGCACGAATAAACGCATTGCGTGAATTTTATCCATCGCTGACTCTCATTGTTGTTCTTAATGAAACAGTAAAGCGTATTCTGCGATCTTTATCGTTCTGCTGTCAGCTAATAAGCTCTTTTTTAATCATCACCCAGACCCTGACGAGGTATTTATGACGCAACGTATCGCAATCATCACCGGTGGCAGCCGCGGGCTTGGTAAAAACGCGGCGCTGAAGCTCGCAGAGCGTGGAATTGGCATTTTGCTGACGTACCAGCGTCGGCGGGCAGATGCCGAGGCCGTTGTGCGTGAAATTGAACAAAAAGGCGTGAAAGCGGCAGCACTGGCGCTGAACGTCGCCGATAGCGCCTCCTTCCCGGCATTTGTTGCACAGGTGAAGGCGCAACTGCAACAGACCTGGCAGCGCGACAGTTTTGATTATTTAATCAACAACGCGGGGATCGGGATTTATGCGCCGTTTGGCGAGTTCAGCGAGGCGCAGTTTGACGATTTAGTGAACATTCACTTCAAGGGGCCGTTCTTTCTGACGCAGCAACTGCTGCCGCTCATTAACAACGGCGGACGCATCCTGAACGTCTCCAGCGGGCTGACGCGTTTTGCGCTGCCGGGCTATTCAGCGTATGCCTCAATGAAAGGCGCAATGGAAGTGCTGACGCGCTATCAGGCCAAAGAGCTTGGCAGCCGTAATATCGCGGTGAATATCATCGCGCCAGGCGCGATTGAGACGGACTTCGGCGGCGGACAGGTGCGTGATAACGACGAACTGAACCGTTTTATCGCCTCGCAGACAGCGCTGGGGCGCGTGGGGCTGCCGGATGATATCGGCGCGGCGATAGCGGCTATTATCGGCGACGAGCTGGGCTGGATGAACGCGCAGCGGATTGAGGTTTCCGGCGGGATGTTCCTGTAAAGCGCTGCCTTGCCCGGCGCAACCGGGCAAGGCGTTCTGGCAGGTTACTCTTTCTGGAAGTGCGTCACGCGAATGCGGTACGGCTGTTGTTTTTTATCAAGCGTACCGCTGATGCCCACCAGTTCATCCGGGCTGACCTCTTTGCCCTGAAAAACCGCATGCGGGATCATCACGTCGATATCACCGCCTTTATCGCGGAACTGATAGACGTCATCGCCTTTTTTCTTGATCAGATAGCCACGCAGCGTCACGGAGGCGCCATCGTGCATCTCTTTTGCCTGCTTCACGTCGATCGAGCGGGCATCGGTAATGCCGCGGTAGCCCTCTTTAAGCTGATGCGGCGGCGGCGGGGCTTCATCGTTCTTGAAGCCGCCTTTCTCTTCTGCCAGTGCAGGCAGGGCCAGTAACGCGGAAAGCGTGGCGATAATCACTGTTTTTTTCATACGTCTCCCTGTGTTGTTGCAGGTTTATGTTCTTTAAGCCTGGCACAAGGAAGCAAAAACGTCTTTCGGCGGAGTCGCATGTGGGGGCAGACGGCGGGTGCGCTGTGCTTACCCGCCCTACGGGCTGAAACCGGCGTATATGGTTTTGCGTCATGGCGGGTGCGCTACGCTTACCCGCCCTACGGGCTAAAACCGGCGTATCTATTTTTGCGTCATGGCGGGTGCGCTGCGCTTACCCGCCCTGCGGGTTAAAACCGGCGTATATATTTGTGCGTAGGGTGGGTAAGCGCCAGCGCACCCACCGTGCGTCAGAATTAACTCTCCGGTGAAGAGTCGCGTGCCAGCAGGCCAAACAGCCAGTCGTCATGCCAGCGTCCGCCGATAAAGTAACTTTCCCGCAGCGTGCCCTCCTGAAGAAATCCCGCTTTTTCCAGCGTCTTCTTCGAGGCGATATTGCCGCCGGTGACGGTCGCCACCAGACGCCGCAGACTACAGCCTTCAAAAGCGAGGCGGCAGATAGCGCGCAGCGATTCATAGCCGTAGCCCTGGCCCTGAAAGGCGCTCGCCAGCAGAAACCCGACTTCAGCAATCCCTTCACCGCGCATCACAAAGCCCGTCACGCCGACCGGCTGCCCGCTGTGCTTTTCGCTAATCAGTAAACAGAGCCAGCGGGTGCTTGCGGGCGTCCAGGGCGGCAGGCGCGACGCGAAATCCTGCATCCGTTGCGCGTCAGAGCGCGGGTCGGCCACGAAACGCATCACCGTGTCGTCACGTTGCAGGCTTAAAAAGAACGGCCAGTCGTCGGGCGTGAGGGGCCGGTAATCGAGGCGTGTGGAACTAAACGTCAACAACGCGTCGTTAAAGGGCGTGTCAGGGTGCATAGGGTTTCCATGTGGTAAGTACAGCAAACAGTGTTGCCTGAAAAACGCGCCGCTGTCATTCGCGCCGCCATTTACCTGCTAATTCAGGCAGGAAAAGGCGATTTTTCACGCAAAAACCGACGTGTCACTTTTTTTCCGGCTATTTTCAGCTATGTTGTCTCACTGCCCGTCAGCGCAGATAAAAAATTCAGAAATAACAAGATACTTAAGTGAAATTTCGCCCGCTCCGCCCACCTTTATGACGGGGCGTTGAGCGCAAAAGGATGCAACATGGCCCGCTCCACACAGCCTCTGGTAAGAGAAACATTTGAAACTGCGCTCACGGTGATCCGCCAGGCGTCGGTTGAAATCCTGGTTTTGCTTGGCGTTAACGTTGCGGAGGGCAAAGATCCGCAGTGGTTCTTACAACAGCTCGACCAGGCGCGTCTGAATCTTGGCAACTGGGCGACGGTCGCCCGCCGGCTGAACCTTAACGACGCCGATATGTCGCAGTTCACGTTGCAGCTGCGCCACTTGCAACAGCTGGTGCCGCAGTATGAGAGCGGCCAGGACGTGACGGAGAACCAGCTTCTCGCGGCGCTGCGTTTTGTGACGTGCCTTGAGAAAGTGCGTAACCAGCAGCCGAAACTGGGCTATTCCACTGAGATGAATGTCGATAAAACGGCGATGCAGCCCGACGCGCTGCGCCAGCTGCGCGCGCTCGATTTCACCCTGCGCGGCATGGTGCGCGAAGCCTGGCCGGACGAGCAGCAGCGCGTCAATCAGCTCAAACAATTGTGCGGCGGCGATAAAGTGCGCCGCTGGCTGAAGATGGGCGACAAGGGCGACATCCTGAGCGGCATGTTATTCAGCGAGCTGGCGATGCTGGTGGTCGATAAAAAGCTCTTCGCCCGCCACTACGACAAACTCTTCCAGGGCGCGACATCGCTGACGCTGTTTGTCGAGCCACGCAAAACGCTGCAAACCCTGCTGGATGATATCCGCGAAATCCGCAACGTCGCCGCGCTCGGCAAACCGCTTTCAGGCGCGCAGGAAGTGATGCTGGATAACTATTTCAATGCCATCAGCGCTCCGCTGCATAAAGCCTGTGGCGAAGGGCGCACGCGCGTGAACCCGGCGGCGCTGATGAAAGCCGATGACGCACAGCTGAAAGCGTTTATCGATCATGCCGCGAAGAAAAACAGCGTGGTCGGTGGGGATATTTTTGACGTTCGCGATGCCATCGAAAGCCCGAGCCGTCGTCAGGACGGCAAAAAGCAGGAGACGCGCCAGCTGGTGATGGGCGCGGTCTGGGGCGCAGTAGGCCTCGGCGCGATTGCGATGGTGGTCGGCGCGCTGTTTATCGCCAGCGATACGCTTAAACCGCCAGCGGCAGAGGAAGTGACCGCGCCTGTCGCGACCGCCATGGCCGCAGAGCCTGAGAACAACGACGACAGCCCGCGTCATAAGCTCAGCAAAATGGGCATCACGTGGGATGAAGAGAATCTGCGCGCGGCTATCGATCGCGATGACAAACTGGTTACGCGCCTCTTTCTCGAGGCCGGAATGAACTGGAAAGTGGCCTGGACCGAGCAGGCGCTCGCGAAAAATCATGAAGAGACGCTGGAAACGCTGCTGCGCTATCGCCTCCAGATGGATGAAAAAAAACCGTGCCGCCGGATGATCACGACATTAAGCCACGCGCTGTCGCAGGGCGAGAAAATGACGTCCATGCGTAAAGAGTATTTGCAGACGTTTTGCACCGTGCCCGCGGTCGTGGAGCGCCAGAAGCATGAGCTTGAGCAGGCGCAACTGCGCGCGCAGGCGAACCCGAATGATGAAACGAAGAAATGGGTGAAAATCCGCGAGACGATTTACCAGACGATCCGGTAATCTCGCGGCGGTAAAAGCGCGGCAGCAAAAAGGGGAAGCAGACGCTTCCCCTTGTTTTTAGGCGCGGCGATGGGCGCTTAGCGCATCGTCACAAACTCTTCCGCGGCGGTCGGGTGGATGGCGACGGTGTTGTCGAAGTCTTTTTTGGTCGCGCCCATTTTCAGCGCCACCGCAAAACCCTGCAGCATTTCGTCCATGCCGAAACCGATGCCGTGAATGCCGACGATTTTCTCCTCCGGCCCGACGCAGACCAGCTTCATGCGGCACGGCTGGCGGTGCGTGGTGACAGCGGTGTACATCGCGGTAAACGACGATTTGTAGATTTTCACGTTCGCATCGCCATACTGCTCGCGCGCCTGCGGCTCGGTAAGCCCGACGGTGCCGATAGGCGGATGGCTGAAGACCACGGTCGGAATATTGCTGTAATCCAGATGCTCATCCGGCTTGTTGTTAAACAGGCGCTCGGAGAGGCGACGGCCCGCGGCAACCGCGACCGGCGTCAGCTCGACCGCGCCGGTATTATCGCCGACCGCGTAGATGCCCGGCACGTTCGTGTTCTGGTATTTATCAACGACGATATAGCCTTTTTCGTTGGTTTTAACGCCCGTGGCCGCCAGGTTGAAATTATCGGTTTCCGGCTCGCGGCCAATCGCCCAGATCAGCGCGTCGACCGTTTCTGAACGGCCATCTTCCAGGTGCAGCGTCAGGCTGCCATCGCTGTTTTTCTCCACGGCTTTCGGCGTCGCATGCGTGTGAAGCTGCGGGCCTTCGGCCTGCATCACTTCCACCAGCGTTTCCGAAAGCATCGGATCGAACGTGCGCAGCGGCGCGTGTTTACGCACAAACAGGTGCGTCTTCGCGCCCAGCGCGTTGATAACACCCGCCAGCTCAACGGCGATATAGCCCGCGCCGACGACCGCCACGCGTTGCGGCATCGCCGACAGCGCGAAGAAACCGTCAGAATCGATACCGTATTCCGCGCCCGGAATGTCCGGGTGGCTCGGACGCCCGCCGGTCGCGATCAGGATGTGATCGGCGGTGATCCGCTCGCCGTTGACTTCAACGGTGTGCGCGTCCACAAAACGGGCGAAGCCCTGGATCACATCGACGTTATTTTTGCCCAGCACATTGTCATACGACGTATGAATGCGGTCGATATAGGCGGTACGGCTCGCCACCAGCTTCTGCCAGTCGAAATGGTTCACCGTGGTGTCAAAGCCGTAATCCGGGCCATAAAGGTGGATAGCCTCGGCGATTTGCGCGGCGTGCCACATGATTTTTTTCGGTACGCAGCCCACGTTGACGCAGGTGCCGCCCAGCGCTTTGGCTTCAATCAGGGCGCATTTCTGGCCGTACATGGCCGCACGGTTGACAGAAGCGATACCGCCACTGCCGCCGCCGATGGCGAGGTAGTCGTAGTGTCTGGTCATGGCTGTTACCTTTTAATGATTCGAATTAACGCGATTGTAGTCCTGACGAACAGGGGTTCCACCTATAGCTGCGATTACTCCGGCACGACCCATTTCAGCGTCGTGTGGCCGGTGCCCGCCGGCACCAGCGCCTTGTGCAGCCACGGCAACAGCGTCGCCATTTGCTGTTCCAGCTTCCACGGCGGATTGATAACAATCATGCCCGAGGCGGTCATCCCGCGCTGATCGCTGTCCGGGCGCACCGCCAGCTCGATTTGCAGAATGCGGCGAATGCCGGTGGCTTCCAGATCGTTCATCATACGCTTGATTTGGTTGCGCAAAACGACCGGATACCAGAGCGCGTAGACGCCGGTCGCAAAGCGTTTGTAGCCTTCGCTGATGCCCTGAACCACCGCCTGGTAGTCGGTTTTGATTTCGTACGGCGGGTCGATAAGGATCAGGCCGCGGCGCGAGGCGGGCGGCAGCTTCGATTTCAGCTGCTGATAGCCGTCGGCGCGCTCAACGCGGGCGCGTTCATCTTTCTGAAATTCGCCGCGCAGCAGCGGGAAATCGCTCGGGTGCAGCTCGGTCAGTTGCAGGCTGTCCTGCGGGCGCAGCAGCTGGCGCGCTATGAGCGGCGAGCCGGGGTAGTAGCGCAGCTGGCCGCTGCGGTTGAAGTGCGACACGGCGCTGATGTAAGGCGCAAGCTCGGCGGGCAGATCGTCCCGCTGCCAGATGCGTGCGATGCCTTCCAGATATTCTCCCGTGCGCTCGGCGTGTTCGCCGCTCAGCAGATAGCGCCCGGCGCCCGCGTGGGTATCCAGATACAGAAACGGTTTTTCCTTCTCTTTGAGCGATTCAATGATCAGGCTCTGGACGGTGTGTTTGAGGACATCGGCGTGGTTGCCGGCGTGGAAGCTGTGGCGGTAACTGAGCATGGAGGATGGGTTTCCAAAAGGCGTAAATGAACATCGATTTTGAACAGTATACCGGAAAGTGACCGCTTACGGGATGTGCTGTCGTGCCCCTTAAAGCCCAGCGCCAGCCATTGAAATTAACTACACTAAACCCCATGCTACAAGACATTGTCGCTGCAAGATGCGCTTAACAACACTAATCAGGACGCGCTTATGACCAATCCATTACTGACGCCTTTTGAACTGCCGCCGTTTTCCTCCATTAAACCCGAGCACGTGGTGCCTGCCGTTACGAAGGCGCTGGAAGATTGCCGTGCGCAGGTGGAGGCGATAGTCGGCCGCGGCGCGCCTTACAGCTGGGAATCGCTCTGTCAGCCGCTGGCGGAAACCGACGACCGACTGGGCCGTATTTTCTCGCCGATAAGCCACCTGAACTCCGTGAAAAACAGCCCGGAACTGCGTGAAGCGTATGAACAAACGCTGCCGCTGCTTTCTGAATACAGCACCTGGGTGGGCCAGCACGAAGGGCTTTACCAGGCCTATCGCGATTTACGCGACGGTGAGAACTACGCGAAGCTCGACACGGCCCAGAAGAAAGCGGTTGATAACGCCCTGCGCGATTTCGAGCTTTCCGGTATTGGCCTGCCGAAAGAGAAGCAAAAGCGCTACGGCGAAATCGCCGCGCGTCTCTCTGAGCTGGGCTCGCTCTACAGCAACAACGTGCTGGACGCGACCCAGGGCTGGACGAAGCTGATTACCGATGAATCTGAGCTTTCCGGGATGCCGGAAAGCGCGCAGGCGGCCGCGAAAGCGATGGCGGAAGCCAAAGAGCAGGAGGGCTTCCTGCTGACGCTGGATATCCCAAGCTACCTGCCGGTGATGACCTACTGCGACAACCAAGCGCTTCGCGAAGAGATGTATCGCGCCTACAGCACGCGCGCCTCTGACCAGGGGCCGAACGCGGGCAAATGGGACAACACGCCGGTGATGGAAGAGATCCTGGCGCTGCGTCACGAGCTGGCGCAACTGCTCGGCTTTGACAGCTACGCCGACAAATCGCTCGCCACCAAAATGGCGGAAAACCCGCAGCAGGTGCTGGATTTCTTAACCGATCTGGCCAAACGCGCCCGCCCGCAGGGTGAAAAAGAGCTTGCCCAGCTGCGCGCCTTCGCCAAAGAACACTTCAGCGTTGACGAGCTGCAACCGTGGGACATTGCGTACTACAGCGAAAAACAGAAACAGCATCTCTACAGCATCAGCGATGAGCAGCTGCGCCCGTATTTCCCGGAAAACAAAGCGGTTAACGGCCTGTTTGAAGTGGTAAAACGCATTTACGGCATCAGCGCCAAAGAGCGCAAAGATATCGACGTCTGGCACCCGGACGTGCGCTTCTTCGAGCTGTATGACGAGAGCGGCGAGCTGCGCGGCAGCTTCTACCTTGACCTCTACGCGCGTGAGAACAAGCGCGGCGGGGCGTGGATGGACGACTGCGTCGGCCAGATGCGCAAAGCGGACGGCTCGCTGCAAAAACCGGTCGCCTACCTCACCTGTAACTTTAACCGCCCGGTGAGCGGGAAACCGGCGCTGTTCACCCATGACGAAGTGATCACGCTGTTCCATGAATTTGGTCACGGTCTGCACCATATGCTGACCCGCATCGAAACCCCAGGGGTGGCGGGTATCAGCGGCGTACCGTGGGATGCCGTCGAGCTGCCGAGCCAGTTTATGGAAAACTGGTGCTGGGAGCCGGAGGCGCTGGCGTTTATCTCCGGCCATTATGAAACCGGCGAGCCGCTGCCGCAGGAGCTACTGGATAAAATGCTGGCCGCGAAAAACTACCAGGCGGCGATGTTTATCCTGCGCCAGCTGGAGTTCGGCCTGTTCGATTTCCGTCTGCATGCGCAGTTCAGCCCGGAGCAGGGCGCGAAAGTGCTGGAGACGCTCGCGGAGATTAAAAAACAGGTCGCCGTGGTGCCAGGCCCAAGCTGGGGCCGCTTCCCGCACGCGTTCAGCCATATCTTCGCGGGCGGCTACGCGGCGGGCTACTACAGCTACCTGTGGGCCGACGTGCTGGCGGCGGATGCCTATTCCCGTTTCGAAGAAGAGGGGATTTTCAACCGCGAAACTGGCCAGTCGTTCCTTGATAACATCCTGACGCGCGGCGGCTCCGAAGAACCGATGGAGCTGTTCAAACGCTTCCGCGGGCGCGAGCCGCAGCTCGACGCGATGCTGGAACACTATGGCATCCAGGGCTGACGACACGCGTGAACATTTGTCTTATTGATGAAACAGGCGCCGGAGACGGCGCCTTATCTGTTCTGGCGGCCCGCTGGGGATTGACGCACGATGCCGATAACCCGATGGCGCTGGTGATGACGTCCGCGCGTCTTGAACTGCGCAAGCGCGACGAGCCAAAGCTTGGCGGGATTTTTGTCGATTTCGTCGAGGGCGCGATGGCGCACCGGCGTAAATTCGGCGGCGGTCGCGGCGAGGCGGTGGCGAAAGCCGTTGGCATCAAGGGCAGTTATCTGCCGCAGGTGGTGGACGCCACGGCAGGGCTCGGGCGCGACGCGTTCGTGCTGGCGTCGGTGGGGTGTCACGTGCGGATGCTGGAGCGCAACCCGGTTGTCGCGGCGCTGCTGGACGACGGTCTCGCGCGCGGCTATCAGGATGCAGAAATCGGGCCGTGGCTGCGCGAGCGGTTACAGCTCATTCACGCCTCAAGCCTGACGGCGCTTGAGGCGATAACGCCGCGCCCGGATGTGGTCTATCTCGATCCGATGTTTCCGCACAAGCAGAAAAGCGCGCTGGTGAAAAAAGAGATGCGGGTGTTTCAATCGCTGGTGGGGCCGGATCTCGACGCCGACGGGCTGCTGGCACCGGCCCGCAGGCTCGCCATCAAGCGTGTGGTCGTCAAACGCCCGGACTACGCGCCGCCGCTTGGCGACGTTGCGACGCCAAACGCCGTAGTGACGAAAGGCCACCGGTTTGATATCTACACGGGCACGCCAGCCTGACAGCCCCTTGCTTCAGTGTGGCGCTGCCGGAAGGCAGCGCCTTTTGCATCGTAAAAACGCCTGTAGGGCGGGTAAGCGTTGCGCACCCGCCGTCGCCACTTACGCCTCTTCGTCGTCGCGCAGCGGGACGATCAGCATATCGATGTGAACCGTGTTGATAAGCTGGCGTGCGGAAGACATCAGCTTGCTCCAGAAATCCTGATGGTGACCGCATACCACCAGATCCACATCGTATTTCTTGATGGCGTCGACCAGCACCTGGCCCAGATCGCCGCTGCCGCTCAGGGTTTCGGTAATCGGATAGCCCGCGTTGGTGGAAAGCTCGGTCAGCGCGTGGTGCGTCTCTTCAGAGATGCGCTTCTGCATGTCGCCCAGGTTAACGTCAATTAACCCGGTGTAAAGATCGGAATAATTCACATCGACATGAATCAGAGAAATTTTCGCGTTGTAGGGACGCGCCATGGATACCGCTTTATCTACCAGTACCTTGCTCTCAGGGGACAGATCGACCGCGATAAGAATATGTTTATAAGCCATAGTGTTACTCCTTCCATAAGATGTCGATGACCAGTGGACTGGATGGCGCGTGGCTACCTGCGGCGTCATCCCCGTGCCCGCGTCCTGCGTACCACAATCGCGGGAACTCATTCCGGCGTAAAGACTTAGTGCTAAAGCTAATTTCACCTTATAGCGCCCTGGTACATCCGTCAATCCGCCGGGGTCGCATACATTGAAGCGGAAAATAGGTCAGCAAGCGTTGATAAGGATTAACGATGTGGTAAAAAAATTACCGGATCTCCTACACTATTAAAAAAGCCGTTCGGGTGAATAAATGTGAACCCGATCGACTTTCACGCACGCACGCTTCACAGAACAGTCTTTCAGGTATTGGAGAGCCATTGCTTTCCAGGCGAGTCGTCGGGGGGAAGGTATGATCAGCACCGTCGCGCTGTTTTGGGCCTTATTCTTGGTTTGCGTTATTAACATGGCGCGTTATTTCTCATCGTTACGCGCGCTGCTGGTGGTGCTCAGAGGATGCGATCCGTTGCTGTATCAGTATGTGGATGGCGGCGGGTTTTTTACCGCGCATGGTCAGCCCAGCAAGCAGATCCGACTTGTGTGGTATATCTACTGGCAACGTTATCTTGATCATCATGACGACGAATTTATTCGCCGCTGCGAACGCGTGCGCCGCCAGTTTATTCTGACCAGCGCTCTGTGCGGGCTGGTGATTATCAGCCTTATCGGGCTGATGATTTGGCATTAAAAAAGCGGGCCAGTTTCCTGACCCGCTTCTTAACGTTCACGCAAATTCGCTTACACGAAACGCAACGCAATCCAGTACAGCACGCCTGAGAGCATGATAGAGGCCGGCAGGGTGAAGACCCAGGCCATCAGAATGCTGGTGACGGTTTTGCGCTGCAGACCGCCGCCGTCGACGATCATGGTGCCCGCGACCGACGATGACAGCACGTGCGTCGTGGAAACCGGCATACCGGTGTAGCTCGCGATACCGATGGACACGGCCGCCGTCATCTGCGCCGACATGCCCTGTGCGTAGGTCATGCCTTTCTTACCGATTTTCTCACCGATGGTGGTCGCCACGCGGCGCCAGCCAATCATCGTACCAACGCCAAGCGCCAGCGCGACCGCCATGATTATCCATACCGGCGCGTACTCGATGGTGCTGAGCATATCGGCTTTCAGGTTTTTCAACAGACGCTGATCGTCCGCGCTGGTGTCTTTGAGCTTCGCCACTTTATCGGTGGTGTCAGAGATACACAGCATGATGCGGCGCAGGTGGCTGCGCTGCTCAACGGTCAGTTTGTCGTAGCTGTCGATGTTGTTAAGCATCCCTTTAGCGCGATCCAGCGCCACGATGGCGCGGCTGGCGTCGCAGTGGAACTCTTTCGGATTATCCGTCGGGTTCACCTGCTCCGGCGTTGGGATCACCGGGTCTATGCCCGCCACCTGACGCAGCGCCGCCGGGTGCTGCTGGAAGTACGTTTCGACGTTGCTGATAGCATCGCGGGTGCGGGTGATGTCATAGCCGGAGGCGTTCATATTCACCACAAAACCCGCCGGTGCCACGCCAATCAGCACCAGCATAATCAGGCCAATGCCTTTCTGACCGTCGTTCGCGCCGTGCGAGAAACTCACGCCGATAGCGGAGAGGATCAGCGCAATACGCGTCCAGAACGGCGGCTTTTTCTTGCCGTCTTTCTTTTCACGCTCGGCAGGCGTCAGATGGATACGGGCGCGTTTTTTGGTGCCGCTCCAGTAACGACGCAGCAAGAACACCAGCCCGCCCGCGAACACCAGGCCGACAATCGGCGACACAATCAGCGAGCCGAAAATGTTCAGTACTTTCGGGATATTCAGCGCATCCACAACGGACGTGCCGGTCATCAGGGCGTTGGTGAGACCAATCCCGATGATAGAGCCGATAAGCGTATGGGAGCTGGACGCCGGCAGACCGAGATACCAGGTGCCAAGGTTCCAGACAATCGCGGCCAGCAGCATGGAGAAAACCATCGCCAGGCCATGCGCGGAGCCCACATTCAGCAGCAAATCAGTCGGCAGCATATGCACAATCGCATAGGCTACGCTTAAGCCGCCAAGCAGAACACCGAGGAAGTTAAAGAGAGCCGCCATAGCCACCGCAAGCTGCGATCGCATAGCGCGTGTGTAGATAACCGTTGCGACTGCGTTTGCCGTATCATGGAAGCCGTTGATAGCTTCATAAAACAGTACAAATCCCAGAGCAAGCAATAGTAACAGGCCAGTGTGTAAATCCAGCCCGGCAAACAAATGTAGCATAGGACGTTACGCCATTTTGAGGACATGAACGCGGCGCATTATCTAAGACAACGGCGGCGTGGGCAAAGTGAAATATAGACTTTTTTTAATCGGTGTCACCGAAGTGTCAATTTAACTAAAGAGATTACCTTTTAAATTCAATTTATTAGAATTTGTAACAGGGTTTTGTCTGGTGCGACCAGAGAGGAAACTTTACAATTCGCGGCCTTAACGGCAATGAGGAAGGGTTGTGGAACAGTTTGATGCCATCATCGTAGGGGCGGGCGCGGCAGGATTATTCTGCGCGGCGCTGGCAGGGCAGGCGGGCCGCCGGGTATTAGTGCTGGATAACGGCAAAAAACCGGGGCGCAAAATCCTGATGTCCGGCGGCGGACGCTGCAACTTCACCAACCTTTATGTTGAGCCAGCCGCTTACCTCAGCGCCAATCCGCACTTCTGCAAATCGGCGCTGGCGCGCTACACCCAGTGGGATTTTATCGATCTGGTGGGCAAGCACGGCATTGCGTGGCATGAGAAAACCCTCGGCCAGCTCTTCTGCGATGACTCGGCGGAGCAGATCGTCACGATGCTGATGGCGGAGTGCGACAAAGGCGGCGTCACCGTGCGGCTGCGCAGCGAAGTGCTGGCGATCGCGCGCGACGACAGCGGTTATACCCTGACGCTTAATGGCGGCACCGTGACTACGCCGAAGCTGGTTATCGCCAGCGGCGGCCTGTCGATGCCGGGCCTCGGTGCCACGCCGTTTGGCTATAAAGTGGCGGAGCAGTTCGGCCTGAAAGTGCTGCCAACCCGCGCGGGTCTGGTGCCGTTCACGCTGCATAAGCCGCTGCTTGAGCAGATCCAGACGCTCTCCGGCGTCTCGGTGCCTGCTGTGGTCACCGCCGATAACGGCACGGTCTTTCGCGAAAGCATTCTCTTTACCCATCGCGGGCTCTCCGGCCCGGCGATCTTGCAAATCTCCAGCTACTGGCAGCCGGGTGAGTGGGTCACCGTTAACCTGCTGCCGGATACGGACGCTGCCGCGTTTATCGATGAACAGCGCGCCGCGCACCCGAATCAGAGCCTGAAAAACACGCTCGCCATGCTGCTGCCGAAGCGGCTGGTGGAGTGCCTGCAAAGCCTCGGGCAAATCCCGGACGTCACGCTGAAACAGCTCAACAGCCGCCAGCAGCAGGAATTGCTGGAGACGCTCCACGGCTGGCGCGTCCAGCCCAACGGCACCGAAGGCTACCGCACCGCGGAGGTGACGCTCGGCGGCGTTGATACCCACGAGCTTTCGTCGCGCACCATGGAAGCGCGCAACGTGCCAGGACTCTATTTTATCGGCGAAGTGGTGGATGTGACCGGCTGGCTTGGCGGTTATAACTTCCAGTGGGCGTGGAGCTCCGCCTGGGCCTGCGCCCAGGCGCTCGCTGATGTCCGAGGACAATAAAGTTGTACACAAAGCACTAAAGTTGTAACCATTCTCAAAAAACGACGCTAATGTTGTATACTTACTGAATGTGTGGTTATAGGGTTGGAGACTATAAAATGCACATATAGGTACGTATCAATGTCGTTTTTAGGGTACGATCATGGCTAGGGGTAGGCGTCTCAAATCCTATTTGGATTATGAAAATGCGCTAGGTGACGGCATAGGAGTGGGCTATGGCCAAAGTTATCAGCCCTGGCTTAGAGCTCAGGACGTTAAATCCCGTGGAAACCGT
>NZ_JAANQO010000024.1:0-235798 GCF_011605905.1 Cronobacter sp. HA18003 | reverse complement strand
CGCGAGGTGGCGTATATTACGCTTTCCTCTTTCAGAGTCAAGCGTTTATTTTCGCTTTCGTCTGCCTGACGGGCCGGCTCGTTTGCCGTTGTGCCGTGTCAGTGGAGGCGCATTATAGGGAGTTCTTTCCGCCTGACAACCCCTAATTTCAAAAAACTTTTCAACCGTCTCTTTTTTGTGCAAAACTCCTTTAGAGTGGCAGTTTTTCGAGCTTATTGAACCCATAACGCTGCAAAACGGACATTAACTGCGCAACTTCCGGCGTTAATGCCATACAATAAGCAATATTCTCATCAGAAGAACACGCATCCGGTGCTTCATGCTCCAGCAGCCACGCGGTGCGTCTGGCAATCGCCGCGCCCGAGTCCACCAGCCGTGTGCCTTCCGGCAGCACCTGCAACAGTTCTTCAGCCAGTAGCGGGAAGTGCGTACAACCGAGCACAACGGTATCCGGCGGCTCCGGCATACGCAGCCACGGGCGTAGCACGCGGCGCAGCGCCTCCAGAGAGACCGGTTCGCCGTGCAGTTTCGCCTCAGCAATTTCCACCAGCTCCGCCGAGCCCAGCATTTCTATCTGGCATTCATTGGCGAAGCGCGCAATCAGCTCATGCGTATAAGGACGCTTAACGGTGCCACGGGTCGCGAGCAGCCCTACCATACCGTTCGCCGTCAGACGCGCAGCCGGTTTGATAGCAGGCACTACGCCCACCACAGGAAACGCGAATTTTTCACGCAAGGCAGGGAGAGATACCGTACTGGCAGAGTTGCAGGCGATAATGGCGAGCGCCAGGGGGTAGCGCGCCTGAACGGCAGTCACAATTTCGACCACACGCTCAACGATAAACGCTTCGCTTTTCTCGCCATAGGGGAATGCAACGTTATCGAAAGCGTAGATGTAATGCAGATCCGGCAGGAGATGCCGGATCTCATCATAAACAGAAAGCCCACCCACGCCGGAATCAAAAACCAGAATGGTTGGGCGGGCCTCAGAAGGTGTAGCTGCCTGACAACGTGTATTCTCGTCCTGCAGTCGCGTAGCCATAAGCCGTCTCGTAATCTTTATCGAACAGATTAGCTATTTTACCACGAACTGTAAGGTGAGAGGTGACCGGATACGAAACCGCGACATCCCAAAGGCTGACGCCGCCGAGCTTCACGTTTTGAGTCGGATAAGTGCTAAAGTCAGTGTCGTAGCGTGTGCCCAGGTAATGGTATGTAAGACTCCAGTCGAAATCATAAAGCTGCGTATCCAGCTGATATTTAACCTGCTGCTTAGCCCGGCGCACCAACAATGCGTTTGTTGCCGCATTGCGAGCATCCACATAGTCGTAACCGAGTGTATGAGTCAGCGGGCCAGTATCAAAGGATGCCGTGGCTTCTACGCCTTTAATACGCGCTTTACCTACGTTGTAATATTCCTGCAGGTTGTTATTAAAGTCGATCAGGTTATCAACGTCATTGCGATACGCGGATACACGCCAGTTTACGCCAGCGGTAAGACCTTCAAACGCGCCTTCCCACTGTTTACTCTCTTCAGGATCGAGATGGTCATTGCCATAGAAACCGTAAAGCTGTCCAAGATTAGGCGCTTTATAGGCCGTGCCATAAGAGGCAATGAATCGATACCCTTCAATAAACTCCCAGGCCGCGCTGCTCTGCCAGGTACCATGACGGCCAAACTGGGAGTTATCGTCGCTACGGACTGCTCCTTCAAGCGTAACATCGCCAAACTTCTGCAACGCCGTCAGATAAACGCCGGTGTTACGCAGGTCATAACCGTTCGTGACATAGCTTGTACCCGGTTCGGTGCTCTGCTTCTGCCAGTCAACACCTGCGCCGATATTGCCGTGGCCAACATCAACGGCGTTGGTCCACTGAACGTTGTACTGTTTGATCTCATCAAGCGTAGCCGTGGAGTCATAACGCCCCAGATGCGGATCGTAATTATAATCTTTGCTGTGGCTGTAGCTGGAAAGTAACTGTGAGTGGAAGAGGTCGTTATTGAAGCGCAGCCCCGCATCCCAGGTCTGGCTATAGAGTTGACGGGTATCAACCAAAACGTCAGGCGTAAAGGAATTGTAATAGCCATCATAGGCCGTACGATTGCTGTAGCCATAGCCGCGAACAAAACCAGTCCACTGGTCAGAAAAAGCATGCTCGAGCGCGCCGTAGAGCGTTTTATTCATAAAGCCATCACGATCGGGCTGAGCAAGACCACCGTTGTTACCCTCAGCAACCACGTCAAAGCCTCTGGTATAGGTATAATCACCCGCCAGCGTCACGCGTGTATTGTCTCCCAGAGTCTGCTGGGTACTGCCGCCATAATTTTGGTAGCTATGCGAACCTATCCCCGCGTTCAACGTCGTGCCATCCTTCGCACGGGTCGTGATAATGTTCACTACTCCACCAATCGCATCAGATCCATAGACCGCAGAGCGTGGTCCGCGAATATATTCAATGCGCTGCACCAGAGCTAGCGGGAACTGGCTAAGATCGGACGACCCTGTTACCCCCGCCTGGTTCAGACGGATGCCATCGACAAGAATAAGAACATGACTGGAGTTCGTTCCCCGAATAAACAGGGAGGAAAGCTGCCCCATTCCGCCGCTTTGGGCAGTATCCACGCCCGGCAGGCGACGCATAACATCAATTACTGTGTTTGCCTGCCAGCGTTCGATATCTTCCCGCGTCACCACTGACGTCGGCGCCAGCACTGTATTGACCGGTTGCTGAAAACGGTTGGCGGTCACCACCAGAGAATCTGAGCCGCTATCCTGCGCCCAGCCAGAAAACGCCGTGACGGAAAGCGCCGTCAGCAGCGAGATTTTTTTTATCATCATTAATATAAGCATCCGCTTAACGTATAGGATGCCGCAGGCGCACTTAATAGAACGCGATAAGCGCGCGAGATGCGACGTGACTCCGGCAGGTCTTCGGGCTTGGAGGTGTGTTACGGATGAGGACTTCCCACCGGCGGGCCGGCAGTGTCTGCGAACGCGTTCATCCCACCTGTCTTTACCGCTGCGCGTCAGCTCCAGATTCGCACTGGATTCCCTTTTCACTCACAGGAGACCGGAAACGGCATGCTACATGGAGCGCCAGACAGAAGTCCAGACTTCCATCTGTGATGATGCAAAAACAATCAACGCTGGACATCACGCCCGCATTCCCTACAATCCCGGCGTAAATTTTTATCACCCCAGGACGCATGATGACCCCCGAACATCTCCCCATCGATCAATACGACGCACAGCTGGCCGAAAAAACAGAGCGCCTGCAAAGCATGATGGCGCCTTTCGCCGCGCCAGCGCCGGAGGTGTTCCGCTCGCCGGTAAGCCACTACCGCATGCGCGCCGAGTTCCGCCTCTGGCATGACGGCGACGACCTCTACCACATCATTTTCGATCAGGAGACGCGCAGCCGTATTCGCGTCGACAGTTTCCCGGCGGCGAGCGAGCTGATTAACGCCCTGATGCCGCGCATGATCGCGGGCATTCGCGACAACCGCACGCTGCGCCATAAGCTGTTCCAGATTGACTACCTGACCACCCGTAGCCAGCAGGCGGTCGTCTCGCTGCTCTATCACCGCGCGCTGGATGACGCCTGGCGTGAAGAGGCGACGCGTCTTCGCGACGCGCTGCGCGCCGACGGCTTTGACGTCCACTTTATTGGCCGCGCGACGAAAACCAAAATCATGCTCGATCAGGATTACATCGACGAGCGCCTGCCGGTCGCGGGCACAGAGATGATTTACCGCCAGGTGGAGAACAGCTTTACCCAGCCAAACGCGGCGATGAACATTCATATGCTGGAGTGGGCGCTGGATGTCACGCAGGGTTCAAAGGGCGATCTGCTGGAGCTTTACTGCGGTAACGGCAACTTCTCGCTGGCGCTGGCGCGCAACTTTAACCGCGTGCTGGCGACAGAAATCGCCAAGCCGTCCGTCGCCGCGGCGCAATACAACATTGCGGCCAACCACATCGACAACGTACAGATTATCCGCATGGCGGCGGAAGAATTTACCCAGGCGATGAATGGCGTGCGTGAATTTAACCGTCTGCAGGGGATCGACCTGAAAAGCTATCAGTGCGAGACGATCTTTGTCGATCCGCCGCGCAGCGGGCTGGATCAGGAGACGGTCAAAATGGTGCAGGCGTATCCGCATATCCTTTATATCTCCTGCAACCCGCAAACACTTTGCGAGAACCTCGACACGCTAAGCCAGACGCACCGCGTTGAGCGCCTCGCGCTGTTCGATCAGTTCCCTTACACCCACCACATGGAATGCGGCGTGCTGTTAACGCGCCGCTAATAAAAAGGGCGCCGCGGCGCCCTTTCTTTACTCTTCGTAACGCGCCTTGCGCTGACGCAGGCGAAAACCAATCCAGAACAGAAGCACCACCGATAACACCGACGGCAGGAAGTTAGAACCAATCGCCGGGTATTCGGCGCGCACCACGGCGCTGTACAGCAGCACGCCCAGAATAAAACAGGCGGCGGCGATGCCAGGCAAGCCCACCGGCATCGTGCGGTTAAGGTAACGCTGATGCAGACAGTACACCGTCAGCGCCAGGGAAATAATCGGGAAAATCGAGAAAGGCACGATGGAGCTAAACAGCGCCGCGCAGGTGCCGTTAATTGACAGGCCGGCTAACAGCGCCAGCAGCAGCGTACCCTTTTCTTGTGTCGTGTTTCTCATTGCTCGTCCTTCACTTATCGGAATTTTGCGCCATCTTTTCTTGTTCGCGACGGTACCAGTAGTAAGCGCCTTTGGAAATCATGCGCAGCTGCAAGACCAGTCGCTCTTCTAATTGCCCGCGCTGTTCCGGGCTCACATCCAGCGCCTCAGCGCCAGCGCTAAAGACAATAGTCACCATCGCCTCCGCCTGAGCCTCGGTAAACGCGCGCGGCATATGATTTTCGAGTTCCAGATAATCGGCAAGTTCCGCGATGAAATGCTGGATTTCACGCGCCACGGCGGCGCGAAACGCCGCAGACGTGCCGGAGCGCTCACGCAGCAGCAGCCGGAAGGCGTTCGGGTTATTGCCGATAAACTCCATAAAGGTGGAAACCGACGTGCGGATCACGCTGCCGCCTTTGGCGATGCGCTGGCGCGCCTGGCGCATCAGCTGGCGCAGCATCAGCCCGCTTTCATCCACCATCGTCAGACCCAGTTCATCCACATCGCGAAAGTGCCGGTAAAACGAGGTCGGCGCGATACCGGCCTCGCGCGCCACTTCGCGCAGGCTCAGGCTGGCAAAACTTCTTTCCGCGCTTAGCTGACTAAACGCGGCTTCCACCAGCGACCGCCGGGTCCGTTCTTTTTGTTGCGCTCTGACGCCCATCACGTTGCCTGATTCCTTCCTGTTGAAACGGCACTATACCAGTTTTAAAACTACCGGGTTTATAACGGATTGTGAATGATTGTTTACGAAGCGGAGGCTACCAGAGATGGCAAAACGCACAGGGAGAATTGGGTTATTCTTTGGGTGATGTTACTATTCTGTTGCTTTTATGTATAAGAACAAGGTAAGCCTTACCATGCCACAAACCTACGATTATGATGTAATAGTGATTGGCTCTGGCCCTGGCGGCGAAGGCGCTGCAATGGGCCTGGTGAAACAGGGCGCCACGGTAGCCGTGATAGAGCGCTACCATAATGTCGGCGGCGGTTGCACCCACTGGGGCACCATCCCGTCGAAAGCGCTACGCCACGCCGTCAGCCGTATCATTGAATTTAACCAGAACCCGTTATACAGCGCCCACTCCCGTCCTCTCCGTTCCTCTTTCGCCGACATCCTCAACCACGCCGACAACGTGATCAATCAGCAGACCAACATGCGCCAGGGCTTTTATGAGCGCAACCGCTGCCAGATCCTGCAAGGCGACGCGCGTTTTATTGACGAGCATACGATTGAGCTGACCTGTCACGACGGCTCGATAGAGACCCTGACCGCAGAAAAATTCGTGATTGCCTGCGGTTCGCGTCCCTATCACCCGGACGATGTGGATTTCACCCACTCGCGCATCTACGACAGCGACTCCATCCTCAGCATGCACCATGAGCCACGCCACGTGATTATTTACGGTGCGGGCGTCATCGGCTGTGAATATGCGTCGATTTTCCGCGGGATGAACGTCAAGGTGGATCTCATCAACACCCGCGACCGTCTGCTGGCGTTTCTCGATCAGGAGATGTCCGATTCGCTCTCATACCACTTCTGGAACAGCGGCGTGGTGATTCGCCACAACGAAGAGTATGAGCGTATCGAGGGCGTGGATGACGGCGTGATTGTGCACCTGAAATCAGGCAAGAAAGTGAAAGCTGACTGCCTGCTCTATGCCAACGGACGCACCGGCAACACCGATTCGCTGGCGCTGGAGAATATCGGGCTGGAGGCCGATGGCCGCGGGCTACTGAAAGTGAACAGCATGTACCAGACCGCGTTGCCGCACATCTATGCCGTGGGCGATGTGATCGGTTATCCGAGCCTGGCCTCCGCCGCCTACGATCAGGGCCGCATCGCCGCGCAGGCATTAGTGCAGGGCGTAGCGTCGGCGCACCTGGTGGAAGATATTCCAACCGGCATCTACACCATTCCGGAAATCAGCTCCGTCGGCAAAACCGAACAGCAGCTCACCGCCATGAAAGTGCCTTACGAAGTGGGTCGCGCGCAGTTTAAACACCTGGCGCGTGCGCAAATTGTGGGCATGAACGTGGGCACGCTGAAGATTTTGTTCCACCGCGAAACCAAAGAGATTCTGGGAATTCACTGCTTTGGGGAGCGCGCGGCCGAGATTATTCATATCGGCCAGGCGATTATGGAGCAGAAAGGTGGCGGTAACACCATTGAGTACTTCGTTAACACCACCTTTAACTACCCGACGATGGCGGAAGCCTATCGGGTCGCCGCGCTGAACGGCTTAAACCGCCTGTTTTAACGCGCTGTCGAAACGGCCATCCATCTGTTTGCGGATGGCCTCTGCGAGCTGCTCATAGCGGCTGCGCAGCGGCGAGCCCGGACGATACACCAGACCAATGGTGCGTCGCGGTTCCGGCTTCACGCAAGGCAGATAAACGACGCCGTCGCGATGGCGTTCCGGCGGTACGGCGAGCGCAGGCAAAAGCGTAATGCCGCTGCCTGCCGCCACCATATTGCGCAGCGTTTCAAGGCTGGTCGCGCGGAAATGCGTGTCTTCATCCGCGCCCGCTTCGAAGCAAAAGCCCATCGCCTGATCGCGCAGGCAGTGGCCGTCTTCCAGCATCAGCAGTTTTTCGCCCGCCAGTTCGCCCATCGGCACGCGGTCGCGTCCGGCCCACGGGTGATCTTCATAGACCGCCAGCAGCATCGGCTCATCAAACAGCGGCACTTCGATAAAGGCTTCGCTCTCTTTGACCAGCGCAAGAATAGCGCAGTCGAGCTTACCGCTGTCGAGCTGGGCCAGCAGTTGATGCGTCTGCGCTTCATGCAGATACATTTCGAGTTTGGGGAACGTCTGGTGCAGCATCGGGATGATTTGCGGCAGCAGATAAGGGCTGATGGTCGGGATAAGGCCAATATGCAGCGGGCCGGACATGGTTTCGCCCTGCTGGCTCGCCATCTCCTTCAGCACTTTAACTTCACGTAAAACGGTACGCGCCTGGTCTACCAGCAGCAGCCCCGCCTGCGTGAACAGCACTTTGCGGCTGGTGCGTTCCAGCAGCATTACGCCGAGTTCATCTTCAAGCTTACGGATTTGACCGCTCAGGGTTGGCTGACTCACGTGGCAGGCGTCCGCCGCACGCCGGAAATGGCGATGTTCGGCAAGGGCCACCAGGTATTCAAGATCACGAATATTCATTCTTCATCCTCCGCCGCCATGATAGTTCATGGCGATAGATAGCATAGCAACCAACGATTATCCCTATCAAGCACGAAAGTGAATAATAGCCTCAGCCGCGGAGAACATCACTCCTTACCCTCACTGAGTGATAACCCGCACACAGAGTCTCTCTGTTAGCCGTATAACTAAAGCCAACGTGAACTATTTAGCGGACAGTAAGTCCGCTTTTTTTTGCCTGCGTTTCGGGACGCATAAAAAAAGCCCGACATCCGCCGGGCTTTCTTCAGCCATTCGCTATTATGCCAGTCGCGCTTTCGCCGCGCTAATGGCCTGCGCCACCTGCACCGGCGACACGCCGCCCTGCGCCGCGCGCTTATCAAGACACGACTGGAGCGACAGCACCGGGTACACATCGTCACTGATTACCGGGCTGAATTTTTGCAGGTCGCCGAGCGCCAGATCTTCCAGCGGTTTGCCCTGACGAATCGCCTCCACCACCGCCTCGCCCACAATGTGGTGCGCTTCGCGGAACGGCACGCCTTTAGCGACCAGATAATCCGCCAGTTCCGTGGCGTTAGCGTAGCCCTGCTGCGCGGCTTCCTGGCAGCGCGGACGTTTCACCTGAATGCCGTCCAGCACCAGCGCCGCCATATGCAGGCAATCAAGCCAGGTGTCGAGCGCGTCGAACAGCCCTTCTTTATCTTCCTGCATGTCTTTGTTGTACGCGAGCGGCAGGCCTTTGAGCGTCATCATCATGCCGGTGAGCGCGCCCTGAACGCGGCCGCACTTGCCGCGAATAAGCTCCAGCGCGTCCGGGTTTTTCTTCTGCGGCATTAACGAGGAGCCGGACGTCACGCGATCGGACAGCTCGACAAACCCCGCTTCGCCGGAGTTAAAGAAAATCAGGTCTTCGGCGAAACGCGACAGATGCACCATGCTGATGGCGGCGTCCGACAGCAGCTCCAGCACATGGTCGCGATCGGAAACGCTGTCCAGGCTGTTGCGCGTGGCGCTTGCGAAGCCGAGCCAGCCCGCCAGTTGTTCACGGTCGATTTCATACGCCGTACCGGCGAGCGCGCCGCTGCCAAGCGGGCTGACGTCCAGACGTTTCAGCGTATCTTTCAGGCGGCTTTCATCGCGCGCCAGCATTTCGACATACGCCAGGCACCAGTGCGCAAACGTCACCGGCTGGGCGCGTTGCAGATGGGTGTAACCCGGCATCACCGCGTCCTGGTTTTCCTCGGCAGTGACCACCAGCGCCTGCTGGAGCTGACGCGTGGCGCTCAGCAGCGCATGCACCTGGGTTTTGCACCAGAGCTTCAGGTCAGTCGCGACCTGATCGTTACGGCTGCGTCCGGTATGCAGTTTTTTGCCGAGCGGGCCGACTTTGTCGATAAGCTTGCCTTCCACCCAGCTGTGAATATCTTCCGCGTCGCTTTCCAGAATCGCGTGCGGGTTTTCCAGCACCTCTTCCAGCAGCGTATTGAGCGCGCCTTCAAGCTGGCTTTGCTCCTGCGCGGTCAGTACGCCGACCGTAACCAGCGCTTTAGACCAGGCCACGGAGCCGATAATGTCCTGCTCGGCGAGTCGGTAATCAAAGCGCAGAGAGTCATTAAATTGTTTAAACCGCCCGTCTGCCGCCTGAGTAAAACGTCCGCCCCAAAGTGCCATAATCCGCTCCGTTATCTGTCTTGCAATGGCGGGGGTGCTTTGCTTCCCCGCACTACGACTGTTCTGGTTATCTCTTAAATGCGGGTGCGCTTCGCTTACCCGCCCTACAAATGTTGTGCTGCTTTTATGCGACGGGGCGCTTCGCTTACCTGTGCTCCCCTTACCGGGCGTAGGGCGGGTAAGCGTCAGCGCACCCGCCATCCACGCAACGGCAGATTACTTCTTCAGCTCATTCAGCGCACGGATGCGTGAAGAGAGGGAGAACAGACGGATAAAGCCGCCCGCGTGGCTGTGGTCATACACTTCGTCTTCGCCGAAGGTCGCAAACTCTTCGTTATACAGGCTGTTGGTCGATTTCTTCTGAATCGCGGTCACACGGCCTTTATAGAGTTCCAGCACCACTTCGCCGCTCACCTGCTCAGCCAGCGACTGCGCCGCCGCCTGCAGGGACTGACGCAGCGGGGCGAACCAGCGGCCGTCGTACACCACGTAAGACATCTCAAGGCCTACCTGCTCACGCCATTTGAAGCTGTCGCGATCCAGCACCAGCTGCTCAACGCCGCGCAGCGCCGCCATCATAATGGTGCCCCCCGGGGTTTCGTAGCAGCCGCGGGATTTAATACCCACCAGACGGTTTTCCACGATATCGATACGGCCCACGCCATGTTTCGCGCCGATTTTGTTCAGCACTTCCAGGCAGCCAAACGGGGTCAGTTGCTCGCCGTTAACCGCAACCACGTTGCCTTTCTCAACGGTCACGGTCACCTGCTCCGCCTCATCCGGCGCGTCTTTAGGATCGACCG
This sequence comes from Cronobacter sp. HA18003, assembly GCF_011605905.1. Lineage (NCBI taxonomy): Bacteria > Pseudomonadati > Pseudomonadota > Gammaproteobacteria > Enterobacterales > Enterobacteriaceae > Cronobacter > Cronobacter sp. HA18003. The sequence goes on along the minus strand of NZ_JAANQO010000024.1, from coordinate 225,500 downwards.
TCCAGACCCAGCAATCCTGGTTCGGCGCATTCCACGGGCTTTCCAGCACGCCGCCTTCGGTGGAGATATGCCAGGCGTTCTCGTCGCGGCTGTAGATTTTCTCAAGCGACGCGGTGGTCGGGATATCGCGCGCTTTCAGGTAATCCAGCAGCGCTTCACGGGAACGCAGGTTCCACTCACGCCACGGGGCGATAACTTTCAGGTGCGGGGCCAGCGCCGCCCAGGCGGATTCGAAACGCACCTGGTCGTTGCCTTTACCCGTCGCGCCGTGGCACAGCGCGTCGGCGCCCACTTTCTTCGCCACGTCCACCAGCGCTTTGGCGATCAGCGGACGCGCCATTGAGGTGCCCAGCAGATAGCTGCCTTCGTACAGCGCGCCGGTTTGCAGCACCGGGTACACGTAATCTTTGATGAACTCTTCACGCGCATCGACCACATAGCACTCGGACGCGCCGGAGCGCAGCGCTTTCTGCTCAACGCCTTTCAGATCGTCACGATCCTGGCCGATATCGACCACGCAGGCGACTACGTCGCAGCCTTCATAGTTTTCTTTCAGCCACGGAATGATGGCAGAGGTGTCGAGGCCGCCGGAGTAAGCGAGAACCACTTTTTTGATGCCGTGATTTTGCATTGTCTTTTTCCTTTAAAAATTTGTAATCAGGCCAAAATGCGCGTGCCGATGGACACGCCATTAAACAGGGCGGGCAACTGCTCCGCGTGGCGCCAGGAGGCGATGTCCACCGGGCGGCCCAGCGTGCGGGCGGCGTCCAGCGCCGCATGCACTTTAACGATCATCCCGTCGGTGATGATGCCCTGGGCGATAAGCTGCTCGGCTTTCGCAGAGGTCATCTCAGCGATGCGCTGGCCTTTGCCGTCCAGAATGCCGCTCACGTCGGAGAGCAGAATCAGATCCGCGCCAAGCGTCGCCGCAAGCGCCGTGGCCGCCTGGTCGGCGTTCACGTTCATCAGGTCGCCGCTATCGGTGACGCCAATCGAGCTAATCACCGGCATAAAGCCGTTTTCCAGCAGCGTGTTAATCAGCTTCGGCGACCCCGGATGCGCCTGGCCCACATGGCCCAGTTCTTCATCCAGCGGCGTCACGCTGACGCTGTCGCCGTCGCCCAGGAACAGGCCGACGGAGGCAATACCGTGTTTTTTCGCCCAGGCGAGGAGCGTCTTGTTGGCGGTGCCCGCCAGCGCGCCGGTAATAATGTCGATTTGATCGGCAGGCGTGACGCGCAGGCCGTCTTTCTTTTTCACCGGCAGGTTGAGCTGTTTCATCAGGTCGTCAACGAGGCAGCCGCCGCCGTGAACGATGACCAGCGGGCGCTGATGCTCCTTGCGGTAGTTAACGAGGGCGGTAAAAAGACGCTCCAGCGCCTCTTCGCTGTCGAGCAACACACCGCCTAACTTAATGATTAACGGGTTCATCATCACACCTGACTCGGTTAAATAAGTGACTGCGTTTCGGCGAAGCCAAAACGAATATTCATACACTGCACCGCCTGCGCGGCGGCGCCTTTCAGCAGGTTATCTTCCGTGGCGACCACGATCAGATGTTCGCCCTGCACGGCGAAGCCGATATCGCAAAACGGCAGACCCACCACGTTTTTCAGCGCGGGCACGCCTTTGTCATACAGCCGCACCAGCGGTTTGTCGCCGTAAGCGTCCTGGAAGGTGGCGGCGACTTGCTGCGCGCTCACCCCCGGCTTCAGGCGGCAGGTGATGGTTTCCAGAATGCCGCGCGGGAAGCTGCCGAGGTGCGGCGTGAAGATCACCTCCGCGCCCAGGTGGCTCGCGATTTCCGGCTGGTGGCGATGCGTAAAAATGCCGTAAGGCTGGAGGCTCACTTCACAGAAGCTGTTAGAGATAGCCGCTTTCCGTCCCGCGCCGCTCACGCCGCTGGTGGCGTTAATCACCGGCCACTGGTTGAGATCCAGCAAACCGGCGTCAATCAGCGGTTTCAGCGAAAGCTGCGCCGCGGTCGGGTAGCATCCCGGCACCGCCACCAGCGTCGCTTCCTTCAGCGCATCGCGGTTCCACTCCGCCAGGCCATACACCGCCTGCGCCAGCAGCTCCGGGTGCTGGTGCGTGAATCCGTAAAATTTGTCGTAGAACGCGGCGTCGTTAACGCGAAAGGCGCCGGAAAGGTCAAACACCACGCAGCCCGCATCAAGAAACTGCGGCGCGAGATCGTGGCTGACCTCATGGGCGGTGGCGAGAAACACCACATCCACGCCGTCGGTGAACTCGCGAATGTCGCTCATCGGCTGCAGCGGCAGGTCAAGCACGCCTTTCAGCTGCGGATGCAGATCGGAGATTAACTTTCCCGCATCATTGCTTTGCGCTGAGACCGTCAATGCGGTTATGTTCATATGCGGATGGCGATTCACATAGGTCGCAAGCTCTGCGCCGGCATAACCACTGGCGCCAACAATCAGCGTGTTCAACATCGGGGCTGGATACCTTCTACCGTCATGTATTTCAGGCGCGGGCCTCCGGGCCGTTGCCGCGTCCGCGAGCGTATCGTCTTCACCGGAACCCGGCGGTTCCCTTACGCTCAACGTTAATGTATTTTTATTCATAAATACTGCATGAATATTGATACTATCACGACCTGAGGTCTGTCAACAGTGAAAATGAAATTACCGCCATTTATCGAGATTTACCGCGCGCTTATCGCCACACCTTCCATCAGCGCCACCGACAGCGCGCTCGATCAGAGTAATGCGACTTTAATCAATTTGTTGGCGGGCTGGTTTGGCAGTCTCGGCTTCCAGGTCGAAGTGCAGCCGGTTCCCGGTACGCGCAATAAATTCAATATGCTGGCGAGCACCGGCAGCGGCGCGGGCGGTCTGTTGCTGGCCGGGCATACCGATACCGTGCCTTTCGACGACGGACGCTGGACGCGCGACCCTTTCACGCTGACCGAGCATGACAACAAACTGTTCGGGCTTGGCACCGCCGATATGAAAGGCTTTTTCGCGTTTATTCTTGATGCGCTGCGTGACGTGGATGTGACGCAGCTGAAAAAACCGCTCTACATCCTGGCGACCGCTGATGAAGAGACGAGCATGGCGGGCGCGCGCTATTTCGCTGAAACCACTGCGCTTCGCCCGGACTGCGCCATCATCGGCGAGCCGACGTCGCTCCAGCCCATCCGCGCCCATAAAGGCCATATTTCCAGCGCTATCCGCGTGCAGGGGCAATCCGGTCACTCCAGCGACCCGGAGCGCGGCGTGAATGCCATCGAGCTGATGCATGACGCCATCGGGCGCATTATGCAGCTGCGCGATTCGCTCAAAGAACGCTATCACTATGACGCGTTTACGGTGCCTTACCCGACGCTTAACCTCGGCCACATTCATGGCGGCGATGCGTCGAACCGTATTTGCGCCTGCTGCGAGCTGCATATGGATATTCGTCCGCTGCCGGGCATGACGCTCGACGATTTAAGCGGGCTTCTGAACGAGGCGCTGGAGCCGGTAAGCCTGCGCTGGCCGGGCCGTCTGACGGTGTTTGATCTGCATCCGCCAATCCCTGGCTACGAATGTCCGCCGGATCATAAGCTGGTGCAGGTGGTGGAAAATCTGCTCGGCGCGCAAACCGATGTGGTGAACTACTGCACCGAAGCGCCGTTTATTCAGACGATTTGCCCGACGCTGGTGTTAGGCCCCGGCTCGATTAATCAGGCTCACCAGCCGGATGAATATCTGGAAACGCGGTTTATCAAGCCGACCCGTGAGCTGATTTCGCAGGTGGTGCATCACTTCTGCTGGCACTGAATGCCCTGAATATCACGGTGGATGCGCTGCGCTTATCCACCCTACGAAAATCCATATCTCATCCCCCAGGGCGGGTACCCGCCGTTGTAACACCGCCCTTTCACCGTAGGGCGGGTAAGCAAAGCGCACCCGCCGTTGTAGCGCCACCGCCTCACCGTAGGGCGGGTAAGCAAAGCGCACCCGCCGTTGTAACACCACCGTTTCACCGTAGGGCGGGTAAGCCATGCGCACCCGCCAGTCCGCTCGTCACATGCAGCCCATTTCACTGCTTTTACGCCCTGCCGCAGCGCGTGTGACTGCACATCGCGCCGCTCGCCTGCACGCTATCTTCATAAGCGTTACTTATCTGCAATAACGTGAATTAACTTTCATAAATTGCCGCACTTTATTCACCTGCTGAAGCGATTTCGCAGCAATTGACGAACGGGATTTCGCGTGGCTTTATAAAAGACGACAAAGAGCTATGTCCGAAAGATTTCAAGTTGCAGCAAGGCGGCAAACGAGCCCATCCCAGGGAGCTTACATAAGTAAGTGACCTGGGTGGGCGAGTGCAGCCAACACAGCTGCGGCTTGAAAGATACAGGACATTTACAAGTGAGATGGGGTGTCTGGGGTTATATGAACGAACAATATTCCGCTTTGCGAAGCAATGTCAGTATGCTCGGCAAGTTGCTCGGGGATACCATCAAGGATGCGCTGGGAGAAAACATCCTTGACCGCGTAGAAACAATCCGCAAGTTGTCGAAGTCGTCCCGTGCTGGCAATGAAGCAGACCGCCAGGCGCTGTTAACCACGTTGCAAAACCTTTCCAACGATGAACTGCTGCCGGTGGCCCGCGCGTTCAGTCAGTTCCTGAACCTGGCCAACACCGCCGAGCAATACCACAGCATTTCGCCGAAAGGCGAAGCCGCCAGCAATCCGGAAATTATCGCCCGCACCCTGCGTAAGCTTAAAGACCAGCCTGATATTAACGAAACCGCCATCCGTCAGGCCGTGGAATCGCTGTCGCTGGAACTGGTGCTGACCGCGCACCCGACCGAGATCACCCGCCGCACGCTGATCCACAAAATGGTCGAAGTGAACAACTGTTTAAAACAGCTCGACCACAAAGATATCGCCGATTACGAGCGCAACCAGATCATGCGTCGCCTGCGCCAGCTTATCGCGCAGTCCTGGCACACCGACGAAATTCGCAAAAACCGCCCAAGCCCGGTAGACGAGGCCAAGTGGGGCTTCGCCGTCGTGGAAAACAGCCTCTGGGAAGGCGTACCGAATTATCTGCGCGAGCTGAACGAACAGCTGGAAGCGCATCTCGATTACAAACTGCCGGTGGATTTTGTGCCGGTGCGTTTCACCTCCTGGATGGGCGGCGACCGCGACGGCAACCCGAACGTCACCGCGGATATCACCCGTCACGTCCTGCTGCTGAGCCGCTGGAAAGCGACCGACCTGTTCCTGAAAGATATTCAGGTGCTGATTTCCGAGCTCTCGATGGTCGAGTGCAGCGACGCGCTGCGCGAATATGTCGGCACCGAGGGCGCACAGGAGCCTTACCGTTACCTGCTGAAAGGGCTGCGCGCGCAGCTGCTCGCGACCCAGGCCTGGCTTGAAGCGCGCCTGAAAGGCCAGAAGCTGCCGAAGCCGCAGGGCCTGCTGACGCAGAACGAACAGCTCTGGGAGCCGCTCTACGCCTGTTATGAATCGCTCGTCGCCTGTGGTCTTGGGATCATCGCCAACGGCGAACTGCTCGACACGTTGCGCCGCGTGAAAGCCTTCGGCGTGCCGCTGGTGCGTATCGACATCCGTCAGGAGAGCACCCGCCACACCGAAGCGCTGGGCGAGCTGACACGTTATCTCGGCATTGGCGACTACGAAAGCTGGTCGGAAGCCGACAAACAGGCGTTCCTGATCCGCGAACTGAACTCCAAACGTCCGCTGCTGCCACGCCAGTGGGAGCCGAGCGACAACACCCGCGAAGTGCTGGAAACCTGCAAAGTGATCGCCGAAGCGCCGAAAGGCTCGATCGCCGCTTATGTGATTTCCATGGCGAAAACGCCGTCCGACGTGCTGGCCGTTCACCTGCTGCTGAAAGAAGCGGGCATTGGCTTTGCGCTGCCGGTGGCTCCGCTGTTTGAAACGCTCGACGACCTGAACAACGCCAACGACGTGATGACCCAGTTGCTGAATATCGACTGGTATCGCGGCTTTATTCAGGGCAAACAGATGGTGATGATTGGCTATTCCGACTCCGCGAAAGACGCGGGCGTGATGGCCGCGTCCTGGGCACAGTACCAGGCGCAGGACGCGCTGATCAAAACCTGCGAGAAAGCGGGTATCGCGCTGACGTTGTTCCACGGTCGCGGCGGCTCTATTGGCCGCGGCGGCGCGCCGGCCCACGCGGCGCTGCTCTCCCAGCCGCCGGGCAGCCTGAAAGGCGGCCTGCGCGTGACCGAACAGGGCGAGATGATCCGCTTTAAATATGGTCTGCCGGAAGTCACCATCAGCAGCCTGTCGCTCTACACCAGCGCCATTCTGGAAGCCAACCTGCTGCCGCCGCCGGAGCCGAAAGCCGCCTGGCGTCACATCATGGATGAGCTTTCCGACATCTCCTGCACCATGTATCGCGGCTATGTGCGTGAAAACAACGATTTCGTGCCGTACTTCCGCTCGGCAACGCCAGAACAAGAACTTGGCAAACTGCCGCTCGGTTCACGTCCGGCCAAGCGTCGCCCGACCGGCGGCGTGGAATCGCTGCGCGCCATTCCGTGGATTTTCGCCTGGACGCAAAACCGTCTGATGCTGCCCGCCTGGCTTGGCGCGGGCGCCGCGCTGCAAAAAGTGGTGGAAGACGGCAAACAGGACGAGCTGGAAACCATGTGCCGCGACTGGCCGTTCTTCTCCACGCGCCTCGGCATGCTGGAAATGGTCTTCGCCAAAGCGGATCTGTGGCTGGCGGAATACTACGATCAGCGCCTGGTGAAAAAGGAACTCTGGCCGCTCGGCCGTGAGCTGCGCCAGTTGCTGGAAGCCGACATCAAAGTGGTGCTGGATATCGCCAACGACTCGCATCTGATGGCGGACCTGCCGTGGATTGCCGAGTCCATCCAGCTGCGTAATATCTACACCGACCCGCTGAACGTGCTTCAGGCAGAGCTGCTGCACCGTTCACGCCTGGCGGAAGAAGAAGGCAAACCCGCCGATCCGTGCGTTGAACAGGCGCTGATGGTCACCATCGCAGGCGTCGCGGCAGGGATGCGCAACACGGGCTGATGTCGCGCCTCAGAGGATAAAAAGCCCCGGCATGCCGGGGCTTTTTTATGGGCGCAACGGTCAGCGTCAGTAATAGAGCACCGTAAACGTAATCGCGCCGTTTGCTTTGCCGGGGCGCATACGGTCTTCCGTTTGGACATAACGCGCCACAAACGGAATGCGGTGCGTGTTGACATCATCCGTGCTCAGATTCCAGTAGTTATTGGTATAGGTGTTCAGCGCCATTGGCTCATGCGTCGCATCCGACACATTGCCTTTGGCTATCTGAATCCCGATCCCGCTGGCGCTGTCGCTGCCAGGCGTCACGGAGAAGATACCGTTGTTCGCATCAATCACCGTCGTGGAAGGCTTCATCGTGATCCACACCGGGTTTGGCGAGGCGTTACCCATCGTCGTGATGCCGCTATCATTCGCGTCAATATTGGTACGAATACCCCAGGCGCGCGGGCAGTTGGTCAGGGTAATCGACGCATCGCGCCACTCTGTCCCGCTTCCTACGCCGCTGAAATCATTCTCCGCGCTCCAGGTGCCAAGCTTCACGTTCACATCCGGCGTGGTACAGGAGAGCGCGGCGATATTGACCGAACCAGTAAAATTGATTTTCAGCGCGTTAAGCGGACTGCCAGCGGCGCCTGACGCGATGAAGTCAATCGCCATCGACGGCAGATCCTGGCCGTTCACATATCCCGGCTGAATAGGGCCGGTTTTGATGAGATAGAGCCAGAACTCACTGTTTACCGTATGGTTCACGTTCTGATTGGGTTCAGGCCGAATGGTATCGATGTAATAGGTTCCCGGAATAGCGATGTTTTTGTCACCCTGCGCCCATACCGCGACCCCCACGCCCGGCAGGTTAGTGTCCCAGACTTTGTTGGGGAACGGCGAGCCGCTCCACGGTGAGAGCGCGTGCGGCGTGCTGGTCCAGTGATAATCATACGAAACGTCGTACGGAATGCTGTCGGTCGAGAGACAGTCAATCTTGACCGGCGCGCTGGGCATGTAATGCAACCGGTAGAGCGTGCGCCCGTCAGAGGCGTCAGAGCCGACGGAAATCGTCCCGTTAATCGGCAGCGTCACGTTCACCGCGTGCGATCCGGTGTGATAAGAACAGGAGGTAGAAGCCAGCGCGTCTCTGCTGAATAGCAGCAGCAGAAGCATCCCGGCTCCGAGAGATAAAACGGTTTTCCTTACAGCCATAATTCCCTCTTTACAGTGCATCATTCCCGTCACAGGAAATAGGTGATTGGCCGGCCCGTCAGGCCGACGTTATCCGGCCGTGAGCGCAGCCTGCCGCCGCCGGTCGGTGGAGAGTTGCAGCGGCGATGAAGACGACGCCACGCCTGAGGGCGGCAGACACGGCGTATCGAAACGCTGAATCGACTGACGCTGCCCCTCCGCCTGCGGCATCAGCAAATAGCTGATAAGACACTGCATCCCTACGCTCTCGCCCCACCTAACCGTAAGCTGGCCCTGGTTGTTGCCAACGCGGGCATAAACCAGCCCGCCCTGTCCTGCCGAGCCCACCTGATTGCCTTCGGCATCAAACACCACCGCGCCGAACGGCACCGGTTCGCCCTGATAGTTCGACGCGATAAGTACCGGTGTGCCGGTATTGGTTTTGTAGGTGAGCTTCACCACTGCCCCAAGATACGGCGCTACTTTCTGCGAGGTGTTCTCCAGCTCCACATTCACCGGCGCGGTTTTCGGATCGACCGTAATGTCGTTGAACTGGTACGGGTCGAGATACGGCACGGCGGCATAGCCACGTCCATCCACAAACACGCCAGGATAGGACGACACCGCCGCGCCGCGCGCGCCTTTCGCCTCAACCAGCGCGAAAGTGTCCGAGGTATAGGGTGTAAATGTCAGCCCACCGGAATGGCCAAGAATGGTGCCGGTCGCACCAAGCGACACGCTACTGTAGTGATCGCCCACGCTGTAGCCGCCGCTCACTGAGGTAACCTGGCTGCGGTAATCGGCGTTAAACGAACCGCTGGTGCCTTGTCCCTGATCGCCGTTCATCGCGGTCACGCTGTAGTTCATCTGGTTATAATCGCCAAGCGAACCGGAAACGCCGACCTGCTGCCCGTCGTGGCCGTTGCTGTCGCGCGTCAAATCGATATGCGCGTGTGGCGTATGCTGTTCGAAGCCCTCGCCCAGCGGGAAGCTCATCGTCAGCAAATAGTTCGTCTGCCCTTCGTTCTCTTTGCTGTAGGTGCGGCTCACCGTCACGCCATACGTCAGGCTTTTATAGTTGTTGTTGTAACCGACCTGGAACTGTTTATCGGAGCCCGCTTTATTCCAGTAATCCTGTAACGAGCCGCTGAGATAAAACTGTCCCCAGCCGTCATCGAGCCCCTGGCTGACCGTTGCCACGAACTGATTTTTCATGCGCAGGATATTGTCTGGCGACTCGCCGCGATCGACCGCGTCGCGCGTCAGCATGGCGGTCTGGAAATCCATATACTGACTGGTCGCGAAGCGATACGCCGCCAGCGAAATGTTGCTGCGCGTCTCCGTGATATCTTTGCTGAAGCTGATTTTATAGCTCTGCCCGCTCAGGCTGTCGGCCCGACGCTGGCCCAGGAAAGAGGTGCCGTTATCCAGATGCGTGCGCGCCTGCGTGACGTCCAGCGCCAGCGAGCCGATGGGCGTACCGAAAGCCATCCCGAACAGCAGCGCGTAATAGCCCTGGCTCACCTGCACGCCGCCGTAACTCGTCAGGCGGTTGGAGATCCCGTACTGGTAAGTGGCCTGATACAGCGCCGGTTTGGTGCGCAGCGAATCGTTGCGATATTCGCCTGCGACCACGGAATAACGCAGCGCGCCGGGGCGTAACTGCTGCGCCACCGAGGCATAAGGCACCTGGAAATGTTGTTCGCTGCCGTCGGCTTCATAAACCGTTACGTCAAGATTGCCGCCGTAGCCGGTCGGGTAGAGATCGTTAATCGCGAATTCGCCGGGCGCGACGGTGGTTTCATAAATGGTCTGCCCGCTCTGACGCACCGTCACGCGGGCGTTAGTACGGGCGACGCCGCGGATATCCGGCGCGTAACCGCGCTGCGATTCCGGCAGCATCCGCTCGTCGCTCGCGATCTGCATGCCTTTGAAAGGCAGCGTGTCAAACACCTGCCCCTGGGTGCTGGTTTCCCCGATCAACGCGCGTCCTTTGATAACCGGAATATCGCGTTGCAAATAGGTGCTGATGCTGCTGTATTGCCGCTCACCCTCTTCCATATAGCTGTAATAGCCGTTATGACGAAGATACCAGGCACCGACGTTCAGGCCGCCTTCAAGGCTTGAATAAAAGGAGTCGAGCGTTTTGCCATTCGCGTGGCTGGAATAACCATTCATGTTATAGCCGAGCATCAGCGCAGGAATACCGCTGTCCCATAGCTCCGGGTTAACGCTGCCGCGCGCGTTATGCAGCAGGTAGATTTGCGGCACGGAAATATCGAGCCGCTGTTCGCTGGTATCAAAGGCGATTTCCGAATGCGGAAGCTTTTTCTCCAGATCAAGGCACTGTTCACCCTGCTGAAACGGCGTCAGGAAATCCTTAGGCAGCTTTTCATAATTAAACGGGATCGTTTTAATGAGGTCAGATGTCAGGCACACCCGGCTGGTTTTATCCGGCTGCGCCACGACATCGATTTCACTGGTGAGCGTCGCCTGGCCGTTGATATAAACCAGCGCACGATAGCGTCCCGGCAGCGCCGCCGCGCCATTAGCGAAACGGCTTAAATCCACCGCATTTTTATTTTCCAGGTTGAGGAAGATATTATCGAATTCGACATGCTCAGCAATATCGACCGGTTCTTGTTCAGACTTTCCCGGCAACTCCTGTGCCTTCCCCGGCGTCGCCAGCAGACAAATAATCACAGCCATTATGCCTGGAGAGAACGTCGCTGCCTCTCCCTGGCGAAACCTGTTTTTCATCGCGCTTCTCTTTTACGGTGATAAGTGAATAAACAGAGCGACGGCTTATTTCAGCGTCGCCTCGAATTCATTCAGCGCGCCATAATCATTCACAAAGACGCCTGCGAGTTTATTTCCCGGACTGCCAGGCAGTTTTATTGTCATGGTCGATTTCGGCGCAATCATGTCGGCATCGAGGGTTTTCCCGTTCACTGTCAGATTGACCAGGGAAATAAAATAGGGCGTGGGGTTTGCCGCTTCGATAGTCTGTCCATTGGCGCGCCAGGTGACATGGTTAACAGCGTCATTGGCATTGCCTTCAAGCCCTGCAGGGCGAAGGAATAATTTAATGCGCGAGCGAAACGCGACCTGTAAATAGTTATCGCTGAGCGTCGCTTTTTTAGCAGGAATTTCCAGCACGTTAAGCCAGTAAACCGATTCGCGATCGGCGGGCAATAATTTACCGGTAAATGTAATACGCAGCGTCTGGCCTTTATCTGGCTCAACCCGGTTAATCGGTGGGGTTAAAATAAACGGCACCTGTATGGTTTCCGGCGCGGCGTCGGCATTGCCGTTATCGATCCAGCTTTGAATCAATACGGGCGAGGTGCCTTTATTATCGAGTTTTACGCTAACCTCTGGCGCATCGCTCGGATAAATCACGCGGGTACCGGTAATAACGATACTGGCGATGGCCGCCGGGCAGGCGAACCCCATCACCAGTATGAAGAATGCGCTTTTCCAGGAAAGGGTATTCGCCATGTGATTCACTCCCTTGAAGAAATACAGGAGGGATGCCCCTCCTGTCGCATTTTTACTTATACATCAGTGAATAAACGACGCTGCTGTTAACCTTACCGGCCGTGGTGGCGTCTTCTGCGTAATATTCCACTGCGTAAGGCAGCGTGGCGGTGCCTTCGGTGGCGTCATACGTGACAAAGGTGGTTTTGGTGGACTGGCTGGCGTCGCCCGCTTTAATCACGTCGTAGGAAGTGCTGGAGCCGTCGCGCAGCTGGAGGCTGACTTTGCTGGCACCTCCACCGGTGGTGCTGTCAATGGTGTTTTTCAGACGGCCCGTGACCGGATCGACAGACGCACCTGCTTCAAAGTAGGCCGCCACGGTTTTCAGCGTGCCCGCACAGTTAGTCAGATCCATCACAAAATTGGTGCGGCCCGCCGTTTTACCGGCCGCATCAAGCTGATTAATCCCCATGGTTGGCAGTGTAATGGTCGCATCAGAACCCTGGCCGTCAACATTTACGTCGCATGAAGTTGCGGTCAGCTCTCCTTCAAAGGTAATTGTGCCGGTGGAAGCAGCCTGCGCGGTCACGGCAAATCCCATTGCCGCAGCTAAAGAAAGGCCAAGTGCTAACTTTTTCATATATCATCCTAATTACATTAAAAGTTAAGCTATTTATCAAAATAGCCGGACTATATTCACAGCCTGTGAATATAATTTTCGCCCCGAATGCGCCCTGCGTATCAGGACAAAGCTGGTGATCATCTGCTATAAAATTCCGCCCTGGACGGTTAATGGATTCGTTATCATTAGAGCGTCAGGGCAATGCTAATAAGCAACGTTATTAACCGCGTTACGATGATGGTGGCATTATAAAAAGCCCACTTCCAACAACAATAGACGAACCTATAACAGGTTCGATGATTAGATACAGTCACGCTAAAAAAGATCTTTAAAAATAACGGCATGAAAAATACCGAGCCAATTTCCTAAATACCAGGAAATCACAACCCTTATTAATCATAAAAAAATAAAACACAGCAGAATTAACACTGAATGCACGGGCAATAACGCGCAAATTTAAAAATATTAACGCACCAGCAAAAGCATATTATTTTTATTCTGAATAGAAGTCAGAACGAGAAATGAGAAAATCCAGGCATAGCGGGTTAATCTTTTCGTTGTTTATCTAACAACAACCCCTAATAACATGCGCACCATAAAAAAGGAGGCCCGTGGCCTCCTTTTTTGCATTACACGCTTAGGGTTACAGCGCCATATCGTGTTGCGGGCTGGACGCCTGCGCCGGTTTGGCTTCCGGTGTGGCGGGCTTCGCATCTTTCATCTGGATAACCGGCGGTTTGGTGAGCTGCAGCGTCGCTGCCGTCTCGTCCCATACCTGCTGGGTCAGCGCCACGTTGCCGTTCAGCTTCTGACCATAGCTCGGCACGATCTCACGCAGTTTGCTCTGCCAGGCTTCAGATTTGAACTGCTCCGGGAAGAGCTGCTTGATAACGTTAATAGAGATAGGGGCCGCGGTGGACGCCCCCGGAGACGCGCCAAGCAGCGCCGCCAGGGTTTTCTGCTGGTCGGTGACGATTTCGGTGCCCAGCTTCAGCACGCCGCCTTTCTCAGGATCCTTCTTGATGATCTGGACACGCTGACCCGCCTGGATAAGCTTCCAGTCCTCTTTACGCGCCGTCGGGTAGTACTCTTTCAGCGCTTCAAAGCGGTCTTCATCGCTCAGCATGACCTGACCAATCAGGTATTTCACCAGATCGAAATTATCGAGGCCCACATCGGTCATCGGCATAAAGTTGCTGGTGGTGGTGGTGCTCAGCAGATCGAAGAACGAACCGTTTTTCAGGAATTTGGTGGAGAACGTCGCGAACGGGCCGAACAGCACCACGCGCTTGCCGTCCAGGAAGCGGGCGTCGAGGTGCGGCACGGACATCGGCGGCGCGCCAACGGACGCCTGGCCATAGACTTTCTCGCCGTGCTGACGGGCGATTTCCGGGTTCTCAGATACCAGGAACGAGCCGCCAACCGGGAAGCCTGCGTAGTTATCCGCTTCAGGAATACCGGTTTTTTGCAGCAGCTTCAGCGCGCCGCCGCCTGCGCCGATGAACACATATTTCGCGTCCACGGCGTGCTCTTTCCCGCTCTTCACGTCGGTGATCGTGACGTGCCAGGAGTTATCGGCGTTGCGTTTGAAATCAGTAACTTCAGAGGAAGTTTCCAGTTTGAAGTTGCTGGTTTTTTTCAGGCTGCCCACCAGCTGACGGGTGATTTCGCCGTAGTTGACGTCGGTGCCGACCGGCGTCCAGGTCGCAGCGACTTTCTGCTTCGGATCGCGGCCTTCAATAATCAGCGGTGCCCATTTTTTGATTTGCTGCTGATCGGTAGAGAACTGCATTCCCTGGAACAGCGTGGTCTGCTGCAACGCCTGGTAACGTTTGGTCAGGTACTCCACATTTTTATCGCCCCAGACAAAGCTCATGTGCGGCGTGGAGTTAATAAAGGAATGCGGATCATTAAGCACACCGCGCTTCACCTGAGAAGACCAGAACTGACGAGAAATCATAAACGCTTCATTGATTTCCAGCGCTTTGGTCACGTCAATCGAACCGTCTTCACGCTCCGGCGTATAGTTCAGCTCCATGTTCGCGGAGTGGCCGGTGCCTGCGTTATTCCAGCCGTTGGAAGATTCAAGCGCCACGCCGTCCAGTTTTTCCACCATCAGCTGTTTCCAGTCTGGCTGGATCTCCTGAAGGACCGTACCGAGCGACGCGCTCATGATGCCGCCGCCAATCAGCAGGACATCGGTTTTTTCCGTGGTGTTTTCCGCATAAGCGGCTGAACTGACAAGTAAAGCAATAAGCGAGAAAGCCGGTGCGTGCTTTCTGCTGAGCGTTATTTTAGACATCACAATCAACTATCATTGAAAATTTAGCTGATTATTTTAACGCATCAATTAAACTTTTAAAATTATTAAAACAAAAAATTAACAACCGCAAAAAGCGTGCGGTTATATCAGACGTTTCGCAGAAAAATACACAAATAGCGACGAATCATTTCGTTAAAATAAACAACCGGTTCCGGTGATAAACGGAACCGAGATGTTGACGATTCGCACTGACAAAATAAGTCGTTATGCCACGACAGACATGACGGTTATGCGCGACGACGCGGGCTGGCGTCAGGCGTTAATGACTTTGCCAATCGCGTTAACGGCTTCGAGAATATTTTTAGCGTAGCCTTCAATCTCTTTGGTCAGCATCAGCGCCTCGCGCGAAATAGCCGTCGTGGACGCCACCTCTTTACCGCTGCGGCAGATAGAATCCAGCGCGCTTTTCGTCAGGTTATCGTTTTTCTCGGTGATGCGCGTTATTTTCCCGGTCGCGTCATCGATACGGTCAGCCAGTGATTTCACTTCGGTTGCGACCACAGAAAAACCTTTACCAGAATCGCCCGCGCGCGCCGCTTCCACCGAGGCGTTGAGTGACAGCAATTTGGTCTGCGTCGCTATCTGCGCAATCACCGATGACAGGTCCATAATGCTTTCCGAGTCGTTTTTCAGGTTGGTGACGATGCCGATAACCTGCTCCATATTGCTTTGGATATTCTCCATTGCCGTGACGCAGTCATCTAAGGTCTTTCTGATCTCAACCGTTTTGGTCAGCGTCTCGCGGGAGACCGCTTCCGCTCTTTCCGTCGCCTGACGCTCATCGCGGCTTTTCTGTACTTCCGCCGTCACGTCATAGGCGAATTTCACCACGCGATAAAGGCGGCCTTTATCGTCAAAAACGGGGCTGTAACTGGCGCGCAGCCAGAGTTCATGACGATGTTTAGTGACGCGGCGAAAATCCCCGGAGGCGAATTCCCCGTGGTTCAGTTTGCGCCAGAAATCGGCATACTCTGCGCTCATCGCGTAGTCACGCTCGCAGAAGATACGGTGATGCTTGCCGATAATTTCGTTCAGCGTGTATCCGGAAGCCTTACAGAAGTTCTCGTTCGCCGAGACAATATGTCCGTCCGGCGTAAATTCAATGATTGCCATAGAGCGGTGCGCCGCCTTGAGGATGGCGTCTTTGTTCAGCGCGTCATGGATCCTTCCTGAGATATCACGCGCCAGTTTAAGAACATACTCTACGTTGTTATTTTTACCGAGGACCGGAATATAATTCGCCTCCAGCCACATTTCGCTGCCATCTTTTTTATAGCGCTGGAATTTATCGCTGAAGGTTTCGCCGCGCCCAAGCCGTTGCCAGAACTGCTTATATTCAAGGCTGGCGGCATATTCCGGCGCGCAGAACATACGATGATGCTTACCCACCAGTTCATTAAGCGAATATCCCATAGCCGCCTGGAAAGCTGGATTCGCTTCCACAATCGTGCCGTCGGGGCGGAAAAGAATAACCGCCATATGCGCTTTTATCGCTGAGAACGCCGCGTCGTTTTTTAAAATATTCGTTATCTTGCTAATCATTATTGCTGTCCAGGAAGGTTTCTTACACAGCATATCGGCAATAATGAATAAGGCATAACGTGTATTTTTATATCGCTACGATAGCTACCAGCCCTGGTATTTTTAATAATAAAAAACCAGCAATAATAATATGCAGGCTAAGCGTCATAAATAGCAGTGACGGGTTTAAAACGCCTGCCCGCAAAGGTAAAAAGCACGGTGATTTAGCTTAAGAAAAAATAACCTGTACAATGCATATTTCTCTTGTACAGGTTTATAAAAACCCTGAAATATATATTTTGTAACACTCTGGTTAGCGCCAGACAAAAAAGGAGGCTCGCGCCTCCTTGTCATCCTCGCAATAGCATTACGCTGTTTTCAGTTCCAGCGCCGGACGCACGCCCAGCGTGTGACAGATGGCGTAGCTCATTTCCGCGCGGTTAAGGGTATAGAAGTGGAAATCTTTCACGCCTTCGCGGCTTAAAATCTTCACCATGTCCATCGCGATGTTAGCGCCAACCAGTTTGCGGGTTTCGGCGTCGTCATCAAGCCCGGCAAACATCTGCGACATCCAGGACGGAATGCGCACGTTGGTCATGTCGGCAAACTTTTTCGCCTGCTTAAAGTTAGAGACCGGCAGAATGCCAGGGATGATTTCCACATCAATGCCTGTCGCCGCGCAGCGGTCGCGAAAGCGCAGATAGCTTTCGACATCAAAGAAGAACTGTGTGATGGCGCGGTTAGCGCCCGCGTCGATTTTACGGCGCAGATTCAGCAGATCCGCCTGCGCGCTTTTCGCCTCCGGGTGCACTTCCGGGTACGCCGCGACGGAGATATCGAAATCGGCCACCTCTTTTAACAGCGCCACCAGATCGCTGGCGTACATTTCCGGCTTGCCGCTGCCAGCAGGCAGGTCGCCGCGCAGCGCGACGATGTGGCGAATGCCGTTGTTCCAGTAGTCGCGCGCAATGGAGCGCAGCTCATCAGGTGTCGCGTCGATGCAGGTGAGGTGCGGCGCGGCTTCAAGGCCGGTGCGGTCTTTAATGCCTTTGATGATGCTGTGGGTGCGGTCGCGCTCGCCAGAGTTAGCACCGTAGGTGACCGACACAAATTTCGGCTTCAGGCTGCTTAAGCGATCGATAGAGGACCAGAGGGTCTGCTCCATTTCACTGGTGCGCGGCGGGAAAAACTCAAAGGAGACGTTAATCTGTCCCTGCACTTCTGCGAGGCTCTGATTCAGGGCCTCCCGCTGGTTGGCGTGAAAAAAGCTCATACCTTACCTCATCAATCGCTGTGTCGTGGTCGCGTGTGTTGACTTCTATACGTTTAGACGTCCAGATGTAAAAATGACGGAAAAGCCGGATGGCGTCAACAGGTAAATCATCACTTGATGTGAGTATTTTTCAGCGAAGTTGAAAAAGCTTCATGACGGGGAAATGCGCAAAGGTTGTACAGCGGAAGAAAGGCATGGGGGGTTATCTGGCATGGCGGGTGCGCTGCGCTTACCCGCCCTACACAACAAAACGTATGAGTTAGGTAGGGTGGGTAAGCGCAGCGCACCCACCACAATAAAATCAGAGCAACTGCGCCAGACGGTTAAGATCCGACTGAATCGCCCCGGCGGTCACGTCGCGCCCGGCACCGGGCCCGCGGATAACTAACGGGTTATCGCGATACCAGCGGCTTTCAATGGCGAACACGTTATCGCACGGCAGCAATGACGCCAGCGGATGCTCTGGACGCACCGCCTCGACGCCGACGCGCGCCTTGCCGTTGGCGTCAAAGCGCGCCACATAACGCAGCACCAGGCCCAGCTCGCGCGCCGCCTCAAGACGCTGCACCATCTGCTCGTTCAGCGCGTCGCCATATTCAAAGAAATGATCCACCGAGCCCTCTTCACACCCGGCAGGCACCAGCGACTCCACGCGCACCTGATCGGGCTCGATATCGTAGCCCGCCTCACGCGCCAGGATAACTAACTTGCGCATCACATCCTTACCGGAGAGATCCACGCGAGGGTCTGGCTCCGTCAGCCCCTGCTGCCACGCCTGGTCCACCAGCTCGGTAAACGGCACTGTCCCGTCGAACTGCAAAAACAGCCACGACAGCGTGCCGGAGAAAATCCCGCTGATGGAGAGAATCGAATCGCCGCTGTCGCGCAGATCGCGCACCGTGTGGTTGACCGGCAGCCCGGCGCCAACGGTCGCGTTATAGAGCCAGTGACGGCCCGTTTTCGCAAACGCGTCGCGGATCTGGCGGTAGTTCTGGCTGTTACTCGCGCCCGCCAGTTTATTGGCGCTGATGACGTGGAAACCGTAGCTGGCGAAATCGAGATACTGGTCCGCCAGATCCTGGCTTGCGGTTACGTCCAGCACCACTAAATCGTCATACGGGTGCGCGCGCATCCACAGGAACAATGACTCTTCATCCTGCTCCACCGCTTCATCATTAAAGAACGCCAGCGCGCGGCTCGCATCGAGACCGTCGTAATTGAGCAGGCTGCGGCGGCTGTCCACCACGCCCGCCAGCACAAACTCAAGGCCGGTGCGGGCAGAGAGCGTCTCCTGCTCGCGCGCGAACAGCTCCAGCCAGCGCGAGCCGATATTCCCTTTACCGAACAGCATCAGCCCGATACGTTTTTCCGCGCGGAACAGCGACTGGTGCAGCCCCTGGATCAGGCTCTCCGTCGGGCCGGTACGCAGCACCGCCACCAGGCTAATGGCCTCTTCCGACTGCCAGATAAACTCTACCGGCTGATCTTTGAGTTGCTGCCAGAAACGATGGCTGTGCAGCGGGTTGCGACACACGCCCGCCCCTACCAGCGCCACGAGCGCCAGCCCTTCACGCAGGCGCAGCTCGCCCGGCAGCGCGGCGTCTTCCAGCAGTTTGAGCGCGCTGCCAACCACTTCTGAGGTATAGCAGAGTTGCAGCAGGCGGCGGTCGGGATGCACGCCGACCGACAGCGGACGAAGCTGGGCGCGTCTTAAGAGCGCATCAACGTCTTTATGCGCCAGTTTGAAATCCTGGTGCGACGGCACTTCAAATTCGATAAGGCAGACGTCGTCATGGCTGGTGACGATACGTGCGCCGGTGCCGGAAGCCAGCACGCGCTCAATGCGCGTGGAGCCTTGCTCCGGGCTGTAGCTGCAACGCAGCTGTAAATCGATATCGCTGCCGGAAACCGGCTGCAACGTGCGAGCGTGCAGCACAGGCGCGGCCAGACGCGCCAGCTCGCTCGCTTCGTCAAGGCGCAGCAGCGGAAGCAGGCAGGCATCTTTGACTTTGCGCGGGTCGGCGCTGTAAACGCCCGCCACGTCGCTCCAGATGGTGACGCGTGAGACGCCCGCCAGCGCGCCGATTTGCGTTGCTGAATAGTCTGAGCCGTTACGGCCGAGCAGCACGGTTTCGCCCGCGTCGTTGCGGCAGATAAACCCGGTGACGACTAAACGTTTATTCGGGTGCTGAACCAGCAACTGCTGCAACAGCGGGAAAGAAAGGCCTTCGTTTACCTGCGGCTGCGCGGCGCGCTCCGCACGCAGAAAATCACGCGCGTCGAGCCAGGCGGCGTCAATGCCCTGCTGATTGAGTACGGCGGCCATCAGGCGCGCGGACCAGATTTCGCCGTGGCCGACCACTTCGGCGTAAACCGCGTCGGTGATAGTGCCGTCCAGCAGCGCGGCCAGGCGCTCAAGATCGTGAATAAATTCGCTGATAAGCCCGTCGGCAACCGCCGCAGGCAGCAGCCCGGCGATAAGCTCGCTCTGATAACGGCGCAGCGCCTGTTGCACCTGATGCGCGGAGAGACGATCGCTCTGGCTTAATTTCAGCCAGCTGATCAACTGGTTGGTCGTGCTGCCCGCCGCGGACACCACCATCATATCCCCGGCACGGGAATAGTCGGCCATGATACCCGCAACGCGCAGGTAACATTTCACGTCGGCGAGACTGCTGCCGCCAAATTTGTGCAGCTGACGACCGTTCGTCCCTGCAGGCGCTGTAACACTCATGCTTACCCCTTAGCCCGCCGCCTGGAATGCTTTTTCCAGGTCGGCAATTAAATCTTCGCTATCTTCAATACCGGTCGAAATACGCAGCAGCGTCTCGGAAATCCCCGCCGCGGCGCGCGCTTCCGGCGCCATGCCCGCGTGGGTCATCGTCGCGGCGTGGGAAATCAGGCTCTCCACGCCGCCTAACGATTCTGCCAGCGTGAACAGCTCCAGCGCGCCGAGGAAACGGCGCAGCGTCTGTTCGTCACCATCCAGTTCAAAACTCAGCATCGCGCCGAAGCCCTTTTGCTGACGTACGGCTATCTCATGCCCCGCATTCTCCGGCAGCGACGGATGATACAACTTTTTCACCCGCGGCTGCTGCTTAAGGAAATCGACAATCGCGCTGGCGTTACGCTGCGCTACTTCCATACGCGGGCTCAATGTACGCAGGCCACGCAGCAGCAGGTAGCTGTCGAACGCGCCGCCGGTTACACCAATGTTATTGGCCCACCAGGCAAGCTCGGTAACGGTGTCCGGATCTTTCGCAATCACCACGCCTGCCACCACATCGGAGTGCCCGTTGAGGTATTTGGTGCAGGAGTGCAGAACCAGATCGGCCCCCAGCGCCAGCGGATTCTGCAACGCCGGACTCAGGAACGTATTATCCACCACACTTATGGCTCCGGCCGCGCGCGAAAGTTCGCAAATTTTCGCAATATCCACCACACGCAACAAGGGATTGCTCGGGCTTTCCACCAGCACCAGTTTCGGCTGCTCGGCAAGCGCCGCTTTCAGCGCCGCCTCATCACCCTGATCGACAAATTTGACGCGATAACAGCCGCGCTTCGCGAGACTGTCAAAAAGGCGATAGCTGCCGCCGTAGCAGTCGTGCGGGGCCACCAGCAGATCGCCAGGCTTCAGGAAAACGGTCGTCACCAGATGGATCGCCGACATGCCGGTGTTAGTCAGCACGGCACCCGCGCCGCCTTCCAGCTCCGCCAGCGCGCGCTGAACCACATCGCGCGTCGGGTTGCCGCGACGGGAGTAGTCATGCGCGCGCGGCTCATTAAAACCGGTGAAGTTGTAGGTGCTGGAGAGGTGAATCGGCGGAACGACGCAGCCGTACTGCTCGTCGTCATTGAGCCCGCTGCGCACTGCGATGGTGGCCTGTTTACGCGTCATGAGGAGTCGTTTCCTGGCATTATCGGAGAAAAGTGAGGGACAGAGTAAACATTGCCAATATAGACGTCAATACATCTGGACATCTAAACTTCTTTGCGTATAGATTGAGCAAAACAGGATTAGCCGTTAAAATTATGTGTTTTATAGGGTAGTGATGCAGCATCGGTACGGAAGTCACGGTATTATTCTACGCTGCTGAACAACAGACTATCGGGTTAAGACCGTGAGACCTATCCGGTTTTAATCTTTTTCTAATGACTGAGAGGATTAAAGGTATCTCATGGCTGAATGGAACGGCGAATATATCAGCCCCTACGCTGAGCACGGCAAGAAGAGTGAACAGGTCAAAAAAATTACGGTTTCCATTCCTCTGAAGGTGTTAAAAATCCTCACCGATGAACGCACCCGTCGTCAGGTGAATAACCTGCGCCATGCCACTAACAGCGAGCTGCTGTGCGAGGCTTTCCTTCACGCCTTTACCGGCCAGCCCTTGCCGGACGACGATGACCTGCGCAAAGAGCGCAGCGATGAGATCCCCGAAGAGGCCAAGGTAATCATGCGTGAAATGGGTATCGACCCGGATACCTGGGAATACTGATTCGCATCAACGACAAAGGCGCCCACAGGCGCCTTTGTTTTATGCTCGGGAGCAACAAAAAAGGCGCCGTCTGGCGCCTTTTTTCGGGAAACTTATTTGCTGCCCGGGATGCTGAAGCGTTTGTTGAAACGCTCAACACGACCACCGGTATCAACAACACGCTGTTTACCAGTGAAGAACGGGTGGCAGTTGCCGCACACGTCCAGGTTCAGGTCGTGGCCAACGGTGGAGCGAGTTTTGATCACGTTACCGCAAGAGCAGGTAGCGGTGATTTCAACATATTTCGGGTGAATATCTTTTTTCATGGGAAACCTCAGTTAAGGCCGCGTCGCTCTTCCAGCCCTTACGCCAGACACCACGCGATGTTGATAAAGTCGGTTTGATACTTTTAAAGGGCATCAAAGGCGGCGAATCATACAGAAAATAACCGCCTCATGCAAACTGATCCGCAAATTTATGAACACACAGTGTACACTATCACGCTACTTTTATCAGCCCGGATGCCTTCATGCCTGTCGCCCGCGTCGCTCTGCCCGTTCCGCTTGCCCGCACCTTTGACTATCGGCTGCCCGATGCCATGACGGCGGCGGCAGGCTGTCGCGTGCGCGTGCCGTTCGGTCGCCAGCAGCGCGTCGGTGTGGTCGTGGCGGTAGGCGATGAGAGCGAGCTGCCGCTTGATGAGCTGAAAAGCGTGGTGGAGGTGCTGGACAGCGAATCGCTCTACCCGCCGGTGCTCTGGCGCATGCTGCTGTGGGCGGCCGATTATTATCATCACCCGATTGGCGAAGTACTCTTCCACGCGCTGCCGGTGCTGTTGCGCCAGGGCAAACCCGCAAGCCACGCGCCGCTCTGGTACTGGTTCGCCACCGAAGAGGGCCAGGCGGTCGATCTCAACAGCCTGAAGCGTTCGCCAAAGCAGCAGCAGGCGCTGGCGGCGCTGCGCCAGGGCAGACTCTGGCGGCATGAAGTGGCGCAGATGGCGTTTAATGACGCCGCGCTGCAGGCGCTGCGCGCCAAAGGGCTGTGCGAACTGGGCAGCGAGCTGCCGCCGGTCGCCGACTGGCGCGGTCAGTTTTCGGTATCCGGCGACAGGCTGCGGCTTAACACCGAGCAGGCGACGGCGGTCGGTGCCATTCGCGGCGAAGCCGATAACTTCTGCGCCTGGCTGCTGGCGGGCGTGACCGGCTCCGGCAAAACCGAAGTCTATTTAAGCGTGCTCGAAAACACGCTCGCGCAGGGCAAACAGGCGCTGGTGCTGGTGCCGGAAATCGGCCTGACACCCCAGACCATCGCCCGCTTTCGCGAGCGTTTCAACGCGCCCGTCGAAGTGCTGCACTCGGCGCTCAACGACAGCGAACGGCTGGCGGCCTGGCTGAAAGCCAAAAGCGGCGAGGCGGCGATTGTCATCGGCACGCGCTCGGCGCTGTTCACGCCCTTTAAAAATCTCGGCGTGATTGTTATCGATGAAGAGCACGACAGCTCTTATAAACAGCAGGAAGGCTGGCGCTATCACGCGCGCGATCTGGCAGTCTACCGGGCGCACAGCGAGCAGATCCCGATTATCTTAGGCTCCGCGACGCCCGCTCTCGAAACGCTGCACAACGTGCGCCAGCGTAAATACCGCGTGCTGAAGCTGACGCACCGCGCGGGCAACGCGCGCCCGGCGCAGCAGCACGTGCTGGATCTGAAAGGCCAGCCGTTACAGGCGGGCCTTGCGCCTGCGCTGGTCGCCCGGATGCGCCAGCATTTGCAGGCGGATAATCAGGTCATTCTGTTTCTTAACCGCCGCGGCTTCGCGCCCGCGCTGCTCTGCCACGACTGTGGCTGGATAGCCGAATGCCCCCGCTGCGATCACTACTACACGCTGCATCAGTCACAGCATCAGCTGCGCTGCCACCACTGTGACAGCCAGCGCCCCGTGCCGCGCCAGTGCCCGCAGTGCGGCTCCACGCATCTGGTGCCGGTAGGGCTTGGCACCGAACAGCTGGAGCAGAGCCTGGCGCCGTTGTTCCCCGGCGTGCCGCTGTCGCGTATCGACCGCGACACCACCAGCCGCAAAGGCGCGCTTGAAGAGCAACTGGCGGAAGTTCACCGTGGCGGCGCGCGTATTCTTATCGGCACCCAGATGCTCGCCAAAGGCCATCACTTCCCGGATGTCACGCTGGTGGCGCTGCTGGATGTCGACGGCGCGCTGTTCTGCGCCGATTTCCGCTCGGCGGAGCGTTTCGCCCAGCTCTACACGCAGGTGGCGGGCCGCGCCGGGCGCGCAGGGAAACAGGGCGAAGTGGTTCTCCAGACGCACCACCCGGAACATCCTTTATTGCAGACGCTGCTGCATCAGGGTTATGACGCCTTTGCCGATCAGGCGCTCGCCGAACGCGGCAGCGTCTCGCTTCCGCCCTACAGCAGCCATATTTTGATCCGCGCGGAAGATCACCATAACCAGGACGCTCCCGCGTTTCTCCAGCAACTGCGCAATCTGCTCCAGGCAAGCCCGCTTGCGGATCAGAAACTCTGGCTGCTCGGCCCGGTGCCTGCGCTGCAGCCCAAACGCGGCGGACGCTATCGCTGGCAGTTGCTGCTGCAACACCCGTCGCGTTTGCAGCTCCAGCGTATTGTCTCCGGCAGCCTGCCGCTGATAGGTACGCTGCCCGCCGCGCGTAAAGTGAAGTGGACGCTCGACGTCGACCCGACCGAAGGCTGAACCGCGCCCCGCTTCTGCGAAACGGATCGTAAAATTTAATATCCGTCACATCTCCGATGTAATTTTTGTAACCGACACGCCTAATATCTGATAAGAATGTGAGGCGTGTCAGATTACAGGACGAGTCTGCGCCCGCGGACCGCTACGAGGAGATGAAGTGAAGTCCAGAAAGCAGGTTGCTGCTGCAACCATGAAAGATGTCGCCGTTCGTGCCAGGGTTTCAACGGCGACGGTATCCCGTGCGTTAATGAATCCCGAGAAAGTCTCACAGGCCACCCGCAACCGTGTGGAGCAGGCCGCCATTGACGTGGGTTATCTGCCCGGTTCGCTCAACCGCAACCTGAAGCGCAACGAATCGCGCACCATTCTGGTGATTGTCCCGGACATCTGCGATCCGTTTTTCAGCGAAATCATTCGCGGCATAGAAGTCACCGCGGCGGACCAGGGCTATCTGGTGCTGATTGGCGACTGCGCGCACCAGAATCAGCAGGAAAAAACCTTCATCGACCTCATCATCACCAAACAGATAGACGGCATGCTGCTGCTGGGCTCGCGCCTGCCGTTTGACGCCAGCAAAGAAGAGCAGCGCAATCTGCCGCCCATGGTCATGGCGAACGAATTCGCGCCGGAACTGGAGCTGCCGACGGTGCATATCGACAACCTCACCGCCGCGTTCAACGCCGTCAATTATCTGCATGAACTGGGGCATCAGCGCATCGCCTGTATCGCCGGGCCGGAAGAGATGCCGCTGTGTCATTACCGTTTGCAGGGCTACGTTCAGGCGCTGCGCCGCAGCGGTATGACGGTCGATCCGCACTATATCGCCCGCGGCGATTTTACCTATGAAGCGGGCGCGAACGCGCTGGAACAGTTGCTAAGCCTGCCGCAACCGCCGACGGCGATTTTCTGCCACAGCGACGTGATGGCGCTCGGCGCGCTGTCGATGGCGAAACGCCGCGGCTTTCGCGTGCCTGACGATCTCTCCATTATTGGCTTTGATAACATTGCGTTAGCCGAGTTTTGCGATCCGCCGCTCACCACCGTGGCGCAGCCGCGTTTTGATATTGGTCGGGAGGCGATGCTGCTGTTGCTCAGCCAGCTCAACGGACACACCGTCAGCAGCGGTTCGCGTCTGCTGGACTGCGAACTGGTGCTACGCGGCACCACGCGCGCGCCTAAGCCGCGAAATTAACCGCCTTTAAGACTCCTTATCTGGTCAAAGGCCCGTCCCTTAAGTAACATGGCGGGCTGTTAACGAATGGATACAGCGAAACGATAGTGGCACAACGAGATTATGTACGCCGCGGACAGCCGACGCCCGCGCGGCGCAAGAAAACTAACACCCGCAAAAAGCAACGTAACCTGCCTGCTGTTTCACCGGCGATGGTCGCTATCGCAGCGGCGGCGCTGGTCGCCTTTATTGGCGGTCTGTACTTTATTACGCATCATAAAAAAGAAGAGTCGGAAACTCTGCCGGGCCATAAAGTCACCGGCAACGGCCTGCCGCCCAAGCCTGAAGAGCGCTGGCGCTATATCAAAGAGCTGGAAAGCCGCCAGCCAGGCGTGCTGAAGCCGACCGAGCCATCCGCGGGTGGCGAAATCATGAATCAGGATCAGCTGACAGACGAACAGCGTCAGTTGCTCGACCAGATGCAGGCGGATATGCGCCGTCAGCCGACGCAGCTTAGCGAAGTGCCGTGGAACGAACAGACCCCGGCGCAGCGCCAGCAGACGCTGCAACGCCAGAAGCAGCTTCAGCAACAGCAGCAGATGCAGCAGTGGAATAACACCGCACAGCAGCCGGTACGCACCGCGCCGCGTGTGGAAACGCCGCGCACGGAAGCCCCGCGCACAGAAACGCGATATCAGCAGCCGCAGACCCGCACCGTGCAGACGCAGCAGCCCGCGCGTGCCACCACGCAGCCTGCTCAACCGCCGCGCCAGCAGCAGACAACCAACGCGCCGTATCAGGATCTGCTCCAGACGCCGCCGCATACCACGCAGCGTGAAACCGCCCAGAGCAAGCCCGCGCAAACCGCGCCGGTAACGCGAGAAACGGAAGCCGCGAAGCCCGCCGAGAAGAAAGACGAGCGCCGCTGGATGGTGCAGTGCGGTTCGTTTAAAGGCACCGAGCAGGCCGAAACCGTGCGCGCGCAGCTGGCGTTTGAAGGATTCGACTCCCGTATTACGTCCAACAATGGCTGGAACCGCGTGGTCATTGGCCCTATCAAAGGTAAAGACAACGCCGACGGCACGCTCAATCGCCTGAAGATGGCGGGTCACTCAAACTGCATTCGTCTCGCCTCCGGGGGTTGAAACCCCCGAAACATCCCCCATCTATAATTGCATTCTGCCCTGCATCACCCGCAGGGCGCTGTCTTCAGCTTATGCAATAAGGGGTTTGCTCGTGACAACAATAGTAAGTGTGCGCCGCAACGGCCAGGTAGTGATCGGTGGCGACGGCCAGGCCACCCTGGGCAACACCGTAATGAAAGGCAACGTGAAAAAAGTCCGCCGTCTGTATAACGATAAAGTTATCGCGGGCTTCGCGGGCGGCACCGCCGACGCCTTTACCCTCTTTGAACTCTTCGAACGTAAACTCGAAATGCACCAGGGCCATCTGGTGAAAGCCGCCGTGGAACTGGCGAAAGACTGGCGTACCGACCGTATGCTGCGCCGCCTCGAAGCGCTGCTGGCGGTGGCCGACGAAAACGCCTCGCTGATTATTACCGGCAACGGCGACGTCGTGCAGCCGGAAAACGATCTGATCGCCATTGGCTCCGGCGGGCCTTACGCGCAGGCTGCGGCACGCGCGCTGCTGGAAAACACCGAGCTTGGCGCTCGTGATATCGTCGAGAAGTCGCTGGGGATTGCAGGCGATATCTGCATCTACACCAACCACTTCCTCACTATCGAAGAATTGAACTCCAAAGCGTAAGGACCTCACATGTCTGAAATGACCCCACGCGAGATTGTCAGCGAACTCGACAAACACATTATCGGCCAGGACGCGGCGAAGCGTTCTGTCGCTATCGCGCTGCGTAACCGCTGGCGCCGTATGCAGCTTAACGAAGAGCTGCGTCATGAAGTGACCCCGAAAAACATCCTGATGATTGGCCCGACCGGCGTCGGTAAAACCGAAATCGCCCGTCGTCTGGCGAAACTCGCCAACGCGCCGTTCATCAAAGTGGAAGCGACGAAATTTACCGAAGTGGGCTATGTCGGTAAAGAAGTGGATTCCATCATCCGCGATCTGACCGATTCCGCCATCAAAATGGTGCGCATGCAGTCGATCGAGAAAAACCGCTACCGCGCCGAAGAGATGGCCGAAGAGCGCATTCTCGACGTGCTTATCCCGCCGGCTAAAAACAACTGGGGCCAGCCGGAGCAGCAGCAGGAGCCGTCCGCCGCGCGTCAGGCGTTCCGTAAAAAACTGCGTGAAGGCGAGCTCGACGACAAAGAGATTGAAATCAATCTCGCCGCAGCGCCGATGGGCGTTGAAATCATGGCGCCTCCGGGCATGGAAGAGATGACCAGCCAGTTGCAGTCTATGTTTCAGAACCTGGGCGGCCAGAAGCAAAAACCGCGCAAGCTGAAAATCAAAGATGCGATGAAACTGCTGGTGGAAGAAGAAGCCGCCAAACTGGTGAACCCGGAGGAGCTGAAAGAGCAGGCTATCGAAGCCGTTGAGCAGCACGGCATCGTGTTTATCGATGAGATCGATAAAATCTGTAAGCGCGGCAATGTCTCCGGCCCGGACGTTTCCCGCGAAGGTGTACAGCGCGACCTGCTGCCGCTGGTGGAAGGCTGCACCGTCTCTACCAAACACGGCATGGTGAAAACCGACCACATCCTGTTTATCGCCTCCGGCGCGTTCCAGGTGGCGAGCCCGTCCGATCTGATCCCGGAACTCCAGGGCCGTCTGCCGATCCGCGTTGAGCTGCAGGCGCTGACCGCGGAAGATTTCGAGCGCATCCTGACCGAGCCGAACGCTTCTGTCACCGTGCAGTACAAAGCGCTGATGGAAACCGAAGGCGTGCATATTGAATTCACCGACGACGGCATCAAGCGCATCGCGCAGGCAGCGTGGCAGGTGAACGAAACCACGGAAAACATCGGCGCGCGCCGTCTGCATACGGTGCTTGAGCGTCTGATGGAAGATATCTCCTATGACGCGAGCGATCTGGGCGGCCAGACGATTACTATCGACGCGGATTATGTGAGCAAACACCTGGATGCGCTGGTCGCAGATGAAGATCTGAGCCGTTTTATCTTATAATCGCGCTCAACGCATTTTCATCACTTTTGGTGAGGGCTTTTGCCCGCCGATGTGAGGTGCGGTAAGGCGGTCAGTCTGTTCCCGGCGTTTGCGCCGGGTTATGCAGACGACGCCAGCCATCCGCAGCTTCGTCAGGCAGGCAAGCCCTCATTTTTATTGGCTCAGATCCGCTTATGAATACATCGACACACGCAGTAAATCGCACTCAGGCCTGGCTTGAAAGCCTGCGGCCACGCACGCTGCCGCTGGCATTTTCCGCCATTCTCGTCGGCAGCGCACTCGCCAGCTGGCAGGGCTATTTCGACCCCGTGATTACGCTGCTGGCGCTGCTGACCGCCGGGCTGCTGCAAATTCTCTCCAACCTGGCCAACGATTATGGCGACGCCGTCAAAGGCAGCGACCAGCCGGACCGCCTCGGCCCGCTGCGCGGCATGCAGAAAGGCGCGATTACCGCACCGCAGATGAAGCGCGCCATTCAGCTCACCGTGGCGCTGATTTGCGTGTCCGGGCTGGCGCTGGTCTATGTCGCCTGCCGCAGCATGGCGGACGTGCTCGGCTTTCTGGCGCTTGGCGCGCTCTCTATCCTCGCCGCCATTACCTACACCGTCGGCACGCGTCCTTACGGTTATATGGGGCTTGGCGATGTCTCGGTGCTGATTTTCTTCGGCTGGCTGAGCGTGCTCGGCAGCTGGTATCTCCAGGCTCACACGCTGATTGCGCCGGTCTGGCTGCCTGCGACCGCCTGCGGACTGCTGGCCGCGGCAGTGCTTAATATCAACAACCTGCGCGATATCGACAGTGACCGCCGCAACGGCAAAAACACGCTGGCGGTGCGCCTCGGGCCCGTCGTCGCCCGCCGTTACCACGTGGGGCTTCTGGCGGGCGCGCTGGTCTGTCTCGCCGTGTTTAATCTGCTGTGGCTGCACAGCCTGTGGGGCTGGCTGTTCCTGCTCGCTAGCCCGCTGCTGGCGCGTCAGGCGCGCTTTGTGCTGCGCGAAACCGAGCCTGCGGCGATGCGCCCAATGCTTGAGCGCACGTTGAAAGCGGCGCTGCTGGTGAATCTGCTGTTTATCATCGGGCTTATCATCAGTCAGCAGCTGCGTTAACTGACCCGCATCAATTAACAATTGATGATTTTGCCAACAGCGCGCGTTAAGCGATATACTGACAGTTCTTGCAGCAACTGAACGTTAAACCTATGAAATACGATACTTCTGAGCTTTGTGACATCTACCAGGAAGAGGTCAACGTTGTGGAGCCTCTGTTCTCCAACTTCGGCGGTCGCTCTTCTTTTGGCGGGCAAATCATCACGGTGAAATGTTTCGAGGACAACGGGTTGCTGTATGAGCTGCTCGAAGAAAATGGCCGCGGACGCGTTTTACTGGTTGATGGCGGCGGTTCGGTACGCCGCGCCCTGATCGATGCGGAACTGGCGCGCCTTGCGGTGCAGAATGAATGGGAAGGGCTTGTCGTCTACGGCGCGGTGCGTCAGGTGGACGATCTGGCGGAGCTGGATGTCGGCATCCAGGCGCTGGCGGCGATCCCGGTGGGTGCTGCGGGCGAAGGCATCGGCGAAAGCGACGTGCGCGTCAATTTCGGCGGCGTGACCTTCTTCTCCGGCGACCATCTTTACGCCGACAATACCGGTATTATTCTTTCTGAAGATCCGCTGGATATCGAGTAACAAAAACGGGCGCCCTGAGCGCCCGTTCTTTTTGGTTCAAAGTGCGGTAATCACACTTCTTCCATTTTTCCCAGCAGCGCCTGCAGGCGCTCCTGCCAGACATGCTGCTGTTCGCGCAACTGGTGGTTTTCGTGCTCCAGCGCTTCGCGGCTGCCCTGGGCGTTCTGAACTTCCTGAGCAAGTTGGTTGTTCTTGTCTTTCAGCTCTTCGATTTCCATCTGCAGCAGGGTGATAGTATCAACAGCCTGCTGTACTTTGGCTTCCAGTTTCTCAAACACTTCAAATGACATCGTCCTACCTCTCCTGAATTGCAAGGCGTTGATGGATAACTATCCTCGTCCCGGTGCCCGGCGACGCCTTAAATTAATCTGTGCGCACAACACTAGTCCCGATTGTATGAAGCCCTTGTGCCCCTGTCCAGCGACAACCCGCACGGATTGCGGTTTGCGCGCTTTTTCAGTCTAAACCGAGTGTATTCGCGACACGCTACGGTAAATTGTTAACATATGCGTTAATGAAATGATTCAGCTCTCACTTCACCCTGTCCGAAAAACACGCTATCGAGCGCGAAAACGCTCATTTTCTTGACGTGACACACACATTTTAATTTCGATATTTCTCGTTTTTGTTCGTTAACGATAAGTTAACACCATGTCTACATGACATCGTGGTCGTCTTCGACACCATGCTTACAATAATCATCAATTAGCCTTCAGGACCCGATTATGAGTCAAACATCAACCTTAAAAGGCGAGTGCATCGCCGAATTCCTCGGTACCGGGTTGTTGATTTTCTTCGGTGTGGGCTGCGTGGCGGCGCTGAAAGTGGCAGGAGCCAGTTTCGGTCAGTGGGAAATCAGCATCATCTGGGGTCTGGGCGTGGCGATGGCCATCTACCTGACCGCAGGCGTTTCCGGCGCGCATCTTAACCCGGCGGTAACCATCGCGTTGTGGCTGTTTGCCTGTTTCGACGGGCGCAAAGTGGTTCCTTTTATTATTTCTCAGTTTGCCGGCGCCTTTTGCGCAGCGGCGTTAGTTTACGGGCTTTACTACAATCTTTTCCTCGATTACGAACAGACTCACCACATGGTTCGCGGCAGCGTCGAAAGTCTCGATCTGGCCGGTATTTTCTCGACTTATCCAAACCCGCACATCAACCTGGTTCAGGCGTTTGCGGTTGAAATGATCATTACCGCCATTCTGATGGGCGTTATCCTGGCGCTGACCGACGACGGCAACGGCATTCCGCGTGGTCCGCTGGCGCCGCTGCTGATTGGCCTGCTGATTGCGGTTATTGGCGCGTCAATGGGCCCGCTCACCGGCTTCGCCATGAACCCGGCGCGCGATTTAGGACCGAAGGCGTTCGCGTGGCTCGCTGGCTGGGGTAACGTGGCCTTTACCGGCGGGCGTGACATTCCTTACTTCCTGGTGCCGGCCCTGGGCCCGGTCGTCGGCGCGGCGCTTGGCGCGTTTGGCTACCGCAAACTGATTGGCCGCCATTTACCGTGCGACACCTGCGAGCCAGAAGCGGATAAACCTTCTGCCAGCAGCGCACAACAGAAAGCTTCGCTGTAACCGATTTACGGGATAAAAATGATGACTACAGAAAAAAAATATATCGTTGCGCTCGACCAGGGCACGACCAGCTCCCGCGCCGTTGTGCTGGATCATGACGCCAACATCGTCAGCGTCTCCCAGCGTGAATTTGAACAAATCTACCCGCGTCCAGGCTGGGTAGAACACGACCCGATGGAAATCTGGGCCTCCCAGAGCTCCACGCTGGTAGAAGCCCTCGCGAAAGCGGATATCAGTTCCGATCAGATTGCCGCTATCGGCATTACCAACCAGCGCGAAACGGCGGTGGTCTGGGAGCGTGAAACCGGCAAACCGATTCATAACGCTATTGTCTGGCAGTGCCGCCGTACCTCAGAGATTTGCGAAAAACTGAAACGCGACGGCATGGAAGATTACGTGCGCCAGGCGACCGGCCTCGTCATTGACCCGTACTTCTCCGGCACCAAAGTGAAGTGGATTCTTGATCACGTCGAAGGTGCCCGCGAGCGCGCGAAGCGCGGTGAACTGCTGTTCGGCACCGTCGACACCTGGCTTATCTGGAAAATGACCCAGGGCCGCGTGCATGTGACCGACTACACCAACGCCTCGCGCACCATGCTGTTCAACATCCATGAGCTTGACTGGGATGACAGAATGCTGGAGGCGCTGGATATTCCGCGCGCCATGCTGCCGCAGGTGCGTAAGTCGTCTGAAGTGTACGGCCAGACTAACATCGGCGGTAAAGGCGGCACCCGTATTCCTATCGCCGGTATCGCGGGCGACCAGCAGGCGGCGCTGTTTGGCCAGCTCTGCGTGAAAGAAGGCATGGCGAAAAACACCTACGGCACCGGCTGCTTTATGCTGATGAACACCGGCGAAAAAGCGGTGGCCTCCACCCACGGTCTGCTGACCACCATCGCCTGCGGCCCGCGCGGTGAAGTGAACTATGCGCTGGAAGGCGCGGTGTTTATGGCGGGCGCGTCAATTCAGTGGCTGCGCGACGAGATGAAGCTCATCAGCGACGCGTTTGACTCCGAATATTTCGCCACCAAAGTGAAAGACACCAACGGCGTCTATGTGGTACCGGCGTTTACCGGCCTCGGCGCACCGTACTGGGATCCGTATGCCCGCGGCGCGATTTTCGGCCTCACCCGCGGCGTGAACTCGAATCACATCATTCGCGCCACGCTGGAATCCATCGCCTACCAGACCCGCGACGTGCTGGAAGCGATGCAGGCCGACTCCGGCATTCGTCTGCACGCCCTGCGCGTGGATGGCGGCGCGGTGGCGAACAACTTCCTGATGCAGTTCCAGTCTGACATTCTCGGCACCCGCGTGGAGCGCCCGGAAGTCCGTGAAGTCACCGCGCTGGGCGCAGCCTATCTGGCGGGTCTTGCGGTCGGCTACTGGCAGAATCTGGACGAACTGCAGGAAAAAGCGGTAATTGAGCGTGAATTCCGCCCGGGTATTGAAACCACCGAGCGTAACTACCGCTACGAAGGCTGGCGCAAGGCGGTTAAACGCGCTATGGCCTGGGAAGAGCACGACAAAGAGTAAGCGTTAACCTCATTGGAATCTCCCTTTTCTCCCGCCTTCGGGCGGGAGACTTTTCCCGCTTTTTTCATTCGTCCCCCGCAATTAGTGTATCCTTTGCAGCAATCCCCCTTTTCTGATGGTTTGTGTGAATGAAAGAGATCGAAAAAGCTGAAATTAAACGCCTGAGCGACCGCCTTGATGCCCTGCGTCACCAGCAGGCCGCCGTTTCCCTGACGGAAGCCGCCGATAAATACGCGGAGCTGGAGCAGGAGATCGCCACGCTGGAAACGGAAATCGCGCGCCTGAAAGACGTGCGTACTGACAAGCTCAGCAAAGAAGCGCAGAAGCTGATGGCGATGCCGTTTAAACGCCCCATCACCAAAAAAGAGCAGGCCGATATGGGCAAGCTGAAGAAAAGCGTGCGCGGGCTGGTCGTCGTTCACCCGATGACCGCGCTGGGCCGTGAAATGGGCCTGAAAGAGATGACCGGCTTTGCGAAAAGCGAGTTTTGATCGGCGGGCCGCCACCTGGCGGCCGTGTTTAACCAGGAGAAAGTTTTAACGTAACGCCACAAGCCTGAGCATAATTCCGAAGCGTGTCGACGCTTGCCCCATGCGCATTATCTTCAAGCTGGCTGACCTCCGGCAGTGAAACACCCATTTTTTCAGCCACATCGTTTTTTGTGAGGCCTGCCTGTGTACGCATCGCAATAAGCAGGGCGCTTAGCTCTTCTTCACGTATTTGCTGCTCGTAAGCTGCCTGAACCGCTGCGTTTTCAAAGGCGCGCGCTTTCACCTGTGCAAAGGTGATACCTTTAACCGTCATGGCTGAGCTCCTCCAATCGTTTGAGTGCAATTTCGAATTCACGTAGCGGCGTTTTTTGCGTCTTTTTTATAAAAGTACGCAAAATAAAAATACGCTGGCCGGCTGCATAAGCAAAAAACGTACGAGCAATATCTTTACCGCCAACCCGTAGTTCGTACAAGCCCCCGCTCAGCGCACGCGAATCAGGATAACGCAGCCGGAAGCCTTCTCGTTCAAGCTTTTCCAGCCCTCTCAATACTTTCGCCTGCATGACGGGATCAAGCGCGTAAAGTTCTTCCGCCGCGACCGGATGAAAAATTAATTCAAACATGACGCGCTTCCCTGCACATAGTCACACTCCGGCATCATTCTCTGTCATACCTTCCGGGCTTCCCGCCGCTGGAATCGAAGATGTTTTTACTGCTATCAACGAGAGCGAAGCGGTTTATGTGTAGGTATTGCGAGACGTCTTCCACGTTTTCTCGTTTCCCGGCGCGAGTGATGATAACTCGCCAGACACCGCCTGAATTGGCCCAACCAATTCCCTCGCAAACTTACCACCCACTCACAAAACCCCAAAAAAGCGCAACCAACGTGTTGCCGACACCTAACAAATAGTTAACCTTTTGTTGTCATTCACCCTATAACAACACATTGGTTGGGCCACTTTTACAAATCCGCGCTAACAGAAGCACAGACTTCCGGCACGAATGAAGGCCCGCAGGAGATTCGCTATGCACCTCTGGCAGCAGAATTACGACCCGGCAGGGAATCTCTGGCTTTCGAGCCTGATTGCCGCTTTGCCGATCCTGTTTTTCTTTTTCGCGCTGATTAAGCTCAAGCTGAAAGGCTACATGGCGGCGACCATTACCGTCGCCATCGCGCTGCTGGTGGCGCTCTTTTTCTACAAAATGCCGGCGGAGCGCGCGTTCGCGTCGGTGATTTACGGCTTCTTCTACGGCCTGTGGCCTATCGCGTGGATTATCATCGCCGCGGTGTTCGTTTATAAAATTTCGGTGAAAACCGGGCAGTTTGACATCATCCGTTCCTCGATACTCTCCATCACGCCGGACCAGCGTCTGCAAATGCTGATTGTCGGTTTCTCCTTCGGCGCGTTTCTGGAAGGGGCCGCAGGCTTCGGCGCGCCGGTGGCGATCACCGCCGCGTTACTGGTGGGGCTGGGCTTTAACCCCCTTTACGCCGCGGGCCTGTGCCTGATTGTGAATACCGCGCCGGTAGCGTTTGGCGCGATGGGCATTCCGATTCTGGTGGCAGGCCAGGTGACCGGCCTCGACAGCTTCCAGATTGGCCAGATGGTCGGCCGTCAGTTGCCGTTCCTGACCATTATCGTACTGTTCTGGATCATGGCGATTATGGACGGCTGGCGCGGCATTAAAGAGACCTGGCCCGCGGTGCTGGTGGCAGGCGGCTCGTTCGCCATCGCCCAGTATTTAAGCTCGAACTTTATCGGGCCGGAGCTGCCGGACATTATCTCCTCGCTGGTGTCGCTGGTCTGCCTGACGCTGTTTCTTAAACGCTGGCAGCCGGTGCGTATTTTCCGCTTCGGCGATATGGGCGCCTCGGTGGTCGATCAGACGCTGGCGCGCAAGCATTACACCGCAGGCCAGGTGGTACGCGCCTGGACGCCGTTCCTGTTCCTGACCGCCACGGTGACGCTCTGGAGCATTCCGCCGTTTAAAGCGCTGTTCGCCAAAGGCGGCCCGCTCTCAGACCTGGTGTTTAACGTCTCCGTGCCGTATCTCGATGGTCTCGTGGCCCGCATGCCGCCGGTCGTCGCAAAAGCCACGTCCTATGCCGCGGTCTATAAATTCGACTGGCTCTCCGCCACCGGCACCGCGATTTTCGTGGCGGCTATCATTTCGATTATCTGGCTGCGCATGAAGCCGAAAGCCGCTGTAGAAACCTTCGGCCAGACCATGAAAGAGCTGGCGTTGCCGATTTACTCCATCGGCATGGTGCTGGCGTTCGCGTTTATCTCTAACTACTCCGGGCTCTCCTCGACGCTGGCGCTCGCACTCGCGCACACCGGCAGCGCGTTTCCGTTCTTCTCGCCGTTCCTCGGCTGGCTTGGTGTGTTCCTGACCGGCTCAGATACCTCGTCGAACGCGCTCTTTGCGGCGCTCCAGGCCACGGCGGCGCAGCAGACCGGCGTCTCAGATATTCTGATGGTGGCGGCGAACACCACCGGCGGCGTGACCGGCAAGATGATTTCGCCGCAGTCCATTGCTATCGCCTGCGCGGCGGTGGGGCTGGTGGGCAAAGAGTCCGATCTTTTCCGTTTTACCGTGAAGCACAGCCTGGCGTTCACCTGCATGGTGGGGCTTATCACGCTGCTTCAGGCTTATTACTTTACCTGGATGATCCCATGACATTGATGACCCGGCGACTGGCCGACCATCTGGTGGAGCGCATTCGTGCGCTCATTACCGAGCGCGGGCTGGAAGCCGGAATGCGCCTGCCCTCTGAGCGACAGCTCGCGCAGGAGCTTGGCGTCTCGCGTAATTCACTGCGCGAAGCGTTACAGATTTTGATTCGCGACGGGCTGCTGATAAGCCGTCGCGGCGGCGGCACTTTTGTGCGCTATCAGCTGGAGCCGTGGTCTGAACAGCGCATCGTCCAGCCCATCCGTAACCTGATGGCGGACGATCCGGGTTATCGCTACGACATTTTAGAAGCACGCCACGCCATTGAGGCCAGCACCGCGTGGTATGCGGCGCTGCGCGCCACCGCGCAGGATAAAGAAAAGCTGCGCTACTGCTTCGACGCGATGCTGCAGTTTACCGAGCGCGACGACCCGGATCTCGCCTCGCAGGCCGACGTGCGCTTTCACCTGGCGATTGCCGAGGCGTCGCACAACGTGGTGCTGCTCCAGACCATGCGCGGCTTTTTCGATCTGCTGCAATCGTCGGTGATGGAGAGCCGTCAGCGGATGTATCAGCAGCAGCCGATTTTCGCGCAGCTCACCGGTCAGCACCGCGAGATGCTGGAGGCGATCGAAACCGGCGATGCCGAACGGGCGCGCAACGCGACGCTGCGCCACCTCGGCTTTGTCCACTCCACGATTAAACAGCTTGATGAAGATGTCGCCCGCCAGGCGCGTGTCACCCGCCTGCCCGACGACGTAATGCAACCTTCCAGGGAGAATAAAGAATGATTATTTCCGCAGCCAGCGACTATCGCGCAGCGGCGCAGCGTATCCTGCCGCCGTTTCTGTTTCACTATATCGACGGCGGGGCCTACGCGGAATATACCCTTAAGCGCAACGTGGAAGATCTC
The DNA here is from genome assembly GCF_011605905.1 of Cronobacter sp. HA18003. Lineage (NCBI taxonomy): Bacteria > Pseudomonadati > Pseudomonadota > Gammaproteobacteria > Enterobacterales > Enterobacteriaceae > Cronobacter > Cronobacter sp. HA18003. Next base: position 187,697 of record NZ_JAANQO010000024.1, on the reverse strand, counting down.
TCGCAGGTAGCGCTGCGCCAGCGCGTGCTGAAAAATATGTCGGATTTGAGCCTTGAGACGACGCTGTTTAACGAAACGCTCTCGATGCCCGTCGCGCTGGGGCCGGTCGGCTTGTGCGGCATGTACGCGCGTCGCGGCGAAGTTCAGGCGGCGCGCGCGGCCTCGGCGAAAGGCATTCCCTTTACGCTCTCGACGGTGTCCGTCTGCCCCATTGAGGAAGTCGCGCCAGTGATGAATCGCCCGATGTGGTTTCAGCTCTACGTGCTGCGCGACCGCGGGTTTATGCGTAACGCGCTGGAGCGCGCCAAGGCGGCGGGCTGTTCAACGCTGGTGTTTACCGTTGATATGCCCACACCCGGCGCGCGTTACCGCGACGCCCATTCCGGTATGAGCGGCACCAATGCCGCCATGCGCCGCTACTGGCAGGCAGTGACGCACCCGCAGTGGGCGTGGGACGTGGGCCTGAATGGCCGCCCGCACGATCTCGGCAATATTTCCGCGTACCTTGGCAAGCCGACCGGGCTTGAGGATTACATCGGCTGGCTGGCGAACAATTTCGACCCGTCTATCTCGTGGAAAGACCTGGAGTGGATCCGCGAATTCTGGGACGGCCCGATGGTGATCAAGGGGATCCTCGACCCGGAAGATGCCCGCGACGCGGTGCGCTTCGGTGCCGACGGGATTGTGGTCTCCAACCACGGCGGCCGCCAGCTTGACGGCGTGCTCTCGTCCGCCCGCGCGCTGCCCGCCATCGCCGATGCGGTGAAGGGTGACATCACCATTCTCGCCGACAGCGGCATCCGTAACGGGCTGGATGTGGTGCGCATGATTGCGCTCGGTGCCGACAGCGTGCTGCTGGGCCGCGCGTACCTTTACGCGCTCGCGACCCACGGCGAGAAAGGCGTGGCGAACCTGCTGAATCTGATTGAGAAGGAGATGCGGGTGGCGATGACGCTGACCGGCGCGAAGTCGATTAAGGAGATCACCCGTGAATCGCTGGTGCCGTCGCCGGAATTTACGTCCGTTTTAGCGGATCTGCCCGCCGCCAGCGCGAAGCCTAAGCAGGATGACGCGGCGTAAAAGTTGGTGATGTGAGGGTGGCGGGGTAAGTAGTATCGGGTAAGTGGCGGCGGCGGGTGCGCTTCGCTTACCCGCCCTACCACGCTCCCCCCATAGAGAAGTGTTTCCTGTAGGGGGGGTAAGCGAAGCGCACCCACCAACGATTTTCGGATAACCCGCCTGCTACCCTCTACCCCACAACCTGCGCGAAAAACTCTCGATCTTCCCATTAAGACGCCGGTTTTGCAGCGTTTTCGCCCAACTGGCGGAAAGGCCACCTGCGCTCAGAAGCCGGTGATACTGCTCGTCATCGAATGGCGTATGCCACGCAATCGCGGCGGCCTCGCGCACGGAAATGGCGCTCACCCGCGACACCAGCTCCAGCGGCGCGTCGCTAAACACCTTCCCTTCGCCGATCACCCGGTAGAGCCAGCCGCAGCGCGCGGTATCCTGCATCCGGCCGGAAAGCTCGCTAATCCCCGAGTGAAAATTAACCTTAAAGCACGGCGAACGCGGCTGGGTGATCTGTATCAGCGCCTCGCCCCAGCGAAAGATATCGCCGATAAACGCGTTCTCTTCCGTAAGCCCCAGCGTGGAGAGATTCTCGCCAAACGCGGGCGGCGCGAACCACTCCGCCTGTTCCGGGTATTCACGCGCCCAGACGGCGTAATGCTCGCGCGGGTAGTGGCACAGCGCGCGGTCCACCCCGCCGTGAATTTTCTTCTCCGCCTGCTGATCGCCAACCAGCCCGCGACTGGTGAGCGACAACTCGCCCTCCACCTGCACTTTGCCGATGGCGCTGGGCCTGCTGCCTTCATAGTCGCGGATTTTGCCGAGATACACCTGCACCGGGAAATACATACGCGCCTCCTTTTGCGGATATAAAAAAAGCGAGCCATCAGGCTCGCTTTTTACAGGTCAGGTTGCAACCTTATTTCTGAGAAGCGAAACGCGCTGCGGCTTCGTCCCAGTTAACCACGTTCCAGAACTCTTTGATGTAGTCCGGACGGCGGTTCTGGAATTTCAGGTAGTACGCGTGCTCCCACACGTCCAAGCCCAGGATCGGGTAGCCGGAAGCGCCGGAGATAGCTTCGCCCATCAGCGGGGAATCCTGGTTTGCGGTGGAAACAACAGCCAGTTTGTCGCCTTTCAGCACCAGCCACGCCCAGCCAGAGCCGAAACGGGTCGCTGCTGCTTTCTCGAACTCTTCTTTGAATTTCTCAACGGAGCCGAAATCACGCTCGATAGCCGCTTTCAGGTCGCCCTGCAGGGTGGTGCCTTTTTTCAGGCCTTTCCAGAACAGGCTGTGGTTCGCGTGGCCGCCCGCGTTGTTACGCAGAACGGTTTTCTTGTCCGCCGGAACCTGATCCAGTTTGGTGATCAGCTCTTCAACCGGCAGATTCGCCAGCTCCGGCAGGCTTTCCAGCGCCGCGTTAGCGTTGTTGACGTAGGTCTGGTGGTGTTTGGTGTGATGGATTTCCATCGTCTGCTTGTCGAAATGCGGTTCCAGGGCGTCGTATGCGTACGGCAGGGATGGCAGTGTGTAACTCATATTCATCATCTCCATTATTGTCGGGCGGCATAGGTGTTAACGCCGCGTAAGCAGTGGGTTCATTATAGTTAATTAAATGATATTGAAAATGTTTATCAATGCCGCAGTTTTTATATGGTTATAACTTAACGCAATATTAGCCAAAAATGGACACCCTGCGCCGTTTTTCGCACATATTTCCAACGCTTAGGCATCGTCTGAATTCACCATAAAGTGTGATCCCCGTTCGGCTTACTCGCTGTTTTTTGCCACCCGTTAACGCTTCGCGGCAGCGCCCCGAAGGTGAAAGCGTGAGCGCCTCAATAGACTCGATTCGGTTAGGGGGCGGCTTTCGCTCCTGTCTGGTGCTATGACGGAAACGAGGACGACAGCATGAGTAACGCAATAACCATGGGCATACTGTGGCACTTGATTGGCGCGGCGAGCGCCGCCTGCTTTTATGCGCCGTTTAAGAAGGTACGGCACTGGTCCTGGGAGACCATGTGGTCAGTGGGCGGCGTGGTGTCCTGGCTGATTTTACCCTGGGTGGTCAGCGCGCTGCTGCTGCCCGATTTCTGGGCCTACTACCGCTCGTTCAGCGCCGCCACGCTGCTGCCGGTGTTTCTGTTTGGCGCGATGTGGGGCATCGGCAACATTAACTACGGCCTGACCATGCGCTATCTCGGTATGTCGATGGGCATCGGCATCGCGATTGGTATCACGCTGATTGTCGGTACGCTGATGACGCCGCTGTTGAACGGTAAATTCGGTGTGCTCGTCGGCACCGCCGGCGGGCGGATGACGCTGCTTGGCGTGTTCGTCGCGCTCGTTGGCGTCGCCATTGTCACCCGCGCAGGCCAGCTGAAAGAGCGCCAGATGGGCATCAAAGCCGAAGAGTTTAACCTGAAGAAAGGCCTGGTGCTGGCGGTGCTGTGCGGCGTGTTCTCCGCAGGCATGTCGTTTGCGATGGACGCCGCGAAGCCGATGCATGAAGCCGCTGCCGCGCTGGGCGTCGATCCGCTCTACGTCGCGCTGCCAAGCTATGTCGTTATCATGGGCGGCGGCGCGCTGATTAACCTCGGCTTCTGTTTTATCCGCCTCGCGAAGGTGAAAAATCTGTCGATTAAAGCCGATTTCTCGCTGGCGAAACCGCTGCTTATCAGCAATGTGCTGCTCTCGGCGCTGGGCGGGCTGATGTGGTATTTGCAGTTCTTTTTCTACGCCTGGGGCCATGCGCGCATCCCGGCGCAGTATGACTACATCAGCTGGATGCTGCACATGAGTTTTTACGTGCTGTGCGGCGGCATCGTCGGGCTGCTGCTGCGCGAGTGGAAAACCGCCGGGCGTCGCCCGGTCAGCGTGCTGAGCCTGGGCTGCGTGGTAATTATTGTGGCGGCGAATATCGTCGGGCTGGGCATGGCGACCAACTAACCGGCCAGAGCACCCCACTGCTGACGCCACACCCGTGGCGTCACGCCCGTTTCACGGGTAAACACCACCGAGAAATAGTTACTGTCTTCAAAGCCGCAGCGCGCGGCGATCTCGCTTATCAGCAACGAGGAGTGGCGCAGCAGATACTGCGCCTGGCAAATGCGTAACTGGCGCAGGTACTGGCTGATGGTCATGCCCGTCTGCTGGCGGAACAGCTGGCGCAGCGGACGTTCGGCAATCTGATAATGACTGCAAAAGTGCTGTAAATCGAACGGCACGTCGAGGCTGTTGCCGAGTGCGGCCATCAGCAGATCCAGCGTTTCGCCCTCGCCCGGCCCCGTACCGCCCGATGGCTGGTAACGATGACGGCGCAGCGTAATCGCCAGCTGTAAAAAGAGGCTTTCGGCCAGGCAGTGCGAGAGCGCGTCTTGCTTCGGGCTTTCATGCTCAAGCTGATCAATCACCTGGCGCGCCTGCACCATGCCCTGGCTGCTGAGCCGCCAGCGCGGGTCGCCGTTCACGCCGCGCGGGTTTTCCAGTAGATCGCGCCAGTTGACGTTCAGTTGCAACCGTTCGGGGCAATAGATGATGTTATGTAGCACCAGATCGTTAACCGACTGGTAGCTGTGGCGGTCTTCTGCGCGGATATAAAAGAGATCGCCGCAGGTGATGCGGTAAGGCCTGTCATTCAGCACATGCAACCCGTTGCCGCGCCACACCAGCACCAGTTCGCAGAACTCGTGGGTATGCTCGGCAAAAACGTTTTGCGGGTAGCGGTCAGCCACGACGACCGGCTGGGTGGGTGTCGCGAAGAAATCCGCTTTCCTGAGCACTAACTGAGAGGCCACAGCGTATCTCCGGGGCAAATGGCTGCAAAGTATGCGTTTTTTCGCCGCGGAAAACGGTGATTTCCTTCGCGTTACTGGATTTGCCCGTCGCGCCCCTGACGAATCTCACGCGGCGACCACGAAAACTCGCGCCGGAAGAGCGTGGAGAAGTGGTTGCTGTCGCCAAAGCCGCACTGATAGGCGATATCCGTGACGCTCTCTTCGCTGTGGCGCAACAGATAGCGCGCTTTCATCAGGCGCAGACGGTTAAGGTAGCGCTGCGGCGTCAGCCCGGTGCGCTGCTTAAGCTGGCGGTGCAGCGTGCGCAGCGACAGCCGGTGATGGTCGGCGAGCTGCTCCCAGCAAATCTCTTCCGCGTAATGTTCCTCAAGCCAGGCGATAAGCTGGTTCAGCCGTTCATCAGGGCGGCCGTCGCCCTGCGCATGCGCGCCGCTACGCAGCAAAATCAGCAGCTGCATAAAGAGCATCTCCATGCTGGCGATGGCGTGGACGTCGCTGCTTTCTCGCAGCGCTTCCAATTGCCCGACCAGCGGGCGGGCCTGATGCAGCGTCTGCTGGCTGACGCGCCAGTGCGACGGGTAGTGGCCGTCCTGCTCCTGCGGCAGAAGCTTTTCAAGCCCCGACAGGAAACTGAACGCCTGCGGCGAGCGATACAGCACATTGGTCAGGCAGAGGTTTTCGGTGTGCTCGTAGAGATGACGATCGTGGTCGCGCACAAAGCAGACGGAGCCGCCGCTGAGCGTATACGGCTGACCATTAAACACATGCGTGCCGGTGCCGTGCTCAACGATGACAATTTCATAGAAATCATGATGATGTTCAGGAAAAGCCGCCTGCGGAAGACGCGGTTCAATGGTCACCGACGCCGCGCCGGATGGGAAAAAATCAACGCTCTGTAGTACCGTCATCATTGCCCCCGCATTCTGTGAAACCTGCCTGATAGTAGATAACGGTTCTCACTGACACCTTAAATTTTCGACGCCAAAACGCGCAAAGCCTGTCGGTTTTTTAAGAAACACCGTGAAATTTCTGGAAATGCGGCGCGGCTCACACCCCGGTCAGCCAGGCGGCCAGACGCCATTTTGTGAACTCCCTCACGTTCATCTTTGCCTCCTTGCCAGCGCGTTTAACGCACTGTCCGTGGAGTGAAGGTGCGCCGCCGCGCCGCTCCCTAGACTGGCGTCAGAGATTCCAACAAGGACCCCAACCATGACTATTCGCCATAGCGTCGCGGTCGATCTGGGGGCGTCCAGCGGCCGCGTGATGCTGGCCCGCTACGATAGCCACGGACAGCGCCTGACGCTTGAGGAAATACACCGCTTCGCCAACGGCCTGCGCCGCGTGGACGGCTTCGACACCTGGGATGTGGATGCGCTGGAGTGCGAAGTGCGCGCGGGTCTGGAGAAAGCCTGCGCGCGCGGCGTCGCTATGGACAGCATCGGCATCGACACCTGGGGCGTCGATTATGTGCTGCTGGATGCGCGCGGCGAGCGCGTCGGCCTGCCGGTGTCGTATCGCGACAGCCGCACCGACGGCATCATGGCCCGCGCGGAGCAGCAAATGGGCCGCGAGGCGATTTACCGCCGCACCGGCATTCAGTTTCTGCCGTTTAACACGCTGTATCAGTTTCGTGCGCTGGTGGAGCAGCAGCCGGAGCTGGTTGACCGCGTGGCGCATGCGCTGCTCATCCCGGATTACCTCTGCTACCGGCTCACCGGCGCGCTGAACTGGGATTACACCAACGCCACCACCACGCAGCTTATCAATATCAACACCGATAACTGGGATGAGACGCTGCTCGACTGGGCGGGTGTGCCGCACCACTGGCTCGGCGCGCCGACGCATCCGGGCAACGTGATCGGCCACTGGCGCAGCGCGCAGGGCGTCGAAGTGCCGGTGGTTTCTGTGGCGACGCACGACACCGCCAGCGCCGTGATCGCCGCGCCGCTGGCGACGCCGGACGCGGCGTACCTTTCCTCCGGCACCTGGTCGCTGATGGGCTTTGAGAGTAAAACGCCGTACACCGATGACCGCGCGCTCGCAGCCAATATCACCAACGAAGGCGGTGCCGAAGGGCGCTACCGGGTGCTGAAAAACATCATGGGGCTGTGGCTGTTGCAGCGCGTCTGTCAGGAGCAACAGATTACCGATCTGCCCGCGCTTATCGACGAGGCGCGCGCGCTTGCGCCCTGCCGCTTTGTCGTGAACCCCAATGACGACCGCTTTATCAATCCGGAAAACATGAGCCGCGAAATTCAGGCCGCCTGCCTTGAGCGCGGCGAGCCTGCGCCGCAAAGCGCGGCAGAGCTGGCGCGCTGTGTTTTTGACAGCCTGGCGCTGCTCTACGCCCGCGTGCTGGACGAGCTCACCGCCCTGCGCGGGCGGCCGTTCACGGTGCTGCACATTGTCGGCGGCGGCAGCCAGAACCCGCTGCTGAATCAGCTCTGCGCCGATGCCTGCGGCATTCCGGTGCTGGCAGGCCCGGTGGAAGCCTCCACGCTCGGCAATATCGGCTGCCAGTTGATGGCGCTGGATGATATCGCCGATGTCGATGCGTTTCGCCGCGTTGTCATAGCCAGCCAGACGCTGACCCCATTTCACCCTCAGACGGACAGCGAAATAGCGCGCCACGCGGCGCGGGTATCGCCGTCCCGTCAAATCAGGAAGGAGCTTTACGCATGACCACTCACATTCATCAGGCCTGGGAACTGGCGAAGCAGCGCTTCGCCGCCGTTGGCGTCGATGCCGAAGCCGCGCTAAACCAGCTCGACCGCCTGCCGGTTTCCATGCACTGCTGGCAGGGCGACGACGTGGCCGGGTTTGAAAATCCGCAGGGGCAGCTCACCGGCGGCATTCAGGCGACCGGCAACTATCCGGGCAAGGCGCGTAACGCCGAAGAGCTGCGCGCCGATCTCGACCAGGCGCTGCGCCTGATCCCCGGCCCCAAACGCCTTAACCTGCACGCCATCTATCTGGAATCCGACACGCCGGTCGCCCGCAATGAAATTAAACCGGCACACTTCGCAAACTGGGTGGCGTGGGCGCGCGAGCGCCAGCTGGGGCTGGATTTCAACCCGTCGTGCTTCTCTCACCCGCTGAGCGCCGACGGCTTTACGCTCTCGCACCCTAACCCGGAAATTCGCCAGTTCTGGATTGAGCACTGCCAGGCGAGCCGCCGCGTGTCGGCGTCGTTTGGCGAACAGCTCGGCACGCCGTCGGTAATGAACATCTGGATCCCGGACGGCATGAAAGATACGCCGGTGGACCGCCTGGCGCCGCGACGCCGCCTGCTCGCCGCGCTGGATGAGGTTATCCGCGAAAAACTCAACCCGGCGCACCACATCGACGCGGTAGAGAGCAAGCTGTTCGGCATCGGTGCGGAGAGCTACACCGTCGGCTCGAACGAGTTTTACCTGGGCTATGCCGCAAGCCGCCAGACCGCGCTGTGCCTCGACGCCGGCCATTTCCACCCGACGGAAGTGATCTCCGACAAAATCTCCGCCGCGATACTCTACGTGCCGCGCCTGCTGCTGCACGTGAGCCGCCCGGTGCGCTGGGACAGCGATCATGTCGTGCTGCTGGATGACGAAACCCAGGCTATCGCCGGTGAAATTATTCGCCATGACCTGTTTGACCGCGTGCATATCGGCCTCGATTTCTTCGACGCCTCCATCAACCGCATCGCGGCATGGGTGATTGGCACCCGCAATATGAAGAAAGCGCTGCTGCGCGCGCTGCTGGAGCCGACCGCGCAACTGCGTCAGCTGGAGCTTGACGGCGATTACACCGCGCGTCTGGCGCTGCTCGAAGAGCAAAAATCGCTGCCGTGGCAGGCCGTATGGGAGATGTATTGCGAGCGCCACGACACGCCAGCCGATGCCGCGTGGCTCTCCGCCGTCCGCCACTTTGAACAACACGTATTAAGCACGCGCTAAGGAGCACTCATGCAACGCATTCTCTCTTCCTGGTTTGTTCAGGGAATGGTTAAAGCCACCAGCGATATGTGGCTGAAAGGCTGGGACGAACGCAACGGCGGCAACGTGAGCCTGCGCCTTGACGCAGCCGACGTGGAGCCTTACCGCGACGAGTTTTACCCCGCGCCACGCTGCGTGGAGCTGAGCCAGCCGCGCACGGAACTCGCGGGCTGCTGGTTTCTCGTGACCGGCTCCGGGAAGTTTTTCCGTAACGTGCAGCTCGACCCGGCAGACACGCTGGTGCTGCTGCAAATCACCGATGACGGTATGGCGTATCACATTCACTGGGGGCTCAGTAACGGCGGCCTGCCGACATCGGAGCTGGCGTCGCATTTTCAGTCGCACGCGGTGCGCAAAGCGGTCTCCGGCGGCAAGGACCGCGTGATTATGCACTGCCACGCCACGAACCTGATTGCGCTGAGCTTTGTGCTGGAGCTGGATGAAGCGCGCTTTACGCGCCTGTTGTGGGAAGGCAGCACCGAATGCCTGGTGGTGTTCCCGGACGGCATCGGCATTGTGCCGTGGATGGTGCCGGGCACCGATGGCATCGGCAGCGCCACCTCGGAGCAGATGAAAACCCACACGCTGGTGCTGTGGCCGCATCACGGGATTTTCGGCACCGGGCCGACGCTTGATGAGGCGTTCGGGCTTATCGATACCGCCGAGAAATCCGCCGAGATCCTGGTCAAGGTGTTGTCGATGGGCGGCATGAAGCAGACCATCACGCGCGAGGAGTTGATTGCGCTCGGCGAGCGTTTTGGCGTGACGCCGCACGCGGGTGCCATCGCGTTGTAACCGGGCGGGCGTTAGCCGGTTGAACGGTGGGTGCGCTGCGCTTACCCACCCTACCCATCCTCAATGTAGGGCGGGTAAGCAACGCGCACCCGCAGCCGTGAATACACCCGTAGGGCGGGTAAGCAACGCGCACCCGCAGCCGTGAATACAACCGTAAAGCGGGTAAGCAACGCGTACCCGCCGCCGTGAATACACCCGTAGGGCGGGTAAGCAACGCGCACCCGCCAGCGTGAATACACCCGTAGGGCGGGTAAGCAACGCGCACCCGCCATTACCGTAAAAGCAAGGAGAAGCTGCATGAGCTTTATGTTGGCACTGCCCAAAATTAGCCTGCATGGCGCAGGCGCTATCGAAGACATGGTGAAACTGGTGGCGAATAAAGCCTGGGGCAAGGCGCTTATCGTCACCGACGGACAACTGGTTAAACTCGGCCTGCTCGATAGCCTCTTTGCCGCACTGGATACGCATCAGCTTTCATACGAGCTGTTTGATGACGTTTTTCCGAACCCCACCGAAGCGCTGGTGCAGCGCGGCTTCGCAATCTGGCGCAATGCGCAATGCGACTACCTGATTGCCTTCGGCGGCGGCAGCCCCATCGACACCGCTAAAGCCATCAAAATTCTCACCGCCAATCCAGGCGCATCCATCGATTACGCGGGCGTAGGTCATGTCAAAAACCCTGGCGCACCGCTGGTGGCGATTAACACCACGGCCGGAACGGCGGCGGAAATGACCAGCAATGCGGTGATCACCAACGAGGCGCGACGGGTCAAAGAGGTGATTATCGACCCGAATCTGATCCCCGATATCGCCGTGGATGACGCAAGCGTGATGCTGGATATTCCGCCCGCCATCACCGCCGCGACCGGCATGGACGCGCTGACCCACGCGGTCGAGGCGTTTGTCTCGGTGGGTGCGCACCCGCTGACCGACGCCAACGCGCTGGAGGCGATTCGCCTGATTAACGAGTGGCTGCCAAAGGCGGTGGAGGACGGGCACAATCTGGAGGCGCGCGAGCAGATGGCGTGCGGTCAGTATCTGGCGGGCATGGCGTTTAACAGCGCGGGCTTAGGCCTGGTACATGCGCTGGCGCACCAGCCGGGCGCGACGCACAACCTGCCGCACGGCGTCTGCAACGCGATTTTGCTACCCGTTATTGAAAATTTTAACCGCCCGCGCGCCGTGAAGCGGTTTGCGCGCGTGGCGCAGGCGATGGGCGTCGATACCCGTGACATGAGCGATGAACAGGCGAGCCATGAAGCCATCAACGCGATCCGCGCGCTGTCGGCGCGTGTCGGCATTCCTTCCGGCTTCAGCCAGCTTGGTGTGACGAAAGCGGATATCGAAGGCTGGCTTGATAACGCGCTGGCTGACCCTTGCGCGCCGTGCAACCCGCGTGTCGCTTCACGCGACGAGGTCCGCGAGCTCTATCTGGAGGCGTTATGATCCGCAAAGCGTTTGTAATGCAGGTCAACCCCGACGCGCACGAGGAGTATCAGCGCCGCCATTCCCCCATCTGGCCGGAGCTGGAGGCGGTGCTGAAACAGCATGGCGCGCACCATTACGCCATCTGGCTTGATGCGCAGCGTCATTTGCTCTTCGCGACGGTCGAGATAGAGAGCGAGGCGCGCTGGAACGCCGTGGCGCAAACCGAGGTGTGCCAGCGCTGGTGGAAGCATATGCGCGAGATTATGCCTTCCAACCCGGATAACAGCCCGGTGAGCCAGGAGTTGAAAAACGTGTTTTATCTGGAGTGAGCGTGGGTGTGTATGAATGGCGGGTGCGCTTCGCTTACCCGCCCTACGAGAGATTTAAGCGGGGGAATGGCGGGTGCGCTTCGCTTACCCGCCCTGCGAGAGATTTAATTTGGGAACTGGCGGGTGCGCTGGCGCTTACCCGCCCTACGGTTAATGCAATGCCGTGTGTGATGTAGGGCGGGTAAGCAACGCGCACCCGCCGTCATTACGGTTATAAATGATAAACGCCAACCTTACGCCTTCACCGTCTCTTCTGACACCATCGCCTGCCGCGTGTTTGTGAGCGTAAACGCCGACACCACCGTTATCGCCAGCACAAAGCTGCCGAGAATCAGATACGTATCCTGAAACCCTATCCGGTCATACATCGTACCGGCGAAGGCGGAGAGAAAAATCGCCGCCATCTGCTTGGCAAACTGAAAACCAATCAGATAAATGGTCGCCGACAGGCGCGTGTCGAACACGCCGGTAATGTATTTAAACGCGCCCACCAGCAGGAACGGCACTTCCAGCGCGTGCAGCATTTTCAGCGCCACGATTTCATAAACGTTCGTGGCAAACGCCGAGCCGATAATACGCGTGGCCATAATCGTGCCCGCAATCAGCAGCGTGTTCTTCGCGCCGATGCGGTTAATGATCCACGGTGAGCAGAACATAATGATGGCGTTACACAACTCACCGGCTGTGGTGGCGAAACCAAACGCCTGCGTGCCCGCCTGCGGCGTTGGGAAGAACGATTTAAAAAACGTGGCGAACTGCTGGTCGAACACGTCATACACGCACGCCACGCCGACCACATAGAGAATAAACATCCACAGCTTCGGCAGGCGGAACAGGCCCAGCGCCATTTTCGCCGTCACCTGCGGCTGGTTGGCACCGAGCGCGTTCATCACCTGCGCCGTCTGATTCGCGCGAGGGCGCGCGAACAGCAGCAGCCCCATCAGCACCAGCGCCGCGCTGGAACCCATCCAGAACACGATGGCCGGGTTGACGTTAAACAGCATCCCCGCCGTCGAGGCGCACAGCCCCCAGCCGAGGCAGCCAAACATGCGCGCCTTGCCATATTCAAAACCGCTGCTGCGGCTCACGCGCTCAATGTATGCCTCAATCGCCCCGGCACCGGAGGAGAAGCAAAAGCCGATATACAGCCCGCCCATCAGCGCGCCGAGCCAGATATTCACCTTCAGCAACGGCCCGAACACCCACAGGAAGAACGGCGCGAACAGCACCAGCAAGGTGGTGATAATCCACAGCAGATGTTTTTTTAAGCCCAGCTTGTCGGAAATCACGCCCAGCACCGGCTGAAACGCAATAGCAAACAGCGACATACAGGAGAACACAATGCCGGTATCGGTTTTGTTCAGGCCAATCACATCCGACAGCCAGATAGGCAGAAACGGAAAGCAGGTGGCCATGATGAAGAAGTAGAAAAAGAAGAAGAGACCAAAGATCCAGAAGTTCGGGTTATGTTTTGGGGTACAGACGGTATTTTTCATTATTGTCGCCCTTAGAAGACCAGACCATCGAGGTGCCGCTTTCACGGCACCCGCCTGTTACACGCGCTCAAACGCGATAAGCATCGCAGTTTCGGGGTCGAGCACCGGCAGTTGCAGCCCCGCCTGCGCCAGCCATTCGCCGCTGGCGCTGACAGGCTCGCTCATCCAGCCCGGCAGTTTGCGCATGGTGTGGCCGCCTTCGCCGGTCAACTGAATATTCGGATGATCCACCAGCCGCACCTGGTAACGGGCCTGCGGATCGAGCCCCGGCACGCGCAGCGCGCCTGGCAGCGTGTAATCCGGCATCGCCAGCTGGCTTACCAGAAACAGCCCCTGCGTCTTATCCTGACTGACGACGCCCTGCACCTGCGTGGCGGCGTCCGGCATCTCTACGCGCCACAGGTCTCCGGTGTGGATCAGCTCACGCCATTCCTTATAAAGCGCGGCATAGCGCTGATAGCCCGCCGCCTCCTGCTCGCCAGCGCTGACCGGGTCCAGCTCCAGGCCCATATGACCGAACAGCGCCGTCAGGCCGCGAAATTCAATGCTGTGCTGGCGGAACGTCGCGTGGCAGCGCGGGTTGCCGATATGCGCGCCCATCACTTCCGGCGGGAAGAAGTAGCTCATGCCGCGCTGGATGGTGTTGCGCTCCAGCGCGTCGTTGTTGTCGGAGGCCCAGAAGCGGTGCGTGCGCGTCAGCACTTCGAAATCGATACGCCCGCCGCCGGACGCGCAGGACTCAAATTCAACGTGCGGGAAACGCGCGCGCAGCACATCCAGCAGGCGATAGAACTGACGCGTCTGGGCGTCTGCCGCCGCTTTGCCCGCGTGGCCCGGCTGCACCAGCTCGCGGTTCATGTCCCACTTCACGTAATCAACCGGATGCTCGCCCAGAAGCCAGCTCATGCGTTCCAGCAGGTAATCGAAGGCGGCAGAAATGTTGAGATTAAGCACCCACTGATGGCGTCCGGTGGTTTTCGGGTAGCCCGGCAGCGCCAGCACCCAGTCCGGGTGCGCGCGGTAAAGATCGGAATCGGGGTTGATCATCTCCGGCTCCACCCAGATGCCGAACTCCATCCCGAGACTTTTCACGTGATTAATCACCGGCATCAGGCCGTCCGGGTATTTCTGCTCATCGAGATACCAGTCGCCGAGCGCCGCGTGGTCGTCGTTGCGGCCCTTAAACCAGCCGTCGTCAATGATAAAGCGCTCCACACCGAGCGCCGCAGCTCTGGTCGCCATCTGCATGATGTATTCCGGCTGATGGTCGAAGTAGATCCCCTCCCAGGTGTTGAGGTGCACCGGGCGCGGTTTGTTGCCAGGAAAACGGATGATTTCCTTACGCAGAAAGCGGTGAAACTGCTGGCTCATACCGTTCAGACCGCGCGTGGAGTGGCTCGCGTAGAGCCACGGCGTGTGCAGCGTCTCGCCGGTCGCCAGCGCCATTTCACCCGGCAGATAGAGCGCCTCGGCCTGGAGATAGCGCCGCCCGTCGGTTTTCGCTTCGCACTTCAGCCGGTGGTTGCCGCTCCACCCAAGATGCACGCCCCAGACATCGCCGTGCTGCTCGCCAAAACCCGGCGTACCGGCGATAAGCGCCGGAAAATGCTCGTGCGAGGTGCGCCCGCGGCGGTTTTCCAGCACAAAGCCGTCGTGGCTTAACGTTACGCGGTGCGGCTGGAACTCACGTATCCAGCGGCCATGAAACGCCATCACTTCAAACGCCCGTTCCGCCACCGGCAGCGTGACCGCGAAACGATCCACCTGCCAGGCACCGTCGCGCAGATTGGTCAGGCCGTGGCGCACCTTTAGCACGCCGCTGTCGCTGAGCGAAAGCTCGCTCACGAGCCGCAGCCCGGCGGTGGCGTCTTCACTGGTAATTACCAGCGTCTGCCCGTTCTGGTTGACGTCCTGCGTGGTAAACACCGGCGAGGCGTCCAGCCCATTGCGGTGCCCTTCCAGCCCCGGCGCGCCAAACAGCCCGTGGCCGTTCTCCGCCATTAACGTGACGGGTGAATCGGTATCCAGACGGCCATTAGCGACCGGGCGTACGAGGCTCGCGCAATCGTGCTCCGAAAAGTGCGCAAGGTGCGGCCCCCAGTAGAGAATTTCAGCGAACGGGCGCGTTTTGATAACAACATCGGTTGTGGGGCTGGTGAGTCGATGAATGCGGGTTTCCATAAAAGCATCTCCGGTAAAAGAATGCTTTTACTGTTGATCCGAAACGTTTCGGATGCCAACCAAAACGTTTCGGATGTGTGATCTGCACGGAATTTTGCTTAAGAAAATGCCGAGGGTTTAGTCAGCGGGATGAAGCGTGCTGCCTTCCAGAAAATCGGGTTGCCAGAGCACCTGAAGCTGTTCTGCGGGCTCGCCCGCGATAAGACGCTGCACCATGTCGGCGATTTGTCGCCCCACGCCTTCGCGCGTGGACTGAATGACCGCCGCCACATCCATCTCCACGATGCTGTCAGGCGGCAGACCGTCATAGACCACCAGCGAAACCGCCCCTTCGCCCTGTAAGCGATTAAGCGTTTGCAGCGCCATCGCGGCCCCGTCGCCGAGCGAGTTGCAGTCGGTCACAATGGCCGTCGGCGGGGCGGGCAGCGCCATCAGTTCCAGCACCGCTTTATAGCCCGCGCGGCGGGTGGGCGGCAGCATCCGCAGGCCGCTGTCATCAAGCTGATGCGCTTTCAGCGCGTCTCGCCAGCCCTCGCGGCGCTGGGTGATAAACGCCTGGCTGTTGTGCTCGCCAAGCATCGCGATGCGCCGGTGCCCGAGACGGATTAACCGCTCGGTGGCCTGATGCGTACCGGCGTAGTTGTCGAAATCAAACCAGGCGTAGGGTTGCGGCAACCGGCTGCGTCCGAGCGCCAGGAAAGGAAAATTCACCGTCTGAAGCTGCTGCAAACGTGGGTCGTTATCGAGCGTATGCGCCACAATCAGCGCGTCCACGCGACGGCTTTGCACCAGACGCATATAGCTGTGGCTGTCTGCGAGATCGTCATCGGCAATCAGCAGCAAATCGACCTCATGTTGCGCCAGTTCGCGGCTTATCTCACCCACCATCTCCATAAAGACGCTGTTATTGAGCGGCACGGGATGCACGGGAAAGACCAGCCCGACGGCGTCGATTTTGCCCATTTTCAGGCGACGCGCGAACGTGTTTGGCCGGTAGCCGCGTCGCGCCGCTTCGGCCTCCACCCGCGCGCGGGTTTCCTGAGAAACGTCGTCGTAGCCGTTCAGCGCGCGGCTGACGGTGGTGACGGAGAGGCCAAGTTGTGCGGCGATTGCTTTAAGCGACATAAGTTAAGTGCCTGATTGCAGGGTGCGTAAGAGTGTCGCCTGGGGTGGCGCAGGCGTCCACAGATTCTGTAGGGCTTAATTCTGTTCCGCCACCAGAATTGCCTGAGTATCCGGCTCCAGCGCGCGAAAAACGTGCGCCCGATCGGCGGGGTAACAGATGTAATCCCCGGCGTGCAGCTCTTCCGGCGCTTCCGCGAGCCCGACCAGCGCGCGCCCCTGCGTCACGATGATATGTTCCACCGAGCCCGCCGGGTGCGGCTGTGACAGACGCTCGCCTTCCGGCTGCGTCAGCAGTAGATAGATATCGCGACGCGCGCCCGGCGGGCAGGTCGCCAGTAAAATCGCCTGGTAATTGGCGAGTTCCGCAACGACTTTCGGCCCTTCACCGCGGCGGATCACCTGCGTTTGGTTGGCCTGCGGTTCCATCAGGCGGGCAAAAGGTATGTCGAGCGCCACGCATAGCGCCCAGAGCGTCTCCAGGCTCGGATTACCGTTACCGGCTTCCAGCTGCGACAGCGTGGATTTGGCGATCCCCGCGCGGCGAGCCACTTCGGCCAGCGACAACCCGGCACGCGTGCGTTCGCGCACCAGGCTTTGAGCAATCACGGTAATGGGCTGTGTCATGTCGGGTTCCCTCGTTCGTTAAAATGAACGAACGTTCGTGTTGAAAATAGACAGCGGCATGTTCATTATAATGTTCATTCGTTCGTTATAGGTGAAAAACGTATGATTCTGCACCGGTTCGCCTGCCTTAAAGGCGACATTATAAAGGCTATTGTGCTGGTCTGTCTGGCCGTTGGCGTGGTCGGGATTTCTTATGGCACGCTCGCGATGGCTTATGGCTTCGCGATGTGGGTGCCGCTGCTGTTGTCCATCGCGGTACTGGCAGGCGCGTCGGAGTTTATTTTTATCGGCATCGTCGCGAGCGGCGGTAATCCGCTGGCCGCGGCGGCGGCGGGGCTGCTGGTTAACGCGCGCCATCTGCCGTTTGGCATCACGGTGCGGGATCTGGTGGGCCGTGGCGCAAAAAGATTGCTGGGCTCACACATCATGAATGATGAAAGCGTGGTGTTCGGGTTATCGCAACAGACGCCTGAAACGCGTAAAGCGGCGTACTGGCTGTGCGGGCTTGGCGTGGCGCTGTGCTGGCCGCTTGGCGTTGTGATCGGCGTGGCGATGGGCACGTTGCTGCCCGCGCCGGAAACCATCGGTCTTGACGCCGTTTTTCCGGCGATTTTACTTGCGTTGGTACTCCCTGCCCTGAAAAACAGAACCACGCTTATCCGCGCAGGCAGCGGCGCGGCGCTCTCGCTTGCCGCCGTGCCGTTTGCACCGGTCGGGCTGCCGGTGCTGCTCTCGCTGGCAGGCTTACTCACGAGGAAGAAATAATGGCGAGTACCATGATGATTCTGGCCGGGATCGCCGTGCTCTCTGTCGGCACGTATCTGATGCGCTTTGGCGGGGCGAAACTCGGTAACAAACTGGCGCTGAGTGAGCGCGCGCAGGCGCTGCTCTCCGATGCGGCAACGACGTTACTGTTTGCCGTGGCGCTGGCGGCGACGTTTTACGAAGGTGAAAGCTTTGCGGGTATGGCGAGGGTGCTGGGTGTGGCGTTCGCGATCTTTCTGGCCTGGCGCAAGGCACCGTTAATCGTGGTGATTGTTGCGGCGGCGGTGGTTACCGCGCTGCTGCGTCTGGCGGGCATGCCATAAAAAAAGCGCCCGCAGGCGCTCTTTCGACAACTTCTGGCTTATTTGTTCTGGCTTATTTGTTCAGTTCAGCAGTCATGTGGACCTGATTGCCGGTGAACGCTTCGGTGATTTTATACGTCGCGCCCATCTGCTCGGCCTGCGCGGCGATTTTAGCTTCTGCGCCAGAGAGCGTGGTATCGGTCGCGGTGATGGACTGCCCAGCGAAAGCGCCGAAAGCGGTAGCAAGCGTCATAACTGCAACAAAAGATTTGATAGTGTTCATTGTGAAATTCCTTCCGTTTTGATGTGAGGGAGAAGGCGCATTGCCTTCGATGTGTGTAATAGTAGACCTGCACACCGGAAACCAAAAGCGGAAGGATTTGCCGTTCTTTTTCAGAAAAACTGAACAAAAATCACGCGTTTTTATCGCCTGCGATCAGGCGCTGGGGATGCGTGTAAATCGTCGCGCGGCCGGGGCGTGAAAAGCCCACCAGCGTCAGGTTGCAGCGCTCGGCGACCTCCACGGCGAGTGTGGTGGCGGCGGAGACCGCAAAGAGAATTTCAACGCCGCAGGTCGCGGCTTTCTGCACCATTTCATAGCTGGCGCGACTCGACACCAGCACCGCGCCCTGCTGCCACGCTTCACGCGCGCGTCGGCCGAGCAGTTTATCGAGCGCCACGTGACGCCCGACATCTTCATGCCCGCCCGCAATGTCGCCCTGCGGGGTCAGCCAGGCGGCGGCGTGCGTACAGCCGGTGAGCTCGCCGACAGGCTGGACGCTGGCGAGCTGACGCAGCGCGCCGTCGAGGTTATCGAGCGAGAAAGTTTGCGTGAAGGGCAGCGGAGCCAGAGGACGCACAATATCGTTAAGCTGTTCCACACCGCAGACGCCGCAGCCAGTTCGCCCCGCCAGATTGCGGCGGCGCGCTTTCAACTCCGTAAAGCGACGACTGGAAAGTTCCACCTGAATTTCGATACCATTACACCCATGGATAATATCCATGCCGTAAATTTCGTGTGAAGATTCGACAATTCCTTCCGATAACGAAAATCCAAGGGCGAAGATTTCCAAATCTTTGGGAGACGCCATCATCACGACGTGCGAGATACCGTTGTAGACCAGCGCTACCGGCACTTCTTCCGCCAGCCAGTCCGGCTCGGTGGTGGTGAGGTTCTCTCTTTTCCAGAGCGGAAGGGAACGAGCGGCCGTGACATCGGTCACGTTTTGCAACAGTTCTGGATGGTTCTTATTCACTTTTTATTAACCGTCTGAAACAGCCTCAGCAACATTGTGGTATTCTGTTGCCCCTAATCCCTCCTCGTTAAGAAGGGAATTACGATTGTGAACCGTTGCGGCGGCATCCGCAAAAGAAAAACCATACGACTTACTTTGTGACAATGTCTGAACAAGGAGCAATCCATGCAGGTCAGCAGAAGGCAGTTCTTTAAGATCTGCGCTGGCGGTATGGCAGGCACCACGGCAGCCGCACTGGGATTTGCTCCCAGCGTCGCGCTGGCGGAAACACGGCAATATAAACTGCTGCGCACCCGCGAAACCCGTAATACCTGTACGTACTGCTCCGTCGGCTGTGGGCTGTTGATGTATAGCCTCGGCGACGGCGCGAAAAACGCGAAATCCTCGATTTTCCACATCGAAGGGGACCCGGATCATCCGGTCAACCGCGGGGCGCTTTGCCCGAAAGGCGCAGGTCTGGTGGATTTCATCCACTCCGAATCGCGTCTGAAATATCCTGAATACCGCGCGCCTGGCTCCGATAAATGGCAGCGCATCAGCTGGGACGAGGCGTTTAATCGCATCGCGAAGCTGATGAAAGAAGACCGCGACGCGAACTTTATCGCGCAAAACGCCGAAGGCACCACCGTTAACCGCTGGCTCTCCACCGGTATGCTGTGCGCCTCCGCTTCAAGTAACGAAACCGGCTATTTAACCCAGAAATTTACCCGCGCCCTCGGCATGTTAGCCGTGGATAACCAGGCGCGTGTCTGACACGGACCAACGGTAGCAAGTCTTGCTCCAACATTTGGTCGCGGTGCGATGACCAACCACTGGGTTGATATGAAGAACGCCAACCTCATCGTCGTGATGGGTGGGAACGCGGCAGAAGCGCATCCGGTGGGATTCCGCTGGGCGATGGAAGCCAAGATCCACAATGGCGCGAAGCTTATCGTTATTGACCCGCGCTTTACGCGCACGGCGTCGGTGGCCGATTTCTATACGCCTATCCGTTCCGGTACTGACATCGCTTTCCTGTCAGGCGTACTGCTGTACCTGCTGAACAACAATAAGTTCAACCGCGAATATGTCGAGGCCTACACTAACGCCAGCCTGATCGTGCGTGAAGATTACGGTTTCGATGACGGCCTGTTCACCGGCTACGACGCGGAAAAACGCAAATATGACAAAACCAGCTGGCACTATGAGCTGGACGAAAAAGGCTTCGCAAAACGCGATACCACGCTCTCGCACCCGCGCTGCGTCTGGAACCTGCTGAAAACGCACGTCTCCCGCTACACGCCGGATGTCGTTGAGAATATCTGTGGTACGCCGAAAGCCGATTTCCTGAAGGTGTGCGAATACATCGCCGAAACCAGCGTACACGACAAAACCGCGTCGTTCCTGTATGCGCTCGGCTGGACGCAGCACTCCGTGGGTGCCCAGAACATCCGTACGATGGCCATGATCCAGCTGCTGCTGGGCAACATGGGTATGGCGGGCGGCGGCGTGAATGCGCTTCGCGGACACTCCAACATCCAGGGCCTGACCGACCTCGGTCTGCTGAGCCAGAGCCTGACCGGCTACATGTCGCTGCCAAGCGAAAAACAAGCCGATCTGCAAACTTACCTGACCGCCAACACGCCGAAACCGCTGCTGGAAGGCCAGGTGAACTACTGGGGCAACTACCCGAAATTCTTCGTTTCGCTGATGAAAGCCTTCTATGGCGACAAAGCGACGGCGGAGAACAACTGGGGCTTCGACTGGCTGCCGAAGTGGGATAAAGGCTACGACGTCCTGCAATATTTCGAGATGATGCATCAGGGCAAAGTCAACGGCTACATCTGCCAGGGCTTTAACCCGGTCGCCTCGTTCCCGAACAAAAACAAAGTGGTCGCTTCACTCTCAAAACTGAAGTTCCTGGTGACTATCGATCCGCTCAATACCGAAACCTCTACCTTCTGGCAGAACCACGGCGAGCAGAACGATGTCGATCCGGCGAGCATTCAGACCGAGGTGTTCCGCCTGCCGTCCACCTGCTTTGCCGAAGAGAACGGATCTATCGTGAACTCCGGCCGCTGGCTGCAGTGGCACTGGAAAGGTCAGGACGCGCCGGGCGAAGCGCTGAATGACGGCGAAATCCTGGCCGGTATCTTCCTGCGCCTGCGTAAGATGTACGCCGAGCAGGGCGGCGCATGCCCGGAACAAGTCCTTAACATGAGCTGGAACTATTCGACGCCGGAAAACCCGTCGCCGGAAGAAGTGGCCATGGAGAGCAACGGTAAAGCGCTGGCGGATATCATCGATCCGGTGACCGGCAACGTGCTGGCGAAGAAAGGCGATCAGCTGGGCACCTTCGCGCATCTGCGTGACGACGGCACCACCTCAAGCGGCTGCTGGATCTTCGCGGGTAGCTGGACGCCGGACGGCAACCAGATGGCGCGCCGCGACAACGCCGACCCGTCAGGCCTTGGCAATACGCTGGGCTGGGCATGGGCGTGGCCGCTGAACCGCCGCATTCTGTATAACCGCGCCTCCGCGGATCCGCAGGGCAAACCGTGGGACCCGAAACGTCAGCTTCTCTCTTACGCCAACGGCAAGTGGGTCGGCGCCGATATTCCGGACTACAGCACCGCCCCTCCGGGCAGCGATGTCGGTCCGTTTATCATGCAGCCGGAAGGCATGGGCCGCCTGTTCGCCATCGACAAAATGGCGGAAGGCCCGTTCCCGGAACACTACGAGCCGTTCGAGACGCCGCTTGGCACCAACCCGCTGCACCCGAACGTGGTGTCTAACCCGGCGGCGCGCGTGTTCAAAGGCGATCTGGAAGCGATGGGCAAAGCGGATAAGTTCCCGTATGTCGGCACCACGTACCGTCTGACCGAGCATTTCCACTACTGGACCAAGCACGCGCTGTTAAACGCCATCGCGCAGCCGGAACAGTTTGTGGAAATCGGCGAGAAACTCGCCGGTAAGCTTGGCATCGCGCAGGGCGATACCGTGAAAGTCTCCTCCAACCGCGGCTATATCAAAGCTAAGGCGGTGGTGACCAAGCGTATTCGCACGCTCAACGTGAACGGCAAACAGGTGGATACCATCGGTATTCCAATCCACTGGGGTTACGAAGGGGTCGCGAAGAAAGGCTTTATCGCCAACACGCTGACGCCGTTCGTGGGCGACGCCAACACCCAGACGCCGGAATTTAAGGCGTTCCTGGTGAACGTGGAAAAGGTGTAACGGAGACGACTCATGGCTTATCAATCGCAAGACATTATCCGTCGTTCCGCGACTAACGGTTTCACGCCCGCGCCTCAGGCGCGGGACCACCAGCAGGAAGTGGCGAAGCTTATCGACGTAACCACCTGTATCGGCTGTAAAGCCTGTCAGGTGGCCTGTTCCGAGTGGAACGATCTGCGTGACGAAGTCGGTCATAACGTCGGGGTGTATGACAACCCGGCGGATCTGACCGCCAAGTCCTGGACCGTGATGCGCTTCTCGGAAGTGGAGCAGAACGACAAACTGGAATGGCTTATCCGCAAGGATGGCTGTATGCACTGCGCCGATCCGGGCTGCCTGAAGGCGTGCCCGTCGGAAGGCGCTATCATTCAGTATGCCAACGGTATCGTCGATTTTCAGTCTGAACAGTGCATCGGCTGCGGCTACTGCATCGCGGGCTGTCCGTTCGACGTCCCGCGCCTGAACCCGGAAGATAACCGCGTCTACAAATGCACCCTGTGCGTGGACCGCGTAACCGTGGGCCAGGAGCCGGCGTGCGTGAAGACCTGTCCGACCGGCGCTATCCACTTTGGTACCAAAGAGGATATGAAACAGCTGGCAGGCGAGCGCGTGGCGGAGCTGAAAACCCGTGGTTACGAAAACGCGGGCCTGTACGATCCGGCAGGCGTTGGCGGTACGCACGTTATGTACGTGCTGCACCACAACGACAAGCCGAATCTGTACCACGGCCTGCCGGAGAACCCGGAAATCAGCGAAGCCGTTAAGTTCTGGAAAGGCATCTGGAAACCGCTCGCCGCCATCGGCTTTGCGGCGACCTTCGCCGCCAGCGTCTTCCACTACGTCGGTATCGGTCCAAACCGCGCCGAGGAAGATGAAGACAATCTGCACCATGACGATGATGAGGTGCGTAAATGAAAAGACGTGACACCATCGTGCGCTACAGCGCGCCAGAGCGAATCAACCATTGGATCACCGCCTTCGCCTTCGTGCTGGCGGCGGTGAGCGGGCTGGGGTTCTTTTTCCCCTCCTTCAACTGGCTGATGAACATTCTTGGCACGCCGCAGCTGGCGCGCATCCTCCACCCCTTCGTTGGGGTGGTGATGTTCGTTTCGTTTATGCTGATGTTTTTCCGTTACTGGCACCACAACCTCATTAACCGTGACGATATTCTGTGGGCAAAAAACATCCACAAAATCGCCATGAACGAGGAAGTGGGCGATACCGGGCGCTATAATTTCGGTCAGAAGTGCGTCTTCTGGGCGGCCATCCTGCTGCTTCTGCTGTTACTGGCAAGCGGCGTGGTTATCTGGCGTCCGTGGTTCGCGCCGATGTTCCCCATCCCGGTGATTCGCCTGGCGCTGCTGGCGCATTCATTTGCCGCGGTGGCCTTAATTGTGGTTATCATGGTGCATATTTACGCGGCCCTGTGGGTCAAAGGCACCATTACCGCCATGGTGGAAGGCTGGGTTACCAAAACCTGGGCGAAGAAACACCACCCGCGCTGGTATCGCGAAGTGCGCGAGAAACAGGAAAAATCATCTGAATGAGTATTCGCATCATCCCGCAAGACCAGCTGGAGAAGAGCGATAAACGTACGGCGGAAGTGATTCCGCCGTTATTGTTCCCCAGACTGAAAAATCTCTATAACCGCCGCGCCGCACGCCTGCGCGAGCTGGCTGAAAATAATCCGCTGGGCGATTACCTGCGTTTTGCCGCGCTTATCGCGCATGCCCAGGAGGTGGTGCTCTATGACCACCCGCTGGAGATGGATTTGACGGCCCGCATCAAAGCAGCCGCGGAACAGGGCAAGCCTCCGCTTGATATTCACGTGCTGCCGCGCGATGGCCACTGGCAGAAGCTGTTGCAGTCGCTGATTGCCGAGCTGAAGCCGGAGATGAGCGGCCCGGCGCTGGCGGTTATCGAAAATCTCGAAAAAGCCTCGGCGCAGGAGCTGGAAACCATGGCGAGCGCCCTGTTCAGCGCCGATTTCAGCGCGGTGAGCAGCGACAAAGCCCCGTTTATCTGGGCAGCGCTGTCGCTCTACTGGGCGCAGATGGCGAGCCTGATCCCCGGCAAAGCGCGGGCGGAATATGGCGAAGCGCGCCAGTTCTGTCCGGTCTGCGGCAGCATTCCGGTCTCCAGCATGGTGCATATCGGCTCAAGCCAGGGGCTGCGTTACCTGCACTGCAACCTGTGCGAAACCGAGTGGCACGTGGTGCGCGTTAAATGCAGCAACTGCGAGCAGACCCGCGATTTGCACTACTGGTCGCTGGAGAGCGAGCAGGCGGCCATTAAAGCCGAAAGCTGCGGCGACTGCGGGACTTACCTGAAGATCCTGTATCAGGAAAAAGACCCGAACGTGGAGCCGGTGGCAGATGACCTCGCCTCGCTGGTGCTTGACGCCCGCATGGAGCAGGAAGGCTTCGCCAGAAGCTCCATCAACCCGTTCCTGTTCCCGGGAGAGGGTGAGTAAACCTTGTCTGTAGCCCGCTCGTTCAGGGCGGGCTAGTTCATGCTCGTTATCGACCCCTCATTTTCTTTGCAGATTACAACGCCAGCGCAGAGAGAACATGCTGCGGATCGTTCGCAATCGCACGCAACAGCGCGCGCGCAGGCCCGGTCGGCGAGCGCCTTCCCTGCTCCCAGTTACGCAGCGTATCCACACTTACTGAAATCAGGCTGGCGAATTTCGTCTGAGAAAGGCCTGATGCCTCTCTGATCGCTTTTATTTTCAGCGCGTCGATAACAAAAACCCGTGAGGGCTCTCGGCGGCCTTCGCTGATATCATTCATCTGCCGCAGGCTTTCGGTTAACTGTTCAAACAGCGCCTTGTCCATCACCACCTCTCATTCAGCATTCTGAGCACGGATTTTTCGTGAGGCGAGAGATCGTCTTTTATCCCCTTGCGATAAATCAGCAGCAGGCGGATTTCATCGGCAGCAGGGCGATAAAAATAGATGATCCTGACGCCGCCCCGTTTTCCCCGGCCGCCTGACAGCCAGCGCGCCTTACGAAGCCCGCCGGTATCCGGTATCACGTCGCCGTAATCAGGCCGCAGGGCCAGGAACCACTGCAACCGCTGGTAATCGTCATCGCTAAGCAGGGCAGTCACGGCCCGGGTAAAGATTTCCGTTTCAATGAAGAGCATATCCGTACGCCACTGGATGATATTAACATCGCATGCAGGTACGTCAATGGCGTACCCTAAAGGCTATACGCTATCGTGGTGCTACACGTCAGACAATGTCCCGGACGAAAAGATTTCCCTTCTGCGATCCTCCTTCCGTAATAATTTGTTCGATTACATCAACGGGATAAATGTTTAGTCGGAGTTGATATGCTCTTTGCAGTATCGCTTTTTCCAGGCAGCCGGAGTGAGGCCGTGATGACGGCGAAAAACCCGCCGGAAATAGCCGACATCTGGAAAACCACAGTTTTTGGCTACTTCGCAAAGCGAGAACGAGTCGTTAATCAGTTGTTTTTCCGCGGCGATGACCCGCTGATGCTGCACCGCCTCGGTGATGGTCAGGCGAAACGTCTGGCGATAGACGCGCCCCAGGTAATCCGCGTTGCAGTGCAGGCTCGCGGCGAGGGTTGAGGTAGAGAGCGGCAGATGATATTGCGTACGGATAAGCTGTTGAGCCTTCCAGGCGAGCGCCGCGCCACTGCCCTCTGTGGGTTGCACATCGCCTGCGCTGGCGCACAGTTGCTGGAGTATTAATAACAAAATAATTTCCAGCGCCAGCGTGCGCGTGACATTTTCCTGCTCATTCAGAAACTGACGAAACAGCGAAATAATATGCTGCGGCTCGCGCGCCCGACAATGTTGAGGAACGGACAATAAAGATAAATCGCAGCCCGCTTTATTTTGAGCTTGAGGATAATACTCAAAATGCAGCCAGTAAAATTTCAGATCCGCTGGAAATATGCCAACGCCCTGATGTTCTCTTCCTGGCCATAATAGTAAGCTTTCTCCCGCGTTAACCTCAAAAATCGTCTCTTCTTCGCGGATCGTAAGCGTCCCTTTTTCAACAAAAATGATTTCCCATGAGTCGAGCCTGCGCGCAGGGTGCTGGCCAACGCCACGGGAGATAAAGCGCCCGCCGTTTTGCACTTTCACCGGTAAATTAATATTTATTTCAAACATATAACACCATGCCCACGCGAATCATTTTATCCGATCTTAGCGGCTGAAGCGGTGGGCGAGGATTTTTTTAAGCGCGAGGGGATCTGCTTCACAATTTTGCCAGCAGGTCGGAATCGTCCCTTTTTTATACTTTCCCGTTGCCTTGTTGCCCGTCGTATCGCATGCAGAATAAATAACGTGACTGGCCAGTGACACTTTACCCCGGCAAATAAGCGGTTTTATTTCTGGCATAACTTATCCGATAACGCGAGGCGTTAATCATGAATGCTACTTCTGTTACGACAGCGGATATTTCCGTCGCCGCTGTGAGTGAAAAGCTGTCGCTGCGGGAAAAAATAGGCTACGGATTAGGCGACGCGGGCGGCACGATTATTACCTGCCTGATCATGAATTTTCTGACCTTCTTTTACACCGATGTTTTTGGGCTGACTCCCGCGCTGGTGGGCACTTTGTTTATAGCCCTGCGCGTTTTCGACGCCATCTCCGACCCGGTAATGGGCGTTATCGCCGACCGCACGCAGAGCCGCTGGGGACGCTTTCGCCCGTGGCAGCTGTGGGTGGCAGTGCCCATCGGCGTTATTGGCGTACTCACGTTTACCGTGCCGGAAGCCAGTACGGGCGTCAAAATCGCCTGGGCATTCGGGACATATCTTTTGCTGTCTGTCGGCTATACCGCCATCAACGTGCCTTATTGCGCGTTGATCAACACCATGACCACGCGTCATCACGAAGTGCTGGCCTGTCAATCCTGGCGCTTTGTGTTATGCGGCGTGGCAGGGTTTCTGGTCTCGGTGGGGCTGCCATGGCTCGTCAAAGCGCTGGGCGAGGGCAACGCCGCCCGCGGCTGGCAACTCGGCGTTGGCGTGCTGTGCGCCGTGGCGGTCGTGATGTTCCTGTGCTGCTTCTTTTGGGTGCGCGAACGCGTCTCGCTGGCGCTGATGGGGAACTTTACGCTGCGCGAGCATTTTGCCGGGCTGCGTAATAACGATCAGCTTCTACTGATGCTGGTGATGTCATTCCTGCTGATTAACGTGTTTAACATTCGCGGCGGCGGGTATATGTACTTCATCACCTATGTGCTTCAGGGCAGCACTGCTTATACCTCGCTGTTTTTTACCATGGTGACGTTCGCCGCCATTGCCGGTGCGATGATAGTTAGCCCGCTGTCGCGCCGTGTCGACACCGTTAAGCTCTATTTGCATACTAATCTTATCCTGGCGGCGTTGGCCGTCGCGATGTGGCTACTGCCCGCAAGCCCGGCGCATCAGCACCTTTGGCTTGCCGTTATCCTCGGCAACGGCATTATTCTCGGCTTCACGCTGCCGCTGCACTTTTCCCTGATGGCGTTTGCTGACGATTACGGCGAGTGGAAAACCGGCGTGCGTTCGTCGGGAATGAATTTCGCGTTTAACCTCTTTTTCATCAAGCTCGCCTGGGCGTCCAGCGCCGGCATTATCAGCCTGGTATTTATTGTAGTGGCCTATCAACCCGGTGCCGGAAACCAGACGGCCGCGTCGCTCCAGGGGATGACGGCCATGGAGAGCCTGCTGCCTGCGTTGTTTCATCTGCTGCTGGCGATCACGATTCGCTGGTGCAAACTCAATAATCCGCTGATGGCACGCATTTCCGGCGATTTGCGCCAGCGCCACGTGCAACCCTCCTGAAGGAAATCATCATGACTCAACCAGACGTGCATGAAATCTCTCTGCATCATCTGAAAATCACCGATCCGTTTCTCGGCCAGTATCAGCAACTGGTGCGGGACGTAGTAATCCCGTATCAGTGGGACGCGCTTAACGATCGCCTTCCCGAGGCGGAGCCGAGCCACGCCATTACCAACTTTCGGATAGCCGCGGGTCTTGAGCACGGCGAGTTCTATGGCATGGTCTTTCAGGACAGCGATGTGGCGAAATGGCTGGAGGCCGTAGCCTGGTCTCTGTGCCAGAAGCCGGACGCCACGCTTGAAAAAACCGCCGACGAGGTGATTGAACTGGTTGCGGCGGCGCAATGCGACGACGGCTATCTGAACACCTATTTCACCGTAAAAGCGCCTGGCGAGCGCTGGACCAACCTCGCTGAATGCCACGAACTCTATTGTGCCGGTCATATGATTGAGGCAGGCGTCGCGTTCTGGCAGGCCACCGGCAAACGCCGCCTGCTGGGCGTAGTGTGCCGTCTTGCCGATCACCTCTGTCAGGTTTTCGGTCCCGGTGAGAATCAGCTTCACGGCTATCCCGGTCACCCGGAAATTGAACTGGCATTGATGCGCCTGTATGAAGCCACGCAGGAGCCGCGCTACCAGGTGCTGGCACGCTACTTTGTCGAGCAGCGCGGGACGCAGCCGCACTTTTACGATATCGAATACGAAAAACGCGGCCGCACCTCTTACTGGAACACTTATGGGCCGGCCTGGATGGTGCAGGATAAAGCCTACAGCCAGGCGCACCAGCCGCTGGCAGAGCAGACGCGCGCCGTGGGCCACGCGGTGCGCTTCGTCTATCTCATGACAGGCGTCGCGCATCTGGCGCGCCTGAGCGGCGACGAAGAAAAACGCCGGGCCTGCCTGCGGTTATGGGAAAATATGGCGCGCCGCCAGCTTTATATCACTGGCGGTATCGGTTCGCAGAGCAGTGGAGAAGCGTTCAGCACTGATTACGATCTGCCCAACGACACGGTCTATGCGGAAAGCTGCGCCTCGATAGGCCTGATCATGTTCGCCCGCCGGATGCTGGAGATGGAAGGCGACAGCCAGTATGCCGACGTCATGGAGCGTGCGTTGTATAACACTGTGCTCGGAGGGATGGCGCTGGATGGCAAACACTTCTTTTACGTCAATCCACTGGAAGTGCATCCGAAAACGCTGAAATTTAATCATATCTACGATCACGTTAAGCCTGTCCGCCAGCGCTGGTTTGGCTGTGCCTGCTGTCCACCGAATATCGCGCGGCTGCTCACTTCGCTCGGACATTACATCTACACCGCGCGCGAAGATGCGCTGTTTATCAACCTCTACATCGGCAACAACGTTCAGTTGCCGGTCGGTGACAGCACGCTGCGATTACGTATCAGCGGCGATTTCCCGTGGCATGAAGAGGTGCGCATTCATATCGATTCGCCTCGGCCGGTTGAACACACGCTGGCGCTGCGCCTGCCGGACTGGTGCGACGCGCCGCGCGTAATGCTGAACGGTCGCCCCTGTGAAGGCGATATTCGTAAAGGGTATCTCTGGCTGACGCGCACCTGGCACGAAGGCGATACGCTGACGCTGACGCTGCCCATGCCGGTGCGCCGCGTCTACGGCAACCCGCTGGTGCGCCATGTCGCAGGCAAAGTAGCGATTCAGCGCGGGCCGCTGATTTACTGTCTGGAAGAGGCGGACAACGGCAGCGAGCTCCATAACCTGCAACTGCCCGCTACATCGACGTTCCACGAACGGGAAGGAAAAGGCATTTTCGCCCGTCAGGTCTTAATTCAGGCCGAGGGCTGGCGACAGGCGAGCCCACAGCCCGAATCGCGGCCACTCTGGCAGTATGACCGCTCTCCGGCGCAGGCCACGCCGCAAACGCTGACCTTTATACCGTGGTTTAGCTGGGCCAACCGCGGCGAAGGCGAAATGCGCGTCTGGATAAACGAATGCCGTTAACGCCTCACCCGCCTATTTCAGCATCGCCAGCGCAGAGGAGAGCGTGAGGAAAAACAGAAACAGCCCGCCGCCGGTATCGACGACGACCTTCAGCCAGCGCACCGAAAAGCGGCGCGTGGTCAGCACTATCGCGCCGCCGCACAGCAGCAGCCAGGACGCCATAATGGCGACATGGATGCTGGCGAGCAGCAGATAGTGCGTGAAGGCCGTTCCGGCAAACGCGGGCACCACCGTCAGCCAGAGCAGAATCGCTTTGATATTAAAAAGATTCGCCAGCAGCGCCTCTTTCACGCCCGCGCCGCGGCCTGTTGTGTGCTGCGGACGCCGCCAGGCCTGAATGCCGCTTACAACAAGCCGCAGCGCCAGCCAGAGCAAATAGAGCGTGCCTGTAAGCTGTAAGGTTTTCATCACGGCCGGGTAGCGCACCAGCAGTTGCGTGACGCCAAGCCCCACCAGCAAGGCGTGAATATAAATGCCGATAAGCGTACCTGTGATAACGCTGAACACACCCATAATCCCCCGGTGGATAACATTGTTCATCGCCAGCGTAAAGCTGGCACCGGGAGAGAGTGCCACCGGCGCAATCGCCAGCACAAAACCTGAAATATCCACGCCCCCGCCTCTGTTCACATCCGCCGTTACTTAACCACAATCACGACATGCGCGGTATTCACCATAAATAGCGGCAGATTACCTTCCTTTACGTTGCGTTTTCGCAGGTACGCCATACTCAAAAGCGGAACCCGGTTTGTCACAGAAGGAATGACCATGCGTAAGTTTATCGGTTTTGACGTCGGCGGCACGCATATCAAACACGGCCTGATCACCGAAGAGGGCGAGGAGCTTTCCAGCGACGAATATGACACGCACTACGATCCTGACGCGTTTAAAAACGCCTGGCGCGAGACCGTTGAGCATTATCAAAAGCGCGACGAGATAGCCGGTATCGGCGTCAGTTTTCCAGGCTATATCAACCCGCATACCGGCCATGTGCCGAAGGCGGGCGCGCTGACGTTTCTCGACGGCTGCAATCTGCTGGAGATATTTGGCGAGTTAACGTCGCTGCCGGTCACGGTGGAAAACGATGCGAACTGCGCGGCGCTTGGCGAGATGTGGCGCGGTGCCGGTCAGCGCTACGAGTCGTTTATCTGCATGACCATTGGCACCGGCATTGGCGGTGGGCTGATACTGAACCGCGAACTTTTGCGCGGCGCACATTTCCGCGCGGGCGAATTTGGCGTGATCCCGGTTGGCGACAACGGCGAAAACATGCATCAGATCGCCTCCGCGCGCGGGCTGGTGGAGGCGAGCCGCCAGGCGCTGTCGCTGCCGTCAGATGCCCCGCTGCATGGCAAAGAAATTTTCGAGCGTATGGGCGGCGATGTGCATCTGCGTGAAGTGGTGGAGCGCTGGGTCGGTTATCTGGCGCGCGGCGTTTACAGCGTGGTGTCGCTCTACGATCCGCAGGTGGTGCTGATTGGCGGCGGCATCAGCCAGCAAAAAGATCTCTACCCGATGCTTGAGCGTAGTCTCGAAAAATATAACTTCTGGGATGCGTTGCGGGTGCCCATTCAGCCCTGCCAGCTCGGTAACCAGGCCGGACGCCTGGGCGCGGTGTGGCTCGCGAAACAACAGTAGCCCCGCCGCAGCGGGGCTTAAGCGTTACATCGCCGCACGATAAATCGCCATGATCTCCGCGTGGCTTGCCTGCACCGGATTGGTTAATCCGCAGGCATCCTTGAGCGCGTTTTCCGCCAGCTGAGCAATGTCATTTTCACGCACTCTCAGCTCGCGTAAACCAGCAGGAATATGCACCCGGCGAGCCAGCGCGCAAATCGCCTCGATACAGGCATTCGCGCCTTCAGCGTCGCTCATGGCGCGAACGTTAACGCCCATCGCCTGCGCGCAGTCGCGCAGGCGGTGCGCCGCCACGCTGCTGTTGAAGCGCTGTACATGCGGCAGCAGGATGGCATTGCAAACGCCGTGCGGCAGATCGTAAAAACCGCCGAGCTGATGCGCCATCGCGTGGACATACCCGAGCGAGGCGTTATTAAACGCCATTCCCGCCATGAACTGCGCCCAGGCCATCGCCTCGCGCGCCGCGACATCATCCCCCTCTTCCACCGCCTGCGGCAGCGTTTGCGCAATCATGCTAATGGCTTTCAGGGCGCAGGCGTCAGTGACCGGCGTGGCGGCGGTGGAGACATACGCTTCGATGGCGTGGGTCAGCGCGTCCATGCCTGTCGCGGCGGTCAGCGATCTCGGCATTCCCATCATCAGCGCCGGATCGTTTACCGACATCACCGGCGTCACGTGTTTATCGACAATGGCCATTTTCACATGGCGCTCTTGATCGGTGATGATGCAAAAACGCGTCATCTCAGATGCCGTGCCCGCCGTGGTGTTGATGGCGATCATTGGCAGTTGCGGTTTGCGGGAGCGGTCAACGCCTTCGTAATCGCGAATATCGCCGCCGTTGGCCGCTACCAGCGCGATGCCTTTGGCGCAGTCGTGCGGCGAGCCGCCGCCGAGCGAAATCACGCAGTCGCAGCGGTGCGCGCGCAGCATACTTAAGCCCGCTTCCACGTTTTCCGTGGTCGGGTTCGGGTGGGTGCCGTCGAAAATCACGCTGTTAATGCCTTTCTGCGACAGCATTTCCTTGAGCTGGCCGGCCATGCCCAGCGCTGACAACATACCGTCCGTCACAATCAGCGCGTTGCGGTAGCCATATTCGCTGGCCATTTTCAGCGCTTCATCGAGACTATTCATGCCAATCATATTAATGGGGGGAATATAAAAAACAGACGCGGTCATACTCATTATCCTTAATGAATGAAATGAGCTTTCGAAAATACACCGCATGGCAGAGTGAAAAAAGCGAGTTGCCGCGAATTACGACGAATTGGTTGCCAGAAAGCACCATAAAATAAAACAGTTAGCGGAATTTCTCGTAATTATTCATGGAGTGATTAAAAGGCGGGGAATATATATTTCATAAATATACATTCCCCCATTTCGTTATTTTTATAGCGCGGAATTAAACAGCGCGCTGTCACGCAACAGATGTTCATTACCGCGACGGCGGGTAAAGCCGATGCGGTCGAAATATTCCAGAATCTGAATCGCCAGTTTACGGCCCACGTTCAGGCTGTCGCGGAAATCGGCGGCGACGGTCGCGCCTTTTTCGCGATCGAGCGTGCGGATCAGATCGGCGAACGCCACAATGCGATCGTGACGGTAGTAGCGATCTTTAACAATCGCCGTGATAAAACCCTGCTGCGCGGCGAGCCGCAATAGCTGGCGCATCGCCTGTTCTTCTTCGCCCGCTTCGCGCGCCAGATCGCGCACCCACCAGGGCTCGTCGCCAAACAGTCCCTGGATTTTCTCCCACAGCGCCTGCTGAGCCTCACTGAAACCGGCCTTATGGCCCGGCAGATGCAGCCAGCCTTCGCGGCTCGCGAGTTGTCCGTCACGGCACATCCTCTCGATCAGCGCCAGCACCAGCGGTTCCGGCTCGGAAGGGAGCGCCATGCGACGCAGCCGTTCGCGGCCGGGGCCGGGCTCTTCGCTGTGCGTTTCATGGTAGCGGGCGAGCGTGGCGAGCAGTTTCTCCTGCCAGCGCGCCGCGAGCGCGCTGCTTAACAGATAACCGTTCGCCTGGAGATAGTCCCCACTGCCCGCCAGCGCGTCGAGCGATGCCGCAGAGAGCTGGCGCGCCCAGCCGAATGTCGCCAGCGCGACCGCGCCGCGCGAGGCATGGAGCCGCAGCGCGTCGGCGTCGGTTCTGGCACTCGCCAGTTCGTTGAGAAACGCGAGGAACTCCGGCTGGCGTTTGCCGCGCCGCGGGGTTTCCAGCGTGACGACGCGCGCGCCTGCGAGCGTCTGGCGCGCGCTAATGTCGCGCAGCACCAGCTGGTCGTTATCGGCCAGGAACAGCGGCGTGTCGAATACCAGCTCCGCCAGATCATCTTCCAGTAACGAAACGCGCCCGGTGACGTGGCTTGCCGCATGGTGAATATGCAGCGGCTGCCACTGTTGCAGCGGCGCATGGCGGTCGAGCGTGACGATAACCCGCTCTGCGGCCTGCGGCGGTGCGTCGCTGAGCAGCCAGTCGCCGCGCCGGATATCCGCTTTCTGCGCGTCGCCGCTAATATTCAGCGCGATGCGCTGACCGGCGAATGCGCGTTCCGTCGGCTGATTCTGCGCATGCAGGCCGCGCACGCGCAGCGGCGTATTCGCGCCGGTCAGGTAGAGCGTATCGCCGACATTCACCTCGCCGGAAAGCGCCGTGCCGGTAACGACCAGGCCCGCGCCCTTGACGGTAAACGCGCGATCGACCGCCAGGCGAAAGCGCTGCCCGGCAGGGTGCGTGCGCTCAGGCAACTGGCGCAGATGGTCGCGCAGCGCATCAACGCCCACGCCTTCGGTGGCCGCCGTGACGAACAGCGTGGCGTCATGCCAGCCATAATCGCTCAGCGTGGCCATCACCTGCGCTTTCACCTGCGCGAGGCGCGCGTCATCCACCCGGTCGGCTTTGGTGAGCGCCACGGTGAGCGTCGGCTGGCCGGTCAGCTGCAAAATCGCCAGATGCTCGCGCGTCTGGGCCATCACGCCGTCATCGCACGCCACCATCAGCAGCGCATGATCGATGCCGCCCACGCCCGCCAGCATATTAGCGAGGAATTTCTCATGGCCCGGCACGTCGATAAAGCCGATGACGCGCCCGTCCGGCTGCGGCCAGTAGGCGTAACCGAGATCGATAGTCATGCCGCGCTTTTTCTCTTCCGGCAGACGGTCGGCGTTAATGCCGGTAAGCGCCTCAAGCAGCGTGGTTTTGCCGTGGTCCACGTGCCCGGCGGTGGCGATAATCATTGCAACAACATCTCCATCAGTCCTGCCTCATCTTCAAGGCAGCGTAAATCGAGCCATAACCGCCCGTCGCCCACACGCCCGATAACCGGCACCGGCAGGCGACGCCAGCGGGCGGCGAGCGCCTCAAGGCGGCTGCCGCGCCCGTCGCGCGGGGTGAAGGTGAGCGCCGCCCCCGGAAGCCGGTCGACCGGCAGCGAACCGCTGCCAATCTGCGACAGGCAGGGCATCACGTCTATCTGAAATTCATCGCCGTAGCGGGTCTCCAGCGCCGGACGCAGGCGCTGCGCCTGTTCGTTAATGTCAGACGCCTGGCGCGTCAGCAGCCGCAGCGTCGGCAGCCGTTGTGCGAGTTTTTCCGGGTGCAGATAAAGGCGCAGCGTGGCGTCGAGCGCCGCCAGCGTCATTTTATCGGCGCGCAGCGCGCGCTTGAGCGGGTGTTTCTGAAGCGCCGCGATAAGCGCTTTTTTCCCGACGATAATCCCCGCCTGCGGCCCGCCCGGCAGTTTATCGCCGGAAAAGCTCACGAGACTCGCCCCGGCGGCGAGCGCCTCCTGCGGCATCGGCTCTTTTGGCAGCCCATACTGGCTGAGATCGATAAGCGAACCGCTGCCGAGATCGACAATCACCGGCAGCGTCGACGCCTGCGCCAGTTCGGCGGCATCTACGGCTTTG
Source organism: Cronobacter sp. HA18003 (assembly GCF_011605905.1). NCBI lineage: Bacteria > Pseudomonadati > Pseudomonadota > Gammaproteobacteria > Enterobacterales > Enterobacteriaceae > Cronobacter > Cronobacter sp. HA18003. The sequence goes on along the minus strand of NZ_JAANQO010000024.1, from coordinate 152,003 downwards.
GTAAAGCCTTCAATCTGGTAATTACTGGTGTGCACTTTCATCAGCAGCGCGGTCTGCTCGCCGACAGCGTCAAGATAATCGCGCAGGTGTGTGCGGTTGGTCGTGCCCACTTCCACCAGCTGACAGCCCGCCTGGCGCATCACATCCGGGATACGAAACGCGCCGCCAATCTCCACCAGCTCGCCGCGCGACACAATCACCTCTTTGCCGGCGCCCAGCGCCGCCAGCATCAGCAACACCGCCGCCGCGTTGTTATTAACGATACAGGCGTCTTCTGCGCCGGTAAGCTCACAGAGTAGCTCCGCCAGCGCGCGGTCGCGGTGACCGCGCTCGCCGCCTTCGGCGTCATACTCCAGCGTCACGGGCGAGCGCATGGCGCGGGCGACCGCCTCAACCGCTTCTTCCGCCTGCAACGCGCGGCCAAGATTGGTGTGCAGCACCGTGCCGGTAAGGTTAAAGACCGGGCGCAGCGCGCTTTGCGAACCGCGCGCCAGCCGCCCGGCCGCCGCCGCGGCCCAGTCGTCGCACCATGAGGGCAGCGCCTGGCGTTCGCGAATGGCGAGCCGCGCCGCCTCCTGCATCGCGCGAAGGGTGTTGACCACGCGGGTATGGCCGTAGGTGTCCAGCAACGGCTGGAACGCGCTGTCGCGCAGCAGGCGGTCGGTGGCGGGAAGCTGACTGTAAAGCAGACGGGAATCGGTCGTCATGGCGTGCATAAACCTGGATAAAACGTGGCGATAATTTAGCAGGAAACGCGGGGCAGTTCAGTCCCCGCGCCCGGTCAGCGCAATAAAGGGCGGTTCACGCCCGCTCAGGCGCTGGGCGGCTCGGTACGCGCGAAGCTGTCGCGGGCAAAGAGCGCTTCCACCAGTTTCACCAGATGCGGACGCTGCGCGCACCAGCCCGGCGCCACGCGACGGAAATTGAGATAGCCGATGGCGCAGGCTGTGGCGATGGTGGCGAGCGTCAGTTCCTCAGCCTTCAGCGTGCCGTCAGCCACATACCCTTCCAGCGCATCGAGGCCGCGGTTGATTTTCTCCCGCTGGCGCAGCAGCTCATTTTCCGACTGCTGCTCAGGCGGGCGCGCCTGCTCGCGCACCGAAACCAGCGCCGCGCCCATAATGCCGTCGGCGAGCGCCTCCAGCTGGCGCACTTTTAGCGCAGCGCGCGGTTCTTGCGGCACCAGCGCCGGTTGCGCGTCCAGCAGCTCGATATACTGCGCGATGATGGGCGAATCAAACCAGGTTTCGCCCTCGTCGGTCACCAGCGCCGGCACTTTCCCGAGCGGGTTGTACTGCGCCATGCCGTTCTGTTCGGCATAGGGCGATTCATTCACGAACTCAAACACGATGCCTTTTTCGAGCAACATGACGGAGATTTTGCGTACAAACGGGCTGGTGTAACTACCGATAAGTTTCATGTCGGGTCCTTTTACGTTATCGCCAGGGTAAGGGTAAGTATGGGTCAGGATACGCTAAAAGGAGGCGCGACGGCGCGCTAAAACGCGTTTCGCCGACGCCATTTTTGCGCGAATTCCCGGCTGTAACTTTCTTACAGACTCCCCCTGTTAGCATGAGTGAAAAATGTACGCCGCCTGTTCGGATTTTTCCTGGGAAATATTTTGTGATTAACATCACAAACCAATAACAAACATGCCGAAAGAAAATGTGACTTTATTCACATTTAAGGGGTGTTTATGGCGACATTTTGCGCATTGTCTTTTTTTTACACGTCTTTTTTGTGATTCAAATCACGCAACTTTACCCCGATCACCCCGACATCGCGTGATCGCGATCACACTTAAAGTGCCTGTCTGGACACCATCGCGATTCAGTGCCAGATTTCGCGTCATCAGAGCATGGGTCCGGCTACCTCTGCCGCCACGTTAACAATAAACCTCGGGCCGCAAGCCTGCGCGTAAACATAAGAAGGGGTGTTCTATGTCATCCGATATCAAGATCAAAGTGCAAAGCTTTGGTCGCTTTCTCAGCAATATGGTAATGCCTAACATCGGCGCGTTTATCGCCTGGGGTATTATCACCGCGTTATTTATTCCCACAGGATGGTGGCCAAACGAGACGCTGGCGAAGCTGGTCGGCCCGATGATCAGCTACCTGCTGCCGCTGCTTATCGGTTATACCGGCGGTAAGCTGGTTGGCGGCGAGCGTGGCGGCGTGGTGGGCGCGATTACCACCATGGGCGTTATCGTCGGCGCGGACATCCCGATGTTCCTGGGCGCGATGATCGCAGGCCCGCTCGGCGGCTTCTGCATCAAGAAATTCGACGCCTCGGTCGACGGCAAAATCAAATCCGGCTTTGAAATGCTGGTGAACAACTTCTCCGCGGGCATCATCGGTATGATCCTCGCGATTCTGGCGTTCCTCGGCATTGGCCCGGCGGTCGAAGTGCTCTCCAAAGTACTGGCTGCTGGCGTGAACTTTATGGTGGTTCACGACATGCTGCCGCTGGCGTCGATTTTCGTTGAACCGGCGAAAATCCTGTTCCTCAACAACGCCATCAACCACGGCATCTTCTCGCCGCTGGGCATTCAGCAGTCGCATGAACTTGGCAAATCTATTTTCTTCCTGATTGAAGCCAACCCGGGTCCGGGTATGGGCATCCTGCTGGCGTACATGTTCTTTGGCCGCGGCAGCGCCAAACAGTCTGCGGGCGGCGCGGCTATCATCCACTTCCTGGGCGGTATCCACGAAATCTACTTCCCGTATGTGCTGATGAACCCGCGTCTGATTATCGCCGTTATCCTGGGCGGTATGACTGGCGTCTTCTGCCTGACCGTACTGAACGGCGGCCTGGTTTCTCCGGCGTCTCCGGGCTCTATCCTGGCGGTACTGGCGATGACGCCGAAAGGCGCGTACTTCGCAAACCTGGTGGCGATTTTCGCCGCGATGGCCGTCTCCTTCGTGGTCGCCGCTATCCTGCTGAAAACCAGCAAAGTGAAAGAAGAAGACGATATCGATGCTGCGACCCGTCGTATGCAGGATATGAAAGCGCAGTCTAAAGGTGCCGCGACCGCAGCGAGCGCGGATCTGAGCAACGACCTGAGCCACGTGCGTAAAATCATTGTCGCCTGCGACGCCGGTATGGGTTCCAGCGCGATGGGCGCAGGTGTACTGCGTAAGAAAGTGCAGGACGCGGGCCTGAGCCATATTTCCGTGACCAACAGCGCGATTAACAGTCTGCCGGGCGATGTGGATCTGGTTATCACCCACCGCGATTTAACCGAGCGCGCCATGCGCCAGGCGCCGCACGCGCAGCACATTTCGCTGACCAACTTCCTGGACAGCGGCCTGTACGCTGGCCTGACCGAACGTCTGGTGGCCGCGCAGCGTCATTCGCAGAACGAAGAGAAAGTGCGCACCAGCCTGCAGGACAGCTTCGACGCGAACGACAGCCACCTGTTTAAGCTCGGCGCGGAAAACGTCTTTCTTGGCCGTCATGCGGCGAATAAAGAAGAGGCGATTCGCTTTGCGGGCGAGCAACTGGTGAAAGGCGGTTACGTGCAGCCGGAATATGTGGACGCGATGCTGGAGCGCGAAAAACTCACCCCGACTTATCTCGGCGAGTCTATTGCGGTTCCGCACGGCACCGTCGAAGCCAAAGATCGCGTGCTGAAAACTGGCGTCGTGTTCTGCCAGTATCCGCAGGGCGTGCGTTTCGGTGAAGAAGAAGACGATATCGCCCGTCTGGTGATTGGTATCGCGGCGCGCAATAACGAACATATTCAGGTTATCACCAGCCTGACCAACGCGCTGGATGATGAAAGCGTGATTGAGCGCCTGGCGCACACCGACAGCGTCGATGAAGTCCTGGCGCTGCTTTCCGGTAAAACCGTGGCGTAAGACCGTGCAGAGAGGGACACTGTCCCTCTCTTTCTCATTGAGAAGCTAATGAGATAATTGTGCTCCACCAGGGCAACCCTGACTCTCCCGCTCAGGGAGAGGGCAAGGGAAAGGGAGGTCGCACGCAGCACCCTTTCCCCCGTCCTCTCGGGCGATACAGTTCCGCTTTAAGTAAGAAGGTATTCCCATGAAAGCATTACATTTTGGCGCAGGTAATATTGGTCGTGGCTTTATTGGCAAACTGCTCGCTGACGCAGGCGTCGGACTGACGTTCGCCGACGTGAACCAGACGGTGCTGGACGCGTTAAACGCGCGCCACAGCTATCAGGTGCGCGTGGTGGGCGAGCAGGAGCAGATTGATACCGTTTCCGGCGTGGATGCGGTTAACAGCACCAGCGAGGATGTCGTGACGCTTATCGCCACGGTCGATCTCGTGACGACCGCCGTTGGCCCGGTGGTACTGGAGCGCATCGCTCCGGCGATTGCCAAAGGTCTGGTGCTGCGTAAAGCGCAGGGCAACGAGCGCCCGCTTAATATCATCGCCTGTGAAAACATGGTGCGCGGCACCAGCCAGCTGAAAACGCACGTCTTTAACGCGCTCGAAGAGGGTGACAAAGCCTGGGTGGAAAGCCACATCGGTTTTGTTGACTCGGCCGTTGACCGTATCGTGCCGCCGTCGGCATCCGCCGCGCACGATCCGCTGGAAGTCACCGTGGAAACCTTCAGCGAGTGGATTGTCGATAAAACCCAGTTCAAAGGCGAGCTGCCGACCATCGCAGGCATGGAGCTGACCGACAATCTGATGGCATTTGTTGAACGCAAGCTCTTCACCCTGAACACCGGGCATGCTATAACCGCCTACCTCGGAAAACAGGCCGGTCATCAGACCATTCGCGACGCGATTCTGGATGAGAAAATTCGTCTGGTGGTGCGCGGCGCGATGGAAGAGAGCGGCGCGGTGCTGATTAAACGCTACGGCTTTGATGACGCGAAACATGCCGCGTATATCGAGAAAATCCTTAGCCGTTTTGAAAACCCGTACCTGAAAGACGATGTGGAGCGCGTTGGCCGTCAGCCGCTGCGCAAACTGAGCGCGGGCGACCGTCTGATTAAACCGCTGCTGGGCACGCTGGAATATGGCCTACCGCATCAGAATCTGGTGCTGGGTATCGCCGCCGCGATGCATTTTCGCAGCGAAGACGATCCGCAGGCGCAGGAGCTGGCGCAGCTTATCGCCGATAAAGGCCCGCAGGCCGCGCTGGCGCAGATTTCCGGTCTGGACGCCAACAGCGATGTCGTGGCTTCGGCGGTAAACGCGTATAACGCAACAGCGTAATGAATAACGGGCGCGGCTGAGTCTGCGCCCGCTGATGATGTGTCAGATATGCAGGCAATGATGGAAGAAACCCAGGCCTTTGAAAACCGTGTGCTTGAGCGTCTGAATGCTGGCAAAACCGTAAGAAGTTTTTTGATCGCAGCCGTAGAGTTGCTCACCGAGGCGGTCAATATTCTGGTGTTGCAGGTGTTCCGTAAAGACGACTACGCGGTCAAATATGCCGTTGAGCCGTTGCTCGACGGCAGCGGCCCGCTGGGCGATCTCTCCGTGCGCCTGAAGCTGATTTACGGGCTTGGCGTGATAAGCCGCGCCGAATATGAAGACTGCGAACTGCTGATGGCGCTGCGTGAAGAACTCAATCACGACGGCAATGACTACGCCTTTACCGACGACGAAATTCTCGGCCCGTTCGGCGAACTGCACTGCGTCGTCGCGCTGCCTCCGGCGCCGCCCGCGCTTGAAAGCAGCGATCCGCAGCTTATCCAGATGCAACAGCAGCGCTACCAGCAGGTGGTGCGCTCCACCATGGTCCTTTCCCTGACCGAATTGCTCTCAAGGATCAGCTTAAAAAAAGCCTTCCAGAAGTAGCTTCGGTGGCCGCGTAGCGCTTCTGTTCCCTCTCCCACCGGTCAGCCCTCCGTAACAGCCGTTACCCGCTCTGTGCTACACTCCGACGCAGTTAATCTTGCGGAAAAGAGTCATGAAACGAGAACTTGCCATCGAATTTTCACGCGTCACCGAAGCGGCGGCGCTGGCCGGGTACAAGTGGCTGGGACGCGGCGATAAAAACCTCGCTGACGGCGCGGCCGTTAACGCCATGCGCATTATGCTCAATAAAGTCGATATCGACGGGCAGATTGTGATTGGCGAAGGCGAAATCGATGAAGCGCCGATGCTCTATATCGGCGAGAAGGTCGGCACCGGCAACGGCGACGCGGTTGATATCGCCGTTGATCCTATCGAAGGCACGCGCATGACGGCGATGGGCCAGGCCAACGCGCTGGCGGTGCTGGCGGTAGGCGATAAAGGCAGCTTCCTGAACGCGCCCGATATGTATATGGAAAAGCTAATTGTCGGTCCTGGCGCGAAAGGCGTTATCGATCTCAACCTGCCGCTTGAGCAGAACCTGAAGAACATCGCCGCGGCGCTCGATAAACCGCTTAGTGAACTCACCGTCACTATTCTCGCCAAGCCGCGCCACGATGCGGTTATCGCGCAGATGCAGCAGCTCGGCGTGCGCGTTTTCGCCATTCCCGACGGCGACGTGGCGGCGTCTATTCTCACCTGTATGCCGGACAGCGAAGTGGACGTGCTTTACGGCATCGGCGGCGCGCCGGAAGGCGTGGTGTCGGCGGCGGTGATCCGCGCGCTGGATGGCGATATGCAGGGCCGGCTGCTGGCGCGCCACGTTGTGAAAGGCGACACGCCGGACAACCGCCGCATCGGCGAGCAGGAGCTGGCGCGCTGTCAGGCGATGGGCATCACGGCGGGCAATGTGCTGAAACTGGATGAAATGGCGCACAACGATAACGTGATTTTCTCAGCGACCGGCATCACCAAAGGCGATCTGCTGGATGGCATCACCCGCAAGGGCAATATCGCCACCACCGAGACGCTGCTGATCCGCGGCAAATCGCGCACCATTCGCCGCATTCACTCGATTCACTATCTCGACCGCAAAGACCCGGAGATCCAGACACACATTCTTTAATCGTTTGTCGGAACGAGCTTTCCAGCCCGCGCGGGCTGGAAATGATGCGCGGCGCTGGCGAAGATAAAGCATCAGTTAACACAGGAGCGAAACATGGCGGATTGGGTTACAGGTAAAGTGGTTCGGGTTCAGCACTGGACCGATTCTCTCTTCAGTCTCGTGGTTCACGCCCCTGTCGCGCCTTTCACCGCCGGACAATTCACCAAGCTGGGCCTTGAGATTGACGGCGAGCGCGTGCAGCGCGCCTATTCTTACGTCAACGCGCCGGGCAACCCGGATCTGGAGTTTTACCTGGTGACGGTGCCGGAGGGCAAACTTAGCCCGCGGCTGCACGCGATGCAGCCGGGTGATGAAGTGATGGTGGTGAGCGACGCGGCGGGCTTTTTCGTGCTGGAAGAAATTCCCGAGTGCGAGACGTTATGGATGCTGGCGACCGGCACGGCCATCGGCCCGTATCTGTCGATTTTACAGGAAGGCAAAGATCTCGAGCGCTTTAAAAATATCGTGCTGGTGCATGCGGTGCGTTACGCCCAGGATTTGAGCTACTTACCGCTGATGCTGGAGCTGCAACAGCGCTACGACGGCAAGCTACGGGTGCAGACGGTGGTAAGCCGTGAAACGGTCTCCGGCTCGCTGACCGGGCGTGTGCCGGCGCTGATTGAGAGCGGCGCGCTGGAAGAGGCGGTCGGGCTGCCGATGGACACCGCGACCAGCCATGTGATGCTGTGCGGGAACCCGCAGATGGTGCGCGATACGCAGCAGTTGCTCAAAGATACGCGTCAGATGGCGAAACACCTGCGCCGCCGTCCGGGGCATATGACGGCGGAGCACTACTGGTAATCAGCGGTACTTCACATCCAGCGTGTCTTTGCCGTATTTGTTTTCGCCCTGGGTGCCGAGAAACGCGCCCAGGTCCAGCACCATCATCACCATGATAAGCGTCGGGATGAAGCGCCCCACGGCCCACTGCCAGACGCCGCCCAGCACCGCCCAGTTACCGGCGAGCAGCATCCACGCGAGGATCATCAACAGCGCCCACGCGCCGGATTTGCCGCGGTCGTGCAGGCGTTTCACCACCACCGCCGCCGTCGGCCAGAGCAGACAAACCAGCATAAACGCGGCGGTCTGGGTATTGAGCAAATCATTGCCAGTGAGGGTAAAAAGGATAATCATCGACGCCACCCAGAGCGCCATCCATACCCAGAAATCACGACGGCCAATACGGCCTTTAAAAGAGAACAACCACTGCTGAAGGGTCATAGCCAAAACCTTACTGTGTGCGTGGCGCACAGTTTACCCTGGTGCGGACGGGTTTTGACAAGCCAGCCCGATCTGGTTTTAATCGCTGTGATACGCAACCGGGAAAGGTGAATCATGAAGCCGCTGTTTTATCTTCTTTTTCTGACGCTGCCGCTGGCGGCGTGCTTCGCTGATGCCGAAACCGACCCGGATACGCTGACGCCGACCGCGCCCTATCTGCTGCCCGGCTCGCCCACTTTTGATCTCTCCATTTCCCAGTTTCGCGAACGCTTCAACGCCGACAACCCCACGCTCCCGCTCAATGAATTTCGCGCCATCGACGTGAAAGGCGACAAAATCAATCTGGTGCGCGCAGCCAGCAAGATTAATGAAAATCTCTATGCCTCCACGGCGCTGGAGCGCGGCACGCTGAAAATCAAAAGTATTCAGATGACCTGGCTGCCTATTCAGGGGCCGGAGCAAAAAGCGGCGAAAGCCAAAGCGCTGGAGTATATGGCCGCGCTGCTGCGGAGTTTCACGCCGAAAATCAGCAAAGCGCAAAGCCAGCAGCGGCTGACGCGCTTGCTTACCGAGGGCAAGGGCAAACGCTACTTCAGCCAGGCCGAAGGCGCGATTCGCTATATTGTCGCAGACAGCGGCGAAAAGGGCCTTACCTTCGCGGTTGAACCGATTAAGCTTGCGCTATCGCAAACGCTGGAAGGGAGCAATAAATGACAAAAAGCAAAGCCTTTCCGGGTACGAATCTCTATACTGTTTCACAGACCACGCTGCCTGACGGGCAGCAATATTCCTTAATTCGCTTAGCGCGTGGAGAATGAAAATGCGACATCCTTTAGTGATGGGTAACTGGAAACTGAACGGCAGCCGCCACATGGTAAACGAGCTGGTAGCTAACCTGCGTAAAGAGCTGGCTGGCGTATCTGGCTGCGACGTAGCGATCGCCCCGCCGGCGATGTATCTGGATCTGGCCAAGCAGGCCGCTGCTGGCAGCCACATCATTCTTGGTGCCCAGAACGTCGACGTTAACCTCTCCGGCGCGTTCACCGGTGAAACTTCCGCTGAAATGCTTAAAGATATCGGCGCTAAATACATCATTATCGGCCACTCCGAGCGTCGTACTTACCACGCGGAATCTGACGAGCTGATCGCGAAAAAATTCGCCGTGCTGAAAGCGCAGGGTCTGGTGCCGGTACTGTGCATCGGTGAAACCGAAGCTGAAAACGAAGCGGGCAAAACGGAAGAAGTCTGCGCACGTCAGATCGACGCTGTGCTGAAAACCCAGGGCGCCGCGGCGTTTGAAGGCGTTGTGATTGCTTACGAACCGGTATGGGCTATCGGTACCGGCAAATCCGCCACTCCGGCGCAGGCACAGGCGGTTCACAAATTCATCCGTGACCACATCGCCAAAGCCGACGCGAAAATCGCCGAGCAGGTTATCATTCAGTACGGCGGTTCTGTAAACGCGGCTAACGCGGCAGAGCTGTTCACCCAGCCGGACATCGACGGCGCGCTGGTGGGCGGTGCCTCTCTGAAAGCGGACGCGTTCGCGGTTATCGTGAAAGCCGCTGAAGAAGCGAAAAAAGCGTAATGCTCTGCGCCGCTCATTCGGGCGGCGCTCTTCTATCCCTTCCCTGCGCTCTCCATTGCCTTCAGGCGCTTTTCCGCTGACGGTGAAACTTGATGCTCTGCATAATTTCCTGATACTGCCAGTGGTGTGAATCCAGAAATTCACCGATGCAGGTGCCGATGTAACTCACCATCTTTTTACCTTCCTGCGCATCGTTTATCAGAATCACCGTCTGGCGCTGAAACACTGGCGTATTGTCTTCCATATACTGATAAAACATATCGACCGCCGGTTCGCCGTCGATCACGGTCATCTCCGTGGATTCCAGACGGAATTCGGGCAGGGAGGTTTCCATTTCTCTGACGATGCGGGCGGCGACGGCATGGACCTTATCATCCGCATTGGCAGAGGCTCGGGAAACGACAAAGGTTAATTCACTTTCGTTACTGTCACTAACGGGGAATAAATTCATAACTCAGTCTTTATCTATTTTGGGCGTAACACGCTCTGCTACCTGTTAAAAAAAGAAAACACGACGCCGCACGGGCGACCGCCATATTAAAAATCGCACATTTATGCTGGGTGTATTTGCGTTAAGATAAACCGCATTTCCGGCAGAGGATAACGCGTTTCGTCGGGCAATTAAAAGCCCTGAGGACAATTTCCTGCCTTATGTGAAATTTATTCAATACAGACAATAAGTTATATGCCCTGTGGTTATGCAATAGCAGCGATAATTCTCTATTTTCTTATGATTTTACTGTGCATATGATCAGGCAATATAACCGATGCGGTAACAGATAAGCATTAATTGATAAAAAGCGTCAGGGAAAATCAGGCTGATAAAGCTTGTGAGGCAACGGAAAAGGAAAAACCGCCGGACGCTATCTCGCCTTTATCCTGAAAATAAGCACATTTAAAGCCGGTATAATGCTCTTATAAAATCATCAAATGACTCTGCAACCTCAAAGAGGGCATCGCCATCTTGCGCATAGAGATAGATACGACCGTAATCGCTTGCTTTTAATGAAAGGAAAAAAGGATTCCCGCCATTATCGTAAGCGAACGGAATAAATTCCTTTTCATGCCACGGGCCATATTCGCTATCGGCAGGCGAAATGCTGAATATGTCATTAATGAGTGTTTCAATGGGAAGCGGCCCATACTTGATCGGGTTAAAACCACCTACCGGCATTCCCCACCGGTCTGCCTCAACGTCCTCTTCGGCTAAGTAACCACCGTTTATTCTTAAATAGTGCGCTTTGAAGGATTCCGGCAGGCGTGCAGGAAAGCATTTTGCAAATTCTGTCCATTCGATGTTACTTATCTTTCTTTCGGGATCGACCAGTTCAACCATGGGGGAATACTCCTTTAGGAAAAGCATATTTAAAAAAATAATTCGCAAGATATTTGATTTTTTATTATCGCTAAGAGATACCCTATACTTACACATTAGTGCTTTGTTAAAAGCATCATTAACTTTAAAACGTTTTTTAATATCGTTACATCAATCGTCTTCAAACAGGCCAATGTACTTTAAACCATTACAGCTAACTGATGGATCTGGCTTCACATCCAATGAGGAATCAGCATACCATACTAAAGCATTCGCTTTTTAAATTCCTGATGCATTACATTTCGATTTAACGTTTTCTTTCTCACCCTCGTCTACAGCAGCTGCTTCGAGAAAATCATCTATAGAAACTTATTTATTTTCTCTGGGTATAATACCAATAAAATCCTCATCGTACCATTTGATACCCAGTTCCTTACAGAATCCGCATACTTGATAATCGGGATCGTCTATATCGCCATCGGTAGAATAATCTAATTCAAAATAACGTATATAGTCATCTGCCGATGAAAAGTTATTCTCTATCCATATATGAACCTTATTGTTAATCATTTTAAAAAAGTCTGGCATTAAAGTGCTGGTTATGATTTAAAGATCTCCCCCTAACAACATCATACTTATTAATCAGATTTTGGCTCAGGTTTTCATCTGAAGGCATAATCTGATGATGGTTAAAAAATTTAAAGTTTCTGCTTTTGTTGCGATGAGTTAAAAGACAGGGCAGCTCCTTCGGTCACCGATGCGCCATTACATGTGTTCTTTCTTCCACTGAGAAAATATCATTTTATATTTTTCATGATCAGGTATTGTAAGCGCTGTTTTCTCGATAGCTTTTTCAAGATAGCCAAAAATCTTAGTCTTCAACAAAGCTTCATCATGCACGGCCTCCATAACGAAAAAATAGGTAAAAGCACCATCTTGACTATCCTCTCTAAAGTACCCATCCTTTTCCGTGTCCGTTACTATAACTGTTATCATTTCACCTATAGGATGTCTAGGTTCATATGAAGACAACTGTGTTGTCAAAATTTTCATTTCTGGATAGAGTTTATTGTAAGTTTTGGATAGCTTCCTATCGTCAACAGCAATTGTTAGTGATACTTTCATAATTACCTACTAATTTTGATGATAAACTGGGTTATAAGGAGGCATGTCAACAAATATACACTCATATATTTTAATATAACGAATTCCTAATGGTCATGCAGCAGACTTATCTTTAAAAGTTGTCAGGCTAGTTGAATACACATCAATACCCAACACACTGAATCGTTTTTGATGCTCTGCAATTATATTATGTATGCGGATCCTATAAATATAATTAAATTATCTTATATTCAAAATCGCTTACTCTTTACATATCATTTAAAATATCATCTAACCAAGAGGAGGATTTCTGAGAACAAATGATGTTATCCAAAAATATCATAACATTCTTCTTCTTACTTACGTTATCATATTCAAAATCAGGTATAGCAAATATATAACTAATTTTCTCCACACCTAATGCGTAAAGCCTCTCCGCAACAGGAGTTGTAATAAAAAGAAAGCCATTATCAATAGCCGAATTATCAGGACCAATATCTCCCAAATCTCCGTGCTCTTTCCCATACCATATTGAAATGGCATGGTCATAATCAATAAATCGTTTTTTTAAACCAAAATCTTTTTCAAATTTGGACGTCCCATTTTCTTTGTAAAAATAATTTTGAACTAACTCATAGCCTGCACAAGTTGAATACCACACTGCATATTTTTCAGTAAGTTCCATAAGTTCACCCTTAAAATGGTAGGTCGAATGGGCCAAATGGTAATCTTTTGGAAGACCATCTTCTTAAAGTATTAAGATAAAATTCAACATCCTTCGTTTTGTGCAAAAGTAATCAATCCTTTATGAGCCAGTGATGACAGTGCTGTTACGCCTCCTGAGTGTGGAAGCGTATGAGTACCCATTACGCCGTCATCATCCAGGAATTTAACCTTCCCTATTGGGGTTCTCTATCTCATATATCCATCAAACGTCACATTAATGCGTTCAAATTTATCTGCTTGAGAAATTGTTTGTTCCCAATAAATTTGACACGGTCGAGGTACTGGCCCTGGAAGCGCAGGTTCTGTGGCACCTGCCATTGCGGCACGCTGAGTTCGCGCTCCGTTTCGCCCCAGGTGCTGAACTGTCCGCGCCAGACGGTCTGGCCGTCCGCGTCCATCACCCGCTCCGGCAGACCGTTGAGCTCGGTGTGGTACCAGTAAATTTCGCAGTCGTCGAAAACACTGTCGATGCGCGCCAGCGGTTCGTAGCTGCCCTCGGTGTAGACGTACTGAACGTAGTGGTCAGGCTCACGGTCGCTCTGTTCACCGGCAAGCTGTAAACCCTGCCAGTCGAAGCTTTTAACAATTTCGCTTCTCCCTCAAGAACGTCCTTATAAAATTTATTTTTTAATCTAAAACACCGTAAGATTTTCCAACCTGCACTGCTTTGTTCTTTATTTCAGGGATGGGATTTTTTGACAATGCTTTTAATTTCTCAATAGCGTAATTTGAACCTATTTTCACTAGAGCGTATATACAATTCCATGCCAACGTATAATTACCATCCTCTCTGTCATCAGCCAAATAATCGTATTCAGATAAAGCACATTTATATAGTACATTTACTGCATTATCGCTTTTAGCCTTTATTTTAACTAAAGCCCGCACAACATCATCATGTTTATAATGAAAATCATCATCCAAAAGATGTATCAAGATATCTTCATGCTTACTTGTAAATGCAAAGTGAAAGCTAATATATAACGCATATTCAACTTCTTTCGGATCCTTGGAAGAATGCGCGTTTTTTAAAATGTCATTTACAAAATCCTCAACATTTCCCTGGGTACATGGAAAAAGCTTTAGAAATTCTTCATCTGTTATTTTTCCAGCTCGGAGTGGTTTATTATTAACCACAGAAAGCACTAAGTTCTTTTGCTCTGAATTCATTATTGCCTCAACATATTAAAAGAATCGATACCATCGTTAAATATTTTTAATGCAGCCCCACCTTCTCTGCCAGGACCAATATTAATTTGGTCTCCCTCGCCTTTAAAGGGCGCATTAGTAAAAACCCAACCTTTTGATTTTAATGGCCTCGGCATATTAGGATGAGTTGAGCAGCAAGATCAGAGCTATCTCTAATTCCAATACCTTCTAACTGCGCTCGAGTACCCGGTTTTAAATTAAATTGTACAAGTATTCCTTCATAGTTTTCTGAAAACTCACGAGTCGGTGAAATTGTGGTTTCGGTGGTCCCGGGCATACGTCCTGTTTTTTGTAAAACAGCAAAATCTTCTTTTGACATAGTTCTGTAAAAGACATTGTCATGTGGAGACTTATAACATGCAACTAACCCCAGCGGATCACCCACGTAGCTGTAGGTATTAATTCCGCCCGCTAACCCAATCGGGTCCATCTGGGTGTAACGACCAGCCACAGGGTCGGTGAGTGAGACCACATCGCCGCGCGGGTTGTATTCATACTGCCAGGTGGTGCCGTGTGGCAAAGGGGATTAAGGAAGTCGTTGTTTAGTAAGCTGAACAGCAGCGGGTAAATAAAAATCCGGGAACTTCGAGAACTTATCTGGTTTTTTAAAAAACTATTTATATGCACAATATCAATAATATATAGATTTCATTGAACCTGTCCTCATTATTACAAAGAAATTAACTTTAGTGGATTCTTAAGAACATAAAAGAAGCCGCAAGAAATAATTAGAGCAGAATCCATGAAATAAAAAAGCCGGCAAAATTTAACATTACCCCCCCGGCTTTATTTAAAATCAAAAATCAAGGAAATTATCGTTTTCAGAGTAAAAATTCAATGCCTTGACAAAATCATCAAGTGTGGCTGATGGTTTTTTTTCAACAACTGAAGCAATAGCGTCTGCAAACTGCTCGCCTGAATATAAATAGTGTAGTTTTTTGTTTGTTACTATTTCAGGATATATTTCCTTATCGTTATCATCAACATCAGGATAATCTGCAATATAATAACTCCCATTAGCGTTTAAGCGCTCGTCTAATTCACCATATAAACAAAAATCATCGTTACGTGAGTCCGTTATTTTCATGTATGAAATAATATCGGACAAACTATATTTACTATCTTTATTCAACATATTTAGCCTCCTCAAAGTATGTTTATTATTTACAAGCTTTTCCTGTAGCCCCACCAAGTTTTCCTTGACGCGCCGGTTCACCACCTCCCCAAATATCCCTGCCACCATTCCCTGTGGGATGGTACAATGCGTGATTAGATTTATGATCTAATCTATCAACCAAAACAAGTCTATTTACATCCTCGTGATGATGCCATGTAAATCCTGCTGGGCTTCTACTTTTACTACCATCTTTCAGCCAATCTCCTAATTCAGGGTGGCGACCTAACAAATCACGTCTAAATGTAGGATCATTATTAATACATTTTATTAAAACATCATTAGCTCTTTTAAATTGAACGGCGTCAATTGAATATCTGTTTGCCGGATCAATTTGATGATCAAAGAATATCTTGTAGTTACCATTAGGCTATCAGATTGATATAGGGCGCGCTGGTTGTATGCACAAAATTACTGCCGCATAATACTGCGGCAGTTTGGAAGTAATAAAACTCAGAAAATATCTATTATGGACCAGTGAATAGGCTCGAAAATAAGAGTATGAACCTTAGTAAATTATCAGATTACCTTGGGCCACAGACCGTCCCAACCACAGGGAATATGCCCTTTTTCATAAATATTTATAAGGTTTCCAAAGAAAAATAGTTTATTTAAGTATGAGCCGCATGCATCCTCTAACAAATAATTCAATAAATCCCACTTAATATTGCTAAGTAAGACCTCTCGATTTCCTGCTACAATAGGAATTTGCGGGATTATTTTATTTTCTATGATGTCAGCGGCAATATCAGCGAGTTTGTTCCATTCAAGAAATGAGTTTGAGTGTTTTTTCGCCAAAAAACCAGTGATATCATTCCTGGCCTCTAACGAGGTATTTTCCCATTCCTCACTTTGCAAACTATTCTCAAAGTCAATTATATTATCAATACGTAACGTACCGGGAATGTGTAAATCTTTTCCGACATTTTCAAGCCAGTTAATTCTTAGTAATCTATCGATCGCTGCTTGATTTATTTTCATACTTTGCTCGCAATTTCCATATGGAAATATCATACAAGGAACGCATCATAAAATAATTTTCGTCACTATAGCATAAAGAATCTCAATTAAAATAATATGCATCCTAAAAACCTATAGCGACTCGCAGTAGTCTGCTCACTCCATAACGCAGAAATAACAATAAATTTTCTGTAAAATTTAATCCAGTAAGCTTATGTTTCCTTACTGGAATGCTTTTATTCTATTTAAACCACCTTTTAACTTAACACTTCAATAACTAGCGCATCCAGTTCTATCCAAGCATCTTCTAGCTTCACTGCTAAATCGTTTTTATCGCTTATCTCATCAAAACTGTCATAGGCATAACGAATCATTTGAGGAATCGAATATAAATACAAAGCCAACTCTTTATCTATTGTCTTTTCTTTTTTCATAAGAATGGACAGTTCATTTAAAGCTGAAACCAAATTATTATATTCAACTTCATTGAAAACCATTTTCATCTTAACATCGCCAATAAATTTATTAAAAAACAGTTGCCTTATTACCCCCTCCAAACACCACCCCTATTAATTTATTTAAAAAAGCCCAGAAGTATCTAAATAATAAATTCAAATAATAAACCACCTTATTAAAAGGTGGTTTATTAATGCCAAGCAAATTCATTTAAATCTCATAACGTCTCGAAGCTAACTGGTTGGGATGGAAAGGTATCAGGTAATGACCTCGCCTTAAGGCTTTTATCCAGAATTTGCTCTATCAAACTTACTAAATTGCATTCGAAATATTCAACGTCTGGTGATCTGGCAGGGATTATGGCAGTCCCCCATTGCTCACTATTTCCCTTCGAAGTTACAACCCAAAATATATAATCACCATTATCAGTCACTCCAACAGGTATAAACCCGTTATCTTCTGGATAAAGTTTATATTTATAATAGTCTTTATCAGACTCAATGAGATAGTTTAAATCTTCTAGAATGTAATTGTATTGATCAAAAAAACTTAGGTTTTCGTCTTTGCTGAAAGGATTAAAAATAACGATAAAGTCTGCTATACGTCCAGAGCCATATGTGTTAATAAAATCAACATAATCAGGCGGGAAATTTATTGATCCGGCAATTAATGGCCAAGTCTTCCCCTTCCCTGAATCTGAGGGGGACGCTGGAGGTGGCAGTAATTGAGTTAATTTGTTAATCATCATATTCACATTCCTGGAGGATTGAGTACTGTCACATGCTCAAAGAATCCACCAGAACCCTCTGCTTTTATCGTTATACCAGCAGGAATTCTGGATGGGCCATGATAGATAGGAGTTATGTTTAGATCTATGATCTCCCCCTGCTCTAGCGCTTTTCTTATACGACCTTCTATACCACTCATGACAGGAGTATTAGCTGGTCTCTGTTGAATAGTAACAAGATTCCGGACATCGTCACCAGAACCACCTAATTGGCGGCCAAGTAAATGACCTCGAGCTCGGTTAGACCCAGCACCTGTGATAAAACCTGGCGGTTGGATATTAGGATTTGCATGCGTTCCGGTATTCACATGGCTAGCATTCAATCTCGCTTGCACCCCTGTCGGGCGACCTAAACTATCCAGTTCGCCATATTTAATCCCACAGTTCATTAATCCCAAAGGATCAATACCTGTAAGCGGATCACCCACGTAGGAATACGTATTAATCCCGCCCGCTAACCCAATCGGG
Source organism: Cronobacter sp. HA18003 (assembly GCF_011605905.1). Taxonomy (NCBI): domain Bacteria; kingdom Pseudomonadati; phylum Pseudomonadota; class Gammaproteobacteria; order Enterobacterales; family Enterobacteriaceae; genus Cronobacter; species Cronobacter sp. HA18003. The sequence goes on along the minus strand of NZ_JAANQO010000024.1, from coordinate 134,049 downwards.
TCCATCTGGGTGTAACGCCCCGCCACCGGGTCGTAATAGCGGAACAGGTTGTAGTGCAGGCCGCTTTCGCGGTCGAGGTACTGACCCTGGAAGCGCAGGTTCTGCGGCACCTGCCACTGCGGCACGCTGAGTTCGCGCTCCGTTTCGCCCCAGGTGCTGAACTGTCCGCGCCAGACGGTCTGGCCGTCCGCGTCGGTCACCCGCTCCGGCAGGCCGTTGAGTTCGGTGTGGTACCAGTAAATCTCACAGTCGTCGAAAATGCTGTCGACGCGCGCCAGCGGCTCGTAGCTGCCTTCGGTGTAGACGTACTGAACGTAGTGGTCCGGCTCGCGGTCGCTCTGTTCACCGGCGAGCTGTAAACCCTGCCAGTCGAAGCGGATGGTTTCCGGCTGCGGGTCGTTATAACGCCACAGAACCTTATGCGTCCTGCGGCCCAGCGGGTCATAGCGGTATTCAACCTTTCTGAATTCGCTGTTCCCCTCAAACCGAATCTCTTTTACCCGCTGCTCGTCGTCATAGGCAAAATGCTGGATAAGGCCGGATTTATCCCGCCGCTGAATCAGCCGCCCGAACCCGTCATAGTCCAGCTTCAGCCCGTCGAGGCGCAGCAGCAGGTTGTGCCACACCGGGTTGCGGTGCTCCTCAGTGCGGTTTCCTGCCGGGTCCCAGAAGAAGCGTTCTTCCTTCTGCGGTTCGACGGCTTTTGTGACCTGGCCTGCGGCGTCGTAGCCCCACAGGTACTGGCTGTATTTTTCGCCGGGCGTCGCCGGCGTGGTATCGGTGTGTATCTGCTGGACTATCTGGTCGGTGCGGTCCCAGCGGTAGCGGCGCTCAAACACCAGTTCGCGACGCGCGTCCAGCACCGTGCGTTGCGTGACGCGCCCTGCGGCGTCGTAACGGGTCTCCTGCGAGAGCACGCCCTGGCTGCGCGAGATTTCCCGGTGCAGCCGGTCACGACCGTACGCCGCCAGCGTGTGCGTCGCGCCACCGTGGCGCAGCTGCATCTCCAGCAGGTGGCCGGTGCCTTAGCGCAGCGTGGCGAGTTCGCGGCCATCCGGGAATGTTGTGCTGCTGAGATTACCGAGTGCGTCGTACTCATACTCAAACTTCCCGCCGTGGTTCTCCTCACTCACCAGCTCGCCCGCCGCATTGCGGGTGAAGACGAGAACTCTTAAATATTCTCTTTATCCGAACTTAAGTGACCATGGATCCTTTTTTAAATTCAATCAACGCTCTATTTTTTTGATTTTAATTTGTTTTTATATATCGATTGCTTTTCACCATTTAAATAGTCGTAAACGATTTCTACCAATCCTGAAGCGCCATATAAAAAATGAACATCCTTGGCTTTTTTATAATCATCATCAGTAACGTTATTTACTTCTATTTTTTTTAAAACACCTTCATCATATATAAAATCCCAGATACTCTGACCTTTAGGCCCAATATTAAACAATTTTTCAGGTAGCCCTTTCTTTAGCGGCAAAACACTATAGTTTGCAGCTTTAAATGCTCCAACCTTAGTAAAATAATAGCTTTCTATTATATCAGGCGAGTAAAATAAAAACTGCCTATTGATAACAACCCCCTTACCATTCACCCCTTCAGAGATTATAATTCGACCATCTCCGTCAAAAAAACATTTATAATAACCATTGGTTTTATCGTATGGCTGTTTTATTTCTTTTCCAGGTTTTCCGCCATAGTATTCAATTTCATAAGGAAATAATGACAACACTGGCCTATCATAATATTTATGACAAACCGCTCTGCTTGCAAGCAAATTATAGAAGTCCTCATTAGCCTGATTAGAGTTAACTTTTATATTTTCGAATTTTAGTTTCATTTCATTGAAAGTCATCATTAGCTAGCCCTCAAAATTCAAATTTATTTTTCATAATCATATTGCTAATATTTTCTAATTCCGAAACAAATTCTTCAGCATTATCAATATTAATAAGTCTTTCATAAACATTTTGCTTATAGGTATTTGTATGGATTTTGCTATGCGCAGGCAAGCTTGTTCCAGAAGCAACTTTAACCTTTGATGACGTTGGTAAAAATACGCCATTATAAGATCCATTTATATCAAGATCGAAGTCTTCTATTTTCTGTCTTAATGCAACCATCCGTGCGTCTGTTGAATTAGACATAACAATATGGTGCGCACTATTTTTGAAAGATGGCTCTTCGATACCCTCACGGATCATATTTTGTCGTAACAGAACAGCGTCTGAGCCACAGCTCATTAACCCCAGCGGATCCACCCACGTCAGCGGATCACCCACGTAGGAATACGTGTTCATCCCGCCCGCTAACCCAATCGGGTCCATCTGGGTGTAACGTCCGACCACCGGGTCGTAATAGCGGAACAGGTTGTAGTGAAGCCCGCTTTCACGGTCGAGGTACTGGCCCTGGAAGCGCAGGTTCTGCGGCACCTGCCACTGCGGCACGCTGAGTTCGCGTTCGGTTTCGCCCCAGGTGCTGAACTGCCCGCGCCAGACCGTCTGCCCGTCCGCGTCGGTCACCCGCTCCGGCAGGCCGTTGAGTTCGGTGTGGTACCAGTAAATTTCGCAGTCATCGAAAACGCTGTCGACCCGCGCCAGCGGTTCGTAGCTGCCTTCGGTGTAGACGTACTGAACGTAGTGGTCCGGCTCGCGGTCGCTCTGTTCACCGGCGAGCTGTAAGCCCTGCCAGTCAAAGCGGATGGTCTCCGGGGCTTTCTCACCGTAACGCCACAGAACCTTATGCGTCCTGCGGCCAAGCGGGTCATAGCGGTACTCCACACGGCGGAACTCTGCGTTCCCCTCAAACCGGATTTCCTTCACCCGCTGCTCATCGTCATACGTGAACTGCTGGATAACACCGCTTTTATCCTGACGGCGCGTTAGCCTGCCAAACCCGTCATAGTCCAGCTTCAGCCCGTCGAGGCGCAGCAGCAGGTTGTGCCACACCGGGTTGCGGTGCTCCTCAGTGCGGTTACCTGCCGGGTCCCAGAAGAAGCGTTCTTCTTTCTGCGGTTCAACGGCTTTTGTGACCTGACCGGCGGCATCGTAGCCCCACAGGTACTGGCTGTATTTCTCGCCCGGTGTTGCAGGCGTGGTGTCGGTGTGTATCTGCTGGACTATCTGGTCGGTGCGGTCCCAGCGGTAGCGGCGCTCAAACACCAGTTCACGGCGGGCGTCCAGCACCGTGCGCTGCGTGACGCGCCCTGCGGCGTCGTAACGGGTCTCCTGCGAGAGCACGCCCTGGCTGCGCGAGATTTCCCGGTGCAGCCGGTCACGGCCGTACGCCGCCAGCGTGTGCATTGCCCCGCCGTGGCGCAGCTGCATCTCCAGCAGATGACCGGTGCCGTAGCGCAGCGTGGCGAGTTCGCGGCCATCCGGGAATGTTGTGCTGCTGAGGTTGCCGAGTGCATCGTACTCATACTCAAACTTCCCGCCGTGGTTCTCCTCGCTCACCAGCTCGCCCGCGGCGTTTCGGGTGAAGACCAGCACGGCGTCCCACGCAGGCTCGCGCTCTTCAAGCAGCGCCTGCCGCCATTCGGCGCGCGTGGCGCGGCGGATTTCCAGCGACAGCGTGTTGTGGCGGTACTCGGTGCGGTGCTCTGCGGTTTCGCGTGCAGTCAGGCGGCCCAGCACGTCATATTCAAACGCAGTCACCAGCGGCGCGTCCGCGCTGCCCGGCAGCGGATGGCGAATCACCTCTGTCACCTGGCCCAGCGCGTCGTGGCGGTACTCCGTCAGGCGGCCCGCGTAGTCCCGCTGGCCCGTCAGGCGGCCTGCGGCGTCATACTCAAACCGCCAGCTCTCGCGGTTCGGGTTCACCAGCGTCGTCAGGTGGCCGAAGCGGTCGTAACGCAGGCGCGTCAGGTGGCCCGCCGGGTCGGCGGCGCTCACCACCTGGCCGCGCGCGTTGCGCGTCACCTTACGCTCGCGCAGACCGTCATCGTCCTGGCCGCACAGCAGCCCGGCGTTGTCATATTCGTAGTGCGTCTCGCGGCCGTCCGCCCGCCGCCAGGTGCGCAGACGCCCTGCCGCAGTCAGCGTCCAGCGGTCGGTGTTGCCTTCGGCGTCGCTGGCGCTGAGCGGTCGCCCCGCCGCGTCATAAAGCCGCTGGCTCTGGTTGCCGGAGCAGTCCTCGTCGCGTACCAGCTGCCCGCGCTCGTTCCACCAGAACCGGTGCGTGTTGTTCAGCGCGTCGGTCTGCTGAACCAGGTCGCCCTGCTCGTTCCACTCAAAGCGCGTCACGCCGCCTTTCGGGTCGGTGAGCGAGACCACATCGCCGCGCGGGTTGTATTCGTACTGCCAGGTGGCGCCGTCCGGCAGCACCTCTTTCACCGGGAACGCGAACACCGGGTGCCACGTGGTGAACGTGCTGTTGCCGAGCGGGTCGCGCACTTCCGTCAGGTTGCCGTGTTCGTCGTGGCCGTATACCCAGCGGCTGCCGTCCGGCGTGGTGGCCGCGGTCAGCAGCTCGGCATAATCCGCCCACTCGTAGCGCCACACGCCGCCGTGGCGGTCGGTGTATTCCGTGATGCGGTAGAGGTAATCCCAGCAGTGGCGCGTCGAGAAACCCGCGTCGCAGCTGACCGTGGCGCAGCGTTTCGCCTCGTCGGCATCGATGCGCCAGCGCTCCAGCACGTTGCCCTGGTCATCCAGCACCTGATAACCGCACACACGCCAGTTGGGCGCATCGGCGGCGGGCTGCCACTGATAATGCACGCTCAGGTTGGTGGAATAGCTGTGCCAGCCCATCATGTCGCTGGCGCGATCCCAGCCGAAGCGGCGCGTGACGATGCCGTCCGCGTCGGTCACGTCAGTCAACTGGCCGTGTTCGTTATAACCGTAAGTCACCAGCAGGCGGCGCTCGCCGTTGCATACCTGATGCACGCTGGCGAGACGGCCATGCGTTTTCTCATACGCCAGTTCGACATCCAGCGCTTCGTTGTCGCCGGAAATCCGCGCCAGCCTGCCGTGTTCATCCCAGCTGTAGTACTGGCAGTTCTCGTGACGATCGTAGATACGGAACAGCCGCCACTCGCCCGGACGCGTCGGGTCCGGTTCGTAGACGTGGTACTCGCCGCTCGTCATCTGGAGCATCAGCGTGCCGCTGACGGTGTAATAGAGCGTGACGCCGTCTTCGAGATAATCCACCACGTCGCCGGGGGTCAGCTCGCCGAAGCCCAGCTCGCGGCCCGACATATCGCGCCAGATAAACTGATTGTTCTCAAGGCGGAAGAAGCGGGTCTCAAACGGCAGCAGCCAGCCGGTGCCGAGCATACCGGTCGCCAGGTTGCGGCTGTTGTAGACACGCTGCCAGATGAGCGGAATGCGGTCTTCCAGCGTGAAATCGCGGTCTTCGCCGCCCGCGAGAATTTTCGCGCCGCTGGCGATATCCACCGGGTGCTGCGTCTGGCGCGCCTCGCTGCCCACTTTGCCTGCCTGAATCAGCCCGAATGTCGTCAGGCCCATGCCGAGATCGGCGGCAAACTGGCAGCAAAAGGTTTTCATGATCTGGCGGCTGAAGAGTGTCTTCAGCATCCCTTTGCTGAGGTTGCGGATAATCGCCGGGCCAAGGCTGCCGATGGTGTTGCCAATAAGCCGCGCCCAGAAATTCTTACCGCTGCGGATATCGCGCACCACGATGCTTTCGCCGCCGATGCGCACGCGCGTGTTTTCTTTAACTTTGACTTTGGCTTCGCAGGTGCTGCGATCGCCGTTGCGGCTCGCGGGCTGGCCATTGATCAGCACTTTTTTCGAGCCTTCCGCCAGGTAGTTGGTGCCGGCCACCGTATGGCCTTTGGTGCACACCACGATATCGCCCGGCGCCGCCTTAGCGTACGGGCTGGCACCCGCCACGACGGGTTGCGTGAAGTTATCCCAGACGCTGCCCGCGAATTTTTTTACTCCGTCCCAGCCGCTGCTGGCGATGGCGCTTGCTCCTGCCGCCAGGTTATCCAGCGGGTGCAGGGTAAACTGCGCCACTTCGAGAATGGCAACCGCGGTGCCTATCGCAAATGCCTTCGCCTGATCACCAAAGCTCTCTTGCGGGATGGGCGTATTGAGATAGTTGTGATCAACCGTGCCCGCCGCGCGCGCGGCGGCTTTTTCCATAATGCGTACGTTGTGAGAGCCTGTCTTGATAATCGCATCCGGCGGGCCGAGCCAGCCGAAGAAATCCAGCACAGCATCGACGCCTTGCCCCACCAGATCGCCGGCGTCCTCTGCAATACCCGTGGTGAATACGGCCGCAATCAATACAACGCCCGCAACCGTACCCAGCCCCGTGCCCATCATCGCCGAACCCGCCGTTATGGCGGCAAGACAGATAGCCCCCTCCACCGCGCCACTGACGACATCGGCGAGCAGAGAGCTGTGGATGAGCGGATCATCTATACGGGCAGCTAACAGTTCGGACACGCTTACGCTCCCTCTCCAGGCGTAAATTCCAGCCCCGCTTTAATGGATTCCCATACCGCCAGCGCGTCGTCATCAAACGGTGCGGTGCGGCTCATCGCCATCACCAGCAGGTGATCGTCAAGCATGGTGGTGGCGAGCTGTTCATAAACCGTCACGCCGTGGTTTTCAAAACGCATGGCGACTTCCCGCGCGGGCCTGCCGCCCACCTGCGTATCAGTGACTTCATCACCCGTGAACTTTTTCATGTCACGTTTGATTTTGGCGACCTGGCTTTTCAGGTAAGTCTCTTCTTCGCCAGGCTTGACGTCCCAGGCGCGGGTCAGCACCAGGGAGGCACCCGCTTTCGGCAGTGACAATATCGTCATGCTGCGATCCTGAACTGCTTCCGGCAGCGTCAGCGTCCCTTCTGATAACGTATATTTCACCTGGCTCATGCCTGTCCCTCTCCGTCGGAATTAAATGTTTTTGCCACTTCGTTCTGGATATCCCCAGGCGTCGGCGCGACGTTTGACGCTTTGTCCGGTTCATTCTTAAGGTTCAGATCGAGCGTGCCGCCGGTATTGATTTGCCCTGTGCCGCTGGCGTTGATCGCGAATTTTGTACAGTAGAGATTGACCTCGCCGTTCGCGCTCATTTCCAGCACCGAATCGCCCGTGACCAGGCGAATACCAGTCGCGGAAGAAACGGTGACCGTGCCCTGGCCCTTGATGTCGTACTGCCCCCCGACCAGCTCATTGCGGCTCATCTGAATGGCGTGTTCCTGCTTGCCTTCAACCTTGCCGGTGTAGTCCTGCTTTACAGAAAGTATCCGCGAGCCGCCGACGCTGTGGGTTTCATCTTTTTTCACTTTGGTATCAAGGTTGCGCTCGGCCTGCAGCCACACCTGCTCCTCGCCCGCCTTGTCCTCAAAGCGCAGGGCGTTGGCGTTATCCGGCGAGCCGTCCTTCGAGCGGCTTAAAAAGCCCATCTGTGTGGCCGCCGCCGGCAGCGCCCACGGCGGCATGCTGGCTTCGTTGTACACGCGGCCCGTTATCAGCGGACGGTCCGGGTCGCCGTTGATGAAGTCCACCACCACTTCGTCGCCCACGCGCGGTATCTGCACCCCGCCGAAGCCCTGGCCCGCCCAGGCGCTGGAGACGCGCACCCAGCTGGAGCTGGTGTCGTCACCCTTGCCGAGGCGGTCCCAGTGGAACTTCACCTTCACGCGGCCATATTTATCCGTCCAGATGCTCTCACCCTGCGGGCCGACCACCTTCGCCGTCTGCGGGCCGTAGGTGCGCGGCCACGGCGTCTTCTGCGCCGGGCGGTACGGCACGTCCGCCGGTATCACCTCAAAGCGGATTTCGTGCAGTGTGTTACTGTCCGGGCCGCTGGCGTAGCGGTTCTCCTCGAAGCGGTAGTGGGCGATGGTGGTGAGGTACTCGCCGTTGTCGCCGAAGAACGGGGCGTTGCGCAGCACAAAGGTGTGGCCGGGCGCGATGCCGAGCGCCGTCGCGGTGCCCTGCGTCTGGCGGTGCTCCACCTGCCAGCGCTCCTGGCGGATGCGGGCGTAGAACTCGCCGTGACCGTGCTCCACAAAACGGCCCGGCCAGTCGTAAACGTCAATACTCCCCGGCTGCGGCGACAGCGGGTTCTGCCGCGCCTGGAACAGCCAGGCGTTCGGCTTGCGGAAGTCGTAGTCGTCGAGGCTGTAGATGCCCGGCGTCACGCTGTCTTCCAGCGCCCACTGGCTGATGCCCTCTTCGTCTGTGCTGCCGCCTGAAGGGGTCACATGGTACGGAATGGTCTCGTAGCCGGGGAACGGCTCGTACTGGCCGGGGGCATCGGTGAGGATGAGCGTGTGGCGGTCCTGCTCGTGGCGGAAGTGGTAGGCGATGCCCTCCAGCTCCAGCAGACGGCTGATGAAGTCCAGGCTGCTCTCCTGGTACTGCACGCAGTATTCCCAGACGCGGTAGCTGCCGGAAAGGCGCTCTTCCATGTTCACCCGGCTTTCGCCCAGCAGCGTTTTCACTATCTGCGGCACCGTCTGCCCCTGGAAGATACGCAGGTTGCGGTCGCGCTGCATCGGCCACAGGTCCGGCTCCACCGTCAGCTCATAGGCCGCATAACGGGTGCCGGACAGCTCCACCGCGCTCACCGCCACGCGGGTCACCTTGCCGTTGAGGTAGCGCGGCGTCATCAGCGCCTGGGTCGGGATGGTCACCGTCACCGGCTGCCCCAGCAGCGCGCTGCGGTCGGCGCGCGCATCGGTGCCGAGCAGCGTCAGGGTGAACATGAACGGCTCCGACAGCGCCTCGCGCCCGGAGAGTTTCCAGAAAAGCAGCCCCTCGACCGGGAGCTGAACGGTGATTCGGTTGAGCATAACTTCCATCCCTATGTGTATATGCGGTGCATACCAGAGCCGGAGACATCCACCTGGCTATGCCCGTAAATCACAGCACAGCAGCAAATGACGCATACCTTTCAGGCTTCTGGCCGCGCAGCAGACACTCTGCCAGAAACACTTTGCAGTTTTAGTTAATTTCATATTGCAGGCGACATGAAATTTCATAATACGGCTACCGCTGCCATAGCCTCGATCGAGGTTAAGCCATATCAGGAAATGTCAGGTAACGAAGCGGTAAAAAAGACGCTATACAAACGCCACGCGCTTGCTGTGCAAATATACCAATAAGTGACTCATCGAAAAACCGCCATTATTCTGAATATACAGACTAATCTGATTCCACTGACTGTAAGGATTGATGGTTGGGATAAATTCTGACGACTCGCGCACTATTTTTATGGAGAGCGTCACTAATAACGCGCTGAAATATTCATGAAAGAAAGAGAATTTTCTTTTACTTACCGCGCTGAGAAAGGCTTTTTATATGAAAGGATAATATTTAGCTTAGGGGAACCACTAATTATGGTGGGTAGGGTAAATAACGGATTATTTACCCCGGCGCGCAAGAGGTTTTCTGCGTGATTCTGGATGATAGAGGCTGTTGCGGGTGTGGCGGTGGGCGCTCAGCGGCGAGCGCGGTGCGTCGTGCCGGCATCATCACTCAGGCCGCGCCGGGCATTACTTATCCCGGCTAATAATGACGTTACTCAGGCAATCAGGCGTTTTCTCGCTAAAGCTGAACGTGACAGCCTCGCCAGACGCACCGGCAGGCGTGGTGTAGCTGGTTACTTCATTCCCGGAATGGCCGCGCGGGGTGTCGGTTATCGTCAATACGGGGTAATGCTGTTTGATGTCGTTAAGCGTCAGGCACCGCCCCTGCCAGTGAGAGATAAACAGCAGCGTTTTCTCCTGCGGCTCTCTACTCAGCCGTAATTCAATGTCGGTCAGCTTCCCTGACGCAGTAAACGCGACATCTTCCGCCCGGTAAAAATTGATGTACTCGTTCTGAGAATCCAGCTGGAATGTTAAAGGCGCATGGTTAAGCGTGGCGACGTTGATATCCGCTAAGGATGACCGCATCGTACTAATAAACTGCCAGAGGCTGGCAGAGGATGTACTGGCTGAAGCGCCGCAAATTATTAACATCGTTATTAACGCAGCGGTAATGACCTTTCCGGTATGGCGAATGAAAATCATATTATCCTTAAGGACTGACATTGGAATTTCATGTATTCACTATGAATCATCTTATTAATGTCGGACAGGCAACAGATAGCGGTTTATCAGTGTAATACTGTTACCTGGATTGCATACCATCACGGTTACGAGTCAGGGTAAATGTTTGCGGCGCATAATAGCCACCTTTTACAGGAATCTTGATGAGCCGCCACGTCATCCTGTCGCCTTCAACCTCAAGACTCGCCTGCCCGTTAACGCCGCCAAAAGTAGAATCAAACGCCACATCGGCCCGGTTGCCCGTACTGATACCGCGCAAATTCGTCTCCCCAGGCGCGGCGCAGTCGATACGGTTGCCGCGCTGCGTGATGTAACAGTAAGTGCCGTTTATAATCTGCGCGTTTTGCTTCAGGTCCAGCGTTAGCACAGATCCTGCCGCATTCTCGCCTTCCCACTGGCCGGAAAACCTTTCATCAGCGAACGCACTCAGGCTACAGAGAGCCAGAAAAAGTAAGAGCTTTTTGGGATGAAGCAGCATGAGCGTTAAAGGCATCATATCAGTCCTTGAATGCGCGGTATGGTAGGGATGTAGTCTTTTATAAATATCAGGAAGCTAGTGTTATAAAAAATACTTATAAGTCTTAATGAACCAACTCAGATTATCTGAAGGCTCATTAATTTCTAAAGCAGAAGCATGATCAATTCCCGGTTCGCCGGGGATAGTAATATAAAAGACAATATTATTTACGTTACTGCCGAGAGAGACACATAGCTGTTGTTTTGCCTTTTTCATGGCACTTACATAGAGATTAATATTTCTTCCTCTTTCAGGATCAAAGTCATATCCTTCAGGCAGTATCGGCCCGCCAGGCAATTTCGCCGCCCGCGCCCGTCAGCTCGCGCGGCATCCCCGACACATCGTTGTGATACCAGTACACCTCTGCGTCGTGTTCGGTGTCGCCCTTGCCCAGACTGATTTGCGCCAGCGGCGCGAAGCTGTCGTCTTCGTAAATCCACAGGTGGCTGCGCCCGCCGCGTAATTCACTCAGCAGGCGGTTGCCGTCCCACACAAAGGTCGTCACGCCGAACGCGTCCTGCTTCCAGCTGCGTCTGCCGAAAGCGTCATAACCATAGGTGGTGCGCTGCTCTGCGCCGTTACGCACCGTGACGGATTCCGCCAGCTGATGCTCCGCGTTCCACCGGAACCGCTGCGTGGTATGCCGGGCGATATGTTTGGCGGTGACGTTGCCGAAATTATCGTAATCCCAGCGTTTGTCTTCATAGACAATAAATAAGTATAAGGTGAGAATGGATTTATATTAGTTAAAAAAAAAGGCCGTTAAAGGCCTTTTAAAATTTTATAAAAAATATTTGTACGTTTCTAAAAACCAGTTTAGGTTCTCTGAAGGTTCATTAATCTCTATGGCAGAGGCATGATCAATTTCCGGCTCACCAGGAATAGTAATATAAAAAACAATATTATTCACATCATTGCCGATAGTATCACATAGTTGTTCTTTTGCCTTTTTCATAGCACTTATATATAGGTTAATGTTCCTTTCTCTTTCCTCATCAAAATCATAGCCTTCTGGCAGTAAAGGCAGGATGCTTTCATTATAATGCTCCATCATTATAGTGGTGAAAGAACGTACACCGACATCATCATTATCGTCAAAAAATCCGAGAACCCAAGAATATCCCTCCCACTCTATTCCCTTATGGATTTTTTCAAGACTTTCCTTTGTGGATATGGCCATGTAACTAGATAAACCGTCATCGTCCAATACCAAAACGACCCCATAAATATTATTTTCTTTATTATATTTCTTATATAACCCTAAAAACTCCTCTTGGATTAATTTGTTTAATTTATCCAATTGCATGCTATGCCAATTTTCCATTACCTATATCCTCCAAATACATCATGACCGATTTCTTGTAACTTCTGCTTAAGAAGATTTGTCCTATCGCTGCCTGTCAATTTTTTGCATTTACTTATTTCCTTGATTTCTTTATCAGCTTTGACTAGTGCGTCTGCAACTTTTTTTGCATTTTTTTCGGTATGGACCCCCTCTCCGTTATTGGCAATCATAAGATTCGCAGGGTCATTTACAGGATCGATACCATATCTTTTAAGAATAGCTTTCGATCTTGATAAATGCGGAGCCAGTGATGTCCCTTGGTATTGTCCTTTAAAAACAATATGATGACCATGAGGGTTTGTCATACCTGCAGGTATAACGTGACCATTTGCTAAAGCTTTCGCTAACCAAGATCTTGAAGCCAACCCCAGAGGATCCACCCACACCAGCGGGTTCGGCGCATACTGGTAAAGGTTTATCCCGCCCGCGAGCCCTATCGGGTCCTGACTGATAAAGCGCCCCGCATCCGGATCATAGTAGCGGAAGCGGTTATAGTGCAAACCCGTCTCGGCATCAAAATACTGCCCCTGGTAGCGTAACGGCTGATACACCGGCTCACCGGCGCGTGTCTCAATGTGTTCCACGCGAAGCGTGTTGCCCCAGGCGCGGTATTCGGCCCGCCAGGCAATTTCGCCGCCCGCGCCCGTCAGCTCGCGCGGCATCCCCGACACATCGTTGTGATACCAGTACACCTCTGCGTCATGTTCGGTGTCGCCCTTGCCCAGACTGATTTGCGCCAGCGGCGCGAAGCTGTCCTCTTCGTAAATCCACAGGTGGCTGCGCCCGCCACGCGATTCACTCAGCAGACGGTTGCCGTCCCACACAAACGTCGTCACGCCGAACGCGTCCTGCTTCCAGCTGCGTCTGCCGAAAGCGTCATAACCATAGGTGGTGCGCTGCTCTGCGCCGTTACGCACCGTGACGGATTCCGCGAGCTGATGCTCCGCGTTCCACCGGAACTGCTGCGTGGTATGGTGGGCAATATGCTTGGCGGTGACGTTGCCGAAATTATCGTAATCCCAGCGTTTGTCCTCATACACCCGCAGGCGGTTATCGTGCAGCGGCGCCGCGCCGTTGTCGCTCAGGAGGTTGTGGGCCGGGTCAAAGGCGAAATGCTCTTCGCGGGCGCGGGTCAGGCGGCCCAGCGCATCGTAGTCGTAGCGATGCTCGCCCGTATATTTATCCACCATCTGCAACAGCTGACCGTCGCTCCGCCAGGCGTAATCACGCGCGACCGCGATTTTCCCGTTACGTCCCGCGCGCTGGCTGACCAGCCGCCCCATTTCATCATGGACATACTCGCTGCTGATGGTGCCCTGCGTGCGGCGAATTTCCCGGTGCAGCACATCGCGCTCGCTTTCGCTGATAACCCGGTTGCCGAGATTCACCTGAATACGGTGGCCGCTGCCGTAGTAGAAGTTTTTCAGCTCGCGGCCATCCGGCAGGGTGGTGACGGTGCGGTTGCCGAGCTCATCATACTGATGACGTAATTCATGGCTGACGCCGCGAATAAGGTTACGCTCAAGCGTCAGCTGGCCGGCGGCGTCCCACTCCAGCTCCACGCGGCCGCCGTGGTTGATGCCCGCAATCAACCGCCCAAGGGAATCATACCGGTAACGCGTGCGCTGCCACTGGTCCTCGCCACTGCGCGCGACCAGTTTTTCCAGCAGCCTCCCGGCCTCGTCACGCTGGTAATGCGTGCGGATGACACTGCCGTCTCCGTTGCCTTCTTCCTCGCGCACCGTCGGGAAGCCGCCCGCGTCATAGCGGTAACGGGTGGTGCAGCCGTCAAACCCGGTCTCGCGGATGAGCGAGTCGCGCAGGTCATATTCCATCTCATAACGCGCGCCGTTTTCATTGATCAGCGTGATCAGGCGGCGCGCCAGGTCATATTCATATTTCACCTGATGCCCGAGTGCATCAATGCGCGCCAGCGGCAGGCCATCCGGCGCCAGTTTCCATTGTGTAAGTTGCCCCTGCGCGTCGCGCCAGGCGGTAAGGCGCTGCCAGCGGTCAAACTCAAAGGTCTCCGTCGCGCCATCCGGGTGAACAATACTCAGCGGCAGGCCATCCTGCCGGTTGTTTATCAGCGTGCGGTTGCCCGCCGCGTCAATCTGCTCTTTCAGCCAGCCATATTTGTCATAGCCGAAAGTGGTGGTACGCCCGGAACAATCCGTATGGCTGATAAGAAAGTTGGCGCTGTTCCAGGAGAGGCGCTGAATACCCGCCGCCGCATCGCGAATGCGCACCAGGTTGCCGCGATCGTCGTGGTTATATTCCGTGATACGGCCCAGCTCATCCATAAAACGAATCAGGTTACCGGCCACGTCATAGGCGTATTCGCGTGTGCCGCCCTGCATATCGGTGACGCGCACCGGCAGGTTCCAGCGTTCGTGGTAGTCGATGCGCGTCATCTGTCCGTCCGGCTCAGTCACGGCGGTACAGTTGCCGCGCTCGTCGTAACGGTAGCGCGTGACGCGACCCGCCGGGTCGGTCATCTGCGTCATTTGCCCGCGAACGTTGCGACGGAACCGGGTATAGCCGCCAGCGGCGTCCTGATAGGCCAGAAGCTCATGGTTGTCGTCATACTCGTACCGCGTCACGCGCCCTAATGCATCAGTTACCGTGGTGCTGGCCGCGCCATACTCAAACCGCCATTCGCCGCCGAGACTGTCGCGATGCGCCAGCACTTTCCCGGAGGGCTCGTGTTTATCGTAGTGATAGAAACACTCCATTTCGCCCGCGCGGCGGTGCGCCACCATGATGTGGTTGCGGTAACGAAATTCGCGCAGCACCTCGCCCTGGCCATTCCTGACGGCGATGAGATCGCCCTGCGACGAGTAGTCATAGCGGCACAGGCTTTCGGCGTTGAGCGGGTCAGAGGGGTGACAGACGCTGACGCCGACAATACGTTCAACCGTGTCGTTATCCGCAAGCGTAAGCCTGGCAAAATGGACGATAAAACGCCGTCCGGCGCTGTCGGTTATCTGCTCAGGCTGATGATGCGCGTTGTAGTGCAGCGTCAGGCGGTTGTCATGCCGGTCGCTTATCACTGTGAGCAGCCAGCGATCCGGCTGCGCCTGGTGCGTGAAATGCCAGCAGCGCGCTTCATCGGCGGTAAAAATACGGAACTCGCCCGGCTGTGGCTGCGAAAGCGAAAGCTGTTCATAACGGTGCAGCCTCGGCGGGTGGCCCGGCTCTGGCCACGGGAACTCGATTTCGCGCCCCTGTTCATCGATAAACAGCAGGATGTCATCCTGCGCGCGAACCTCCAGCGACAGCGGTAAAAACCATCCTTGCCCGAGCCAGCCGTTGCCGATTTCATCGGAAAAATAGTAGCGTTGCCAGTTAAGCGGCACGGATGCCGGGAAGGAAAAGTCGTTATCTTCGTTACCGAACAGCACTTTAATGCCCAGAATGGCGTTAACCGGGCTGCCGACCAGCGGCTCGACCGCGGCGGTATTCGGGATTTTGCACGGCTCGGTCTCTTTTTTCGCCTTGCCTTTATCGCTGCCGCCCTTTTCACTGCCCGCTTTTTTGGCTTTGACCGCGTCTTCCGCGCCTTCTTTGGCGGCTTTGCCTTCGGCTTTGGCTGCCGCTTTTTCGGCTTTAAACGCGGATTTTTCGGCGAGTTTCGCGGTTTCTTTTACCAGCCCTTTCGTCGCGCTGGCCGCTTCTATGGCTTTACCGGCTTTCACCGCCATTTTACCGGCTTTAAATGCCGCGCCGCCGCCCGGAACGAAGTTCGCCGCTGCGGAGGCCGCAGATAATGCCGCGTTGCCGTAGTCGCCTTCAGCGGCATAAATCGCCGCGTTCGCGCCATCGGCGACGACGCCCAGCACCGGCACCGCCCCTAAGACATCCAGCCCGGTATGGACAATATCGCCCCAGTCGCCCCACCAGCTTTTCTTTTTAGGCGGGTTAGCGCTGCCAGCCGCGACCTTGCCTTTCGGTGCCGGCGCATATTGTAATTTACCGATAGTATTTCCTGTCGCCATGTAAATTCCCTGCGATGGATTGCGTGTTCTTAATAAAAGCGTTCGGGTTTATTGTGTTGCGCAATAAACGCAATAATATCTTTTTAAAATGTGTCGGTAATAACGTTACCTTGCATAATAGTAAACAGTGGTATTTAGCATTAAATACCCATCAGAACCGGACGCCTCTCAAAAGTAAATATCGCCCCCGGACAGGAGCGATAGAATAAGAAAATAAATTAATCAGCCGCGGGTGGCCAGTGTAACCCCTTGCGAATAGCGAGTTGACGCACCTCTTCTAACTTATCCGTCGTTCTTTTATTGCTGTCTTTTTCACGCTCGATGGCATCGGCCAGTAGCTTCCCAAAATTCAGGCCGTTCTGGTTTTCAATATTCGGGTTGGCACCATAATTGAGTAAATATTCAACCTGATCCAGTTCCATGCCTGCTAATGCCACCATTAATACCGTTTTCCCGGCACTGTCGGTTTTATTAACATCAGCCCCTGCCGATAGTAGATATTTCATGACGGAAAATGAATTATCTGAAGCTGAATTAAAAATTAAAGGCTGGTAGTTGGTCATGGCGTTGGGGCTAAGGCCGCCTTCAATCAGCGCTTTGATATAGGCCGGGTTGTTGGAGCTTGCCATCACCGCAGCCGGGCTGCCGAAATCCGGGATATCCTGAAGCGGATCCGCGCCCGCTTTCACAAGCGCCGTCACAATCTCCAGCGATGTCGCATCGCCATTAGTCGCCTCTAATAGTGCGTACATCAGCAATGTCATTTCCTGGCTGCCAGGTTTATTTAAGTTTGTGCTTTTGGCTAATGCTTTTACTTCGGAAAGATTATGCTCAGCAATAGCCTGAGCAAGCTGTAATTGCGTACCGCTAAAATAAACTTCCGGCGCTGCTTGTTTCATATTTGTACTTCCATGACCAGGTATTACGACAGAAAAGAGTGCCAGTCCTGCGAGGAGACTGCAAATTAGCCTTCGGAACGTCTTCATTCTGATCTCCTTATAAAGCCATTAGTATAGCCTCATCCTCTGCTTTTTCTGCTTCGATACAGGGAATGACCTGGCTCATAAAATGGCGGTTTACTGGGTTGCCCTGGCCGCCCGACATATCGTGTTTGATGCCCACTGCTGCAGGTAGCGCGGCAATAACTAACCCTACGCCCGCGCCAATAATCCCGCCAAACACCCCGCCGAGCTTTGCGCCCAGCGCGCCAAGCGCCCCAACCACGCCGAGGGTACCCAGCACGCCAGGCTCCTGCAGGCCGGTTAACACTTCACCTTTAACGCGGTAGGCGTTGATGTTCTCTGAGGTGACGCTCTTCTCAAGCACTTTGCCGCCGTATTTCTCAACCGTTCCGCTGTTAAGGCCCGCCGCGTTGAACGTCCAGCCCGGCTTATTGCTGGCGCGCGAACAGGCGGAGGCGAGCCCGCCGCCCAGGGAATGGCCGACACAGTCAACGGGCGCGGGAGATCTTTTCAGAGAGGCGCCAATTTCAACCGCTTTTTTATAATACGGGTTGCTGACACCAAACGCCTGTTTGGCATTGACGCCCCAGTCCGGCCCCGATTGCGTGCCGCGAAAGACCACCGAAGGTTTCATATCCTTGCCGAACACCGCTTCGTCTGGCTCATACATCCGCGCACGAAACTGCGGCGCGCCATTAGCACGTAAGTCGTTCGGCGAAAGGTTATATTTGGCGAGCGCCTGCGGGTCGTTAGAGATATCTTTCCAGCCTGCCGGGATCTCAGGAGTCGGTTTCGACGGATCGCGGGGCTCATACACGTAATCCGCCAGACGTGCCTTCTCCACCGCCACGTTATTCTGCTCAAGCCGCTGTGCCGCCGCCTGCGCTTTTGGGTCGCTGCTCTGTTTACCTTTCGCGATAAGCGCCTTACGCCGCTCCCAGGTCTCTTTCTTGGTGAAGTTTCCGCCACGGCCGCCGTTGGCTTTGCCGTTCATGGCAAACGTATCCTGCACGCGGTTGAGCGGACGCCCGCCGACGTTGGTATCCGGGCTGTGTTCGAGAGACCAGCAGTCGCCCTCCACCGTACCGCTGACCACGCCTTTATTGCGCCCCGCCGCATCGCCAATGGTGGTTGGCACAAAGCTCTGGTTATAAACAAAAGCGGGGTTACGGCCAAAATTCACCGAATCAACGGTGCTTTTTGAGGGCTCCAGCGTGGCGGTCACCGGGTAAGGCACCGGCGGCTGGATGCCCGGTGTAAAGCACATATCGGGGGCCAGGCAGACCAGCTTATATTTCCCGTTTTTACGGGCGGCAAAGTTCTCAGCCATGCGCGCCTCTTTTTTCCTTCAGGTTTAACAGCGACGGGGGCAGCGGCAAAAAGTCTGCCGACTCGCGATCGCTCAGCAGCTGCCGCGCACGCGCGACCTGCGCGTGACGTTCTTCACGCGCGACAAAGCGCAGCTCGGTCATCACCGGCTCCATCAGCTCTGAGATTACCGTGCGATAGCTGCAATGCACTTTACGCGCGGGTACATCCACCACCAGCGTGTCGAGCGTCATGTCCTGCGCGACCCCGGCCCCTTTCTGCGTCATGATAAAAACAAACAGGCTTTCCACCGGCACCTGAAAGCGAATCTCCTGATCGGCTTTGTCACGCGCAGAGATAAGATATTTCAGCGTCACCGGTATCGCGCTTAATGGCGCGGGCAGCGGAAACTGCAACAGCGGATGCGCGCCGCACCAGTAGTCAAAGCGAAAATCCTTCGGCAAAAAAGGATGACGGTTCTGCTTCCAGTTTTCGTCATAGGTACCGGCGTGCTCAATGCGTCCCTTCCAGCCGCGGCCATAGAAACCAAACCCGGCGGCCAGGCCCGCTTCATCAATCTTTTTCACCGGCTGGGTGACCCACTCAATTTGCGGGGCGGGCAGCCGGTCTTTTTTCAGGTGCTTTCTGACCTCGCGTGGGTACCAGCCCATCCCGACCGTGTTTTCCTGGGCTGCGACCACCTGATCGTCCGGCAACGTATACATCCCACCCGCCGCATATTCGTAGCGCAGCTCCAGCGTCTGGAGGGGTTCAGGATCGGTCAGCCGCCAGCCTGCCATCACGTTCCACCACTCGCGTGGCCCGTGAATACGTAACAGACGGGTCGTGTCGCCAATCTGCACGCCCACTGTAAAGCTGCCCGCGGGTTTATCCTGCGGCGCCCAGGCGCTGGCGTTAATGACGACATCCATCCAGGGTTTATAGGGCGCCAGATCGCTTTCAAACCGGACGCTACTGTAGCCCGGCTCGCCGTAATGAAGATCCTGTTCAACAAGTTCGCCCTGATCGTCGCACAGCGTCAGCGCGCCCGTGGCGATATCGAGGTCGTAACTGACCCTGGCGACAACGGTGCTGAAGCCGTGATCGTTCTGGTCGAACGAATCAAACAGCATGGCCGGAAAGGCGCTGAGATTAGAGAAGTTTTCCATATCAGTTGATATTGATTTCCGTACCGTCGATGTCGATAACCTTTTCGCCGACCATCTTGATCTTGTTGGCGCTAAGCGTAATGGTGCCGTTCTGTTCCAGCACAATCATCGATTCCCCGCAGACCAGCGTGATTTTGTCTTCCGCGCTGAAATCCGCTGTCGTGCCCGCAGACAGACTGAGATCTTTGCCTGAGTTCACCGAATATTTAAGCGCCACGTTATGCATCTGCATCGCGCCGACGTTGGTCATCCAGCCTGCGCCGACGTTCAGCACATATGCCGCGCCAATATTGGTGTTTTGCGCGAGACCGACGTTCAGCATGGAGGCGAGCGCGATGGTTTCGGTTTTGGTCTTATCGACGCGCAGCGTCTGGGCACCGTTAACGGTCACGCTCTGGTTTTGCCCGATACGCACGTCTTCGTTCTGATCGACCGTCTCGGTACGGTTGGAATGAATAGTGATGGTTTCATTGCCATCCACCGTCTCTGTGCGGTTCTGATGCACCGTGATCGTTTCATTTTCCACGACCGTTTCCGTGCGGTTTTTCTTCACCGTCGTGGTTTCATTCGCGCCAATGGTTTTGGTGCGGTTGCTGCCTACCGAATGCGTTTCGTCGTTCTCGATTTCGGTATCCATGTTCTTTTCAGCATGCAGCCACACCTGCTCCTCGCCCGCCTTGTCCTCAAAGCGCAGGGCGTTGGCATTATCCGGCGAGCCGTCCTTCGAGCGGCTTAAAAAGCCCATCTGTGTGGCCGCGGCAGGCAGCGCCCACGGTGGCATGCTGGCTTCGTTGTACACGCGACCCGTTATCAGCGGGCGGTCCGGGTCGCCGTTGATGAAGTCCACCACCACTTCGTCGCCCACGCGCGGTATCTGCACCCCGCCGAAGCCCTGGCCCGCCCAGGCGCTCGACACGCGCACCCAGCTGGAGCTGGTGTCGTCGCCCTTGCCGAGCCGGTCCCAGTGGAACTTCACCTTCACCCGGCCATATTTATCTGTCCAGATGCTCTCGCCCTGCGGGCCGACCACCTTCGCCGTCTGCGGGCCGTAGGTGCGCGGCCACGGCGTCTTCTGCGCCGGGCGGTACGGCACGTCCGCCGGTATCACCTCAAAGCGGATTTCATGCAGGGTGTTGCTGTCCGGGCCGCTCGCGTAGCGGTTCTCCTCGAAGCGGTAATGCGCGATGGTGGTGAGGTACTCGCCGTTATCGCCGAAGAACGGGGCGTTGCGCAGCACAAAGGTGTGGCCGGGCGCGATGCCGAGCGCCGTCGCGGTGCCCTGCGTCTGGCGGTGCTCCACCTGCCAGCGCTCCTGGCGGATGCGGGCATAGAACTCCCCGTGACCGTGCTCCACAAAGCGGCCCGGCCAGTCGTAAACATCAATGCTCCCCGGCTGCGGCGACAGCGGGTTCTGCCGCGCCTGGAACAGCCAGGCGTTGGGCTTGCGGAAGTCGTAGTCGTCGAGGCTGTAGATGCCCGGCGTCACGCTGTCCTCCAGCGCCCACTGGCTGATGCCCTCTTCGTCGGTTGAACCGCCGGACGGCGTGACGTGATACGGAATGGTCTCGTAGCCGGGGAACGGCTCGTACTGGCCCGGCGCGTCCGTCAGCACCAGCGTGTGGCGGTCCTGCTCGTGGCGGAAGTGGTAGGCGATGCCCTCCAGCTCCAGCAGGCGGCTGATAAAGTCCAGACTGCTCTCCTGGTACTGCACGCAGTATTCCCAGACGCGGTAGCTGCCGGAAAGGCGCTCTTCCATGTTCACCCGGCTCTCGCCCAGCAGCGTTTTCACTATCTGCGGCACCGTCTGGCCCTGGAAGATGCGCAGGTTACGGTCGCGCTGCATCGGCCACAGGTCCGGCTCCACCGTCAGCTCATAGGCGGCATAACGGGTGCCGGAAAGCTCCACCGCGCTCACCGCCACCCGGGTCACCTTGCCGTTGAGGTAGCGCGGCGTCATCAGCGCCTGGGTCGGGATGGTCACCGTCACCGGCTGCCCCAGCAGCGCGCTGCGGTCGGCGCGCGCGTCGGTGCCGAGCAGCGTCAGGGTGAACATGAACGGCTCCGACAGCGCCTCGCGCCCGGAGAGTTTCCAGAAAAGCAGCCCCTCGACCGGGAGCTGAACGGTGATTCGGTTGAGCATAGTCTTCATTCCATAATGTCTTATGCGATCGCGTGCGTAGCGGCAAAGCAGAAAGGGAGAAAACCCGCGGCATCAGAAATGATATCGCCTGCATAATCAGGAATTATGCAGGCGCGTCAGCGGGTAAGGTCGTGCAGGAATTATTTAACCGGGGCGGGCGGCCATTTTCCGCCGTGCTCAATGAGCTTCTCTTTTATTTCGTTCAGCGATTGATAATGTTCGCTGCCTTCCTTAGCACCATTCAACAATCGTTGCAGTTGGTTACCCATCGTCCAGCCATTGTCGGCTTTGATTTCCGGGTCGGCGCCGCGATCAAGCAACAGCAGAACATGGTCGTGTTTCCCGTAATCCAGCGCGTCGATCAACAGCGTATTGCCGAGCGAATCAGTGATGTTGATATTCGCGCCCGCATCCAGCATGGTTTTGAGCGTGTCAGTATTTTTGGCTTTGATCGCCTGAAATATGATGGGCTCATGGAATGTTTTATCTTTCGCGTCCGGAGATAAGCCGCCGTCGAGCATCGCCTTGATCCAGTCGCCGCTGTCGGCTTTCAAAACATATTCGGCGGGGCTGCTTTTACCCTCCGGGCGCGGCTGGAGCGGATCGGCTCCTGCCTTCACGAGAACGGTAATAACCTTCAAATGTTCTGGCGTTTTTTTATCGTTGATGGCGTTCATGATAGACCAGAACAACAGTGTCATATCGTGCTGGCCGGGTTTATTCAGGTCGGTTTCCGACGCGAGTTTTTCGACGTCTTCAACCTTGCCGTCTTCGATAGCTTTAGCAAGCGTCAGTTGCTGGCCGCTAAAGTAGTCCTGCGGATTTAAATCCATATTTTGCTTACACCCCTGAATCATGAAGGTAAAACACAGCGCGAGGCATCCCCAAAAGAGTTTGTTCACAGGCGGCTCCCGATGATGGCAATATCCTCATCTTTTTGCTGCTCGATACAGTTAATCGCCTGCCCGATGCCGTGGCGATCAAGCGCGCCTCCTGTGCCACCGGGCAAATCGTGTGGAATGCCTGCGGCATTTGGCGCGAACGCCGACACGCCCTCTTTTAAAAGCGTCGGCACAGGGAGGCCTTCCATCGACTTAAGGTCTTCCCAGACATTCACTTCCTGCACTTTCGTCAGCAATTCGCCCTCAACGCGGTAGGCCTGGATATCATCGGTTTTACCCAGAATGCTGCCCCCATATTTTTCCACGGTGCTGCTATGCAGCCCGGCGGCGTTGAAGGTCCAGCCCGGTTTACCGCTCGCCATGGAGGTCGCAGAGGCGAGGCCTCCCCCTAGTGAGTGTCCGGCGACATCAATATTCTGCCCGGATTTTGCCAGTATGTTCCCCAGATTGACTGCCTTCCTGTAATAGGCAGATTCCATTCCCAGACCCTGCGCGCCGTTATTAGACCAGTCAGCGATATTTTTTATCGGTTCGGACATTGATACGAATTCAGGTGCTCTCGACCCCCTGAAAACTAACGTCGGGTTCATGTCATTACCAAATACGGCAGTATCCGGTTGATAGACACGTGCCAGAAAATCAGGTGCCTCTTCGTTGTCGTAAAGCATATTTTTCTTCAGACCAAATTTATTCAGAGCATCGACATCATTACTGATGTCCTTCCACCCCTCCGGCACGTCCGGCGTCGCCTGTAACGGATTCGTGGTTTTATAGATATTCTCCGCAAGCTTGGCTTTTTCGACGGCGATGTTGTTATCGGCAAGACGCTTCGCGGCAATCTGCGCATCAGGGTAAATGCTGTTGTTGCCCTTGCTGATGAGATCTTTTCGCGCCTGCCAGCGTTCCGCCTTGGTCATCGCTTTTAGCTGCGCGGCGGTCTGCTTCATATCTTTGCCCGGCGTCGCCAGCTCAGGGCCCGCTGCGGCTTTCGATTTCACCACCTGGGTTGGTCTGACGGTCGGCGGCGGAAGCGTCCGATAGACACGCACCATCGAGCCGTAGCGAACGATGATGTAACCCAACGGAAACATCAGCGACCGGGGCGCGTGGGTCGGCTCCAGCTCGCCTTTTTCATTGATGTAATAAAGCTCGGTGGTGGGCGACCAGGGCCGCGAGCTTTCATCAATCGCCACCAGGTTGCCATGCCAGAATTCATCGGCAATCAGCTTGCGTAAGTCACGCCCGGACTGATACGGATTCGCGCGGGTAGAAGGTTGAAACAGCTCGTAACGCGTAAACAGCGAGCGCACGGCGTTATCCGGCACAGACATTATCCACTGCGCGGCGATGTCAGGACGCATGATCCTCTCAAACTGCGCAGGGGGGATGAATTCCTTGAAAATAGAGACAATTTTGATGTGGTACATACGTGTTGTCCTGTAGCGGGTATTCACCTGCCGGCATTTTATGAAGGTATAAGCCGGAGACAGGACGGGAGGCGTCGTGGGGTGGCGGCGGGTAATACGCCGCCGCTAACGCCTCCCGGTATCCTTACGGGTTTACAAGCCAGGTACCCGGACGGGAGACATTGATGGTCTGACTGCGGGTCTGGCCGCGACCTTTGATGATCAGCTCATAATCGCCGGTCGGCAGTTGCAGCGAGGCGAAGCCGTTCTCAGCCGGCGTCACGGTCTGCGTTTTGCCGTTAAGCGCCAGCTGCTCGCCCTCGCCCATGCGCACGTAGATCTGCGCCACCAGCGCGCCCTGTACCGGCGCGTTTTGCGCAGGCGCGGCGTCCTGCGTGGTCGTGGTCGCCGGCGCGGTCGTGGTGTTCTGCACTGGCTGCTGTACTGGCGCTTGTTCACGCGGCGCGCTGTCGTTGCTGGCGGTTTCCGGCGCAGGGTTATCCCCGCTGCCGCCAAACAGCAGTCCGCCGGCAACCAGGCCCACCAGCACGCCTGCGGCAATCAGCCCCGGCATTTTGTAGCGGCGCCAGCCGGTCTCGGCGGCAGGCGTGGTCTCTTCTTCTTCCACCGGCACCAGCATGGTGCCCGGCTTTTTGACGCTCATGACGTCATCGAGCCCGGCCACCGGCATTTCAATCAGCGCGGCGAATTCATCAATCGACTGCGGACGGTCTTCCATTTTCAGCGCCAGCGCACGGTCGATGGCCTGTAACAGCGGCAGCGAATAGCCTTCCGGGCGCAGCTCGGCGAGCGGACGGTAGCTGTCAGCGATGCTGCGCACCACGCTCACCGGCGGCGGCGAGCCCATAATCAGCGTATGCAGCACCGCGCCGAGCGCGTAGATATCGGTCCACGGGCCCTGCTCGCTTTCGTTGTCGTCGGTGTACTGCTCAATCGGCGCAAAGCCCGGACGCAGCATGGTTTCCGTCTCATCGGAGACGTTGCCGATACTGCGGCGCGCGGAGCCGAAATCCAGCAGCACCGGCAGGCCGTTATCCTGGATCTGGATGTTATCCAGCGAGATATCGCGGTGCAGGTAGCCTTCGTCATGAATCGTTTTGATGGCCCCGAACAGCATCGGCAGCGTGCGGCGGATCCACGCCTCGTTGATCATCTCCGGGTGCTGTTTGCTCAGGCGCGACAGCGTGGTGCCGCTGTAGAACACGGTGCCCATATAGGCGGTGTCGTTTTGCACCCAGAAGCGCAGCACGTGCAGCAGGTTCGGGTGGTTAAAGCGCGCCAGCAGACGCGCCTCCTGGATAAAGCTGTTCAGGCCCGCGGTAAACGCTTTGCTGAAGCGGTCGCTGCGCAACACCAGGCGCATGTCGTCATTACGCACCGCCAGCGACGACGGCATAAACTCTTTAATCGCAATGGTACGCTCAAGCTGATGATCCCAGGCGCGATAGACAATGCCGAAACCGCCACCACCAATCACTTCCTTAATTTCAAACTCATTGAAACGGTAACCAATCGGCAGGGCGTTGGGTACAGTCCGGTTGTTTTCGTAATCCGTCATGTTTGGAAAACTCTCTGCTTGATGATGGCGTTACGCCGCAAACTGACACTGAAACTCGCCCTGCTCGAACGTCACGCGCAGACGGCGATATTTCTCGTCCTGCGCGCTGGCGGTGAGCAGTATCTGGCTCATCTGCGGCAGCAGGGTGTTGGTAAGGATCGCATCGACCATACGGCCGCCGGATTCCACCTCGGTGCAACGCGCCACAATCTGGGTAATTACGCTGTCGTCGAATTCGGAAATAATACCGTGATTTTCCTCAAGACGACGCTGGATCCGCTTAAGCTGCAATTTCACAATTTCGGCCAGCATCGCGTCGCTTAACGGATAATACGGCACAACCAACAATCGGCCCAGCAGTGCAGGCGGAAAAACCTGCAAAAGCGGCTGACGCAGCGCCGCACTGAGCGCATCCGGCTCCGGCATCAGGTCCGGGTCGGCGCACATGGCGCTGATAAGATCGGTGCCGACGTTAGACGTCAGGATGATAATCGTGTTGCGGAAATCGATATGACGCCCTTCGCCATCTTCCATCCAGCCTTTATCGAACACCTGGAAGAAAATCTCATGCACGTCCGGGTGCGCTTTTTCAATCTCATCGAGCAGCACGACGCTGTAAGGACGACGACGCACCGCTTCGGTCAGCACGCCGCCTTCGCCGTAGCCCACGTAGCCCGGAGGCGCGCCTTTCAGCGTGGAAACCGTATGCGCTTCCTGGAACTCGCTCATGTTGATGGTGATAACGTTCTGCTCGCCGCCGTACAGCGACTCGGCGAGCGCCAGCGCGGTTTCGGTTTTACCGACGCCGGACGGGCCGCAGAGCATAAAGACGCCCACCGGCTTGTTCGGGTCATCAAGGCGCGCGCGGGAGGTGCGCACGCGTTTGGCGATAAGCTCAAGCCCATGACGCTGGCCGATAACGCGCTGGTTTAGCGTGTCGGCAAGCTTCAGCACCGCGTCTATCTCATTTTTCACCATGCGGCCCAGCGGGATGCCGGTCCAGTCGGAGACCACCGCCGCGACGACGTTCGCGTCCACCGCGGCGAACAGCAGCGGCGCGTCGCCCTGAACGGCGGCCAGCGCCTTCTGGCGCTCCGCCAGCGTCTCGCGCAGCGCAGGCTGGGCTTCTTCATCGGCCATATGCAGCTCGGCGCGCAGGGCGATAATCGCATCCACCAGCGCGCGCTCTTCTTCCCAGCGGGCGGTCAGGGCGTCGCGTTCGGCTTCCAGCGCTTCACGCTCAGCGTTCAGACGCGCCACGCGCTCGCCGTCGCCCACCGCCACGCGCGCTTCGCGCTCGGCGATTTCTGCTTCCACTTCCAGCGCCGCGATGCGGTGCAGGCAATCTTCTAACTGCGGCGGCGGCGCGCTCTGGCTGACGGCGACGCGCGCGCAGGCGGTATCCAGCAGCGCGACGGCTTTATCCGGCAGCTGGCGCGCCGGAATGTAGCGGTGCGACAGTTTCACCGCCGCGCTGACCGCTTCGTCCAGCAGCAGCACGCGGTGATGTTTTTCCAGCGGCGAGACGGTGCTGCGCAGCATCAGCACGGCTTTTTCTTCATCCGGCTCATGCACCTGCACGGTCTGGAAGCGGCGCGTCAGGGCCGGGTCTTTCTCGATGTATTTTTTATATTCCGCCCAGGTGGTCGCGCCGATGGTGCGCAGCTGGCCGCGCGCCAGCGCCGGTTTCAGCAGGTTGGCGGCATCGCCGGTGCCCTGCTGGCCGCCCGCGCCGATAAGCGTGTGGATCTCATCGATAAACAGCACAATCGGCGTGGCGCTGGACTGCACTTCATTGATAAGCCCCTGCAGACGCGCTTCAAATTCGCCTTTCATGCCCGCGCCCGCCTGCAACATGCCGATATCGAGCAGCCACAGCTGCACGTTTTGCAACGGCTCCGGGACATCGCCCGCGGCGATGCGGTGCGCCAGGCCTTCCACGACCGCGGTTTTACCCACGCCCGCTTCACCGGTCAGCAGCGGGTTGTTCTGACGGCGACGCATCAGAATATCCACCATCTGGCGGATCTCTTCATCACGCCCGACCACCGGGTCGATTTTGCCTTCACGCGCACGCGCGGTGAGATCCTGGCCGTACTGCGCGAGCGTGCCCTGCTGCACCGGCGCGTTACCGGCGGCGTCCGGCGCGGCGGCGACCGCCTGCTGGGCCTCTTTGCTGCCCGCGAAGATGGCGTCGAACTGCTCGACCAGCAGGTCGGCGCTGATGCGGTTGAACTGGCTGGAGATGCCTTTCAGCACGTTCGCCAGGTTAAAGGTTTTCAGAATGCCGATCAGCAGATGCCCGCCGCGAATGCGCGTCACGCCGAATTTCAGCGAGCCGTACACCCACGCGCGCTCCACCGCGCTGTCGATATGCTCCGAGAGATCGGAAACGGAACTTGCGCCGCGCGGCAGGCGATCCAGCGCCGCCACGATATCCCGGCTCAGCGCCTCTTCATCCAGTGAAAAATGGCGGATCAGATGTTGTAAATCCCCGTCCTGCTGCTGCATCAGCTGATGCAGCCAGTGCGCCAGCTCCACATACGGGTTGCCGCGCAGCTTGCAGAAGGAGGTGGCGCTTTCCAGCGAGGTAAACAACAGCGTATCCAGTTTGCCGAACAGTACGGCACGGCTGATTTCTGACATGATCGGTTCCGTTTGAAGATGATGAAGTGTGTGTCAGATAACAATGCCCCTCCCCGGCCGTTTCCTGCCAGGAGACGGCGGAAGACGGGGCAGGCATGAAGTCTGGTGTTTGATGTAATTTACGCCCGGTATTTTTCAGAAAATCGCGGGCGGGCATGACAATAAATTGGTTATCCCTCGCCCCGCCATTGCGCAAAGCAAACGGGGCGAAGCTGATTAACTTTCCGCGCGAAAAACCAGATCGCCGCGCGGTTGCGGGGTGGGCTGCTTGCCAAGCCAGGCGCTGTAGCCGAGGCGGCCCGTGCCGCCAGGCGTGACGCCTTTTACCGCGTCGGCGCGCAGGATAACGCGCACCTCCCACTCATACTCGATGCCCATATACTGACGCACCCAGTCGCGCAGCTCCTCGACCCACGGCTCGCCGGGCAGAAAACGCTGGTAGGTCTCTTCATCCAGCGGACCAAGCTCAATGCGAAATTTATGCTGCACGTCACGCACCGCCACGCCGAGGAACGCCGCCTCGCCGAGACGCGGCATCCGGCGGCCCGCGCCGAGACGCGCTTGCTCACGCTCGGTTAACGGCATCCACTGCGGGATGTTCTGCACAATCGTCACCGGCACGTGGAAATAGTGGCGCAGAATTTTTTCAAGCCCTTCGGCGTCGCGCCCGTTGCGCGTCAAATGGCCGACCAGCGAATAGCGCGCGTGGTGGCTGAGGCTGCCCTTTTCCATCTGCCCCGGCTGGCCCATGCCGATAAGCGAGGCGAGATATTTTTCAATGCGCGGCCCGTCAGTGCGGTCGAGCGACGCGGTCGGCTGGGCGTCGGCCCAGGCGCGGTAGAACAGCAGCGTCAGGCGGTGATGAAACAGATCCGCGAACGCGCTCAGGCTGTCGTCCTGGTGGTGATACAAACGCTCGCGCGCATATTCGGTCAGGTGCATCGGCAGCGGGCCGTTCGGGCCAAACAGGCCGAAGCTTAAAATCGACACATCGTACAGCGGCGTGTTGTCGCGCGGTTTCACCGCGGCGAGCGTTGACGGCGCAAAGGCCATCGACGGCTGCTGGCCGATGCGCAGCGGCTCAAAGCGCGGCAGCGGCGCGCGGCCTAAACGGTAGCGTTCGCCGCCCTGCGCGTCGAGACGGCGCAGCATCTGGAACAGATCGTAGCGCCACGGCGCGGCCATCATCTGTTGCCAGTAATTCTCCGGCAGCCGGGAGGCGCTTTTTACCGGCGCAGGTTGTGGCTGCGTCTCACTCATATCAGCGCCCTTTTACCCATTCGCGGCCCCCAGTAGCCCACTTCGCCGCGCTGCTGGCTCTTGAGCGTGAACTCGGTGAAGCTGTTCATAGAGACCAGGCGTGCAAAGACGCGCTCCAGCACGCTGCCAAGCAGCCACGGGCTGGAGCCGGAAAACGCCTGCTCATCAACGGTCATCGAAATTCCGACGCCGCGGGCGAACACAATCGGGCCCGGCTCCGGCACGCGGCGGTGCACCGGCTCCAGCACGCAGTGGCGAATGCCGTCAATCTGGCGCGCTACCGGCGCTTCCGCCAGGCGCGCATAGAGGCCGAGTAGCTGGCGCAGCGCCGCCGCGCCCTCGCCATCTTCGGCGTCCATCAGGCTTAAGTAGTTCATTTGCAGCTGGCTGATAAGCCGCCAGGTGCTGAAGCCTTCGGCCAGCGCCGGGCGCGGCGGCGTCGGCCCTTTACGCATGGTGAGCGCGCGCACCGGCATGGAATCCGGCAGCACAAACTGGCCCATATCCTGCGCCAGCATCAGCGGCAGATCGCGGCTGGTGCACATCACTTCAGCGGTGATATAGCGCAGTTCGTCGCGCCACGGCGCGTGGCTTGCGTCCACCAGCGATACAAACGCCTCGGAGCCGACATAGCCGGTACGCGTGCCGTAGCGCAACGCGTGTTCCGAGAGCGCGCGATGTTCGCGGCGCAGCGAGAAATACGCGCCGTAGTTGCCGCCGTCGCGGCTCCAGGTGCTCCAGAACGGGCGGAAGATCTGGTCGTCGCGCTGGCCATCTTCGCTGGCGTAAATTTTACTGACCGAGAAAATCTCGTAATCGAGCGGGCGGATGTTATCCACTACCAGGTGATATTCGCTTAAGCCCTCGGTGAGCTTCTGGCGCTCGGCGATTTTCGGGAACAAATTGATGACCGGCGTGCAGTGCATCGCGAGATGGCTTTTATCCACCACGCGCTCCAGCGGCGTGTCGGTTTTATCCAGCAGAATGATGATATCGAACGCATTCGCCTGCCCGCTCTGCGCCAGCAGCTTGCCGATACCGCGCAGGCTTAAAAACTGGAAGCGCGCCGGGAACGCGAAATATTCCTGCAACAGGCGGTAGCCGTCGAAATTGCGCAGATCGTCCGGCAGCAGCGCCTGGTCAGCCTCAAAGCCTTCCTGACGCAGCGCGTCGTCGGCGAGCACCACGCGAGAGGGTTTCGGGCCGACAGTCTGGCAGAAGATGCCGACGCGGTGCTCCATCAGCAATTCCAGCAGTTGCAGCGCCTGGATATCCGGCCCGCTCAGGAAGAAGTCGAGGCGGTCGAAATCGAGATGGTTGAGCAGCACCGGGCCGTCGCACGCGATGCGCACGCGCAGGGCGCTGACCGCGCCGCGCTGGCTTAAACCGAGCTGGCTTAACGGCGCATCGGCCGGCACGCCGCCTAACTCCACCTGGCTGATATGCAGCGGCAGCAGGCGCACGTCATGGGCGGTGGCGTAGCTACAGGTGACGCCGTTCTTTTTCAGAAGCTGGCTGTCCATCATCGTGCCGCGCGGCACCACAAACCCGTTGCTCAGATCCCCTTTGGCGCTGTCCGGGTGCAGTTCGGCTATCGCCATTGACGGCGTGGGCGCCAGATAATTCGGCGCGAGCATCTCCAGCAGGCGCTGGGAGAAGCGCGGAAACTCGGCGTCCATTTTGAGCTGTACGCGGGAGGTGAGAAAGGCGAAGCCTTCCATCAGGCGCTCGATGTACGGGTCGGCGACTTCAATCCCGCGCATACCGAGCCTGCCCGCCACTTTCGGGTAGCGTTCGGCGAACTCCGCGCCCATTTCGCGCAGATACGCCAGCTCTCGGTTGTAATATTCGAGCAGTTTACTGTCCATGTTTACCCCGCGTCTTTAAGCTCAAAATGGCCGTTTTCCAGATCCACATCGGTGCGGAACAGAAACTCAAGCGGCCAGGGCACACACCACAGGCGGCCTTTAATCTCAATCGATAATACGTTGTGCAGGTCGAGCGATTTGGTGTCGCAGACGCAGCGCACCTGCAACCCCTGCGGCAGAATGCGTGGCTCGAAGTGCAGAATCGCCTCGGTGAGCCGCTGCTGGATGTCGCCCCACTCAATTTCCGACATTCGCTTGCCCGCGAGCGGCGCCACGCCGAAGTTAAAGACCGAACGGCGCACATGATCCACCCGGCTCAGATCCTGCTGCGCTTCGTTGTTAATGGTGTTGAACAGCCACTGCAAATCGCGCAGCACCTGGCGGCGCAGCGCGCTGTGCGAGACGAGATTGCTGTTCGCCGGCTCCTGACGTTTGTCCGGCGCGTTATCGGTCAGACGGTCCAGCAGCGACGGCTGCATTTTGTCGCGCGCGCTGACCGTCGTGGCGTTGCGGCGCGAACGATAGCCGTGGCGCAGCAGATCGCCGCTGTCGTCATCCTGATACGGTTTATTCATGCGATGCGTCGTCCGGCAGCCCGAAAGCGAGGCTATCCAGCGTCAGTAGCGCGAACTCCTGTTCGCCGCTCAGCCAGACTTTCTGACCCGCGCCGAGATAGTGAATGCCTTCCGCGTCCAGCGGCTGCCACTCGGTGGTGCGCGCCAGCAGGAAGCGGTCTTCCGCACCGGTTTCCAGCGGGTAGCGCGCCGGGATCTGGCAGACCTGTTCGGTGCCGTCCACCAGTTGCACCATCGCGTGACGCCACACCAGATCGGTGACGCTCGCCGGAGCCTGGAAACGAATCGACGCGATAGCGCTGAACGGCACCCAGAAGTAGTTGCCGTTAACGATAAGCTCGCACACCGGCCCCAGACGCGCGTCGCCGTCCATCAGCCAGTCAAAATGCACCGGCTCGCCAGGCGCGTCGCCCACCGCCAGCGTCAGTTCGCCCGGATTGGCTTCGGCCTGTTCCAGCGCCTCGCTGCGAAGCTCGCTGGCGCGCGCCGGGTCGGTTTCTGTCAGCGCTTTTAGCAGCAGATCCAGCCACGGCCACTGTTCGCCCGGCATACGCGGACGCGCGCGGCCTGCCAGCACTTCGGCGCGCTGCTGCTCGCCTTCGATGGCCTGTTGCAGCAGCGTCACGGTCGGCTGCGCCTGCGGTGCCAGCGCGGCCCAGCTTTTCAGCTGGGTGAGCGCGCGGGTCCAGTTGGCGTTCAGGCAGAGAAACTGCACAAACGCGGCGCGGCGATCGGCGTTGCCCGGCTGGGCTTTGATATCGGCCTCAAGACGGCTCAGCGCGTCGCTGACGCTCGCGCCAGCCAGTTGTTGATACAGCGTGTTCATAACGGCTCCTGGCGTTTAACGGTCATTACAGCGCGCGGTAAGCGCCCGCCGCGGGGTCGCGCAGCTGCGGATGCAGCGCTTCGACCAACAGAATATTGAGCGTCGTGCCCGGCGCGACATAGCTGGACCAGACTTTGCGGACTTCCTCTAAGCGCGTGCGCAGACGCGCTTCGTCGCTGGCCTGCTCGCGGGAAACTTCAACCGCTACCGTGCCCTGCGCCTGCCAGACGTTCTGCTCGCGGTTATACGGCAGGATCATCCAGCTCTGGGCGGAGCGGCCATCGCTGACCACCATGCGCTCGTTGTTGACGCTGGTGATAAGCAGACGATCGGCGTCAACGCCCGCGTTAATGCCGACAATCGGGAAGCCGTGGACAAAGGTCACCGCGATTTTCTGATCGCCGGTCGCGCCCTTCTGAATCACTTCGCTGCGGCCATTGAGCCAGCCGCCTTTTTCACAGATACCGTCGTCTTTCGCCGGAATAAACAGCGCTTTAGCGTCTGCGCCACCTTTCCAGAAGGTACGCAGATGGCAGCCGTCCTGAAGGTTAAATTCGAGCCACGGCGTGCGGTCGGCAGGCGGCGAGAGATCTTCCGGGCGGCCCTGCGGCAGCGTATCGACGGTGGTCTGCGTCGCGGCGGCGGTCGTGTCGGCCGGGGTCTGCTCCGGCGCGGCGGCAGGCGTCACCACCGGGTTCCAGTCGCCGCTTTTGGTAGCGGTGCCGTTCGCCAGCGCTTTGCCCTGGGCGTCGTTCAACTGCCAGCGCACGGTTTTCAGCTTGCTACACTGGCTTTCCAGCAGCGAGCCGAGACGCGGCATAAAGTTATCCAGCACCTTCGGCGTTTTGTCGCCGCTGGAGACGATGCGCAGCGGCAGCTCAGGGCCGCACCAGCTTTGCGGCGTGTTGTCTTTAATGTTGTCTACCCAGACATCCAGTTTCAGGGTATTTGACTGAACGATACGGTAATTATCTGCCCAGACGCTGGATGACGCCGCAAGCAGAGCCAGACCCGGAAGCCAAAGTTTCATAAAAGTCCTTGTTAGCCTTTAATCTCGAAGGGGGAAAAACTGCGCCGCGTCAGAGAGCGTATGCAGCAGCGTCGTATCCTGGGGCGATCCCACCCAGACCGCTACGGCGCTGTAATTATCCTGCTTATCATGCCCCTGCTCACCATTTTTCAACAGTATTTGATTCATCAGAGTGAGCCATTCATCTGGGGTATTCACCATATGAAGGGATTTTTTCATCTGCTCTTCGCTTACGCCATGCCAGAAGCCGTCGGTGCAGAGCAAAAACGCGTCGCCGTCTTCAATCGGTACGACATCACTGTAGCTCGCCTCGCGCCCTTCATCGCCCATGCCGAGCGCGAAATAGAGCAGGTTGCTGTTCACGCCGTCGGTCTGATGCCCGGCGTCTTTCATCTGCTGCACCAGACTGTGATCGGTCGTCACGTGATAGAGCCAGCCACGGCGAAAGAGATACAGGCGGCTGTCGCCCGCGTGCGCCCAGTACGCCAGGTGATAATCGCGGTCAATAAACAGGCTCACCAGCGTCGTGCCCATGCGGTGATAATCCTGCACCGCTTTTTGCTCGGCGCGGATAGCGTGGTTCGCCTGATTCACATACTCGCGGATGTATTGCGCGTTGAGATGCTTTTCCCCGTCAAAGCGCGAAAGAATGGCATTGCGCGCGAGCGCCGCGGCGACGTCGCCACCCGGCAGGCCGGCGATCCCGTCGCACACCACGAAGCAGGCGGAGCGTTCCCCGATGGTCTCTCCGGTCTGATCCTGGTTGCTGGCGCGCTCGCCCTGTCTGGAGAGTGAGGCCGTGCTGATATTCATTCTTCTTCCGATCCGCTTTGTGAGTCTTTGTACTGATTCACTTCCATGTCATAAGCGTGCAGGAAGGCTTCGCCAAACAGAGTATGGAAATCGTCCTCGATCTCGCCCGCGGTATCGCTGTAATGACGCACAAAGTAATCCCACAGCGCGGCTTTGCGGCTCGCCGGCAGCGCCAGACGCGAGATAGCGCCGTCGCGCTTCGCCTCTTCTTCAAGCTGCTCCGGGTTAAAAGATTGCAGCATAGCGGCGATGATGGCGCGGATACCGGCGATCATCCCAAGCTGGTGCGCCTGGAGATCGATAAGCGCGTCGCGCACCGATTTTTTCGGCGGCATAAAGCCCGGCATACGGGTGCCGAACATTTGCATCAGTACCGTTTTGCCCGACGGCAGCAGCTTGAACGGGTTGTTGGCGTCGTCCAGCACCATCGTCATGTCGGCTTTCACGCCGCGCTTGAGAATCGAGCGCGAGGAGAGCAGCGCCACGGTGCCCTGCGAGAACATGCTGAGCATCTGGCCGAGCTGGCGCATATTGTCGCGGTCAAACTGCGGCGTCGGTTGCAGCTCGCCAAGACCCATACCTTCCAGCAATGCTTCCAGCAGCTCGCCGTTCAGCACGTCGCCGTTAGACGCCGTAGGCGTGCCGCCCTGGCTGGTCGGCGACTGCACCGGGTCGATGCGCAGGCGGCCTTTTGGCGTCTGCGCGGTGCTGCGCGCCACCGCCTGCGGCGTCGGCAGCGTGATACCGGCGTAATCCTGCACTTCCGGCGGTGTCGGCTGGACTTCCACGCGCGTCACCGGCTCTTCCGGCACTTCTTCCGGGAACAGCGGCGAACCGGCGAGCGACGCCAGATCGATTGAGTCGTCCGCGTTTGGCGCGAGCGGCGAGGTCGTCATCTCCGGCTGCGGTTTTTCGGGCTGCGGTTTTTCGGGTGAAATTGCTGGTTTAACCGGCTCGGCGTCCTGCTTCGCGGTGGGCGGCGGCGTTAATGGCGCAGCGCCTGCGTTAAGCTCATCCGGCGGCGTCAGCGGTACAGCGCCCCCCATCATCAGGCCAAGCGGATCGTCGCTGCGGCTCTGTACCGGCGTGGAGCCCACGCCGCCAAACAGCGCCAGCGGATCGAGCTCTTCTTCATTCTCTTTATGCGGTGCCTGCGGTTTTGCGGCCTGACGGTTATCAGACGGCGGCACCAGCGTGGTCGGGGTCACATCGTTGAAAATGCTGTCTTTATCGAACGGCGTGTCATCTTTGAACAGGCTGTCCGGGTTGACCCTTTCATTGCCGAACAGCGGCTCGTTGCCGCCGCTCTGGAAGTGCGCCAGCGGATCTTCCGGGTTGCGATCCGCCTCTTTCGGGGCGTTGAACGGGTTAAACGGCTGCGCTTCCGGTGTTTTCGGGCGCGCGCTCTGGCTCTGACCCTGGCTGATGCTGTCGGAGATAGAGAACTCCTGCATCAGGCTGTCCCAGATTTCGGTCGGCACCGCCGTTGGCGCGTTGTCCTGCGCGTCGGCTTTCGGCGGCTGCTGCGGTTTCGCAGGCTGCGGCGCCTGAGGCTGCTGCGGCGCAACGTTCGGTTTCGGCGCGGCCATCGCGATAACCGGCTGCGCGTTCAGCGCCAGATCGCTCACCTGAATGCGGTAATCGTCAATGCCGAGCACGTCGCCGTCCTGTAACTCCACCTGCCGGCCGCGCTCGAGCGGAATATCGTTCAGCACCACGCGGGTGACGTTGCCGCGGTTAGTGATGCGGCACTCGCCGTCCGCGGAGATATGGACAATCGCCTGCAGGCGGGAAATCGTTCTTTCGTTATCCGGCAGTACCAGATTGTTATCCGTACCACGGCCAATCGTGCCGCCCGGCGGGTAGAAGTCACAGCTGCTCTGAGGAGGCTGGTGGCCGGGCTTGTTGGTAGTAATCGTGAATCGCATAGCGTATTCCTGCCTGGGGTTATTAGCGCTCAAACGCGGCCATTTTCCAAAGAGACAATGGCTGGGTTTGAGTGCGGGTAAGGGTAGCAAAAATCTGAATTATTTGTAGAAAATCCATATGGTTGCCAGAACAGCAAACCATAGGGTCATTAGCGCAAACTGGATCATATAAAGTCGATGCAGCTTTAAAATCCAGGCAATTTTTCCTTCTGGTAATGATTGTATAAACTGATACGCCTCGGGTTGTACATAGCGATCGTTGGTGTACTTCATTTTTACACCTTTATATAACCGTACAAACCAAATTATTTTCTGATAAATCACCAACGAACCAAAATACGTAGCGAATTTTGTAACAGAGTCAAGATCAAGACCCCGCTGACGATATTCAGTAAGCAGTTCGTTATATTTATTTTCATTTCTCTTAAAATATCTGGCATTAACGATGCTAAATATTACAAGGACTATTAATAAAAAAACCATCAGGAATAATAGAACAGATTCAAAATTCATAGGATCTTATCCATCAGATAACCCATGCCACCACTGGCCGCTTCCCCGCCAATGTAACCTCCAGCCGCGGCGCCAACGATGGTACAGGCAAGGGCACCAGCTCCGGCAGTAGCTACACCCAGCGCAACACATATGCCGCCAGCCAGTAAACCACCATATTGTCCACCATAAATGCCACCAGCTACGCTGGCACCAAATTTGCTGTATTCTTTAACAGCTACCTTTGCGCACTCCTTTTCCCTTCCGGTCGTACACGCATTATAAACTTCATTTGTCGTATTAAGGCCAGCAAAGCCTATAGCCAGCCAACCTCCCGCCTTCATGTATCGGGCTGCGCTGGCTGCTTTATCCACATAGGTGGAATAGCCTCGAATGGCTCCAACACCTGCGGTGCTCCATTCATGGACAATAGCTTTGCTTGAAAGCCCAAGAGCGCGCTTCAGGTTTTCATATGGCTTCAGGGTTAATACAAGTCTGGAGAGTTTATTCAACAATATGTTGAGTTCAGCAAAAAGCTTTTGACGTTCTATAAAAAATTGCTGACTGATTAATGTACCCTGACTACGAAACTGGTTTTGATAAGATAACTCAATGGCTTTTAGCTTACTTTCAATTTGTTTAAAGTATTTTTCACCCGCATCCCCAATGATACCTAAGGACTTGTCCATGAAATTGGTAACGGCAGCAATAGTGGAATAATGTTGATGAAAAAATACGGCTTCATCAGCATTTAGATTATTTAATGCATTGTTGACTTTGCTTTTTGCTGTAACCAGCTCTTTTAAAGCGACAGGATCATTTGATGCAGGATCAGCAACTATCAAGATTTGTCCGGATTTAACCCACGGCGTGTCGTTATTTATTTTCATAAAATAACGAGCCGCAGCACTGTTAATATTTGTAAACAGTAAACGTGCCTGAAAGTCTAAAGTACCGGGCTGCTGTACGACATAGTAGCCGGGTGCAACATTGGATCCTGTACTCATTGTCCCTACCTTCTATTGGCTGTGTCCGTAAAAATTTCAGCTTTGGTTTTTATAAAAAAATTTTAATTCGAATTATTAACATACACTTTTTGCATAGCTACGCTATGCGCAATCAGCGAGCATTTCAGCACCCGGTAATCGCTTTTCGCTGTGCCGCCCACAGGCGTTTTCAGCGCCTGCGTAATGATCGTATCCGCTTCATTAAATGCCTCGACCGGCAATTCGCTCGCCTCCAGCCAGGCGGCGGCGCTGGCGTTGGCGTCCTCTTTCAGCGCGACGCTGTCGGCAATGTGGCCCATGCAACGGTTCTGTACCCACTCGGTAAAAATCTGCGGCTGCGTAAATTCGCTGATGGATGCCAGCGGCTGCGCCAGCGCAGTGTGGAAAGAAACCGTCAAAACTGTAAAAGCGGCGATACGTGTTTTTAATTTCATGAATTTTTCTCACCGCCCGCTTAGCGGTCTGGCTGATTTTTATAACGCTGGATAAGCGCTGCAAGCTCCGGGCTGTGTACAAAATCGATGCACTTCGCGAGCGTCATCGGCTCACCCGACTGGCTGCCATACGTTTTCGCAAGAAAGGTTTTGCCAAGCTCAATGACCGCCGTATGCGCCTCAAGCGAATAATCGCCAAACTCCAGATAGCCTCTCGCTGCAGCCGCTGCGTCATTTTTCACTTCTTTAGACTGATAACCCTGCGCAACACAGGTGCTCAGGGCGTAATTTCTTAGATACTCTTCCGGGCTGTATGTGGTGGTGCGGGCTAACGCCTGCGACGCAAACAGACCCGTAAAGACAAATGCCAGACTGAATAGCTTCACCATCCCTGATCCCTGAAAGGGTAAAGTGAGCCCTTGCGGGCTCACTACGATTACGCTTCTTTGTTTTCTTTGATGTTCCAGCCAGCGCTGGTTTCTGCGCCTTTGCCGCCGGTCGCAGTCTGCTCCCAGTACTGCTGTTTCACTTTCGCAGCCTGGAATGCATAAGTAACGCCAACGGTGTCGCCGTTGTCAGCACCGGTGTACTGAACGGAAGTCACCAGCACGTCTTCCAGGGTGATACGGGTGTATTCCACCTGCTGGCCGCCCGCTTTGCAGACAGACAGCTCAACTTTGGTCAGGTGCTTACCGCTGGAGCAGTGCTTCAGGATAGCGGTGGTGGATTTGTCGATCAGCGCGTTAACGTGCAGATCGTTGAAATTCACTTTACCGGCACCGCCGCCGCCGCCCACGCTCATATTACCCGGCTGGGATGCGCCCCAGGAAAAAGAGGTGATGTCGGTCCAGCCGGTGTGGTTGGAATCTTTAGATTCGCCGGTTACACCGTCTACTTTCAGGAACATATCAATAGCCATAATATTTACTCTTCGTTAATGACGATTATTGCTTTCGAAAAAGCGCTTAATATGGCAAACAGGAAAGCATGGGGCTGAATAAAACCATCCATATTTTACCTCTGCCTCTCAGCCTGACAGCATGTTTATTCCGTCAGGCGATCTCAGCAGCCCGCCAACGCGAGCCGCTAAAATAGGTTATTTATTAGTGCTGATATAACGCAGTTGTTACGCGTTAAATGATTTTTTAAAGATTATTACTTGGCTTCAGGCGGAATTACTTTAACTCCCAAAACCATATTTCTTTGCAGTCGGGCAGGCACATAGAGTGACAAGTAAAGGCGTTATTGCCTTCCGGTTCCAGTAAATCTATATGACCACCGCCATAACCATTAACAACATTAAAGAAAACAACGCCTCTGCGATTCCTTAACGCTTGTCCCCCGCTTCGACGATCGGTGTAAATCTCTGCTTTACCGAAGGCGGATGATTTGTAAAGCTGGTCGGCCAGTAATTTTGCACCGGATTCAATTTTTCTGCCTTTATAAGCTCCGGCTTTAATAATGAATCGACCATCAAAAGGTACATTACACTTCAACAGTGCCAGGCTCATTCTGACCGCGCATGTATTTTTGAACGCTTGATTTACTTTTATGATGTCATCGTAATCGTAACCAATCTCAGCGTATACATCACGTGCATCTACAAAGTCTGCGCTTCCATCGGTAGATGAGTAATGATTCATTTTTAACTGCTGATATAACGGTCTCATTTGTCAGATTCCTTTTGACAGGGGAAATCATGTTTAAGCGCTTCAAGCATCAGGACGCTGGCTTTCTCTTTAAGTCGTTCTGGCGGTAGCTTTTTAAAGTACCCGTACGTCCATTCGCGAAGCGTTGATGGCATCGTTGTTTTACTTTTGCACCAGCCCATTCCTTCCGTCGAATCAAACAGACCGAGCAAATAGATTTGCGCCTGTAGCGAGGCCTCTTTATCTGCTCTGTCGTTCCAGGCGTTTAAGAGTTGCTCACCTGTCACATTGCCCCGGTTAGGATCAAGACGATTTTTTTGATGCTCATTGGGATTAATCACCCAGTCGCCGGCCATGACTGGCGCGCTTAACAGCGCAGCGCTGAATACTGAAGCCAGAATAAGAACAGAATGTTTCATGAATTTCCTTATTTGCTTTTCCTGAAGACTCATAACCGCCGCACATCGCGAAATCGTTATGGATTATCCTGATTCCAAGTGTGGTCCGGCTTTTCAAACAATACCGCTTTCGCCGCTTTATCCAGTTCAGGGCCGCCATATAAGCGCAAACCATTTATTGTTAGCCCGGTGCTTTTCTGGCAAAAACAAAAAGCGGTTTTTCATGAGCGCTTACTTACAGGCATAAATTTCTTTTAACGCTTCAATAATCAGCGTTTTGGCTTGCGCGTTTTTAAGTCGCTCGGGCGATGATTTTGAAAAATAGTCGTAGGCAATACTGCGTAACGAGCCGGGTTTTAACGGTCTGTCAGGGCACCACAATATTCCCTCGGTCGCATCCATCACGCCCACGAAATACATATCGGCTTTAATACGCTCGCGCTCGTTCTGCCTGTTGCTCCAGGCGTTAAAAAAACGCGCGGCGGTGATACGGCTATCCAGCGACGTTAATAGCGCCGGATCGCGAGGAAATACCGCCCTGCTGTCTTCAGGCAAATCCTCTGCCCGCGGATATTCATAAACCGTGGTGCTGGCGGCAGACATTGCCGAGAGCGCCAGCAGAGCGCTTGCCAGGGCAAGATGTATTTTCATCACGTATCCCTGTGAGTCTGAAAAAGTGGCAGGCCGTAAGGAGTGCCCTTACGGCCTGAGGCAGGATTACGCCTCGTTGCTCTTCAGCGACGGCAGTTTGGAGACCAGACGCAGAGAAACGGTCAGGCCTTCCAGCTGGTAGTGCGGACGCAGGAAGAACTTGGCGGCGTAGTAGCCCGGGTTGTCCTCGATCTCCTGAACCTGCACCTCGGCTGCCGCCAGCGGCTTACGGGATTTGGTTTCCTGAGAGGAGTTCGCCGGGTCGCCGTCCACATAGTTCATCACCCAGTCGTTCAGCCAGCGTTCCATTTCGTCGCGCTCGCGGAAAGAACCGATCTTGTCGCGAACGATGCACTTGAGGTAGTGCGCGAAACGGCAGCAGGCGAACAGGTACGGCAGGCGGGCTGCCAGACGGGCGTTCGCGGTGGCGTCCGGATCGTGGTATTCCGCCGGTTTTTGCAGTGACTGCGCGCCGATAAAGGCGGCGAAGTCGGAGTTTTTGCGGTGGATCAGCGGCATAAAGCCGTTTTTCGCCAGTTCCGCTTCGCGACGGTCGCTGATGGCGATTTCGGTCGGGCATTTCATATCCACGCCGCCGTCGTCGCTCGGGAAGGTGTGACACGGCAGATTTTCTACCGCGCCGCCCGATTCCACGCCGCGAATGGAGGTGCACCAGCCGTACTCTTTAAAGGAACGGTTGATGTTGGCCGCCATCGCGTAGGCCGCGTTGGCCCAGTTGTAGTTGCTGTGGTTCGCGCCGTCGGTTTCTTCTTCGAAGTCGAAGCTGTCCACCGGGTTGGTGCGGATGCCGTAAGGCAGACGCGACAGGAAGCGCGGCATGACGAGGCCCAGATAGCGCGCATCTTCCGATTCGCGCAGGCTGCGCCAGGCAGCGTACTCGGTGTTCTGGAAGATTTTGGTCAGGTCGCGCGGGTTCGCCAGCTCCTGCCAGGATTCCATCTGCATCACGCTTGGCGCGGTGCCGGTGATGAACGGGCAGTGCGCCGCCGCGCCAATGCGCGCCATTTCGCTCAGCAGCTCCACATCCTGCGGGCTGTGGTCGAAGTAGTAGTCGCCCACCAGGCAGCCAAACGGCTCGCCACCGAACTGGCCATACTCTTCTTCGTAGATTTTTTTGAAGATAGGGCTCTGGTCCCAGCCCACGCCCTTAAAGCGTTTCAGGGTGCGGCCCAGTTCCTGCTTGGAGATGCTCATAAAGCGGATTTTCAGCATCTCGTCGGTTTCCGTGTTGTTGACCAGATAGTTCAGGCCACGCCAGGCGCTTTCCAGCTTCTGGAACTCCTCGTGGTGAATAATCTGGTTAACCTGCTGGGACAGTTTCTCGTCGATACCGGCAATCAGGTTCTGAATGGTGCGGTAGGTGTCGTTCGAGAAGGTCACGGTGTTTTCCAGCGCCTGCTGGGCCAGGGTTTTTACCGCGTTTTCGACGGCGGAACGCGCCTGGTCGGTTTTCGGGCGAAACTCTTTGCTGAGCAGCGCGCTGAATTCATCCTGGCTGAACGCCTGCTGCGACTGCAGCTCTTGCTGTTGAGAAGGATTGCTCATCGATTACTCCTCGTTACCTTTGGTGCCATCGTCATCTTTCGGCATCTGGCTCAGCGATTTGAGCAGCGTCGGGTCCTGAAGCACTTTCGCGATAAGCTCTTCGGCACCGTTTTTACCGTCCATGTAGGTCAGCAGGTTAGAGAGCTGAGTACGGGCTTCCAGCAGCTTGTTCAGCGGCTCGACCTTACGCGCGACGGCGTCCGGCAGGAAGTCGTCCATGCTGTCGAAAGTGAGATCGATGTTCAGTTTGCCTTCGCCGGTCAGGGTGTTGTCCACCTGGAACGCCACGCGCGGCTTGAGCGCTTTCATACGCTCGTCGAAGTTGTCGATATCAATTTCAAGGAATTTACGTTCGTCCACCGCAGGCTGCGGATCGACCGGCTTCCCGACCAGGTCGGCAAACACGCCCATTACAAACGGAAGCTGAATTTTGCGTTCCGCACCGTAGATTTCCACGTCGTACTCGATCTGCACGCGCGGCGCGCGGTTACGGGCGATAAATTTCTGCCCACTGTTACTCATTGGCATGATGTTCTCCATCGAAGATGCGCGGTGAAATTCAGGCAGCGGGCCTCATGCCTGCCGCCGTAAAGGGGAACGCCGTTACTCGCGGCGTCCGAAAATGTTTTCCACCTGATGCACACTGTCGGGCGCCAGGTCGCGAATAAGATCCATGAAATTCATTTCAATCAGTCGCTGCACGCGCTCAATCATCAGCGGCGCGGGGTGGCTCGGCTCGTGCCGGGCAAAATATTGCTTCACTTTCTCAAGCATTAACTGGGCGTCGTCGCGCGTTTGCAGTTGCACGTTGCGCCAGTCGGTTTCAACTACCCGCGCCGGGGCGCTGGTCGTCGTGGCGGCAGGCGCATTCTCCGCCTGCACGTCCGGGTCTTGTAACTCCTGCGGCGCCTGGGTTTCGCCGCTCTGGCAGGCC
The DNA here is from genome assembly GCF_011605905.1 of Cronobacter sp. HA18003. Taxonomy (NCBI): domain Bacteria; kingdom Pseudomonadati; phylum Pseudomonadota; class Gammaproteobacteria; order Enterobacterales; family Enterobacteriaceae; genus Cronobacter; species Cronobacter sp. HA18003. The sequence continues at coordinate 90,602 of NZ_JAANQO010000024.1, read as the reverse complement.
AGCGCCACAATGCTCGTCAGCTTCTGGAGCTGCTCCATCTCCGGCACGCCGCTCTCACCGAGATGGCTGACGAGAATGGTGCGAATCGCTTCCAGTCGCGCGTGGATCTGGACTATCGCCTCGATGCCCGGCAGGCCGCCGCGCGCGAGTTCATCCACCAGCCGCGGGCGGCCGCCCGGATAACCCGGACATTCGCTTTTGCTGTTGTCGAGCAACGACTGCGCGTCGCGCAGCGTAATTTCGTCGCCGTTGCTGCGCAGCAGCGTCGCGGTGCGCAGCGTGCTGGTCAGGGAGGATTTATCACCAAGCCCCGCCAGCGCGTTAATTCGGTAGAACGGATCTTTTTCGCCGTACTCTTCCAGCAGCGGATAAAGCGGCTCCCAGTAGCGCGTCAGCGCTTCCTGAATCAGCAGCAGCCCGTCGGCATAGCCCGGCAGGCCGCGGCGTTTGGTCCATGCGTGGGTCAGCGCCAGCATGACGCGCAGATCTTTGGTGCGCTCAAGCAACGACAGGGCCAGCTTTTCAACTTTAGTCCAGTCCGCCGGCTCTGCCGGAATAATGGTGTCGCCGAACTGCTGTTCCGCCTTGCCCTGGCTTGCCTGTTCCATTGCCTGGTAATCGGCGTCGTACTCCAGGTTGTCGCCGCACGGCTGCTCCGGGCTCACCGGAGTAAGAAGGGTTTCAATATCCATCGAACTGCCTTATTCGAACATGGGCGGGTAGAGCCCGTGGCGACCCGGACGCGCACCGCCCGCCGGATCAAACAACAGCGAAAAGAGCTGTCCGGTAAAATTGCCGCTGTGTACATGGGTGTAGAGCGGATAACCGTCGCTGCGGTTGGTCCACCAGAAGCTGGTCTGGCGCTGCGGGTCGAAGCACTCCGCCGCCTGACGCCAGCTCAGCGTTACCGGCGTCTCCTGATAACCAATCACATCCAGAATTTCCGATCGATTCTCCGGTGCCGGCAGCGCAGGCGACGGAATGGCCAGCACCGCCTGGTCGAGCTGCTCGGCGGAAAAAGCGTTGCGCACCGCGTGATGCAGGACGCGGCCAAGCTGCTGATACCACTCTTCGGCCATCGCCAGATGCTGCGGCGTCCACTCGGCGGGGCTGAACGCCACCGTCGCGACGAGCGGATACTGACGCCCTACGCTGTCGCGGCCCGGCATCAGGCAGCCCATCTGCACCTGCTGACTGCCGAGCATCGGCGGCACCACGAAATTCCAGACCGGCGCGCTGGCAAACTGCCGGTTGCCCGTCTCGCGCTGTTCATCCTCTTTCTGCCAGTTCAACAGCCCTACCTGAAACCAGTGCGACCACTGGCGTTGCAGGGCATCGGGAAAACGGCGCTGGAGAAAGTCGCCGGCACTGGGCAGTTTCCCGTACCAGCTAATCGCAGGGTAATGACTCATTATCCGTTCCTTGCGGTTAAGGGCATGCGAAGCCAGGGAGCTGGAATGGGTTGCGGATACTGTTCGGCGTGAATTCCAGCGTCACGCTGTGTCCGTCAACCGAAAACGTCGCCTGGCGGCTCAGGCTTCCTGCACCCGGCGCAATGCGGGCGCGATCGAAAAAGCGGTTCAGCGCCCACGCGCCGTTGGTCACCAGCGTCGAGGTGGTGCCGTTGGCAAGCCCGAGCTGCATACGCACCTGATTGGTGCCGCCGCTGCCCGGCCAGCTCATCAGCTGCACCGCCTGCGGGCCGTGGCTGTAACGCAGAAGCTGGCCGTCAACGTCGAGCGACAGCGTCAGAATGTCGTTATCCATCCGCACGGTGCGCACCGTCACGCGATAAGACGGCGTGGTCGCGCCGTTGGCGAAGAACGCGTCGCGAATGTATTGCGCCTGCTGGAACGGACGCAGCACCCCTTCGCTGCCCGGCAGCGTTTTGCCGTCGATGCCTGGCGTAAAGCGCCAGCGCTGCTGGGTGGTATCGACTTTATTCGTCAGGTTATCGCGAAAGAAGCTGTCCATCAGACCGGTGCCCGGCGCGAACATGCGCGCCAGATCGTCCGGCGTCACTTCGCTGCTGGCGGAGCGCACCAGCGGGTAACGGCCCGCGATCGCCTGGCGGCAGAAGCTGCCGACTTCCACGCTGATACGCTTGCGGACGTTTTCCAGTTCACGCTGCTGGGTGTCGCTGCTCGCCCCTACCGCCATGCGGCTGAACATATTTTGCAGCCCGCCCGGCAGACGCCCGGCGCTCGCCTGTAAACGGCTGATGGCTTCGCCGCCCGGCGGTGGCATACCGCTGTTGGCGGCGTCCTGTACGGCGGTCAGGTAGCGGTAGAGCTCATCGATCTGCTTGATAAAGTCATCAAACACGATGGTTTTGCCGCCTTTCTCCAGCGGCTGCGCCAGTTCGATGATGGGCGCGTAGTGATCGGTCACCACTTGTTCCGGCGTTTGCGGCGCGGCGGCGGCGGTAGTCGCCCCGCTTTCGCGGTCGCTGAAGAGTGCCTCCAGCGTGCGGGTCGCGCGGTTGCCCTGCTCTTTCGCTTCCCCTTCGCCCGCCTGCGGCTCGGCGCGGGAGAGCGTCAGCACCTGGCTTAAGTTCATCACCAGACGGCGCAGCGGCGAGTTGCTGCTGGAAAGCACGCGGGCCGTGTTGATGCGCTGGTTCAGGTCGGCGCTGTTGTTAAGCTGAATATCCGCCAGGTAGCTGTCCCACTGGCTGATAAAGTCGCGCATATAGAGCTGGCGCACCGCGTTGTCCGTCTGCGTTTTATCTTCCTGCGCGGTGGTCAGGCCCAGCACCCAGGTGTCGTCGTCATGCAGCGAGGCGGTGACCGTATCAATCTGGCCGTTGAAACTTTCCCAGTAGCCTTTCGGGGTGTAGAGCCCCGGCACGCCATCGCTCACCGGCTTGCCGCTTTTACGCGAAAACACCAGCTCGCTCTGCGGGCCGCCCAGCGTGGCGAGCGACACCGCTTTTAAGTTTTCATCGCGCTCCAGCAACCGCTTGAGGCGGCCATAGACGCGCAGCGACAGCGGTTTCTGGTTGATCATCGCCTGCTGGCGGCTGATCAGCGACTCATCTTTGGCGTACGGCGAGGTCTGGATCTGCGGCTCCAGCAGTTGCGTCAGATGCCATTCGAGCTGGTTAAGCTGTGCCTGGGTGACGTTCTGCGGCAGGTTGCGCTCAAGGTTGAGCATTACCCAGGAGTGCAGGAATTTGCCGTCGTAGTGCTTCGGCTGGTAGAGCATCTGGTACGCTTTCAGCGCTTCGTAGCTGTATTCCACGTCGCTGCCGTTGTCGTTACGCACCCAGCCGGTGATGAGCTGCGCCACGGCAGGCATCAGCATCTCCTGCAGCGCTTTCTGGTAGAGCGCCTGCGAAGCGTCGTTGACGTCATCGCCGCGATAAAGCCCCATGCGGTACGTCACCGGCGGCGAGTTCAGGTCAAATTCTTTACTCTTCGGCAGATCGACCAGGCTGTTAAAGAACGGCAGCATGCTGAAGAGATCGCGCCCGGCGGTGGTTTGCAGCGCTTTACTCTGGCGCTCGACGCCCGGCACTTTATCGTTCACTTCCGCCAGATAGTCTTTGTTGTTGCCATAGCTGGTGAGCCACAGACCGCCCAGCACCACTAAGAGCGCTATCAACGCCGCATAGCCAGACCACAGCACCGCGCGGTTGCGCAGCTCCCACCAGCGGTTCTGCCCGGCGATGCCCGCTTCCTGGAAAATCACGTTTTGCAGCAGGTTTTTAATAAAGAAGCTTTGCCCTTTACCGCCGGGGATCGGCGCTTCTTTGCTCACCGAATCCCAGTTGTCGCCCTCTTTGCCGCCGGACGGCAGCGACAGCGCGCGGTTGAGTTCGCCCATCACGCGGTCAAACGGCAGCCCTTCCTGGGTGCCGCTCGCGAGATAAATCCCGCGCGGCGAGAATTCGGTTTCAAAGTTGGAACGGGCGAAAACGGTGCTGAGGTAATCCGCGAGCAGCGGACGCAGCGCCGCGAACTCCTGCGGGAACAGATAACACTCGGCGCGCGCTTTCGGGTCGCTTTCGGCAAGCAGCGTATCCGGCAGGCCGGCGTCGAGACGCTGCTGAAGCAGCGCGAACTCCTGGGTGAACGCGCCCAGGAGGTCAAAATCGGCCTGTTTTGAGCGATCCCATGGGAAGGTGAAGCCCCAGATCTGTTCGCGCTGCGCTTTATCAAAGCGACCAAAGTAAGAACGAAAGCCTTTCAGCAGGTCCGCTTTGGTCACCAGCACATAAACCGGGAAGCGGATACCGAGCTGCTCATGCAGCTCCGCCAGACGCTGGCGCAGGTTGACGGCCTGCTGTTGCGTCGCTTCCGGCGACTGGGTCAGCAGATCAGAAACGCTGATGGTGATAATGACGCCGTTAATCGGCTGGCGGCGGCGGTATTTACGCAGCAGATCGACAAAGCTTAGCCATTCACCGGCGTCCTGCGCCTGTTCGCTCTCCTGCGTGGTGTAACGGCCTGCGGTATCGAGCAGCACCGCTTCGTTGGTGAACCACCAGTCGCAGTTGCGGGTGCCGCCAATGCCGCGCAGCGCCGTTTTACCAAAGCGATCGGCGAGCGGGAATTGCAGGCCGGAGTTGACCAGCGCCGTCGTCTTACCGGAACCCGGCGCGCCGATAATCACATACCACGGAAGCTGATAGAGATACTGCGTGCTGAAGCGCTGCGTCCACTGGCCGCGCTGGCCCGGCGCGTTGAAGTGCGCTTTTTTAAGGATCTGCGCGGCTTCGTCAAAGCGGTCCGCCAGCACTTTATCGTCATTGCCGAGGCGCTTAACGTCGCTCCCGCCCTCTTCCGCAGGCTTGCCTTCGTTGAGTTTGTCCATCAGCTTGCGGTTCAGCCAGGCGTTGTAGAGCCGCGGCACGATGTGGCTATGAACCCAAATCAGGTAGATAAGCGCAATGCTGATGATACGGTTGGTTTCCGACTCCAGCGGGCGGCTGTCGACGATGGACAGCAATGGCCCGATCATCCAGACGACCGCCGACAGCGCGGTAACGCCCATGAACCCCCACAAGATGCGGTTGGTCACTATTGAAAGGAGAATATTCAGCATCCTAGTTTCCTTGCGGCAATCCGTTCAGCTCGGCCAGTGTGTTATCCGGCGACACCAGCAGCGTTATCTCGACACGGCGGTTGCGGGCGCGGTTTTCCGGCGTATTGTTCGGAGCGATAGGGTCCATCTCGCCGCGGCCCTGCGCTTTAACGCGGTTCGGGTCGGCGAGGTGCGCCTGGAGCATTTTCTGTACCGATTCGGCGCGCGCGAGCGACAGCTCGTAGTTCGAGGCGAAACGCGCGCTGCGGATAGGCACGTTGTCGCTGTAGCCCACCACGAGGATTTTGCCGCTGACGTTGTTCATCGCCTGCGCCACGCGGTCGATAACCGGTTCATAACGGCCACGTACGACCGTTGAGGCGGAAGCAAACAGGCCGTCGCCTTTCAGAATCACTACGCTGCGGTCGGCTTCGTCGCGCACCGCCACCAGGCCCGCTTCAATTTCCGGACGCAGGAAACCGCGCAGGTTAAGCACCGGCGCCACTTCACGCGCAGGCTGCTGAACGGTGACTTCCGGCAGCGGCGTCTGGTAAATCTTCGCCAGCACCGGGCTGGTGTTATCGCCAAGCCGCCAGTTGAGAATGATAAAGAACAGGCACGCCAGGAAACCGGCCAGCGCCACGCAGGCCCACAGCGGCACCACCGGACGCCAGAGTTTACGCAGCACCGGTTGATCTTCCGGGTGCGGCGAGAGCGGCGGCGGGTAGCTGCCGCGCACGCTGCGGATCATCTGCCACAGGCGCTGTTTGATGGTTTCAAGCTGCGTGCGCCCGTTATCCATGACGCGATAGCGCCCTTCAAAGCCGAGCAGCAGGCAGTAGTTGATCATCTCCAGCAGAAAGATGTGCTCGCGCGGGTTTTGCGACAGCCGCGCCAGAAGCTGGAAGAATTTCTCGCCGCCCCAGGTTTCATTGTGGAACGTCACGAGCAGGCCGCTGCCGGACCAGACGCCACGGCTGCCCCACGGCGTGAGCGCAGCCGCTTCATCAAGCGCCGTACACAGGCAGTAGCGCGCGCCGACGATCACTTCGTAAGGCAGCGCCGCCTGCTGGCAGCGCACTTCAAAGCGGCGGATCTCGTCGATTAGGCGCTGGCGCAGCCCGGCCTGATCTTCATGCGATACAGAATGACGAATCTGCGGGATCGCGTTAAGCAGCGGGTTAGCCGCCGCGACCAGCGGATTATTACTGCTGGCGCCGGAAAGAATGGCATCGCTGCCGGTGGCTTGTGGTTCCATAGTGAGCGCTCGTCGTGTTATTCATTCGTACTGCGAATGGCCCAAAACTCCATATCAAGGCCCGGGAATTCACCAGCGAGATGCAGCGCAAACGCGCCGGATTTCTCCATCTCTTTCCAGAGTTCGCCGCCCTTTTCCAGTTCGAAATAGCTGTAGCCGGCATGCCACGGGATCTGCGGCGGCGCAACCGGCATGGCGCGCAGCACCATACCCGGCAACTGCAGCTGCACCAGATCGCGAATTTTGGTGACCGGCGCGACTTTCATCTGCGCCGGGAAGTGCGTTTGCAGCGCCTCGCCCGGCACGTTGGCTTTGACCGCCAGCACGAAACCGAACTCGCGCACCATGTTGCTTTCCGGCACGGTGGCGACGTTGAGCCCGTGCGAACGCTCGGTGAGCGGCAGCTGAATGGCGCTCTCTTCCATTACCAGCGACAGACCCTGGCGCAGCATCAGCGTCAGTTTGCCAAAGCAGCCCGCCAGGTTGTCGTGGTCATAGACCGGCAGCGTCGTCTCCGGCGCGCGCTGCGCCGTCCAGGTGGTGAGTTCGCAGGCGAACGCCAGCCAGTCACGCCACAGGGTTTCCGGGTGGAGCAGCGGCAGCGTTTTTAAATGCGTGACGTGGCCGAGATGATGGTTAATCAGCGACAGCAGCATGAACTCCACCATCTCCGAGGTGTTAAACCGCCCCGGCTGGCGCAGACGCTGGCTGATTTGCTGGCTGCGCTGACCGAGCAGACCATGCAGATCGTTGAGCATGCTGTAGAGTTGCCCGCTGTTGATGGCGTTAAGCATCGGCGGAATGTAGCTGGTATCGAGGCGCACCTGGTTGTCGTTGCGCTTTTCAATCACCTGCGCGACGCCAATGGCCGTCCACTCGGCGGTCAGTTCGCTCTCCAGCATCAGCTTGAGACGCAGGCGGCCAAACTGTACCGTCGCCGCGCCGACCGACAGCGCGTTGTCGTCTTCCACTTCTTCTTCAAAGGTGGCGTAGCGGGCGAGCGAATCGGCCGCCTCGCTGAAAATCACTTCTTCACGTCCGGCGCGGCGGGCGGGCAGCGCCAGCACCACGCGCTCGTGCGTGAGGTTGTCGGGAATGGCGAGCGGCGCCGGGCCGTGGCGGGCGTCGCGGAAAGAGAACGGCGTGCCGTCCGGCAGCAGGCCGCTGGCGTAGCTCAGCGCCACGCGTCCCTGACGCAGCATCGCCTCGTCAAATTCCAGATCGAGAAATCCCCAGAGATACGGACGCTGCAACGAACCCCATTCGCGGATGTGGTGTTGCAGAAAACTTTCCGCGCGCTGGAAGTGGTGCGGACGCAGGAACATCCCTTCGGTCCAGACCACTTTTTCTGCTTTGTTCATACTGGTGTCCTGTAAGGGCGCTGATTATTCGTTGATGACGCGGATCCCATTGACGTCAAGAAACACTTTTGCCTCAAGTTCGTCGGATGACCATTTCCAGAATTTATAAATGCTGGAGTCACTGGGGGCGGGCAGCGGGAGCGAGATTCGCCATTTTTTGCCGTCGAGCGCCTGATATTCCGCCATCACGCCGATGTAGCGCGCGTCAAGCGAGCTCTGGCCGCTGAGGGTTTTGTTCAGCTGGCCCGGCATCAGGAAGAACTCGTCGCTGTTGAGCAGGTTGGCTCCCAGCACGGTCTGAGCATTGTTTTGCAGCGAAAAGAAATCCGCAGACATAAAGTCGGCGTCTGATTTCAAAAGCAGCACCCGGACTTTTAGCGGGGCGGAATTATTAATTTGCGGGTGAGCCTGAAAATGCAGGCTGTACTGGGAAGGAACGCTGCGTGAAGACGATAAACAGCCGCTCAGTAAGGTGAGAGCGGCAATCAAAAACGCCAGGAAGCCCTGGCGTAAAACGGTACGGTTTTTCATGAGGTGTGGCTCATTGAAGCAGGATTAATCGATAACCCAGGTTCCGCTTTTGGTGTTTTTACAGGCTTTGCTGTTGCCATCCACCGTCACGCAGTTGGCTTTGGCGGCTTTACGGCGCAGTTTCGGGATCTCTTTACGAACGGTAGTTTCATAAAGCTCACTTTTCACTGCCGCGCGCAGCGGAACATAACCAATCAGTTGCTCTTCACCCTGATCGGCGATGGCCAGCCAATGGCCTTCAACCTGGCCCAGTACATTATAGGTTTTGCCGGTTTCGAGCTGACGAACCACTTTGCCGCCGAAATCCGGGCGGGTCATGACCGACGCCGGGTACATCGCGCGGTACTCTTCGTTAACAGGCTCGAACTCTTTTGGCGGAGTCACCGCGTGGCGGTGGGTGAGCGTGACGCCATTAACCACACTGGTCACGATAGTGTCATCCGTAACGGCAGGAGGCGGCGCTTTACAACCAGCTACGCCTAACACAAACAGCAGGGCTAATACGATTCGCATATTCATCGATGGTTTCCGTTGCAAATATATTCTGTATACAAAGAAATAACGGCTTCTGGATTCAGGCTATGACTAAAAGTTTGTCATTGCCAGGGAAGATTATGCCATTTCGGTGAAGGAATTTCATTTTCTTCAGAGATAGCTACCGCACGGGCTTTACTGAAGTAAACCCGGACGTTTTACGCATATTTCTGAGGCAGAGCGGGAAAATTCTACATAACCCTCATGACAATTCAACACCAGGTCTGGCGGGCATTTCGGTGAAAACGACTGCCTGATTAACTCAATAGCGCATTTTTAGGAATTTTCCGCCCTTTGGTGCAAGAAATAATCCGGAAAAGAGTAAATACCATCAGCAATAGCTATTTGCCTTTATAATGTTAAGCGTTTGATTTAAAAGAACTACTAACGAGAAAACGTAACGCGTTAACGGAGTAAAGGGGCAGGATAATGCGGAGCGGGCATCCATTAAGATTAATCTGAAAAGGCATTATTAAGAAGGCGTGAATATAGTGAGCTACCATATTTAGTGGGTGCGTAATTTCATGCTAAAAAAGACACTGCAAGATCTTAAGTAAAATTTTTTTAAATAATGATGACAGCAAATAGTGCTAACGCATTTAGGGTTCATAAAAAGCCTATTTGCCAGGAAAGCATAAACGCAGTTGATTGCACTTTTTTGTCATAAGATTTTCCTTACAAACAGTGCAAAATATATCGTGCATGTCGCTTTTTTACTCTGCCTGTTGGCTACCGATGTGAATATTATTCACCGTGATTATTACGGCAGGGTCAGGAAAAGATTTGGCTTATCACGCGCAGGGCGGGTACGAAAACAAAAAACCCCGCCGGAGGCGAGGTTTTTTCAGCTACTGTTGCGGGTGGTAGCCGCAAAGCACACTGTGTTACGTCAACCCTGTAACTATACGATCAAATACGCGCACCCGCAATTGGCGCGCGGCGCAGCAGTGGCTTTTCATCAGTATGGTCCAGCTCTCCCTTTCTTGTCCAGAAAACACTGTTCATTTATACAGTGTTTATCTATAATGATGTTGCTGTCACAGCGTGCGATACGGGGCCGCATTTAAACGGGCGCAATAAAGAGTCCTGGCTGAAACGGGTGGTGCCGTCAGTGCCTTAACCCCGAGAGAGCACACTGTGTTACGCCAACAAAACAACTGGCAACAGGCAGCGGAGAGGTACGCCAGTTGGTGCTCCTTTACCAGAGGAGACGCGTATGAGCGGAGTGGATTTGTTTATCCTTATCCTGAAACTCATTGTTGCAGTCCTGCAACTGCTTGATGCTGTCCTGAAGTTCCTTCGGTAACTCAGGTTCAGGCCGCACCAAAGAGGGGCGGGCAACCGCCCCTCTTTAACACGGTACATCCCCAGGAGGGAACGATGTCAGGAATCATCACCATCAGGCCACTCACTCCGGTCGGCATCGATTTTGACCGGCTGCGTGAAGAGAGTCAGGCGCTCGGCTTTGCGATGCTGGACCGGCTCGCCGTCCACTGGATGGACGGCAGCAATGCGTTCTCCGCCCCCGGCGAACGACTGCTCGGCGCGTTTCTTGGCGACGCGCTGGTCGGTGTCGGCGGGCTGAATCGCTGCCCGTTCGATAATCATCCGCGTGCCGGACGGGTGCGCCATCTTTACGTCAGCCATGCGGTACGCCGCGTTGGCGTCGGCAATCAACTGCTGGCGACGCTTGCTCATCACGCCCATAACACGTTTGATTACCTCAATATCCGCGCGCCGGAATCTGCCTTCAGCTTTTATTTACAGGCAGGATTTCTGCCAATGAACCACCCGCACATTACCCACCGGTTGACGCTGCCCTCTGTGGCCTGAGGCAAGCCGCGGCCATGCGCCGTGGCATCATTCACCGTGGCAATAAATCTTTCCGTTGAGTGTCCGTAAAAGCTGCCTGCCCTGTTTCATGACGACATGACAGTTGACTGGATAATCCCCACGTATGCGGTATATTTCTCTCGCATTTAATATCCATACAGAGATATATCCTGTTTCGTTCACCTGTGCATATCGAATAATCATGATGAGAATGTTGGCTAACCGTCATTTGTTAATGATGTTGATTCTGCTTGTCGCCGTCGGGCAGATGGCGCAGACGATTTATATCCCGGCTATCGCCGATATCGCGCTTGAGATGAACGTGCGTGAAGGCGCAGTACAGAGCGTGATGGCGGCGTATCTGCTCACCTACGGCGTGTCACAACTGATTTACGGGCCGATTTCCGACCGCGTTGGGCGTCGCCCGGTGATCCTCGTGGGCCTGGCCATTTTTATCCTGGCAACACTCGTCGCGCTGGAGGCGCAAAGCCTGCCGGTGCTGATCGCCGCGGGCTGTTTACAGGGGATGGGCACCGGTGTTGGCGGCGTGATGGCGCGAACCCTGCCGCGCGATCTCTATGAAGGCCCGGCGCTGCGTCACGCCAATAGCCTGCTGAACATGGGGATTCTGGTCAGCCCGCTGGTGGCCCCGCTGCTCGGCGGCCTGCTGGACACGCTGTGGGGCTGGCGCGCCTGCTTCGCGTTTCTGCTCACGCTTGCCCTCGTGGTGACATTTTGTATGTTCCGCTGGATGCCGGAAACCCGTCCGGTGCAGGCACAGCGCCCTCGCCTGCTCGCGAGCTATAAACTGCTGTTCGGCACCGCCAGCTTTAACTGTTATCTGATTATGCTGGTTGCCGCCCTCGCGGGCGTCGCGGTGTTTGAAGCCTGCTCCGGCGTGCTGATGGGCGCGGGGCTTGGGCTGAGTAGTCTCGCGGTGAGCGTGCTGTTTATTCTGCCGATTCCGGCGGCGTTCTTCGGTGCCTGGTTTGCGGGACGCACGCATAAGCGCTTCACCACGCTGATGTGGCAGGCGGTGCTGAGCTGCCTCGCGGCAGGCGTGCTGATGTGGCTGCCGGGGTGGCTTGGCATCATGAATGTCTGGACGCTGCTTATCCCCGCCGCGCTCTTTTTCTTCGGTGCCGGGATGCTGTTTCCGCTTGCCACCAGCGGCGCGATGGAGCCGTTTCCGTTCCTGGCGGGCACCGCCGGCGCGCTGGTGGGTGGGCTGCAGAACTGCGGTTCCGGGCTGCTCGCGTGGTCATCCGCGCTGCTGCCGCAGAACGGGCAGTTTAGCCTCGGGATGCTGATGACGGCGATGGGTGTGCTGATGCTGGCGTGCTGGCTGCCGCTGGCGCACCGTGCGCGGATGCCGGAACAGACGATTTAACGTGCTCGTGCCCCGACGCGCGCTCCACAGCGCAGGTCGGGTTCATCATTGCGTCAAGCAGGGCGGCCTGCACAGGCCGCCACGCGCCCTCTTCCCCATCGTAAAACTCATTCGCGGCATTGAGCGCATACGGAATGCCCGCCTTTTTCAGCTCGCAGGCCATAAAACTGGCGAAGGCGAGCGTCGCCGCCGACGGCGTGGTTTTCACCGTCTGCGCTGCCGACCAGCCGCCAACCCAACTGACATGACCGGTTTTCTGCTGCCAGCGGCGGGCGCTGTTAATGCGCTCGCGAATCGCCGCTTTTTCCGCCGACGTGCCGGAAGTCCACGGGTATTTGCCGTTCGCGCGCAGCGGTCCCCACGGGAAAATGTGCCACTGCGCCAGCACATAGTGGCTGCTCTGGGGCGGCAGTTTCAGTATGGAGAGATCTTCCGGCACGGCGCGAAAACGCGGCGCAATGAAAATCATCCGTTGCGCATCAATATGGTGAATGGTTTTGATCACGTCGCCATACAGCCGGTTGAGCTGCTGCGGGTTGTGATTGAGCTTGTCGGCAGGCTCGTAAATCAGATCAAACCCGAGTAGCGGATGCTCGCTGCCGAAATAGTTCGCCACCGTGCTCCACCAGGCCGCGACTTTCGCCGCGTTCTGCGCGCTCGGGTCCGCCTTAAACGCATCGGCCTGGTAGGAAATAATCGGGATGATGTCGTAGCGCTCGCAGGCTTCGACGATTTTGCGCAAATGGATGAGCCGCTCCTCGGTGGCGTCGCCCGCCACCCGCACCCGCACATGGCGAATGCCGCGCTGTTGAAAATCGCGTACCGCCAGCGGATCGAACTCACGGATGCCGCGCTCGGTGCGCGCCCAGTCAACGTCCATGCCGACGCCAAGCTGCGCGCTGTAGCGCTGGGCCGAGAGCGGCTCGCTGGCGCCTGCGGGCGGCGCGGCATGCGCGGAGGTAAAGAGCAGCAGAAAAGCGAGAGGGAGCAGCGTTTTCATAGCGACCGTATCGGGAACAGGAATCTGGAATATGTAGCACGGATCCGCGCAGGCCGGGTAGTCTGCGGATGTGTTATTCGGCAAGCAACGCTATCAGCGCATGGAGATGCGTCACCACAAAGAGCAGTGCCAGCGCGCAGACGGCCAGCGCAATCGCCAGTTTCGCCCGCACCTGGCCGGGTGCGGAAAAATCCTCGTGTACCAGCGTAATCAGACGACGCTGACGGGCATAGACGTAAATCAGCCCGGCCACGGCCGCAACGCCCCCCAGCGCCAGCCAGATAAGCAGGCCGGCGTGAGTCCACGCGTGGCGCAGCGCCAGCGCCAGCAGCGCGCCGTAGCCGAGCAGCGTGCGCACCCACGCAAGCGACGTGCGCTCTGGTTGCAGCCCCGGATCGCGCGGGTTACCCGGCATAAAACACCACCAGCATCACCGCCAGCGCCACCACGACCAGCACGCCGCTGATAAACGCCAGCATGCGGGTATAGGGCAGCGCCGCTTTCAGGCGCATCGCCTTTTCGTTGCGCAGCCAGCGCAGGTAGCCGTAAATGGCGAGCGCCCCCGCAAAAAAGCAGAGCAGCAGCGACACCGCCTCGCGCACTACCGGCGTGGCGAAATCCGGCGCGAGCTGATCAAGCCCGACACCCGCCGCCAGAAACCCCAGCGCGGTGCGCACCCACGCCAGAAACGTGCGTTCATTGGCTAGTGAAAAGCGATAGTCCGGCGCCTCGCCGAGACGGGAAATTTTCATGACGGCTCCCTGTTTTACCTGTGCTCGCCTCAGCATAACGTAAAACGGGCGTCACAGAGGAGCGCAGGCGGTGCGACCGGCACCATGACGATGCCGGTCGAAAAGGCGGGGCGTAACGTTAGTGCAGCTTCGGCCAGTAGTCTTTGTTGGCCTCAATGAGATCGTCGAGAATCGCTTTCGCGACCGACGCGCTCGGAACGGTTTTCGACAGCGTAATCGCCTGCCACAGTTTCTGGTATGAGCGCTGCTCCCAGGCGTCCACCACCAGTTTTTCCACCGCCACCTGCTGGCTCATCAGCCCTTTCTGGAAGTGCGGAATATCGCCGACTGTCAGCGGCTCCGGCCCGTTTTTACCCACCAGACACGGGATCTCGACCATCGCATCGGCATCAAAGTTATGGATAGCGCCGTTGTTCGGCACAATCAGCAGCATCCGCGCCTGGGTGTTGAAAGCGATAGCGGTCGCCAGATCGACGATATAGGAGGCGTGTTCGTCGATTTCCAGCTCGCCCGCCGAGGAGTGGCCCGCGGTGATAATGGCGCGGCAGGCGTCAAAGACCTGTTTTTCGCGGTGCTCCATCACTTCGTTGGCGCGGGTGTGCGCCGGGTTGGAATGCGCCACGACGTAATCCGGGAAGAGATAGTATTTCAGGTAGGTGTTCGGCATGGTGTCGGGGTCCAGCGCCTGCACGTCTTTCGCTTTCGCGAAGGTGTCGTTCCAGCTCGCTTCGGTATGCGCGTCTTCTGAGGGCGGCACATAGCCATGCTTCGCCACGTATTCGCGCAGACGCGGCATCAGATCGTTGCCCTCCAGATCTTCAATTGATGTCCACCAGCCAAAGTGGTTAAGGCCGTAGTAGCGCACGCGCATCTCTTTGCGACTGTTCAGGCCGACGATTTTCGCCATCCGCCCTTCGATGCCAATCGGCATATCACAGATGTTAAGAATTCTGGCGTTCGGGCGCAGGCGGCGGGTGGCTTCCGCCACAATCGCCGCCGGGTTGGAGTAGTTCAGCATCCACGCGTTCGGCGAGTATTGCTCCATATAATCCACCAGCTCCAGCACGCCGCCGATAGAGCGCATCCCGTAGGCTATTCCGCCCGGGCCGCAGGTTTCCTGGCCGAGCACGCCGTGGCGCAGCGGGATTTTTTCATCTTTTTCGCGCATCGGATATTTGCCAACGCGAATATGCGCCATCACAAAATCCACGTCGGTAAAAGCCGTTTGCGGGTCCGTGGTGTAGGTAAACTCAATCTCCGGTGCCTGCTCTTTCAGCAGGATTTTGCACGCTTCGGCGATGATTTCCTGACGCGCGCCGTCGTTGTCATAGAACTTCAGCGCGCGCAGCGGAAAGCGGTCGCGGTTAGCCAGCAGCATCAGAACAATGCCGGGTGTAAAGGTGCTGCCGCCGCCTGCGATGACAACTGAGAATTTTTTCATGATACAGCCTCCGTCATGGGGGATAGTGGGTTCTTGGAAGGGGTTTTCATCAGCGATTCCAGCTGGTCGCGCACCTGTGGAACGTGCAGACCGACAATCACCTGAATGCCGTTGCCGCGACGCACCACGCCGTGGGCGCCAAGGGCTTTAAAGACGTCATCGCTCTGGGTTTTCGCCATATCGATGAGCGTGATGCGCAACCGGGTGGCGCAGTTATTGATGCTTTCGATATTCTCCGCGCCGCCAAGCGCCTGAAGGAAACCCGCGGCCTGACCGGCAGCGGAGTGCGCGGCCGCCGTGGTCTGCCCGCGCGCGGCGCGGTAATCGGCTTTGCTGTAGAGCTTGATGTCGCTCTCGGCGCGGCCTGGCGTTTTGAGGTCAAAGCGCAGGATAAGCGTCCTGAAGACGATGAAGTAGAGCGCGGTAAACCCGCAGCCGATGCCAATCTGGGTAAAAATCAT
Source organism: Cronobacter sp. HA18003 (assembly GCF_011605905.1). Taxonomy (NCBI): domain Bacteria; kingdom Pseudomonadati; phylum Pseudomonadota; class Gammaproteobacteria; order Enterobacterales; family Enterobacteriaceae; genus Cronobacter; species Cronobacter sp. HA18003. Next base: position 75,013 of record NZ_JAANQO010000024.1, on the reverse strand, counting down.
GCCGGAATGGTTGTGGAACATGGGTATCCAGTTCTGCGGCAGGAACTGGTCAAGCAGGCCGCCGCCCATGTTGCCCACCACGCCGAAGATATACATCAGCGTCGCCATGGTGGCCGCCAGCACCGCATGTACCGCGAACAGCAGCGGAGAGATAAACAGGAAAGTGAACTCCAGCGGCTCGGTGATCCCCACCAGCACCGCCGTTAACGTCGCCGGGATCAACAGCCCCGCCACTTTGACGCGGTTTTCCGGCGCGGCGGTGTACCAGATAGCCAGCGCGATGCCCACTGAGCCGAACACTTTCGAGTTGCCATGCAGCGCAAAGCCACCTTCCGGGAACAGCGATTTGAGCGGTGCCGTGCTCTGGCTGAATTCCTGAAGATGCTGCGCCCAGTACACCTGAATGCCGCCTTCCACCGCCGCCGGGCCGAAGATAAACGGGCCGTAGACAAAATGGTGCAGCCCAGTCGGGATCAAAATGCGCTCAAGGAAGGTATAAACCCAGACGCCGAGCGCGCCGGCGGAGCGTAAAAACGCCTGCAAGGACTCAATGCCCATCTGCACTTTCGGCCAGCCCAGCAGCGTGAGCCAGGCGCAGGGGATCATCACCAGGAACGCGATAATCACCACAAACGAGGTGCCCTGAAAAATACCAAGGAAGACCGGTAACGATTTTTCGTAGTAGCGGTTATGGATGGCCGTGACGATCCCGGAGATAACAATCGCGCCGATAATGCTGGTATCGAGCGTTTTAATGCCGGCAATCAGCGTCAAGCCGCTGCCTGCGACCGGGTCGGCGGCGAAATTAACGCCAAAGAAGTGACCCCAGGTCATTCCCATCGCGTTAATGAAATAGTTCCAGGTCAGAAAGCTAATCAGTACAGCCAGGCAGGCGCGGCCCTGCGCCTCACGGGCGAGGCCAATCGGTAAGCCGACGGCGAAAATCAGCGGCATATTGCGAAACACCGCCCAGCCGCCCTCTTCAATAATGTGAACGATCTGCGCGAAGAGATTATCGGGCGCGGTGAATGCCTCGCCCACAAACAGCGGATTTTGCAGCATGATGGCAATGCCGACGACCATCCCGGCGAAAGGAAATAACAACACCGGGGTAAACATGGCACCGCCAAATCGTTGTATTTGACTGAGCATTTTTAAATCCTCATGTAACAACCTGTAGGGTTTGAGGCCTTAATTGTTTTCTGGTGGCCTGAAGCGAGCATAAAAAGTAACCGCGGCGTGAACATGGCGCGCCGCTGCGTTCCGTGATCGCATTCATGGTTTTAATTTGCACACTCAGGTCTACTTTCCTTGTTAAATCTGGACATCTCCGGGGCCCATCTCCCGGTTAACAGGCGTAAAGAGGTCTACGGGTGATCTACAAATCCATTGCCGAAAGGCTGCGTCTGCGCCTGAATTCCTCGGACTACCACATCGGCAGCCCACTGCCTGGCGAGAAAGCGCTGGCGCAGGAGTTTGGCGTGGCGCGGATGACGATTCGCAAAGCGGTCGATTTACTGGTGGACCGGGGGCTGGTGGTGCGCCGCCACGGCAGCGGCACCTATGTGGCGCGTAAAGATGTACATCACGAAACCACGAACCTGACCGGGCTGGTGGAAGTGCTGCGTCAGCAAGGGAAAGAAGTGCACAGCAAGGTGCTGCAGTTTGAAGTGATGCCCGCGCCGCCCGCCATCGCCAGCCAGTTGCGCATCCAGATAAACGAGCGCATCTACTTTTCGCGCCGGGTGCGTTATGTCGAGGGGAAACCGCTAATGCTGGAAGACAGCTATATGCCGGTGAAGCTCTTTCGCACCCTGTCGCTGGCGCATCTGGAAGGCTCGAAGTTCGATTACATCGAGAAGGAGTGCGGCATTACCATCAGCGGCAACTATGAAAGCCTGACGCCGGTGCTGGCGGATAAACAGCTGGCGGCAGTGATGAACGTGCAGGAGCAGACGCCGCTGCTACGCATTACGTCACTCTCTTACAGCGATAGCGGCGAATTCCTTAATTATTCAGTGATGTTTCGCAATACCAGCGACTATCAGGTGGATTACCACCTGCATCGCGTTCGCCCGCCAGTATTATGATGACCGGACGGGCATGCGTAAAAAAAGGCCCCGCTGCGAGGGCCTTTTTATTCTATGCCGTTACTGGTTTTCGGTTTCGCTGTGGCTCAGCGCCGGGCGTTCGCCCTCAATGACGCGCTCGTCATCCTGCGCGCGCGGCTGGCCAATGGCGATACGCTGCGGGGCCAGCGCTTCAGGGATGTTGCGCACCAGATCGATGTGCAGCAGCCCGTTGGTGAAGGTCGCGCCGGAGACTTCCATATGTTCAGCCAGCGTGAAGCTCAGGCTGAAGGGCTGAATAACCAGCCCCTGATGGAGCCATTTCGGTTCGTTTTCCGGTTTCACCGGCGTGCCTTTCACGCGCAGCACGGTATTTTCCAGCTCAATCTCCAGATCTTCCTGACGGAAACCGGCTAACGCAAGGGTAATGCGATAGTGGTTATCGTCGCTTTTTTCGATGTTATAGGGCGGGAAGCTCTGGCTTTCAGCGGTGTTCATCAGCGCGTTGGCCAGTTTGTCAAAACCGATCCACTGACGGAAAAACGGGGATAAATCATAGTTACGCATAGTATCTCTCCTTCTTTGAAGCGAGTGAAAACGCCAGTGCGTTGACTGGCTGTGCTCCCGTTCGGCGAGCACGGAACATCAAAGGTGGGCCGCCACGGCGACCCGGCGAAATTAGTTACCGATTTCGATACGGCGCGGTTTTTTGGCTTCCGGGATCACGCGCTCAAGCTCAATGTAGAGCAGGCCGTTCACCAGATTTGCGCCACGCACGAAGATATTCTCGGCCAGCTGGAATTTGCGCTCGAAGTTGCGCTCGGCGATACCCTGATACAGGTAGGTACGCTCTTTCTGATCCGGCGCGTGAGAGCCTTTCACCACCAGCAGGTTGTCCTGGGCGGTGATCTCCAGCTCGCTTTCTGCAAAGCCTGCCACGGCAATGGCGATACGGTAGTGGTTTTCGTCTACCAGCTCGACGTTGTACGGAGGGTAGCCGCCGTTGCTCTGGCTCTGGTTGTTCTCAAGCAGGTTGAAAAGACGGTCAAAACCGATGGCGGAACGATAAAGCGGGGATAAATCGAAGTTACGCATACATACTCCTGAAATCAGCGAGGTTTAACATCGCCCTCCTCAAAGGACAGGCGGCTGTGGCGGAAGGCCCGTTCGGCATCCTCCCTGCGACCACGATCCAAAAATGGGTGCGGCCCGACGCTTTTCAAGGGCTGAAATCGGCCTTTTTTTGTCGATTTACATTTCTTTGCGTAGACTGGGGATAACAGCATCTAATGCTAAACTGCGAGCGCTGCCACAGGACGGCAAAGGCGCGCTATTCATTCTGATTCAGGGGCGTTATATCTCATGACTGACGCCTGCGATGCGACGACATAACAGAAGAATGAAAATGAACAATACTCTCGGGAAAGTGATTTTTTGTAGTAGCGCGTTGCTACTCGGCGGCTGTTCCAGCGTGATGTCGCATACCGGCGGCGGCGAGCAGGGATATTATCCCGGCACGCGCGCCAGCGCGACGATGCTCGCCGATGACGACACCAGCTGGGGGCTGAAGCCGCTGGTGGCGCTCGATCTCCCCTTTACGGCGGTTGTGGATACGCTGCTTATCCCGTGGGACGCCTTCCGTACCGATAAATCGGTGAAATCGCGGGTGGAAGAGAGCGAAAAGAAGTCCTTCGCCATTAACGCCGTGATCCCTCCCGCGCCCTGATTATCTTCCGGTTTCCGTCATCCAGATTTGGCGGAAACCGTCTGTCTCCTGCATCCAGGCGATGCGTTTTCCATCCGGCGAGATCACTACAGCATCGGCGGAAATTGCCGCCGTCTGCGGTGGCGTGAGCGGCGTTATCTTGCCCGTGTTGATATCGCAAAGCACAATCCGGTTGCCCTGCATAAACCCGATAGCCTCGCCCGACGGATGCCAGCTAAACGCCGACGCCACGCCCTGTGCGCCCCGCGTCACCTGACGCGGCTCGCCGCCCGCAGGCGCAATGAGCCACAACTGCGCCACGCCGTTATCATCGTTCATCAAAAACGCGATTTCCGTACCCTGCGGATTGCTGCGCACCCAGTGGCGCGGCGTGGTGGCAAGCCCCGGATAGCGGCGATCGTGCGTGAACGTCAGGCGGCGCTGCATAACGCCTGCAGGCGGCGCAGGCATGGCGTCTGGCGTGCCTTCGAGCGGCGCGTCGCCAGGCGTTTTCCACGCGGCTTCCTCTTCCGGTAAATTCACGATAAACAGCTCAGGCGCTTTCACGCCTGCCTGCGTCAGCGTATCGCCGATAAACGCCAGCGCGCGCCGCTGCCGCGTGCCGTCCGCTTTCTGAAAACCGTCAAGCCCGACCCAGCCCTCTTCATACGCACGGTTGATCTCATCGCTGCCGGGGCGCGGCGCAGGTGTGGTGCGGCTCACCAACGCGCACCAGCGGCTGCCTGCGTATTCGCGCGGGTGCGTGCAGGGCGGCGTGACAGGGCCGAACGGCAGCGCCACGCCGACGTTACGCAAATCAAGCGCTGGATCGCGCTCATGCAGGACGTGGTCGTTATAGGTAAAGCTCAGCCACGCGCCGTCCGGGCTGAACACATGCACATGGCTGCCGCCGCGCAGCGCGCCGGGCGTGAACGGCGGCGTGATATCCATCGCGTCGAGATTCTCTGCCGCGCCGTTTTCCACCACCAGGCCGCGGCGGTGATGAAAATCGTAGCGCCAGGTGTCGTCCGGGTTCTCCGGGCCGTGAATAAAAACATACTGCTCCGCCACCGGGCTCACCGTCACCACGCCGACGTGCGCGCCTTCCGGGGCGCGATAGATAACCTCCACCTCGCCGGTCCCGACATTGACGCGCTCAATGGTTTTGCCGGTAAACGACGCGCCGGACGGGCGCACATCAAACGCCAGCCACTGGCTGTCAGGCGTCCAGACGTTAATATTGGTGAGCTGATGGTGACGCGGGGCGAAGGTGAGCTGTTTCATCAAGAGAAAACCCTGAAGCCAAAGAGGGCCTCAGGGTAAAAGATTCCGTGGAAAAAGCCTATCAGGGAACCGGCGTAATCAGCGGCTCGCCCGCACACCAGGCGTTGATATTCTCCAGCACCAGCCGCGACATTTCGCGCCGCGTCTCCCACGTGGCGCTCGCCATATGCGGCGTGATGACGACGTTGTCGCGCTGCTGTAGCGGCGCGGGCACGTTCGGCTCATCCGTGAAAACATCCAGCCCGGCACCGGCAATCTTGCCGCTCTCCAGCGCCGCAATCAGCGCCGTTTCGTCCACCACGCTGCCGCGCGCGACGTTAATCAGAATCCCCTGCGGGCCGAGCGCCTCCAGCACGGCCGCATTGACCACGCCGCGCGTCGCATCGCCACCCGGCGCGCAGAGCATCAGGAAATCGCTCTCCCGCGCGAGCTGCGCTAAACCCGGCACAAAGCGGTACGGCAGCGCGCTGTGCGGCTGGCGGCCGGTGTAACGGATCTCCATATCAAACGCCTGCGCGCGGCGGGCGATGGCCTGCCCGATGCGCCCCATGCCGAAAATACCGAGCCGCGCGCCGGAGACTTTCCGCGACCACGTAAAACCGCCCTGCTGCCAGCCGCCCTGTTCGATAAACTTCTGCGCGGCGACGATACGGCGCGACGTGGCGAGCATCAGACCGATGGCGAGATCGGCCACGTCATCCGTCAGCACACCCGGCGTATGGGTGACGGCGATGCCGCGCTCGCGCGCCGCCGCCACGTCCACGCCGTCATAACCGACGCCGAAAACCGCAATCAACGAAAGCGCCGGCAGCCGCGCGATAAACTCACCAGTGACCACCGCTTCGCCGTTGGTGACCAGCGCCGTGATGTCGCCTGCAATCGCCCCGAAGTCAGCGTCAGACATCTGCGAAAACTCACGCAGATCGTAGCGCTCGCGCAGTTCCGCCGTGAGCGCATCCGGCAGATACGCGTGTTTCAGCACCATCGGTTTCATCGGGACTCCTGTTTAAGTGAAGCGGACGGCTCAGCCACGCCAGGGCGCGCCGGGCGCGAGACCAGCACGCCAATAATGCCGCCCAGGATCAGCGCCACGGCCACAATCAGCAGCCCGTAGTGGTAGCTGTCCGTCGCGTCTTTGATTTTGCCGAGCACCGGCGGCAGGCCAAGCCCGACGAAATTCGCCACGGTATTAATAAAGGCGATAGAGGCGGCAGCGGCCACACCCGCCAGTTTTTCGGTCGTGACCGCCCAGAAAATCGGCGTGAGGGCGAAGTTAAAACCGACCGTCAGCACCAGTAGCCCGTAGGCCACCAGCAGGTTGCTGGACCAGACAGCGATGGCCAGCGACACACCGGAGAGGATCAGCGGCAGGCCGAGATGCCAGGAGCGCTCATGCGTGGTGTCGGAGTGGCGGCCGTTGAGATACATAAACAGGCAGGCGGCGATAAACGGCACGGCGGAGAGCAGACTCACCACGATGTTGCTCTGATCGCTCGCCATGCTCTTAATAATGAGCGGCAGAAACAGCGTAATGCCGATAGAGCCAAACGCCTGGAGGAACCAGACCAGGCTCAGCAACAGCACGGTTTTGTTTTTCAGCGCGCTCAGCCAGCTGTGGTTTTTACCCACTTCCACACCCGCGTTGTCGCGCGCCAGCTGCGCCTTCAGCCAGCCTTTTTGTTCTGCCGACAGCCACGGGGCGTGATCCGGCGTCTGCGGCAGCCGCCAGAGCACCATGATGCCGAGCACCACCGCCGGCACGCCCTCGATGGCGAACAACCAGCGCCAGCCTGCGATATCCGCGAGGCCGTGCATATTCAGAATAGAGCCGGAGATCGGCAGGCCGATAATCGACGCCATCACCGAGCCCATGTAAAAGAACGACATCGCCCGCGCGCGGTTACTCTTCGGGAACCAGCAGGAGATGTAATAGATGATGCCCGGCGTAAAGCCCGCCTCCGCCATGCCGAGCAAAAAGCGCATGACGTAGAGCTGCGTTGGCGTCTGCACCAGCGACATCCCGGCGCTGACGATGCCCCAGGTGATCATGATGCGCGCTATCCAGACGCGGGCACCCACCTTCGTCATGATGACATTGCTCGGAATTTCAAAAATGATGTAGGAGATGTAGAACATCCCGACGCCGAGGCCATACATACTGGCGCTCAGACCGAGATCGGCGTTCATTTGCAGCGCCGCGATGGAAATGTTGGTTTTATCGAGGTTCGCGACAAAGTAGCAGATGATGATAAACGGAATTATCTTCGCGTTGAGCTGCCGCAGGGTGGTCGAGTACAGATCGGTATGCATAGCAGAACCCTCTTTCCTGCCGTGGCAACCCCGGCAGTTTTATGGTTGTTATACGTTGATACGTAACGCGCGCCGGTGACCGGCGGCGCGTTATCTGCGCATTCCGTCGCAGGCATCCCTGCCTTCCATCACGGCCTTAGCCGACGCGTTTCACCTCCCCGACCAGCAGGATGTAAGAGAGCGCGCCAATAAGCGCCACGACCGAGATGTACACCAGCGCCGGGCCGAAGCCGTAATCCTGCGCCAGATAACCAATCACCAGCGGCACCGTGATGCCGCCCAGCCCGCCGACAAAGTTAAACATGCCGCCGGTAAGGCCAATCAGGCGCATCGGGGCCAGCGACGAGACCAGCGACCAGGTGATCGACGCAAAGCCGTTACCGAAGAACGCGAGCGCCATCAGCACCACAATCCATGTCGGATCGTTGGTGTAGTTCGCGCCCATAATGCAGGTGGAAATCAGCAAGCCGCAGATAATCGGCGTTTTACGTGCCGCGCCCAGTGAAAACCCTTTTTTCACCAGTTTGTCCGCCAGCCAGCCGGAGAGCAGCACGCCAAAGAACGCGGCGAGGAACGGCACGGTCGTCATAAAGCCCGCTTTCAGCGCCGTGATGCCTTTCTCCTGGGTGAGATAGTTCGGGAACCAGGTCAGGAAGAACCAGAGCGTGGAGGTGACCGCAAACTGGCCGAGATAAACCCCAATCAGTTTGCGATGAAACACCAGCTTCCAGTCGGCGCGGGAGAGCGGCTGGCGCTCGGCTTTCGCAACGGGCGCGTCGCCGTCCACCAGGCCGCCGCCGTCGCGGATGTAATCCAGCTCCGCCTGGCTGATGCCTTTGGTGAGCCGCGGCGGCTGGTAAACCTTAAACCAGACGAGCGACCAGATAATCCCGATCCCACCGGTGACGATAAACACCCAGTGCCAGCTTAAAAGCTCCTGGATCCAGATGAGCAGCGGCGTGAGAAACGCGAGCCCGACGAACTGGCCGGAGGTATAAAACCCGACCGCAGACGCGCGCTCGTGCTCCGGGAACCAGCTGGTCACCATGCGGTTGTTGGTCGGGAACGCGGGGGCCTCAAACACGCCGGTGATGGCGCGCAGGCCGATGAGCGAGAGCAGCCCGGTGGCGAAGCCCTGGAATAGCGTCGCGACCGACCAGCCGAAAATGGCGATGAAGTAGGTCAGGCGCGAGCCCATGCGGTCGAGAAACCAGCCGCCGGGGATCTGGCAGAGCGTATAGAGCCAGGCGAAGGCGGAAAAGACGTAGCCCATTTCCGCTTTGCTGATGCCAAACTCTTCCTGAATATGCGCCGACGCCACGGCTAAATTGGCGCGGTCGACATAACAAATCACCACGGTAATAAAGATCATCGCCAGCGTCAGATAACGACGACGCCCCGGTTTTGCAGCAGTTACAGAAATATCCATAACGTTCTGTCTCCAGAATTAAGGCATAGCGAGGCCGCTCACCATGCCCTGTAAAATACAGAGGGTGTGTTTTTTATATTCGGGTGTACTGCCCGGCGAGCCGGGCTTACTTTCATTTAATCAATACGCGAAATAATTTTCGTAAAAACCGGAATTACTTTTTCCTGAATAATTCGCGTTGCATGAAAAACCGCTGTGCGCAACGCGCTAAATAATTCGCGTTGTGGGAAGGCGGCATAACAAATCTACGCGCTTACTGAAGTAAATGACCGCGGTGAGGAAACGCAGCCAACGCCGTTACAGCGCGAAACAGGACGGACATTACCACTCGGCGACGGAGCCATCGGCATGCCGCCACAACGGATTGCGCCAGTCTGCACAACCCTGACTGCGCGCCACTACCTGCTCTTCATCGATCTCCACGCCAAGCCCCGGCTTCATCAACGGCTGGAAGTAACCGCCTTCCATTTTGAAATCGTCTTTATTTTTAACAAAATCAAGCAGCTCAGCGCCCTGGTTATAATGGATGCCCATGCTCTGCTCCTGGAACACCGCATTGCGCGAGATGAAATCGACATGCAGACAGGCCGCCAGCGCGATGGGCCCGAGCGGGCAGTGCGGCGCAAGGCCGACGTCATACGCCTCCGCCATCGCGGCGATTTTCGCGCACTCGGTAATACCGCCCGCATGCGACAAATCGGGTTGCAGAATGGCCAGGCCGCCTGCTTCCAGCACGCGCTTAAATTCAAAGCGCGAGAACATCCGCTCGCCCGCCGCAATCGGAATATGCGTCTGCGCGGCGAGGCGCGGATAATATTCCGCCTGCTCGGCTAATACCGGCTCTTCAATAAATAACGGGCGATACGGCTCCAGCTCTTTAATTAATATTTTCGCCATCGGCGCGCTGACGCGACCATGGAAATCGAGACCAAATTCGATATCGCTGCCAAATTCTTCACGGATCTGCGCCACGGTATTGACCGCCGCGTCGACTTTACGTGAATCATCAATAATGCCTAACTCTTCGCAGCCGTTTAATTTAAAGGTATCAAAACCAATCTGGCGCAGCGTTTTAATACCGGCGATGACTTCTGCCGGACGGTCGCCACCCACCCAGCTGTACGCTTTAATTTTATCGCGCACCAGGCCGCCCATTAACTGCCAGACCGGCGCGTTAAGCACTTTGCCTTTAATATCCCACAGCGCCTGGTCGATACCGGCGATGGCGCTCATCAGGATTGGGCCGCCGCGGTAAAACCCGCCGCGATACATCACCTGCCACAGGTCGTTGATGCGCGCCGGATCCTGACCAATCAAATATTCGCCCAGCTCATGGACCGCCGCCTCGACCGTCCGCGCCCGGCCCTCAATCACCGGTTCGCCCCAGCCCACCACGCCTTCGTCAGTTTCAATCTTCAGAAACATCCAGCGGGGCGGTAAACGGTATGTGGTTAGTTTGGTTATTTTCATTGCACTGCCTCCCGATACGCCTTAACAAATGCTTTCGCCTGCGCGGCCGTGCGCTCAACCGGCTGCCCGGCGCGATACAAATCGCTGCCAAGCCCGGCGCCGATGCAGCCCGCGTTCAGCCATACAGCCAGGTTTTCCGGCGTAACGCCGCCCACGGCGAACACCGGAATTTCCGGCGGCAGCACGGCTTTTAATGCTTTGATGTAATCGGGGCCGAAGGCAGAGGACGGGAAAATTTTCAGCGCCTGCGCGCCCGCATCTATAGCGTTGAACGCCTCGGTCGCTGTGGCGCAGCCAGGGCAGACGGTCATGCCGTAGCTCACCGCGCGCCTGATCACCTCCGGCTGAATATTGGGCGTGACGACAAGTTTGCTGCCCATCTCTGCCAGCTCATCCACCTGTTCCGGCTTTAATACCGTGCCTGCGCCAATCAGCGCGCGATCGCCAAACGCGTTGACCATCGCGGCGATACTGGTGCGCCAGTCCGGCGAATTGAGCGGGATTTCCACCGCCTCGAACCCGGCGTCGATAACCGCGGCGACGTGATCGTGCGCCTCGTCGGGCGTGATGCCGCGCAGGATGGCGATGAGCGGAAGTTTATTGTGCCACTGCATGAGCGAGACTCCTTATGCCTGTCTGAAATGCGCGGTCGCCTTCAAGCGCCTGCGCCGTATATCCCAGTAGCGACAGCGCGCGCTGGTAACGGCTGGCAAGCGGCGGGCTGGCGACCAGCGTGAGAGGGGAATGACGGTCTGGCTGCCAGTGGCGAAGCTGGCTTGCCACTTCGTTGCCAATCAGCAACCCGGAAAGAAATTCAGCGACGTGTTCGCGCGCAAGGCTTCCCAGCACATGGGCGGCGCGAACTTCAAACAGGCGGGTCAGCGGCGCGTCGGTTTCCGCGCCCTGTTCAAGCCCGGCGTTAAAGGCATCGGCGCTCGGCTGCTGTTCCGGCAGGCCCGCGCCAATCAACGAATGGGTTAATAAAAGATGGTGCAGCTCGCCGGTCATCACCGTGCGGAAATCATTGACCTGCTGCGCGTCCGCCTGTACCCATTTGCAGTGCGTGCCGGGCATGATGTAGAGCGGCGCGGGGGCAAGCTCGCGGGCACCGAGCAACTGGGTTTCTTCGCCGCGCATGACGTTGCGGTTATCGTCACGGCTTACGCACAGGCCAGGGATAATAAAAACGCGTTCCGCCACCGTCGTGAGCTGGCTGCCGATATCAGCAAAACGGGCCGGGCACGGCAGATAAGGGGCGATTTTCCAGCCCGCGTTGCTGCCGACCATGCCCGCCATGACGACCGGCGTGGCGTCATCGCGCCAGCCTTCGGTTACCTGCGCTAACACCGCTTCGGGGGTTCTGCCGTTGAGGCGGGTGACGCCCGCCTCCGATTGCCTGCTTTCCAGGCACTGCTCGCTCTGGTAAAGCCAGGCGCGCAGATTGGTGGAACCCCAGTCGATAGCGATGTAGCGAGATGTCATGTGATTTCCTTAAGCCTTTTTGTCGAGCTGGCGATCATGGTTAATGCCGCCTGCTCCGCCGCCTCGCCGTCCTGATGCCGGATAGCATCGAACAGCGCTTTATGCTCCTGGAGCGTTTTCGGCATGTTGGCCTCATCGCCCATCCAGGTGCGCTCAAACACGGCGCGTTGCAGGGAACTTATCGCCACGCTGAGCTGTTGCAGCACCGGGTTATGCACCGCCTCCAGTACCGCTTCGTGATAACGAATGTCCGCCTCGTTAAAGGCGTCGCGATCCTGGTTGTTGGCAATCATGTCGTTCAGCGCCGCTTCAATACGCGCCAGATCGCTTGAGGTCGCGCGCTCTGCCGCCCAACGGGCGATAGCGGGCTCCACCAGGTTGCGCACTTCGCTCATTGAGGCAATCAGGCGCGGGTCATCGTCATGCTCCAGCACCCACTGGAGCACCTCGGTATCGAGGTAGTTCCACTGGTTGCGGGGCGCGACAAACGCACCGCGATAGCGCTTCATCTCAATGAGCCGCTTCGCCATCAGCGAGCGATACACTTCGCGAATGATGTTGCGCGAGGTTTCAAACTCCTCGCACAGCTCCGCTTCTGCCGGCAGTGACGCGCCCGGTACATATTTCCCGCCAACGATCTGGCGGCCCAGCGTCACGATGATGCGGTCGGTTTTAGTCATGTTATGGGTTCCTTTCACGCGAGGTTTCTTCGCTTACTTTACCCTGACCGCCGATTTTCGCCGCATTTTTGAAGTACAACCGTGACGCGGGTGGCCGTGCTGATGGGTTCAATGTAGTACAATCTATTGTGGTTGTACTACAATTTAGATCACAAAAACGACAAAAGAATATATCGGGCGAGATAACAGAAGGGGATTTATCAGGTTGTTCGATGGGAATGTAAAAGACGTGATTTACGGGAAAGCGTTACGAAAAAGGCGTGAAAATTCAGCAAAATGCCCGTAGGTTTTTGATGGTTTCGCTCAGGATGGACAATTTATAATGGCGGCGGCGCTTGAGGCTTTTTGCCTCATGCTGTCGGCAGAAATGCCGTGATGGTGAGGCAGAAAGAAGAAAGCCCCGAAGGTCATTTATTCAATTAACCAACGAGGCCCCCTGATGCATCAACACCATCAGCGTAGCCTCTTACCCGCCGAAAGGCAAGGTGTTAACACCAAGCTGTAATGTCCCCTTTGAACCATTCTAAAATGTCCCCAGACAATTCTCTGGGGGATTTTTCATGATCAAAGAGACTGTTACGATGAGTCATAAGGAACTCCACCGACTTCAGATTATTCAGGAGTCAATTAATCGACATATTACTCAGGAACAAGCTGCGGCACGCATTGGCATTTCTATTCGGCAGGTTAAACGTCTGGTGCAACGGTATAGAAATGAAGGGCCTTCTGGTCTGGTTTCCCACCGACGTGGAAAGCGTCCTAATAATTCCTTTTCTACTGAATTCAGAGCAACAGTAATTTCACTCCTCAAAGGCCGTTACGCTGATTTTGGACCTACGTTTGCGTGCGAAAAATTGCGCGAGATACACGGTTTATCTTTATCCGTTGAAACTCTCAGAAAGTGGATGATAGAAGAGGGGTTATGGCGTGAACGCCGTCGTAAAATTGCCCGTATATATCAACGCCGCATGCGACGACCATCTTACGGTGAACTGATCCAGATTGATGGCTCACCTCATGACTGGTTTGAAAATCGAGGCCCCAGATGTACACTGATCGTTTTCATTGATGATGCCACCAGTGCGTTGATGGCGTTGCGTTTTGTGCCTGCTGAAACAACCCGGGCTTACATGGAAACCCTCCGGGGTTACCTTAATGATCATGGCGTACCGCTCGCTCTCTACTCTGATAGACACAGTATATTCAGGGTAAATAACCCAGAGCGGGAAGGTGAGCTGACCCAGTTCACTCGTGCGATAAAGACACTGGGCATCGAGCCAATCCATGCCAACAGCCCGCAGGCAAAAGGGCGGGTAGAGCGCGCCAATCAGACACTACAGGACAGGCTGGTCAAAGAAATGCGGCTTCAGAATATCAGTGATATTGAAACAGCAAATGCATGGTTGCCGACCTTTATTGAAGCCTATAACAACCGGTTCGCTACGTCGCCTCGTACTACTGATAATGCTCATCTTGATGTGCACCATTCTGAAGAGGAACTGGGTTATATCTTCAGCCTACAGGCGAAGCGCGTTCTGTCTAAAAATCTCACTTTCCAGTACAAAAGCAGTGCGTTTCAGGTACGCAGTGAGGGCCGGGGATATCGACTTAGGCATTCGGTTGTTACTGTATGCGAGAACTTTGACGGTGAAATTAACGTTCTGTATGACGGGAAAGCGCTGGGCTGGGAAAAGTATGTTGATGGCCCGGAGCCTATACCACTGGATGATGAAAAGAGTGTCCATGAACGAGTGGATAATGCCCGTATTGATTTACGCTCAAAATACTATGTTAAACCTAAAGCTGACCATCCCTGGCTTACGCGCCGAACGCAAAGTCATCAGCAAGTTAAGCCCCCGAAGTTACCTAAAAAGAAGCCTGATCCCGATAAAAAAGATTGAAACCAAGATCGATTCGGTTGAGTGCATATCCATTCATAGGGTAGATTCTTAAGTCGCGTTTCTGGTGTTCATTTTCGGGTGGTTTGTTACTTGTTTTACCGGGGATATGCCAGAAACGCGCTGAGTCAGTCTGGGCGGTGCGCGTAATGAGGCGTTATGGTAAATAGCCTATGCTAATGTCCGCTAAGAGCAAGAAGCGGAAGTTGGCAGTTTTGTGGACTGTCCCCACAAAAGTGACTACAGAAATAGTTGCAATTCATAATTGATCATGGGTTGTCAGTGAAACTCGTGGCGATTTAAATAGACTAATTGGGAGTGCGTCCATTACTTATATCTTGTAATGTTAACTATCAGAAATGATACAAAGATAATATGTCTTTAAAGAAAAGGCTGATGGCGAAAAGTGGCCCGATGAGGGCCACAATACGGCTGTCACTTAGACGTAAATATCAATGGTGCCAGCGGTATTTGTATCGTCTTTTTTCTCTTCTTTTTTATCAGGCTGAACTGTCGCGTCTTTATTCTTTTTCTCTGCCTGCTGCCTTAACAACTGCTCCAGTTGAGCACTGAGGCTTTCAATTTGCTTCTGTACCAATGCAGCCATTTCTTTTTTCTGCTGTGTCGTCATCCCCTCTTCCGATGAGATTTTCCCAAGCTTTTCAGTCAGCACCTGAATTTGTCTTGTGATTTTGGCTATTTCTGATGTTCCTTCCGGGGCGGAGTTGTTTGAAATAACGGTTGAGGTATTTCCCTGAATTGTGACAGACATAGATTTCTCCTTTTAAAAAAGCACTATCGGCATGCACAAAAAAATCTTTAATCGTATTTCTTGTGTCATTAATTGTTTGATGTTCAGATTGTTTTCCTCGCGGGCTGGCGCGCCTCAGAAAGTAAAGCTTGTTGACAGGGGTAAACGTTCGGCAATAATTTTCTGCCGCATGCGGGTGTTGCATAAAACGTGCTATGTTCCTTTATCGACAGGTCAGGTCACCGCTCACCCGCCGACGAGAAAGCAACACTGACATGCTAAAGCAAAAAATAGATGAATAAGTTGAGTTGTGCATATGTAGCCTGACCGTCACAAAGTATATGGTGTCTGTACCAGTAAGATGATGGCCGGACTCTTTAAAAACGAGCTGACCTGCACAATACAGGATGGACTTAGCAATGGCTGCTCCTGGCACAAAGCGGACAGTGATCACCGTTCTTACGACTACTTTCTGACTTCCTTCGTGACTTGCCCTAAGCATGTTGTAGTGCGATACTTGTAATGACATTTGTAATTACAAGAGGTGTAAGACATGGGTAGCATTAACCTGCGTATTGACGATGAACTTAAAGCGCGTTCTTACGCCGCGCTTGAAAAAATGGGTGTAACTCCTTCTGAAGCGCTTCGTCTCATGCTCGAGTATATCGCTGACAATGAACGCTTGCCGTTCAAACAGACACTCCTGAGTGATGAAGATGCTGAACTTGTGGAGATAGTGAAAGAACGGCTTCGTAATCCTAAGCCAGTACGTGTGACGCTGGATGAACTCTGATGGCGTATTTTCTGGATTTTGACGAGCGGGCACTAAAGGAATGGCGAAAGCTGGGCTCGACGGTACGTGAACAGTTGAAAAAGAAGCTGGTTGAAGTACTTGAGTCACCCCGGATTGAAGCAAACAAGCTCCGTGGTATGCCTGATTGTTACAAGATTAAGCTCCGGTCTTCAGGCTATCGCCTTGTATACCAGGTTATAGACGAGAAAGTTGTCGTTTTCGTGATTTCTGTTGGGAAAAGAGAACGCTCGGAAGTATATAGCGAGGCGGTCAAACGCATTCTCTGAACCAAAGCATGACATCTCTGTTTCGCACCGAAGGTGACACTTCTGCTTTGCGTTGACAGAGAAGAAGGCCATGAAACTGCTGCGAAGCACCCTGTTCTGGTGTGTATTAATGATATGTATAACGTTGTTAATATTCACATTTCTGACGCGTCATTCGCTGTGCGAACTGAGGCTGAAGGACGGGCAAAGGGAGTTTGCTGCGTTTCTGGCTTACGAATCCGGTAAGTAGCAACCTGTCGGGCGGGGGCAACCCCGCTCTTTCAGGTGAGGCGAGGCTGAAGGTGGCTTTGCAGCCGAAAGCGCCTTTCTGACGCGCCGCCAGTAACGGGCGGCGCGTCAACATCTCCTTTAGCGCAGGGCGAATTTCTCAATCGCGTACGCGACGCCATCTTCGAGGTTCGAGCGGGTCACAAAATTGGCGGCCTCTTTCGCCGCATCAATGGCGTTCTCCATCGCCACGCCGACGCCCGCATATTCCAGCATCGCGATATCATTTTCCTGATCGCCAATCGCCATCACTTCTTCCGGCTGGATGTTTAAAACTTCCGCCAGGGATTTCA
Source organism: Cronobacter sp. HA18003 (assembly GCF_011605905.1). Taxonomy (NCBI): domain Bacteria; kingdom Pseudomonadati; phylum Pseudomonadota; class Gammaproteobacteria; order Enterobacterales; family Enterobacteriaceae; genus Cronobacter; species Cronobacter sp. HA18003. The sequence goes on along the minus strand of NZ_JAANQO010000024.1, from coordinate 58,295 downwards.
CGCCGGTGCCTTTGGTAACGCGTTTATCGAGGATTTCCAGGAAGTAAGGCGCGCTTTTCAGCACGGTGTATTTCTCTTTCACTTCCTGCGGGATGCGCGTAATGGCTTTATCGAGGATTTCCGGCTCGTCGATCATCATGACCTTCAGAAAAGTCATGTTCGGGTCCATTTTTTCCGCCTCGCAGAATACCAGCGGAATGGTGGCGACAAACGATTCATGCACGGTATAGCGGCTGATGTCGCGGTTCGCGGTATAGAGCGTGGTGCGATCGAGCGCGTGGAAGTGCGAGCCCACTTCACGTGAAAGCTGCTCCAGATAGCGGTAATCGTCATAACTGAGCGGCGTTTGCGCCACGGTGCTGCCGTCACTCGCCTTTTGCACCAGCGCGCCGTTATAGGTGATGCAATAATCGCCGGGTTTATCCATGTGCAGCTCGCGCAGATAACTCTCCACGCCCGCAAAAGGTCGGCCGGTCGTCAGCACCACGTTGATGCCCTGTTCGCGGGCGGCGGCGATGGCGTTTTTCACGCCGGGTGAAATGGTGTGATCGGGCAGCAGTAATGTGCCATCCATGTCGATTGCGATAAGTTTAATAGCCATGAGTTCCCCTGCATAAAAGAGTCTTTTCGCATGCTAACGCGATTGTGCTCAAAACACAGTAGCAGCCGGGGCGAGAAAAGGGGATGGATCCGCAGGGAAAATGCCGGTTAATGCGCCCGTGGCGAAGGGAAGAACAGGGTGGCGGGTGTATGAAGGGCGAGTGGCGGGTGCGCTTCGCTTACCCGCCCTGCATTGGGTGGCGCTATAAATGATAAAGGCGGGTGAAGCTGCGCTTACCCGCCTTGTGTGCTGTTGTAGGGTGGGTAAGCGAAGCGCCACCCGCCATAACGGCCATCAGATATCGATATTCGCCGCTTTCAGGGCGTTTTCTTCGATAAAGGCGCGACGCGGTTCAACGGCGTCGCCCATCAGCGTGGTAAAGAGCTGATCGGCCGCAATCGCGTCTTTTACCGTCACGCGCAGCATACGGCGGCTTTCCGGATCCATGGTGGTTTCCCACAACTGCTCCGGGTTCATCTCGCCAAGACCTTTATAACGCTGAATCGACAGGCCGCGGCGGGACTCTTTCACCAGCCAGTCCAGCGCCTGCTCGAAGCTTGCCACCGGCTGACGGCGTTCGCCGCGCTCGATAAACGCGTCTTCTTCAATCAGGCCGCGCAGCTTCTCGCCAAGCGTACACAGACGACGGTATTCACCACCGGTCACAAACTCGTGGTCGAGCACGTAATCGGTATCAACGCCGTGGGTACGCACGCGCACCACTGGCTCGAAACGACGCGTTTCCGCGTTTTCACGGATATCGTATTTCCAGACGCTGCCGTGCTGCTCGTTGTCATTGAGTGTGGTGATAAGCGCAGAGACCCAACGGGTCACGTTCGCTTCATCGGCCAGCGTCTCTTCGGACAGCGTCGGCTGATAGATAAGCTCTTTCAGCAGCGCGCGCGGGTAACGACGCTCCATACGGTTGATCATCTTCTGCGCGCCGTTGTACTCAGAGACGAGTTTTTCCAGTGCTTCACCGGCAATGGCAGGCGCGCTGGCATTCGCATGCAGCGTCGCGCCGTCCAGCGCGATGGCGATCTGGTACTGATCCATCGCCTCGTCGTCTTTAATGTACTGTTCCTGCTTGCCTTTTTTCACTTTATAGAGCGGCGGCTGGGCGATATAGACATGGCCGCGCTCAATGATTTCCGGCATCTGACGATAGAAGAAGGTCAACAGCAGCGTACGGATGTGCGAGCCGTCGACGTCAGCATCGGTCATGATGATGATGCTGTGGTAGCGCAGTTTATCCGGGTTGTATTCGTCACGGCCGATGCCGCAGCCGAGCGCGGTAATCAGCGTCGCCACTTCCTGGGAAGAGAGCATCTTGTCAAAGCGCGCCTTCTCCACGTTCAGGATTTTCCCTTTCAGCGGCAGGATCGCCTGATTCTTACGGTTACGGCCCTGTTTTGCAGAACCGCCCGCGGAGTCCCCTTCCACCAGGTAGAGTTCGGAGTGCGCCGGGTCGCGCTCCTGGCAATCCGCCAGTTTGCCCGGCAGCCCTGCGAGATCGAGCGCGCCTTTACGACGGGTCATTTCACGCGCTTTACGTGCCGCTTCACGGGCGCGCGCGGCATCGATAATTTTGCCGACCACGATTTTCGCGTCGTTCGGGTTTTCCAGCAGGTATTCCGCCAGCAGTTCGTTCATCTGCTGCTCAACCGCCGATTTCACCTCGGATGAGACCAGCTTGTCTTTGGTCTGGGAGGAGAATTTCGGGTCCGGCACTTTAACGGACACAACGGCAATCAGGCCTTCACGCGCGTCATCGCCGGTGGCGCTGACTTTCGCTTTCTTGCTGTAGCCTTCTTTATCCATATAGGCGTTCAAGGTACGGGTCATCGCCGCACGGAAGCCCGCCAGGTGCGTACCGCCGTCGCGCTGCGGAATATTGTTGGTGAAGCAGTAGATGTTTTCCTGGAAGCCGTCGTTCCACTGCAGCGCCACTTCCACGCCGATACCGTCTTTTTCGGTAGAGAAATAGAAGATATTCGGGTGAATCGGCGTTTTGTTCTTGTTCAGGTACTCCACGAACGCTTTGATGCCGCCTTCGTAATGGAAGTGGTCCTGCTTGCCGTCGCGCTTATCCACGAGACGGATCGACACGCCGGAGTTCAGGAACGAGAGTTCGCGCAGGCGCTTCGCCAGAATATCGTATTCAAACTCAGTGACGTTGGTGAAGGTTTCGAGACTTGGCCAGAAACGGACCTGAGTACCGGTCTGATCGGTGTCGCCGGTTACAGCCAGCGGCGCTTGCGGCACGCCGTGCACGTAAGTTTGCTGGTGGATTTTACCTTCGCGGCGAATCACCAGCTCCAGTTTCTGGGACAGGGCGTTAACCACGGATACGCCTACGCCATGCAGACCACCGGAGACTTTATAGGAGTTATCATCGAATTTACCGCCTGCGTGCAGAACGGTCATGATAACTTCCGCCGCCGAAACGCCTTCTTCCGGGTGGATACCGGTCGGAATGCCGCGCCCGTCATCCGATACCGAGACGGAGTTGTCGGCATGGATAGTCACGACGATATCTTTACAGTGACCCGCGAGCGCTTCGTCGATAGCGTTATCTACCACCTCGAATACCATGTGGTGCAGACCGGTGCCGTCATCCGTATCGCCGATATACATACCCGGGCGCTTACGCACCGCATCCAGCCCTTTCAGGACTTTGATACTGGAGGAGTCATAAGAATTCGACATCAACGTTTCTCGCTCATTTTAACTTGGGTTAATCCGTTATTTTACCCTGATCGACAGCGAACATCTTCGAATTTTTGTCCGTCATGTCGAGAATATGTTCAGCGCTGATCGCGCTGACAAAGACTTGCGACTGCGTAGCCTTCAGGCGCTGCGCCAGAAGCCCACGTCGGGCATCGTCGAGTTCAGAGGCAAAATCATCTATCAGATACAGACAGCGCCGCCCGCTTTCGCGAGTCAGAAACTCGCCCTGGGCCAGACGCAGTGCGCACATCAGGAGCTTAAGCTGGCCGCGCGACAGCGTATCTTCCACCGGCGCGCCGTCGGCGCGAATGCGGAAATCGGCCTTGTGCGGGCCATGCGCGGTGTAAGTCAGCATCCGGTCGCGCTCGAAGCCGCGCTCCAGCACATCGGCATAGTCGCTCTCTTTCTCCCAGCCGCGCTGGAAAGAAAACGTGAGCGAAAATTCCGGCAAAAATTGCGCGCAGGTATCGGCCATGTCGTTGGCGATCGCTTCGCTATAGCTGGCGCGCCACTGGCTTATCTGTTCGGCCAGCGGAACCAGTTCACGGTCCCACGGGCGCAGTTGTTCATAGCGGGTCACCTGTCGCAGCGCGGCGTTGCGCTGTTTGAGCAGGCGCTTTAAGTTGCTCCAGGCCACAAAGAAGCCCGGTTCGTTATGGAAGCATCCCCAGTCAAGGAACGCTCTTCTATATTTGGGGCCGCCGCCGAGTAAAGTAAACCCCTCGGGGGTAATTAATTGCATCGGCATCAGCTGCGCCAGCTCGGCCACTTTGTGACCGTCGCTGCCGTCGATGCGCACCGTACTGTCGCCGTTGCGATCTTTCGTCAGGCCGACCGAGACTTCGCGCTCGTCGCCCTGCAACCGCCCGTGGAGAATAAAGGCATCCTGCTCGTGGCGGATCACGCGACCGATTTGCAGACTGCGAAACGCGCGTCCGTGGCCCAGCGTGTAAATCGCTTCCAGCACGCTGGTTTTCCCGCTGCCGTTCGCGCCAACCAGAAAGTTAAAACCGGGAGAGAGCGCGAGATCCGCGTTTTCAATATTGCGGAAATCTTTGATAAGGAGACGCGTCAGAGACATAGAGTGACTTTTCCGCCTTTACAGCAAACCCAGGGCGTTATCGGCGCAGCCAGTTTCAACGCGGACAGCGCGCAGGCCCTGGAGCGTACACGGCGTACGTGACAGGGGCGAGCACTGCCCAGGTTGAAAATGGCAAGTAAGATAGCCCGATATTTTCTATAGACGCATGGGCATAACAACATAGGCCGCGGAACTGCTCGCCGCATCTTCTATCTGCACGCTCGATACTGAATCCGTCAGCAAAATACGAACATTCTCGCATTTGAGCGCGTTCAGTACGTCCAGCACATAACTGACGTTGAAGCCGATCTCCATCTCCGCGCCCGCATAAGTGACGTCGAGAATTTCTTCCGCCTCTTCCTGCTCCGGGTTATTCGCGGTGATTTTGAGCTGGTTTTCACTCACATACAGACGCACGCCGCGGAATTTCTCGTTGGAGAGAATGGCCGCGCGGGCAAACGCCTGCTTGAGAATATCGCAGCCGGCTTCCAGCGTTTTGTCCGGGTTCTTCGGCAGTACGCGGCGGTAATCCGGGAAGCGGCCATCGACCAGTTTCGAGGTAAAGATGAAATCGCCGACGTGCGCGCGAATATTGTTGCTGCCGATCTGAATACGCAGCGGGGCGTCGCCGCCATCAAGCATACGCATCAGCTCCAGCACCCCTTTACGCGGCACGATCACCGAATGGTTCGGCAACGGCTGGCCGACCGGCATCGCGCAGACCGCCAGACGGTGGCCGTCGGTCGCAACGGTTCGCAGGTCTTCACCTTCGGTTTCAAACAGCATGCCGTTGAGATAATAACGGACATCCTGATGCGCCATGGAAAACTGCGTAGCTTCGATAAGACGCTTCATGGTCGCCTGAGGCAGCGTGAATTCCACTTCGCTCTGCCAGTCGTCCAGATTCGGGAAATCCGCCGCGGGCAGCGTGGAGAGCGAGAAACGGCTACGCCCGGAGCTCACGCGCATACGGTCGCCATCCAGCTGAACCGCGATTTCCGCGCCTTCCGGCAGGCCGCGGCAGATATCAAAGAATTTACGGGCAGGGACTGTGGTCGCGCCCGGCTCATGCGGCTGCACCAACGCGACGCGCGCCACCATTTCCATTTCCAGATCGGTGCCGGTCAGCGACAGCGCGCCATCCGCGACCTGAAGCAACAGGTTGCCGAGGATAGGCAGCGTCGGACGGCCGCCCAGCGGGCCGCTGACCTGCTGGAGCGGCTTTAATAAGTGTTCACGTTCAACGGTAAATTTCATAGCGTCACGAAGATAATGTTCTGATTAAATTGGAGAAATCTTCTTTGATATCGTGGCTTTCCTCACGCAGCTGCTCAATCTTGCGGCAGGCGTGCAGCACCGTAGTGTGGTCGCGGCCGCCAAACGCATCGCCGATCTCCGGCAGGCTGTGGTTGGTCAGCTCTTTGGCGAGCGCCATCGCCATCTGGCGTGGACGTGCCACCGAGCGGGAACGCCGCTTGGAGAGCAAATCCGCCACCTTGATCTTGTAGTACTCGGCCACCGTCTTCTGAATATTGTCGATAGTGACGAGTTTTTCCTGGAGCGCCAGCAGATCGCGCAGCGCCTCGCGCACAAAATCGATAGTAATCGCGCGGCCAGTAAAGTTGGCGTTGGCGATCACCCGGTTCAGCGCGCCCTCAAGCTCACGCACGTTGGATCGCAGACGCTTGGCAATAAAGAAGGCCACTTCGCCCGGCAGACGGATATCGTTCTCATCCGCCTTTTTCATCAGGATCGCTACGCGAGTTTCCAGCTCCGGCGGCTCAATGGCTACCGTAAGACCCCAGCCGAAGCGCGATTTCAGACGATCCTCAACCCCGTTGATCTCTTTTGGATAGCGATCCGAGGTCAGAATGATCTGCTGATTGCCTTCCAGCAGGGCGTTAAAGGTGTGGAAAAACTCTTCCTGGGATCGCTCTTTATTGGCGAAGAACTGGATATCATCAATAAGCAGCGCATCCACCGAACGGTAGTAGCGTTTGAACTCTTCGATAGCGTTGTTTTGCAGCGCCTTTACCATGTCCTGAACGAAACGCTCAGAGTGCATGTAGACCACTTTGGCGTTGGGCTTGCGGGCCATAATGCCATTGCCCACCGCGTGCAACAGGTGCGTTTTACCCAGACCCGTGCCGCCATAAAGGAAGAGCGGGTTATACGCGCCGCCAGGGTTGTCCGCCACCTGGCGCGCCGCCGCGCGGGCCAGCTGGTTAGATTTACCCTCAACGAAGTTATCAAAGGTGTGTTTGACGTTGACGTTCGAACGGTAAGAAGGCTCCGCAGGAGCGGGCACGTTGTCCCACGCCGGGCGCACGGGTGCGGCCGCGGGCGCGGCCTGCGCAGGTTTTACCGCCTGGCTTGCCGGTGCGGTTGTCGCAGTCGCCAGGGGTTTCGTGCCGACTTCAAAGCGCAGCAGCGGCGCGTCAGAGCCGCAGAAATCATTCAGTAATCCGTTAATATTATTGAGGTATTTGTCCCTTACCCAATCGAGCACAAACCGGTTTGGCGCATACAAAGCCAGCGTGTTATCGCTCAGTTCCGCCTGTAGGGGGCGTATCCACATACTGAATTCAGTGGCTGGTAACTCATCCTGCAATCGGGCAAGACACTGCTGCCAAAGCGAAAGTGACACGGCGGACTCCACTCGAACAAAAGTCGATAAAAGACGAAGACTGAAACATTCATGATTGTTGACACACGCCGATAAGCCCCGAGTCGGGAGGCGTGCGAACCGCTATTTGCGGTTTTTTACCCGAGGCTGAGATCAGGGCTCCCGATCGGGACCGCGGATCATAGCCTAAAGCGAGCCAGAGATCTCCTGTTTCTCACAGATTCTTCCCGATTTATCCACAGGCCTGCGTCAGGACGCTTAAGTGTAATCGATCCTTTGGCGGCTGCGGTGCATTTTACCCGGCATATCGGAAAAATTAATGACGATCCGGAAAACCGCGCGTTATCGATCTAAGGAAGATCCCTGACGATCCTTGCGCTTTGGCGGCGAGCCCGTATAATTCCCCACCCGGTGCGTAAAGCGCGGTTTATCGCCTGAATTTTGCGTGTTTTTTATCCTCAAACCGAGGGGAAAAGCGCGGGAAATAAGGAAAGTGAATTGACTCCGGAGTGTACAATTATTACAATCCGGCCTCTTTAATCGTCGATTACTTTGGCGTAAGTCGTCCGGCAGGCCGTTCGCGCATACGCAAAGTCAGTGAATTTATTCAAGTTTAGGTAGAAATCGCCATGAAACGCACTTTTCAACCGTCTGTACTGAAGCGCAACCGTTCTCACGGCTTCCGTGCTCGTATGGCTACTAAAAATGGTCGTCAGGTTCTGGCACGTCGTCGTGCTAAAGGCCGCGCTCGTCTGACCGTTTCCAAGTAATAGCTAACCCTTTAGTGGTTAAGCTCGCATTTCCCAGGGAGTTACGTTTGTTAACTCCCGCTCATTTCACCTTCGTCTTCCAGCAGCCACAACGGGCTGGCACGCCGCAAATCACCATCCTCGGCCGCCTTAATTCGCTGGGGCATCCCCGCATCGGTCTTACCGTCGCCAAGAAAAACGTTAAACGCGCGCATGAACGCAATCGGATTAAACGTCTGACGCGTGAAAGCTTCCGTTTACGTCAACATGAACTCCCTCCGATGGATTTCGTGGTGGTGGCGAAGCGCGGGATTGCCGACCTCGATAACCGGGAGCTTTCGGAAGCTTTGGAAAAATTATGGCGTCGTCATTGTCGCCTGGTTCGCGGCTCCTGATAGCCCTCATCCGGGTCTATCAACGCTTCATTAGTCCGCTTCTCGGGCCGCATTGCCGTTTTCACCCCACCTGTTCGCAGTACGGAATTGAGGCATTGCGCAGGTTTGGGGTGTTAAAAGGCAGTTGGTTGACAGTGAAACGCGTATTAAAATGCCACCCTTTGAACCCGGGTGGCGACGACCCCGTCCCGCCAGGACCTTTTGATACCAGAGAACACTAACGATGGATTCGCAACGCAATCTTCTTGTCATCGCTTTGTTGTTCGTGTCTTTCATGATCTGGCAAACCTGGGAGCAAGATAAAGCTCCAAAACCTCAGGTTCAGCAGACCACGCAGACTACGACCACCGCAGCGGGTAGCGCCGCAAGCCAGGGCGTACCGGCCAGTGGCCAGGGGAAACTCATTACCGTTAAGACCGATGTCCTCTCTCTTACCATCAATACCCGTGGTGGCGACATCGAGCAGGCGCTTCTGCTGGCATACCCGAAAGAGCTGGGCTCCAGCGAACCTTTCCAGCTGCTGGAAACGACGCCAAACTTCGTTTATCAGGCTCAGAGCGGCCTGACCGGTCGTAACGGCCCGGACAACCCGAATAACAACAAGGGTCGCCCGCTGTATAACACCGAGCGTGACACCTATGTTCTGGCTGACGGCCAGGATGAGCTGGTGATCCCGATGACCTTCACTGACGAGGCAGGTAACGCCTTCACCAAAACGTTCGCCCTGAAACGCGGCCAGTACGCGGTCTATGTGGGTTACGACGTGAAGAACGCCGGTACGCAGCCGCTTGAAATCTCTTCATTCGGTCAGCTGAAGCAAACTATCGACCTGCCGAGCCACCGCGACACCGGCAGCAGCAACTTTGCTCTGCATACTTTCCGCGGCGCGGCTTACTCCACGCCGGACGAGAAGTACGAGAAATATAAGTTCGATACCATCGCTGACGACGAGAACCTGAACGTAAACGCCAAAGGCGGCTGGGTAGCGATGCTCCAGCAGTACTTCGCGACCGCGTGGGTTCCGGCAAGCAATGTGACCAGCAACTTCTATACCGCTGATCTGGGGCATGGCGTTGCGGCTATCGGTTACAAATCTGAGCCGGTTCAGGTTCAGCCAGGCCAGACCGCCAAACTTGCCAGCACCCTGTGGGTGGGTCCGGAAATTCAGGACAAAATGGCGCAGGTCGCGCCGCATCTTGACCTGACCGTTGACTACGGCTGGTTGTGGTTCATCTCTCAGCCGCTGTTCAAGCTGCTGAAATGGATCCACAGCTTCCTTGGCAACTGGGGCTTCTCGATTATCGCCATCACCTTTATCGTTCGTGGCGTGATGTACCCGCTGACCAAAGCGCAGTACACCTCCATGGCGAAAATGCGCCTGCTGCAGCCGAAGATTCAGGCGATGCGCGAGCGTCTGGGCGACGATAAGCAACGCATGAGCCAGGAGATGATGGCGCTGTACAAAGCGGAGAAAGTAAACCCGCTGGGCGGCTGCTTCCCGCTGCTCATCCAGATGCCAATCTTCCTTGCGCTGTACTACATGCTGATGGGCTCGGTGGAACTGCGTCACGCGCCGTTCGCGCTGTGGATCCACGACCTTTCCGCGCAGGACCCGTACTACATTCTGCCGATCCTGATGGGCGCGACCATGTTCTTCATCCAGAAGATGTCGCCGACCACCGTGACCGACCCGATGCAGCAGAAGATCATGACCTTTATGCCGGTCATCTTTACGGTCTTCTTCCTGTGGTTCCCGTCCGGTCTGGTGCTGTACTATATCGTCAGCAACCTGGTGACCATCCTTCAGCAGCAGTTGATCTACCGCGGTCTGGAAAAACGCGGTCTGCACAGCCGCGAGAAGAAGAAAAAAGCCTGATTCGTCAGGGCAACGCTAAAATGGAAGGCGGTCTGATGACCGCCTTTTTCTTTACGTGGGGCAGAGAAAACGCCCCGCCATACAGAGTGACAGAAAGACCATGAGCCATAACGACACTATTGTCGCCCAGGCGACGCCTCCCGGACGCGGCGGCGTGGGCATTCTTCGCGTCTCCGGCCAACAGGCGCGGAACGTGGCGCAGGCCGTGCTCGGCAAGCTGCCGAAAGCGCGCTATGCCGATTATCTGCCATTTAAAGACGCGGACGGCACCGCGCTCGATCAGGGCATCGCGCTGTGGTTCCCTGGCCCGAACTCCTTTACCGGCGAAGATGTGCTGGAGCTGCAGGGTCACGGCGGCCCGGTGATTCTGGATCTGCTGTTAAAGCGCATCCTCACCCTGCCCGGCGTGCGTATCGCCCGGCCCGGCGAATTCTCCGAGCGGGCGTTTCTCAACGACAAGCTCGATCTCGCCCAGGCGGAAGCCATCGCCGATCTGATTGACGCCAGCTCTGAACAGGCGGCGCGCTCGGCGCTGAACTCGCTACAGGGCGCATTCTCCGCGCGCGTGAACCATCTGGTCGAAGCGCTGACGCACCTGCGCATTTTTGTCGAAGCGGCTATCGATTTCCCCGATGAAGAGATCGACTTTCTCTCCGACGGCAAAATCGAGGCGCAGCTTAACGAGGTCATCGGCGATCTCGACGCGGTACGCGCCGAAGCACGTCAGGGCAGCCTGCTGCGCGAAGGGATGAAAGTGGTGATTGCAGGTCGTCCGAACGCAGGCAAATCGAGCCTGCTGAACGCGCTGGCGGGCCGCGAGGCGGCGATTGTGACGGATATTGCGGGCACCACCCGCGACGTGCTGCGCGAACATATTCATATCGACGGTATGCCGCTGCACATCATCGATACCGCCGGTCTGCGCGAGGCGAGCGACGAAGTGGAGCGCATCGGCATTGAGCGCGCCTGGCAGGAAATCGAACAGGCCGACCGCGTACTGTTTATGGTTGACGGTACGACGACCGACGCCACCGACCCGGCGCAAATCTGGCCCGATTTTATCGCCCGTCTGCCCGCGAAACTGCCGATCACCGTGGTGCGTAATAAAGCGGACGTCACCGGCGAACAGCCCGGCATAAGCGAAGTGAATGGTCACTCACTTATCCGCCTTTCGGCGCGCACGAATGAGGGCGTGGACGTGCTGCGCAATCATCTGAAGCAAAGCATGGGGTTTGATACCAGCATGGAAGGCGGCTTCCTGGCCCGCCGTCGTCATCTCCAGGCACTGGAAGACGCGGCGAATCACTTGCAGCAGGGCAAAGCGCAGTTGCTTGGCGCATGGGCTGGCGAACTGCTGGCCGAAGAGCTGCGTCTGGCGCAGCAGGCGCTAAGCGAGATCACCGGCGAATTTACCTCCGACGACCTGCTCGGCCGTATTTTCTCCAGCTTCTGTATTGGTAAATAACGCCCACGTCGCCTGATTAGTAAGCATCCACTAACCCACCTTAGTACTTGTTAAGGTGGGTTTTTATTTATAAAGAGCAGTAATACAGCATGGCATCCTAAAAGGTGAATCAACCTTCGTTTATCACTTTAGAAGCTGCCACCGCTCTCTTTTCGCATAGCGCGGTATGTCCTGATGGGCATTGCGTTTTAGCGATATCACTCACCTTTTGCAGATCGTCTGAGCCGAGCGTGGAGTCGATATGACTCAGCACCCAACCTTCAAAAGATGCGCTACGTTTTCCCAGTGCATCTAAAGCCGGTAATTCGCTCCAGCGATCAGCTAAAAGACGAATTATCGCTTCAGAATAGTCTTCACCAATACTTCCCTCATCACATGACGAATAACGCCTATAACTCTCATAAACCGCTTTCCATGTTTTAAGGTTATCTACGGCGTTTTCTGCCGCTTCTGCTTTCTCTTTAGAACATTCACGACTCTGCGCTAAAGGGCAAACAAAGATTGCCAGCAGGAAAAACAGGGCTGCTTTTTTCATATGATGTGCACCCTCACTGCACGGTAAAACTCCTTTCATGAATAACGAAACTTACAACCAACCGGCTTTGCAACATGTAATTTATTTTCCTGCCAGTAACGTTAATTATTGGCAGGAATATCAACCTGATTGCGCTTCATAAAATGAATATCCGGACGCCGCGATAAGCGGGCTCTCAACAACCGATCTTATTAACCAGCAGCATGGTTCAGGTAAAAAAAGAACGGCATCGTCAGCCGTTCTCCGTTATTTTTTCCGTGGTGCTCCTTCTTACCGCAGCACCACGCCTTGTAAATCAGCAGCCGCAGCTGACCGGCGTACCGTCGCGGCCCTGATGGCCTTCGGTGGCGTAACCATCGCGTTTCCACCAGTCCAGCCCGCCGATCAGCTCTTTTACCTGAAACCCCAGCGTCAGTAGTTTCATCGCGGTTTTGGTCGAGCCGTTGCAGCCGATGCCATCGCAATAGCAGATATAGACTTTAGATTTATCCAGCTCCGCGGTGTTGTTAAAACACAGCGCTTTATGCGGCAGGTTAATCGCGCCCGGAATATGCTCGCGCTGGTACGCCTCTTCACTACGGCCATCCACGACGACAATATTTTCCCCGGCATTAAGCGCGAGATAGAGATCCCATGAATCGGCTTCAAAGGAGAGTTTTTTCTGGTAATAGGCCAGTTGCTCAAGGTTTGACATAAATTCCTCGTGTCGTCAGATGGGTAATGGTGAAGCGCCAGTCAGCGCACTGGGCGATGTCATATCGTCTCAGGTACGGGCTGATAAGCGATAAAGCCCTGGCGCGTCACCTGCCAGAGTCGAAAATGGCCAGGGCGGCTCTCGCGCCGCGCATCGAAACGCAGCGGCCCCAGTACCGTTCGGGCGGGGATATGCGGAAACACCGCCGCCGTCTGGATAGCCGCCAGCGTTTCCCACAAGTACGCGCCTGGCTCGCCGCCCCAGCGTCGCTGCCAGGTCTGGCGTACCAAATGGGCTATTTCACCAACAGGGTGCGGACTAATGCCCGCAATCAGGATCTCGTGCTGATTAGGATCGATACCGTGCGCCAGTAAATCCGGCACCAGCGCGGGTGAGCCCGCGTCGTCTGTCAAAATCAACCGCCCGGGCAGTTCAATATGCGCCCAGCGAATGGCATAGCGAACCGACGCGGCGTAGCGGCCTGAAAATATCCGCGTCTGGCCATAAGGCGTAATCGGCAGCGCTGCCGCCAGTTGTTCTGATACGCTGATGCCATGCAGCGAGCCGTCATGTTCAGGTGTAGCGACCTGCCACTGCGCCTGACTGACACGCTCTTTCAGCCAGGCGACATAGTCGGCGTCGTTATCGCAGAGCCGCCATGTCGTCTCATTGCGCGTCAGCTGGCTGGCGGTCGCGGCAGGCAGAAACAGCGGTACGCCGCGTCTGGCGTATTCGGGCGCGGCGGCCGCCGCCGCGGAAGAGACATAATGCCCGACGACAGCGTCCGCCCCCCAGGCCGCTATCTCCCGCGCAGCGCGCAGCGCGCCCTCCCGACTGCCGCCGTCGTCAAACAGTCTGATCTGCGCCTCTTTTACCAGCTGTCCATGTCTGGCGAGCACTACGGCACGTAAAAAAGTATGCGCATGCACAGAAAATTTCGGATCAAGGCAGGCCACGCAGGCAATACGTTTCATTAATAGCGTCGATCCTTTGTCCGTGCGCCGAAGCGGTGAATTACCCAAAAAGAAAATGGCTGGCGAGCACCTGACAGATAACACCCACCACCACACTGACAATTAAATTCTTCGTAAACCAGGCGACGAATACGACGGGCAACGCCGCCAGGACGCTGGCGTTATATAAACTGAACCCCGCGTTTTGCGGAAAGCACAGCGCCGGAATCGTAATACTGGAAATCACCGCGGCCGGAATGTACTCAATCACCGCGTTAATAAAGCGCGGCGTGCGCTCCGGGCTTAAATGCAGCGGGATCAGACGAATAGCAAACGTCACCGCCATCATTGAGAAGATGACAATCAGGAGGAAGATTTCTTGAGACATACGCCGACTCCGCAACCGACCGCCGTCGCCACAAAGACGTTCAACGGTGAAATATGGATAAAGTTCATACCGATCGTGGTCGCAACAGAGACCAGCGCGACGATGCGCTTACCGGTGGTATTACAGAGCGCGACCAGCACGAACAGCATCATGGCCGTGAGCGCGTAGTCGAGTTTGAAGCTGATGAATTTCGCCAGATACTCAGACGCCACGGCCCCCGCAAAGCCGCCCACCACCCACGACACATGGCAAAAGGCATTGAAGCTCAGCAGATAACTCGCCGTCGTCGCAATACGGCTCTCCAGGCGCTGGCTGTGCATTGCGAAGGATTCATCGGTAAGCCCGAAGGCGTAGAGCGACTTTTTCAGCCCGGACATGCCGACAGGGCCGAGTTTCTTCGACATATACATCGACATTAAAATATGTCGGGAATTGATAAGCAGTGTCGAGAGCACAATGGGCAGCAGCGACGCGCCCGAAGTGAGCAGCGCCAGCGCGGCGAATTGCGCCGTTCCCGCGTAGACAAACAGGCACATCGCCGCCGGGAACCAGACCGGCAGACCGGCGTTGATGCACATGACGCCGAAGACAAACGCGACGACGAAATACCCCGCCATAATCGGCGAGGCATTCAACAGGCTTTCTTTAAGATCGCTACGCTCGGCGTAATTCAGGTTTTTTAAAGATCCAGTTCGCACGTCGTTTCTCCTGTGGTCGGTTGAAAACCCTGGGAACGCCAGAATTTGAACGCGACCTGGTTTTTATCTTCAATAAACAAAAAGACACGTTTAATACCGCTCAGATAAAAATCATTCAGAATGGTTTTTGTCAGTACCGTGCCTATTTTGTTATTCCTGAAAATAGGCGAAATCGCGATGTGATTTAGCGTGGCGCGCGTACCGAGCATACCGCCAATAATAGCGCCCACCAGGACGCCATTCTGGTCTTTCGCTAAATAACAGCGGGCATTTTCTGCCGCGACAATTTTGCGAATATGCTCTTCATCCTGCCATTCACAAAACGCAACCTCTTTAAAGAATTTTAAAAAGCTGACGATATCGCAGGCATCGTTAATAGTCGCTTTAGAAATGACTAACCCATCCGGTGCCGTGTTTTTTTCAACGTCCGAAGAAACAAGCTGGAGTTTATTTGATGATATCATATTCCGTCCCCGGTCTTGAAAACGAAACGGCGATTATCTGACGAAAGCCCATCGCGTCTTCTGTCGGGTTAAACGCGCTGGTCACGTAATGCAGCATTTCGCGATCGAGGAAAAAGGTAGTGTCGAGAATATTGCGATAGGTACCGGAATCCACCAGCGTGCCGTCTTTCTTAAAGACCTGGCTCATGGCGCCTTCAACGTTATGACGGCCCCAGAAGTGAACACCGCTGAACGGATAGCCGTCGCAGTGGATGCCTTCTGGCGTGATTTCCAGCTCACAGCCAGGTTTAATTTCAATGCGGATTTGATGAATCTGGCACTGCCAGACTTCATTATGCAATTCCGGCGGCAGCACTTCTTTATAGACGTTGAAATCCAGCTCCACCAGCGCACGTAATACCGGTGAATGTAATACCTCAGTGGTAATATCATCAAAGTGACGTTCAATACCACCAACATATTTATTATGCTCGACCGATTGTTCATACGCGCGATGGCCGAGCGGCGTTAGCGTTTTAGTAACCGGGTTGTAATCAAAATCACTGTAACGGCGATAACGCGTTCCGCGATCGGCCTGACCATAGAATTTATCAATGCCCATCGTTTCCCAGCTTTGCGTGAATTTAACGAAGTCGCTAAATCCACCCGTCAGTGAGAAATCTAAACCCAGAACATTTACCGCTTTATTTTTTCTCAGGTCATCGCCGATGTTTTTATTGAGCTGTAACATATATTCTATATTCATCCAGGGTTGTTAGGGAGGTTTTGTGTTAAACTACCAGCTAATTAAGTTATTTATATTCAATTCTTTTTCAGTCACCTTAATAATCATTTTAAGCAAGCCGTTTTGAGGTCTTTCTGACCGAAAAACCCAGCAAAACCGGAGTTTTCGGTCAGCGTAATGTCCGCGTATCAATTGATAATTCTTATGGCGGTTGATATAAAGGAAAGACCGGCACGTCATGGGGTGACATATGGATATTAAGGTTTTGAGGAATCTGCTAAAAACCGCGCAGATGGGTTCGTTAACCTGTGCCGCGGAAGAGGCGAATATCACTATTCAGGCGCTGGCGGCGCAACTTAACAAAGCGGAAGAATATTTCGGTTTTAAAATATTTAATCGCAATAATAAAGGCGTGGTACTAACGTCTGAGGGTAAGGATTTACTGCCCTATATTATGAATGTCGTCAAAACTTCTGAGCACCTGCGCCTCAAAGCCGAACAGCTTAAGAAAAGCACGACAACGCCCATTCGCATCGCACTCAACAGTACCTTCTCTGTCGATACTAATAAGAAAATCATCAACTTTATGATCGACAAACTGAGCGACTACAGCGTAATTTTCAGCACGTCGGAATCACCGGAAAATCTGGTGAAAATCGCCAAAGACGAAACGGACATCGCAGTGGTATTGGGTGGGAACGTGCCGCCCGGCTTCTACAGCATCAAATTAACCGGGCTGAATATTAAAGTGATTGCCGCCTGCTCGGCAGACAGCGCCTCCGCCGCCACCACGCTGGTGCAACCGCTGGCGGAATGCCCGTACTCCGCGAGCTTTGATAAATTTACCGCCCGGCATAAGCCGCTCCTGCAGGAGGCCAGCGTGATTTTCTCCGGCAGTGAGCTGATTACCGTTTCCCTGATGAAGAGTTTCAGCAGCATCGGGATTATTTCTCAGGATCTGGCGCAGGCGAACGGCCTGAATATTTTGCCGGGCTTTGAAGATGTACTTGATGTGCATCTGATAATGAAAGAACCGATTCTGACCGAGCACGATCTGGAATCGTTCTATAACAATGTGGTGCATCTGCCAGAGATCCCGCTGACCGCATAAACGGTTCTGCCACAGCCCTGAGAGCGCAGGATCGCGCTTTTATAACGGTGTGTTGCCCCTGGCCGTGTGATAATTTTGTAAAAGTCCGTACAGAGTACTTTTCAGCGTCCGCATTAGGCATTAAAACCTAAACACTATCGGGCTGATGAGTTGCAGATTATGCATTTATCATTTCGATAATTACCCGTTAGTGACCATTATCACGGAGCGAAAAATGGCAACGCATTTTGCAAGAAGGACGCTTGGCCCCGAACTCAGCATCTCCCCCAGGCTCTCAGCCGACGCGCTGAAAGCCGCGCAACACCTGCCGGAGCACCGCCGCAGCCGTTTTCTGGCGTCGCGCTCGCTGCTGGCCGAGCTGGTATTTATGCTCTATGGCATTCCTGTGCTGCCGGAAATCGTGGTGAATGAGCAGGGCCGTCCGCGCTTTACTGACCCAGGCCTTGCGGATTTTTCTCTCGCCCATACCGGCAATATGCTGGGTGTGGCGATTACCACCGAAGGCTGTTGTGGGCTGGATATGGAACTTCAACCCGCCACTCGCACGTTTACGCACCCTCTCGCACCGCAAACCGGCCATACGCTTAGCAAAAATGAAACCATCTGGGTGGATAATCAAAATGACCCGCTGGAAGCGCGTACTCAGCTGGTGACGCTGCGCCGCAGCCTGCTGAAGCTGACAGGCCAGCAGAATGATGACGGTCAGCATTTCCAGCTGTTGCCAGGCGCCGGCAAACTGCGCGTGGCGCAATTTCCGCATGTGGAAGCGGCGTGCGATGCTGAAGACGTATTAATCTGGACAGTGGCGGTATCGCCCGCTATTGAAAAGCTGTATCTGTGGGAATATGACAGCATACAGGGCTGGCGCAGCCTGCCGGATATGCGTAAACGCAGCACCAGCCCGGATACGCGTCTGATGCGCTTTACCAGTCTGCCCTCGGAAAAAGCGATGAGTATTAACTAAGCTTTGACACGCCCGGAGGTTTCAATGTCTGACACGCTTAAGGTAGTAACGCTGATTGGCAGCCTGCGCAAAGGCTCCTTTAACGCGATGGTCGCACGCACGTTGCCAAAACTGGCCCCCGCCGGTATGACGGTGGACGAGCTGCCCTCGATTCGCGACATCCCGATTTATGACGCCGATATCCAGCAGGAAGAAGGCTTTCCGCAGACGGTGGAAGCGATAGCCGCGCAGATCCGCGAGGCGGACGGCGTGGTGATTGTGACGCCGGAGTATAACTATTCGGTGCCGGGCGGGCTGAAGAACGCCATTGACTGGCTGTCGCGCCTGCCCGACCAGCCGCTCGCGGGCAAGCCGGTGCTTATTCAAACCAGTTCAATGGGCGCGATTGGCGGCGCACGCTGCCAGTATCATCTGCGTCAGATTCTAGTGTTTCTCGATGCGATGGTGATGAACAAACCGGAGTTTATGGGCGGGGCGATTCAGAACAAAGTCGATACGCAGACCGGCGAAGTGGTGGACCAAAGCACGCTGGATCACCTGACCGGCCAGTTGACCGCGTTTGCGGAGTACATCAAGCGGGTGCGCCGCGAATAATAAAAAGGCCAGCGATTCGCTGGCCTTTTTGATTAATGCGCGTCGATAAAGACGATTTTCAGCAGGAACAGCAGCGCCACAACCAGCACACAGGCGTTCAGATCGCGCAGGCGACCGGTGAAAATTTTCATCACGCAGTAGGAGATAAAGCCCAGCGCGATGCCTTCAGTAATCGAGAAGCTAAACGGCATCATGACGGCGGTGATAAACGCCGGCACCGCTTCGGTCAGGTCATCCCACTTCACGCGCGACAGGCTGGACGTCATCAGCACACCCACGTAAATCAGCGCGCCCGCAGCGGCGTAAGGCGGCACCATGCCCGCCAGCGGCGAGAGGAAAATCACCAACAGGAACAGCAGGCCGACCACGACCGCCGTAAGGCCGGTGCGCCCGCCAATGGAGACGCCGGACGAAGATTCGATATAAGCGGTTACGGACGACGTACCGATAAACGAGCCCGCCACAGAGGAAATGCTATCCACATACAGCGCCTGCTTCATGCGCGGGAATTTGCCGCTTTCATCGGCAAGCCCGGCCTTATCGGTCACGCCAATCAGCGTGCCGGAGGAGTCGAACAGGTTGACCAGCATAAACGAGAAAATCACGCCCGCGAGGCCGATATCCAGCGAGCCCGCGAGGTCAACATGGCCCAGCACCGTCATTACGCTCGGCGGCTCTGACACCACGCCTTTGAAATGCACATCGCCAAACGCGAGGCCCAGCAGTGTGGTCACAATGATAGAGACCAGCACCGCCGCGTGAATGTTGCGGGAGGCGAGAATAGCGATGATAAAGAAGCCCAGCACGCCAAGCAGCGTGGTATGCGACGTGAGATTACCGATAGCCACCAGCGTTTCCGGGTTCGCGACGATAACGCCCGCGTTTTTAAGCCCCATCATGCCGATAAACAGGCCGATACCGCTGGTGATCCCGATACGCAGGCTCACCGGAATATTGGCAATCATCCAGTAGCGCACGCGGAAAATGGTCAGCAGCAGCAGGCCGACAGCGCCCCAGAAAATCGCGCCCATCCCTACCTGCCAGGAAAGCCCCATCGCGCCAACCACCACAAACGCGAAGAAGGCGTTCAGGCCCATCGCCGGTGCCAGCGCAACGGGCAGATTCGCCAGCAGGCCCATCAGAATGCTGCCAAACGCGGCGATAAGACAGGTCGTTACGAAGACTGCACTGGTGTCCATGCCAGCCGCGCCAAGGATCTGCGGGTTTACAAAAACGATATACACCATCGTCAGGAAGGTCGTTACGCCTGCGATCACCTCGGTGCGGGCCGTGGTGCCGTGCGCGCGTAATTTAAACACGCGCTCAAGCAATCCCTGCTCTTCGGCCTGGGACGTCTGTTGTTGGCTCATTCTTTAATTCCGTACAAGGAGGGGAAAAATTCGTCGCTATCCTATACCAAAAAGGCCCGATATTGATGGTCATCACAGACTTTTTTTCATTGAATTTGCTTATACGGCATCGATTGCGTGACGCAAAGCGCTTAGAGTAATCGTTCAACTTGCAACAACAGGAAACGGCATGTCCCGAATTGAAGCGGTATTTTTCGACTGCGACGGTACGCTGGTGGATAGCGAAGTGATCTGCTCACGCGCCTATGTACATATGTTCGCAAGGGCAGGCATTACGCTTGAACTGGAAGAGGTGTTTAAGCGCTTTAAGGGCGTAAAGCTCTACGAAATCATTGATACCATCAATGCCGAATATGGCGTACAGCTGGAGAAAGCCGAGCTTGAGCCGGTCTACCGCGCAGAAGTGGCCCGGCTTTTTGACGCGGAGCTGGAAGAGATCCCCGGTGCCGCGGCGCTGCTTGAGAAAATGGCGGTGCCGATGTGTATCGTCTCGAACGGCCCGGTGAGCAAAATGCAGCAGTCGCTCGGCAAAACCGGGATGCTGCGCTATTTCACCGATAAACTCTTCAGCGGCTACGATATTCAGCGCTGGAAACCCGACCCGGCGTTAATGCATTTTGCCGCCGATGTGATGCAGGTGAATGTGGAGCGCTGCATTCTGGTGGATGATTCCGCCGCCGGCGCAAAGGCAGGCATCGCCGCCGGGATGCAGGTGTTTTATTTCTGTGCCGATCCGCATAACCCGCCGCTGGAGCATCCGAATGTGACGGTGTTTACCGATTTAGCGCAGCTGCCGGATTTATGGCGGGCTCGCGGCTGGGATGTGACGCGCTGATCTGCAGGTGGTGACGGCGGGTGCGCTTCGCTTACCCGCCCTACGGTATGGGCGACAGAATGGCGTAGGGTTTTGTAGAGTGGATAAGCGCCAGCGCACCCATCTTTGACAACACCCCGGCGGATGCGCTTCGCTTATCCGCCCTACGGTATGGGCGACAGAATGGCGTAGGGTTTTGTAGGGTGGGTAAGCGCCAGCGCACCCACCTTTGACAACACTCCGGCGGATGCGCTTCGCTTATCCGCCCTACGGTATGGGCGACAGAATGGCGTAGGGTTTTGTAGGGTGGGTAAGCGCCGGCGCACCCACTTTTGAAAACTCGCCCCTACCGCCCCACATCAACCACCATTAAAAAATCTTCTGCACCCACTCGGCATAGGCCGGGCGCCATACGGCCATTTCATGGCCGAGCCGCGGATAAACGTGGTAATCAAATTTCACGCCGTCACGCTCAAGCTCGGTTTTCAGCCCGGCGATATCCCGGCCCGTCACGCTGTCTTTATCGCCCACCACCAGCGTAAAGTTACGCAACTGGCTGTTCACCTCATCCGCGCGGGAGAGCTGTTTCGTCACGTCGTCATTCGGCACCGTGGCGGTGGTCACGCCGCTCAACGACGCCAGCCAGCCAAAGCTTTGCAGATGCGTCATGCCGGACACCAGCGCCTGGTAGCCGCCCTGCGACAGCCCCGCCAGCGCGCGCCCCTGCGCATCCTGGCGCACGTTAAATCGCTGCCCGATCAGCGGAATGATATCGTTCATCAGCTCTTTATCCGCCGCGCGGGCGTTAATCGGGTAGAAATCTTTGCGACGTTCGGCGGGCGGAAAATTCTCCGGCACCGCGTCGGCGATATCCGTTTCGGTATCCGGGATAACCACCAGCATCGGTTTAATTTTTCCCTCCGCCAGCAGGTTATCCATCATCTGCGGGATACGGCCCTGGGTAACGGCGGAAAGACCGGTATCGCCAAAGCCGTGGTAGAAGTAGAGCACCGGCAGCGGCTCGCTTTCGCGGCTGTAGCCCGGCGGCGTCCAGACGTACACCCGCCGCTCCGATTTCAGCGCGCCGGAGTGGTACGTCAGCGTGCGCAGATCGCCGTGCGGCACCGCCCGGTCATCAATAATGCTGCCCGGTACCAGAATCAGCGAGGTATTCGGCTGGCGCTGCGGTTTCACATACGGATTGCCGGTATCGATGGAGCGAAACCCGTCAACGTCAAAAAAATACTCGTGCAGATCCGGCGTCATCGGCGCGCTCTTCCAGCTCCAGACGCCGTTCGCCTCTTTGCGCATCTCATGGGACACCTGGCTGTCCGCCGTCGCGCCGAGCACGACCGCCACGCGCTTCGCCTGAGGCGCGAACAGGCGGAAGGTAATGGATTTATCGGGATTCACCTGCGTGATGTAATGGCTGACCGGAATAGACGGATCGGGGGTTGCCGGCAGCGGCGCGCTGAAGGCGGATAAACTGGCGCAACCAATCACGGCTGCCATCGCGAGAGCGGTACGGGAAGGTAATTTCACGGATTTATCCTTTTATAACGGGCTCGGTAACCCCTTATAGTATTGAGTAAAACCCGCAAAAGGGGCGACGCGCGCCCCAAAATTGCCCTCGCGCGTGGCGAGGGCGACAGGCTTACTCTTTCGGATCTTTACCGGCGAGCAGTTTATCCAGCTCGTCGCCGCCCACATGGCGGAAATCCTGGCCCTTCACGAAATAGAAAATGTATTCGCAGATATTCTGGCAGCGGTCGCCGATTCGCTCGATAGATCGGGCACAGAAGAGCGCGGTCAGGACGCTCGGAATGGTGCGGGAATCTTCCATCATATAGGTCATCAGCTGACGCACGATGCCCTCATATTCCTGGTCGACTTTTTTATCTTCGCGATAGATACGTACCGCTTCATCGAGATCCATACGCGCGAAGGCGTCCAGCACGTCATGCAGCATCTGTACGGTATGACGGCCGAGCGACTCCAGGCTCACCAGCAGCGGCTGGTGCTGGTGCGAGAATTTCTCAAGCGCGGTGCGGCAGATTTTATCCGCCACGTCGCCGATACGCTCCAGCTCCGCGATGGTTTTAATGATGGCCATCACCAGACGCAGATCGCTCGCGGTCGGCTGGCGCTTGGCGATGATGCGCACGCAGGCTTCATCGATCGCCACTTCCATCATGTTGACCTTTTTATCACCGTCGATAACGCGTTTGGCCAGTTCGCTGTCCTGGTTGTGCATGGCGGTGATCGCATCGGAGAGCTGCTGCTCCACCAGCCCGCCCATGGTCATCACCTGGGTGCGAATGTATTCCAGTTCAGCGTTGAACTGACCGGAAATATGTTTATTCAGATTCAGATTATCCATTTAGCACTCCACATGCCCGATAAATTCAAAAGCGGCCCACATGAGAAATCCGGGCATATCAACCGTAGCGACCGGTAATATAGTCTTCGGTCTGTTTCATTTTCGGCTTGGTGAAGAGATCGTCGGTGTTGCTGTACTCGATCAGCTCGCCAAGGTACATAAACGCCGTGTGATCGGAACAGCGCGCCGCCTGCTGCATGTTGTGCGTCACGATAACGACGGTGTAATCCTGCTTAAGCTCGGTAATGAGCTCTTCGATACGGCCCGTGGAAATCGGGTCCAGCGCCGAACACGGTTCGTCCAGCAGCAGCACTTCCGGACGGATAGCGATGCCGCGGGCGATACACAGACGCTGCTGCTGACCACCGGAGAGAGAGTACCCGCTCTGGTGCAGTTTATCCTTGGTTTCGTTCCATAATGCGGCTTTGGTCAACGCCCACTGCACGCGTTCGTCCATATCGGCGCGGGAGAGTTTCTCAAACAGACGCACGCCAAACGCGATGTTGTCGTAAATCGACATCGGGAACGGCGTCGGCTTCTGGAACACCATGCCCACTTTCGCGCGCAGCAGCGCGATATCCTGGGAGTGGTTCAGAATGTTTTCGCCATCCAGCAGGATTTCGCCTTCCGCGCGCTGCTCCGGGTAGAGCTCAAACATTTTGTTGAAGGTACGCAGCAGCGTGGATTTACCGCAGCCAGACGGGCCGATAAACGCGGTCACTTCGTTTTTGGCGATATCCAGGCTGATGTTTTTCAGGGCATGGAATTTCCCGTAGTAAAAGTTCAAATCGCGAACCTGAATCTTGCCCGGGGCCTTATTAACCATACTCATCTCAATCGTTTTCCTTATCCGGCGTCGCAAGAGGCCACGCCGTCAAAAAATTAACCGTGTTTACGTTTGGCGAACAGCACGCGCGCCAGGATGTTCAGCAGCAGTACGCAAAGGGTGATAATCAGCACGCCTGCCCAGGCCAACTGTTGCCATTCGGCAAACGGGCTCATGGCGAATTTGAAAATCGTCACCGGCAGGTTGGCGATAGGCTGCATCATGTCCGTGCTCCAGAACTGGTTGGAGAGCGCGGTAAAGAGCAGCGGCGCGGTTTCGCCCGCGATACGCGCGACCGCCAGCAGCACGCCGGTCAGGATGCCCGACACAGAAGCTTTAAGCGTAATGGCGGAGATCATCTTCCACTTCGGCGTGCCGAGCGCGTAGGCCGCTTCACGCAGGCTGTCCGGCACCAGCTTGAGCATGTTCTCGGTGGTGCGGATAACAATCGGCACCTGCAACAGCGCCAGCGCAATCACGCCCGCCCAGCCGGAGAAGTGTTCCATCTGCGCCACCACGATGGTGTAGACGAACAGCCCGACGACGATAGACGGCGCAGAAAGCAGAATGTCGTTAATAAAGCGGATGATTTCCGCGAGAAACGACTTGCGGCCATATTCCGCGAGATAGATACCCGCCATGATGCCAAGCGGCGTACCAATAACCGTCGCCCACAGGATCAGCAGCCCGCTGCCCGCCAGCGCGTTCGCAAGGCCGCCACCCGCGGTGTTCGGCGGCGGCGTCATCTCGGTAAAGAGCGCCAGCGACATGCCGTCAAACCCGCGCGATACCGTGGAGATTAAGATCCAGATAAGCCAGAACAGGCCGAACGCCATCGTCGCCATAGAGAGCGTGAGGGCGATGCGGTTTTTCATGCGGCGCTTCGCCTGCATTTTGCGGCGGGATTCCGCAAGCTCCGTGGTGTTTTGCAGTTCCATCGTCGCCATTAGCGTGCCCCCTCGTTTTTCGCCAGACGCATGATCATCAGCCTGGAGATGGCCAGCACGATAAAGGTGATCACAAAGAGGATCAGGCCCAGCTCCATCAGCGCCGCCACGTGCAGCCCGGATTCCGCCTCGGCGAATTCATTAGCCAGCGCCGAAGTGATGCTGTTGCCCGGCATGTAGAGCGACGGGCTGTCGAGCTGGTAGGTGTTACCGATGATAAAGGTCACCGCCATAGTTTCGCCGAGCGCACGGCCAAGGCCGAGCATAACGCCGCCAATCACCCCATTTTTGGTGAACGGCAGAACGATGCGCCAGATAACTTCCCAGGTGGTGCAGCCGATGCCGTAAGCCGACTCTTTCATCATCACCGGGGTCTGTTCGAATACATCACGCATAACCGCGGCGATGTATGGAATGATCATGATGGCGAGAATGACGCCCGCCGCCAGGATGCCGATACCGAACGCCGGGCCTGAAAAGAGCGCGCCGATAAACGGGATGGCAGAAAGGACGTTGCCGACCGGCTCCTGGAAATAGGTCGCGAACAGCGGGGCGAAGATAAACAGCCCCCACATGCCGTACACGATACTCGGGATAGCCGCCAGCAGTTCAATGGCGATACCCAGCGGGCGTTTCAGCCAGCCAGGCGCCAGCTCCGTCAGGAACAGCGCAATGCCGAAGCTCACGGGAACCGCTATCAGCAGCGCGATAAACGAGGTCACCAGCGTGCCGTAAATCGGCACCAGCCCGCCGTAGATATCGTTAGGGGCGTCCCACTCTTTGGTCCAGAGGAAAGAAAAACCAAATTTCTGGATGCTTGGCCAGGAGGAGAAGATAAGGGAGACGATAATGCCGCCCAGCAGCAATAGCACAATCAGCGCAGCCAGACGAACCAGCGCGCTGAAGATCATATCGCCCTTTTTACCGGGGGGGTTAAATACAGGCTTGGTGGCAGCCATATTTCACTCTTCAGTTAAACTCTGTTTTGAATGATGCCCGGCAGCGTGATGCGTACCGGGCCTACAAAAAACAGCATGTTACCGGATTTTTGTAGGGCGGATAAGCGAAGCGCCATCCGCCATCATCGGTAAATCTCGATCAATACAGCGCTTTGCCGCTGCTGTCTTTCACGTTGGTCTTCCATGCGGCGCGAACCTGCTCAACCACGCTGTCCGGCAGAGAGGCGTAATCCAGGTCGTTAGCCTGTTTCGCGCCTGACTTGTAGGCCCAGTCGAAGAACTTCAGCACTTCGGCGCCCTGCTCAGGTTTCTTCTGCTCTTTGTGAACCAGAATGAAGGTGGTGGAGGTGATTGGCCACGCGTCATCGCCTTTCTGGTTGGTCAGGTCCTGCGCGAAGGATTTGCTCCAGTCAGCGCCTTTGGCGGCGTTGGCGAAGCTCTCTTCGGTCGGTGCGACCGGTTTGCCGTCAGCAGAAACCAGTTTGGTGTAGGTCAGGTTATTCTGCTTGGCGTAGGCGTATTCCACATAGCCGATAGAGCCCGGCAGACGCTGTACGAACGCGGCGATACCGTCGTTACCTTTACCGCCAAGACCGGTCGGCCAGTTAACGGTAGAGCCAGAGCCGATTTTGGATTTCCACTCGTCGTTCACTTTCGCAAGATAGCTGGTGAAGACGAAAGACGTACCGGAACCGTCAGCGCGGCGCACCACGGCGATATTCTGAGAAGGCAGTTTTTTGCCCGGGTTCAGTTTGGCGATAGCCTCGTCATCCCACTTCTTGATTTTGCCAAGGTAGATGTCGCCCAGGGTTTTGCCATCCAGCACCAGTTCGCCAGACTTGAAGCCCGGCAGGTTAACCGCCAGCACCACGCCGCCGATCACGGTCGGGAACTGGAAAAGCCCTTCTTGCTGTAATTTTTCGTCAGAAAGCGGCGCGTCAGAAGCACCAAAATCAACTGTGTTAGCAATGATTTGTTTAACGCCACCGGAGGAGCCGATACCCTGGTAGTTTACCTTGTTACCCGTTTCTTTCTGGTAGGTATCCGCCCATTTGGCATACACCGGCGCCGGGAATGTTGCGCCCGCGCCAGTCAGACTTGCTGCCGCGAAAGCGGAAAAAGCGCTCAGAGATAAGGTCGCGGCGACAACAGTTGCGACGGTGGTACGCATAACTTTCATAATGTCTCCTGCTGGTGTTCGTAATTTATTGTTTCGTGGCTACGGTGAGCAAAGTAGGACAGTTAGGTGACAGATAAATGTACGAATTATGACAGTTTTATGACAATGAAAAAGATGCAGAAATGTCTTACTTAAATATCTGAATAATAATGCTTTTATAATTCCGCAACCCGCCCGTCATTTATAAGGATAGCCGTAATGATAAAAAAAATGTCACTTTTCTCCGCTGCCTCATTACTTACTTTTTCATCAATAAGTTATGCCGCGCCGGTTCAACTGGATGACCACAGCACCCGTATTCACGGCGCGCCGGTGACGATATTTACCAGCGATGGCGTCGTGGCACCGTCTAACGTCGATATCTCGGATGTGGAAAAGGCCGTCGAGGCGTATAAGCGCAAAGAGCAAAACCGCTATTCGGACGACAGAAAAGATAGCGATCTGGAAAATCGCCTGCGGGCGCTGGAGCAGGAAAATGACAAGCTGTCCCGTGAGCTGGACGATTTGAAACGCAAGATTAAATAAGCGGTGGGCTCCCTGTATGGCTTCAGGCAGGGAGCTTAATCATTTTCGGTCAGGCTCATTACGATGTTTTGCCCGTTTTAAGGCGCGTTTTTCCGAAGGGCGCTGAAGGGCTTTGGTATGAGCGCGTCGCATTTTGTTCGCAAGACACCAGCGGCCCAGCCTGAACATCTCCTCACTGTTCATCATACGCCAGGCGGCCCACACCAGCAGCGCGCCCGCGCTCCAGCAGAGCCAGAACACAACTGAAAGCGGCCACAGTATCAGGCCGGCAATCAGCGTCGCCAGGCTTAACGCCGCATGAAAAAACGCGCTGAAGAGAAACAGCTGCAAACCGCGATGCCGCCCTTTTTCTATCATCAACATTACGAATATCAGCAATACCAGCCAGATAGCGCCTGAGAGTATCCACAGCACAGAAAAAGCGGGCCGCAGCGCGGCGAGATTGAGGACGGCACTCAACACCATGGCATAGACGCACCCCACCGGCACTCGCCAGAAACGGCGCGAGCCGATGATGCGGACATCGGGCAGATCGTGGCGCTCGGCCATTTTAAGTTTGAGCTTATGCAGCCTGCGGTGGGCGATATCGTCATCCACCTCTGCGCTGTAGGTGATGAGCTGATAAAACCGCGTACCGGCGAGAAAGCGCTTTAGCGACATAACATCCCTTTGCGTGACGTTAAAAAAAAGAGGCTGCCTTCCGGCAACCTCTTCAGAGCATAACACGCGCGAGAACGCGTTATTCCACCGTAACGGATTTCGCCAGGTTACGCGGCTGGTCAACGTCGGTGCCTTTAATCAGCGCGACGTGGTAAGCCAGCAGTTGCAGCGGAACCGTGTAGAAGATCGGCGCGATAACCTCTTCAACATGCGGCATCGGGATGATGTTCATGTTATCGCTGCTGGTGAAGCCGGCATCCTGATCGGCGAAGACATACAGCACGCCGCCACGGGCGCGAACTTCTTCGATGTTGGACTTCAGTTTTTCCAGCAGTTCGTTATTCGGCGCCACCACGATAACCGGCATATCGGCGTCAATCAGGGCCAGCGGGCCGTGCTTGAGCTCGCCTGCCGCATAGGCTTCGGCGTGAATGTAGGAGATCTCTTTGAGCTTCAGCGCGCCTTCCAGGGCGATCGGGTACTGATCGCCACGGCCCAGGAACAGCGCGTGGTGCTTGTCGGAGAAATCTTCCGCCAGCGCCTCGATGCGTTTGTCCTGAGAGAGCATCTGCTCGATACGGCTCGGCAGCGCCTGCAGGCCGTGAACGATATCGTGCTCAACGGCGGCATCCACGCCTTTCAGACGGCCCAGTTTCGCCACCAGCATCAGCAGAACGGTTAACTGGGTAGTGAACGCTTTGGTGGACGCCACGCCAATTTCCGTGCCGGCTTTGGTCATCAGCGCCAGCGACGATTCACGCACCAGCGATGAGCCCGGAACGTTACAGATGGCCAGCGAACCGAGATAACCAAGCTCTTTGGACAGACGCAGCGCCGCGAGGGTGTCTGCGGTTTCGCCAGACTGCGACAGCGTGATCATCAGGCTGTTGCGGCGCACGGCGGATTTGCGATAGCGGAATTCCGAGGCGATTTCGACATCGCACGGCACGCCTGCCAGCGCTTCAAACCAGTAGCGGGAAACCATACCAGAGTTGTAAGAGGTGCCGCACGCGACAATCTGAATATGCTCAACTTTAGAGAGCAGTTCGTCGGCGTTCGGACCCAGCTCGCTTAAATCCACCTCGCCGTGGCTGATGCGCCCGGCCAGCGTATTTTTAATCGCGTTCGGCTGCTCGTAGATCTCTTTTTGCATGTAGTGGCGGTAGATGCCTTTATCACCGGCGTCATACTGCACGTTAGATTCGATTTCCGGGCGGGAGACGCTTTCGCCCTGGGTGTTGAAAATCGCGACGGAGCGGCGGGTCACTTCGGCGATATCGCCCTCTTCGAGGAAGATAAAGCGGCGGGTTACCGGCAGCAGCGCCAGTTGGTCGGAGGCGATAAAGTTTTCGCCCACGCCGAGGCCAATTACCAGCGGGCTGCCGGAACGGGCCGCCAGCAGAACGCTCGGATCGCGGTTATCCATAATGACGGTGCCGTAAGCGCCGCGCAGCTGAGGAATGGCGCGCAGCACCGCCTCACGCAGCGTACCGCCCTGCTCCAGCTCCCAGTGCACCAGGTGCGCGATCACTTCGGTGTCGGTTTCGGTGACGAATTCGTAGCCGCGCGTTTTCAGCAGTTCGCGCAGCGGTTCGTGGTTTTCGATAATGCCGTTATGCACCACCACAATATGCCCGGAGACATGCGGGTGCGCGTTGCCTTCTGAGGGTTCGCCGTGGGTCGCCCAGCGGGTGTGCGCGATACCCGTGCCGCCGTGCAGCGGATGTTCTTCCGCCGCCTGAACCAGCATCTGTACTTTGCCCAGACGACGCAGACGGGTCATATGCCCCGCGTTATCCACCACCGCGAGACCAGCGGAGTCATAGCCGCGGTACTCCAGACGACGCAAACCTTCGAGAAGGATTTCAGCAATATCACGTTGCGCTACAGCGCCAACAATTCCACACATAATTAATTTCCTGACAATGGCATTTCGCCATGCGTTGTCGCCGACCTGTATTTGCCCGTTTGCCGGGCTCCCCGAGCCTTGTAGAGAGTGGGGTTATTGTTTTGGTACTGCCTGTGGGCGGAGGATTATGTTATCCCCTCATCCCGTGCCTGCCGCAGGGCATGACTGCTCTGCGACCGACAAAACCGTATGGCGGGCAGATACAGCGCGCCCGCCATGAACATAACTCATTTTTTCTTCACCGGGCGACGCCAGCCCTGTTTGTGTACCTGCGGCACGCGGGTGAGCACCAGCTCGTTTTCCGCGATGTTGCGCGTCACGGTAGTGCCTGCGGCGATGGTCGCGCCTTTCGCGACCGTCACCGGCGCCACCAGTTGGGTATCGGAGCCGACAAACACATCGTCGCCAATGATGGTTTTGTGCTTGTTCGCGCCATCATAGTTGCAGGTGATGGTGCCCGCGCCGATGTTAACGTTATCGCCGATTTCCGCGTCGCCGAGGTAGGTCAGGTGACCCGCTTTCGAGCCTTTACCCAGACGCGCTTTTTTCATCTCGACGAAGTTGCCGACATGCGCGCCTTCGAGAAGCTCCGCGCCCGGACGCAGACGCGCGAACGGCCCGATGGTGCAGGCGGTATCCAGAAGGGCGTCTTCCACCACGCTGTAAGGACTGATTTCGCAGTCGTCGCCGATGACGCTGTTTTTAATCACGCAGCCCGCGCCGATTTTCACGCGATTGCCCAGCACTACGTCGCCTTCAATAATCACGTTAGCGTCAATTTCGACATCGCGCCCGTGTTGCAGCGTGCCGCGCAGATCAAAACGCGCCGGATCACGTAGCATCACGCCCGCCAGCAGCAGTTTTTCTGCCTGCTCGGCCTGATAAACGTGCTCAAGACGCGCCAGTTGCAGGCGATTGTTCACGCCCTCCACTTCGCTTAAACGCTGCGGATGCACGGCGGCAATCTCACGGCCTTCGTTCCAGGCCATCGCGATGATATCGGTAATGTAGTATTCACCCTGCGCATTGTTGTTATCGAGCTTCGCCAGCCAGCGTTTCAGATCCGCGCCGTTGGCGACGAGGATGCCGGTGTTGATTTCGTTAATCTGGCGCTGCTCGTCGCTGGCATCTTTATGCTCAACGATACCGGAGACATTGCCATTCTCACGGGTAATGCGGCCATAACCGGTCGGATCGTCGAGCTTCACGGTTAACAGCCCAATACCGCCCTGCGGCTTCGCCGCGCAGAGCTGTTGCAGGGTGTCAACGGAGATCAGCGGTACGTCGCCGTAGAGCATCAGCACATCTTCGTCGTCGCTAAAGAACGGCGCCGCCTGCTGCATTGCATGGCCGGTGCCGAGCTGCTCGGCCTGCAATACCCAGTTCAGCGAGGCGTCTTTAAGGGTGCTTTGCAGCAGATCGCCGCCGTGACCGTAAACCAGGTGAATGTGCTGCGCGCCGACATGCTTCGCGGCGTCAATCACGTGTTGCACCATCGGCTTCCCGGCCAGAGTGTGCAGCACTTTTGGAAGATCGGAGTACATGCGCGTGCCTTTGCCAGCGGCAAGGATCACAACGCTCATAGCATGGCTAGACATAGTCGTCCTGTCTTATGAAAGTGAATGAAGTAAAGCGATTTAGCGCCCGAAATTCTACATATTTTTCAGCATAAAACGGGCTGCTGGCAAATCGCCGCTTTAAGCCTGTTTTACCACGTTATACAGCCGCGTAATGCATGCCGGAAGGCGTAAAAAGAGAGAGTAAACGCTTTCTGGCGTCTTATCATTCATAAAAACAATGGGATGCCGTTTTTTTGCGGCTGGAATAAAGCGCAGTAAATGCCGACTAAAATCCAGCAAACATACGTCCTTGCGTATAACGCAGACATAAAAAAAGCCAGCCGGGTCGCCCTGGCTGGCTTTTTAACTTTCAAGCCGGTGTTACATCGCTTTTTTGGTCAACTCGATAACGCGCAGTTTGGCGATCGCCTTGGCCAGCTCAGCAGAAGCCTGAGCGTAGTCCACGTCACCGTGGGAGCTACGGATATGGTCTTCCGCTTTACGCTTCGCTTCCAGGGCTCGCGCTTCGTCGAGATCCTGGCCGCGAATCGCGGTGTCAGCCAGCACGGTTACGTTGCCCGGCTGCACTTCCAGCACGCCGCCGGAGAGATAGATATACTCTTCGTGGCCGTGCTGTTTCACGATGCGGATCATACCAGGCTTAATGGCGGTGAGCAGCGGCGCGTGGCCCGGGTAAATACCCAGTTCACCTTCGCTACCCGTAACCTGGATTTTCTCGACCAGACCAGAGAACATCTGTTTCTCTGCGCTGACGACATCCAGGTGGTAAGTCATTGCCATGTCACCCTCCGATTAAGGCGTTAAAGTTTTTTGGCTTTTTCCACGGCTTCATCAATGGAGCCAACCATGTAGAACGCCTGCTCCGGCAGATGATCGTATTCACCTTCCATGATGCCTTTAAAGCCACGGATGGTGTCTTTCAGCGATACGTATTTGCCCGGCGCGCCGGTAAACACTTCTGCCACGAAGAACGGCTGTGACAGGAAACGCTGAATTTTACGAGCACGCGCAACGACCAGTTTGTCTTCTTCAGACAGCTCGTCCATACCGAGGATGGCGATGATGTCTTTCAGTTCCTGGTAACGCTGCAGGATGGACTGCACGCCGCGAGCGGTGTCGTAGTGCTCCTGGCCTACTACCAGCGGATCCAGCTGACGGCTGGTGGAATCCAGCGGGTCAACGGCCGGGTAGATACCCAGAGAGGCAATCTGACGGCTCAGTACCACGGTTGCGTCAAGGTGCGCAAAGGTGGTGGCTGGTGACGGGTCAGTCAAGTCATCCGCCGGTACGTATACCGCCTGTACGGAGGTGATAGAACCGGTTTTGGTGGAGGTGATACGCTCCTGCAGAACGCCCATCTCTTCCGCCAGGGTCGGCTGGTAACCTACCGCTGAAGGCATACGGCCCAGCAGTGCGGATACTTCAGTACCGGCCAGGGTGTAACGGTAGATGTTGTCGACGAACAGCAGAACGTCACGACCTTCGTCACGGAATTTCTCAGCCATGGTCAGGCCGGTCAGCGCAACGCGCAGACGGTTTCCCGGCGGCTCGTTCATCTGGCCGTACACCAGGGATACTTTATCCAGTACGTTGGAGTCGGTCATTTCGTGGTAGAAGTCGTTACCTTCACGGGTCCGTTCGCCCACGCCCGCAAACACGGAGTAACCGGAGTGCTCAATCGCGATGTTACGAATAAGCTCCATCATGTTTACGGTTTTACCTACACCTGCACCACCGAACAGACCGACTTTACCGCCCTTCGCGAACGGACACATCAGGTCGATAACTTTGATGCCGGTTTCCAGCAGTTCCTGAGAGCTGGACAGCTCTTCATAGGACGGCGCCGCGCGGTGAATCGCCCAACGCTCTTCTTCGCCGATGTCGCCTTTCATGTCGATAGGCTGACCCAGGACGTTCATGATACGACCCAGCGTCGCTTTACCTACCGGCACTTCGATCGGGTGCTCAAGGTCTGCAACAGGCAGACCGCGACGCAGACCGTCGGAAGAGCCCATCGCGATGGTACGCACGATACCGCCGCCGAGCTGCTGCTGGACTTCCAGCACCAGACGCTCATTACCATTCGTTACCTCAAGGGCGTCGTACACTTTCGGTACAGCATCCTGAGGGAACTCGACGTCCACCACGGCGCCGATTACCTGGACAATCTTTCCAGTAGCCATCTTGAATCCTCTACGAAATAACCTGGTTAAACCGCGGCGGCCCCCGAGACGATCTCGGTGAGTTCCTGAGTAATGCTGGCCTGACGAGCTTTGTTGTACACCAACTGCAGCTCTTTAATCAGGCTGCCGCCATTATCGGTTGCGGCTTTCATCGCCACCATTCGTGCGGCCTGCTCGCTGGCCAGGTTTTCAACCACACCCTGATAAACCTGCGATTCGACATAACGACGCAGCAGGGTATCCAGCAGCGCCTTCGGATCGGGTTCGTACAGGTAATCCCAGGATTTGTGCTTCAACTCATCGTCTTCTGATGCCGGCAGCGGCAGCAGCTGAGTGATGGTCGGAGCCTGAGACATGGTGTTAATAAATTTGTTGCTGACAACGTAAAGCTTGTCCAGACGGCCTTCATCATAAGCCTGCAACATCACTTTAACCGGGCCAATCAGATCGGACAGGGAAGGGTTGTCCCCCATGCCGGTGACCTGCGCCACAATGTTGCCGCCTACTGAATTGAAGAAAGAAACGCCTTTAGAGCCGATCATTGCGATATCGCACTGAACGCCTTTATCGGACCATGCTTTCATATCCGCCAGCAGTTTCTTGAACAGGTTGATGTTCAAGCCGCCGCACAGACCACGGTCAGTCGACACCACCAGGTAGCCCACGCGCTTAACGTCGCGTTCTTCCAGGTAAGGGTGTTTGTATTCCAGATTACCGGTAGCAAGGTGACCAATCACTTTGCGCATGGTATCTGCATAAGGACGGCTGGCCGCCATGCGATCCTGCGATTTACGCATTTTGGAAGCGGCGACCATCTCCATCGCTTTAGTGATCTTTTGCGTGTTCTGGACGCTTGCGATCTTACTACGTATCTCTTTTGCGCCGGCCATGAGCTTCTCCTCAATGCCTTGCGGCTTGCCTTACAGCAAGCCGCCAGACGTTACCAGGACTGGGTTGCTTTGAAGGAGTCGAGGAGGCTTTTCAGCTTGCCTTCGATCTCATCGTTATAGCCACCGGTCTGGTTGATCTCTTGCATCAGCGGAGCGTGATCACGGTCAGCGTAAGCCAGCAGAGCGGCTTCGAAGCTACCGATTTTCGCCAGTTCCACATCTTCGAGGTAACCGCGCTCCGCCGCGAACAGGACCAGGCCCTGCTGTGCAACGGACATCGGCGCGTACTGTTTCTGCTTAAGCAGTTCAGTCACTTTCTGGCCGTGGCTCAGTTGCTTACGGGTAGCTTCGTCCAGATCGGAGGCGAACTGAGAGAACGCCGCCAGTTCACGATACTGTGCCAGCGCGGTACGGATACCACCGGACAGTTTCTTGATGATCTTGGTCTGAGCAGCACCACCCACACGCGATACGGAGATACCCGGGTTAACCGCCGGACGAATACCGGAGTTAAACAGGTTGGTTTCCAGGAAGATCTGACCGTCGGTAATAGAAATTACGTTGGTCGGAACGAACGCAGAAACGTCACCCGCCTGGGTTTCGATGATCGGCAGTGCGGTCAGAGAGCCGGTTTTACCTTTCACTGCACCTTTGGTGAAGTTCTCAACGTATTCCGCGTTAACACGGGATGCGCGCTCCAGCAGACGGGAGTGGAGGTAGAACACGTCGCCCGGGAATGCTTCACGTCCCGGCGGACGACGGAGCAGCAGGGAAACCTGACGGTAAGCGACAGCCTGTTTAGACAGGTCATCGTAAACGATCAGCGCGTCTTCGCCGCGGTCACGGAAGTATTCGCCCATCGCGCAACCGGCATACGGAGCCAGGTACTGCAGCGCAGCGGATTCAGAAGCGGTCGCGACCACAACGATGGTATTGGACAGCGCACCGTGCTCTTCCAGTTTACGAACCACGTTAGCAATGGTGGACGCTTTCTGGCCGATAGCCACGTACACGCATTTGATGCCGGAATCGCGCTGGTTGATGATGGCGTCGATAGCCATCGCGGTTTTACCGGTCTGACGGTCGCCGATGATCAGTTCACGCTGACCACGACCGATTGGGATCATGGCGTCAACGGACTTATAACCGGTCTGTACAGGCTGGTCTACGGACTGACGATCGATTACGCCCGGTGCGATAACTTCGATTGGCGAGAAGCCATCGTGTTCAACCGGACCTTTACCATCGATCGGCGCGCCGAGGGTGTTAACCACACGGCCCAGCAGGCCGCGGCCAACCGGCACTTCAAGAATACGGCCAGTACATTTCACCTTCATGCCTTCGGCGAGGTCAGCGTACGGACCCATAACCACTGCACCTACGGAGTCGCGCTCCAGGTTCAGTGCGATAGCGTAACGGTTACCCGGCAGGGAAATCATCTCACCCTGCATACAATCGGCCAGGCCGTGAATGCGGATAACACCGTCGCTTACAGAAACAATAGTACCTTCGTTATGAGCTTCGCTCACAACATTGAACTGAGCAATGCGCTGCTTGATCAGTTCGCTGATTTCGGTGGAATTCAGTTGCATGCTCCAGTCCCCTTAAGACTGCAAGACGTCTGCGAGGCGCTCAAGACGGCCGCGCACGCTGCCGTCAATGACCGTATCACCCGAACGGATGATGACGCCCGCCATTACAGACTTATCAATTTTGCAATTCAGCTTCACTTTGCGTGACAGACGTTTTTCCATCGCGGCGCTGATTTTCGCAAGCTGTTCATCGCTCAGTGCGCTGGCGGAAGTCACTTCGACTTCAACGGTAGCCTCAAGGGCTGCGCGTAACTGAATGAACTGCTCAAGAACATCAGGAAGTACCTTCAGACGGCCGTTTTCCGCCATTACCCGAATCAGGTTCTGGCCGTTGGCGTCTAACTGGTCACCACAGATTGCGATAAACGACTCAGCGAGCGTTTCTGGCGCCAGGGCGCCAGAGAGAAGCTCAGCCATCTGTTCGTTTTTGGCCACTTCAGCGGCAAACGCCAGCATATCCTGCCAGCGGTCGAGGCTTTGGTGTTCGACGGCAAAGTCAAAAGCTGCTTTGGCGTAGGGGCGAGCTACCGTTACAAATTCAGACATCAGCCCCTCCCTCCTTACAGTTCAGCGACCAGTTTATTCACGATGTCGCTGTTAGCAGCTTCATCCACGGAACGTTCAATGATCTTCTCGGCGCCAGCAACAGCCAGGATAGCAACCTGCTTGCGCAGCTCTTCACGGGCACGTTTACGCTCGGCTTCGATTTCGGCCTGGGCCTGCGCCACGATTTTGTTACGTTCCTGCTCTGCTTCAGCTTTCGCTTCGTCCAGGATCTGAGCACGGCGTTTGTTCGCCTGCTCAATAATCACCTGGGCTTCCGCTTTCGCTTTTTTCAGCTGGTCGGTCGCGTTGGACTGTGCAAGCTCCAGATCCTTTTTAGCGCGTTCTGCAGAAGACAGACCGTCAGCAATTTCTTTCTGACGTTTTTCGATGGCAGCCATAATTGGCGGCCATACATACTTCATACAGAACAGAACGAACAGGACAAACGCGATGGCCTGGCCGAGGATTGTTGCGTTAAGATTCACAGCACAATGCCTCTTATCTGGTTAATGTTCTGATATTGTCTGGAAATTCAGACAACTTCGTTTACTACGCGACGGCGAACATCACGTACAGACCCAGACCCACAGCGATCATCGGGATAGCATCCACCAGACCCATTACGATAAAGAACTGAGTACGCAGCAGAGGAATCAGATCAGGCTGGCGCGCAGCGCCTTCCAGGAATTTGCCCCCGAGGATGCCGATACCGATCGCAGCACCGATTGCCGCCAGACCCATCATCACAGCGGCAGCCATGTACAGCAGATCCATATTCAGGTTTTCCATGACAGTCTCCAGTTTGTTTCAGTTAAAACGCAGTAGTGTTGAGTAAAAAATCAATGCTCTTCAGATGCCATCGACAGATAGACAATCGTCAGAACCATGAAAATGAAGGCCTGCAACGTAATGATCAGGATGTGGAAAATGGCCCAGGGCACATTTAACAACCATTGTGACCACCACGGCAGAAGACCCGCAATCAGAATGAAAATCAGCTCACCGGCATACATGTTGCCGAACAGTCGCAGACCGAGAGAAACCGGTTTGGACAGCAGGCTCACACCTTCCAGAATCAGGTTGATCGGAATAAATACCGGGTGATTGAACGGCTGCAGCGTCAGCTCTTTAGTAAAGCCGCCAACGCCTTTCATTTTGATGCTGTAGAAAAGAATGAGGATAAATACACCAAGCGCCATGGAAAGGGTGATGTTCACGTCCGCAGACGGCACCACGCGCAGGGCTGGCAAGCCAAATACGTGCTCGCCGATGTACGGCAGCAGGTCGATAGGCAGCAAATCCATCAGGTTCATCAGGAATACCCAGACGAAAATCGTCAGGGCCAGCGGCGCAATGAGCTTGCTTTTGCCGTGGTACATGTCTTGTACGCTACCATGCACAAAGCCGATAACCAGCTCTACCGCGGTCTGGAATTTGCCCGGTACGCCGCTGGTCGCGTGTTTGGCGACTTTACGGAACAGAACCAGGAATAACAGGCCCAGCACCACCGAGAAAAACATCGAGTCGATGTTGAGCGTCCAGAAGGTGGCCGGGGGGTTATGCGGATCCACCAGCGAGAAGGTACGCAGGTCAATCTGAAGGTTATTCAGATGGTGGCCTATGTACTCCTGCGGCGTCGAGATTTCTCCTGCAGACATGATGCCTCTTACCCTTTGTTGTTAATTACAGCTGGCGCCAGTATCTGCACAACCAGCACCGAAACCCACGTCACAATCAGCGGCAAGAAAACCGCCTTCAAACACGCCAGCGCCACCACCAGCAGGGTAAAGGTCGCAATCACCTTAAACGCTTCGCCGAAGGCGAAAGACCAGGCCACGCGGCCTTTAGCGGGTGTATGCGCCTGATGACGCCAGGCAAAATTCATAAACAGCACATTCGGCAGCCACACTGCCAGCCCTCCGCATAACGCAGAGAAGCCCCAGAAAGGGTCTTTGAGGCAAAACAACAATCCTGCCGCCAGAACCGCGATGAACTGGATGAGCAGGAGCTTGCGAGCCACTTTTTTACTCATAAGCGACGCAGACATTTTGCCACTGCTCCCTTCGAGGTATGACGCGTGTCGTATAAAACGTTCTTTGACGCTCTGAGTCAAGCCTCAAAAAGCGCTCAAATTATACGGGGCGAGCACGTGATTTCAAACTATAAGTAGCCAAAAGGTGAATAAATGTTTAAATAATTTTCAGGAGGCGTTTTTTTTAAGTTTCTCTTAAATCTGAAAGCAAATGTAAAAACTGCAAATCGCGCGTAAACCTTGCGAATAAAGCGTGCACGAGATCACATTCTAAACAATTTCTGCTCAAGCTTTGACAGATCCTTTATGAATGCGTGTTTTATAACCTTTTGAATTTAAGACGCTTTAAACCCAAAATTTTTTAAAACACCCCGAAACACGATTAAAACCTTTCATTGACATCTATGAGAAACAATTTACGCCCTATTAGCATACAGACACCTGTACATAGCGCCCTTATATTTTCATCAGTGACTATTTACTATTTGGCGCAAATGATGCTTAGTTATCCTTAAGCTGCAAACAAGTTAATAAAAAGTGAAATTAGATGTTGTAATCACGCCCCATACCTCTTTTTCTGCTGACGCAATCCCGACACCTTATTTCTACTTTTTTTGATAAATATTAAGTTCTGTTTGCTTTAAGGATAACCAAATGGCGTTCGCCATCGAGACGCGGAACAGACAGTCTGACGATTTCCTCAACAGCAAAACCTGACGGCAGTGCGCTGATTTCATCATCCGGACGCTGGCCTTTAAGAGCATAAAAACGCCCTTCTTCTCCCGGCAGATGATGGCACCAGTTCACCATATCCGAGAGCGACGCAAATGCGCGGCTGATAACGCCATCAAACGGCGGCTCGGCAGGAAAGGCTTCGACGCGGCTTTGAACCGGCGTGATGTTGTCGAGTTTCAGCTCGTGTTGCACCTGACGCAAAAAACGCACGCGCTTGCCGAGACTGTCCAGCAGCGTGAAATGGCTGTCCGGACGCACAATCGCCAGCGGAATACCCGGCAGGCCAGGGCCTGTGCCGACATCGATAAAACGGGTGCCTTTTAAGTGCGGCTCCACCACGATGCTGTCCATGATATGGCGCACCAGCATCTCGTTCGGGTCGCGTACGGAGGTGAGGTTATAAGCCTTGTTCCACTTGTTCAGCATATCGACATAGGCCACCAGCTGCGCTTTCTGGTGTTCGGGCAGCGTAATCCCTGCGTCATCAAGCAGGCGGGTCAGTGTATTCAGCACGACGGTTTTTCCATATAAAAAGGGCCAGACAAGGCTGGCCCGAAGAGCGTTTCAACTCAGGCACTGCGGCGCAGTAGCCCCTGTTTTTTCAGCCAGACCAGCAGAATCGAGATAGCGGCTGGCGTGATCCCGGAGATACGGGACGCCTGGCCAATCGATGCCGGTTTATGATCGTTAAGCTTGGCGATCACTTCATTGGAGAGGCCATTCACCTGGCGATAATCCAGCGTCGCCGGCAGCAGCGTGTTTTCGTTGCGCTGCTGTTTTTCAATCTCATCCTGCTGACGAGCGATATAGCCTTCGTATTTCACCTGAATTTCAACCTGCTCGGCCGCCTGCGCGTCATCCAGCGCCGGAGCGAAGGCCGATAGCGAGGTTAACTGAGCATAGGTCATTTCCGGACGGCGCAGCAGATCTTCACCGCTGGCTTCACGGGAGAGCGGCGCAGTGAGCATCGTGTTGATCTCCTCCACCGAGGCGGTAGACGGCGTCACCCAGGTGCTTCTCAGGCGCTGGCGCTCGCGTTCGATATTCTCAAGCTTCTCGTTGAAGCGCGCCCAGCGCGCATCGTCGACCAGTCCCATTTCGCGACCAACTTCGGTCAGGCGTAAATCAGCGTTGTCTTCGCGCAGCATCAGGCGATATTCGGCACGCGAGGTGAACATGCGGTACGGCTCTTTGGTGCCGAGCGTACAGAGGTCATCCACCAGCACGCCAAGATAAGCCTGAGAGCGCCCCGGCGCCCATCCCTCTTTCTCCGCCGAGTAACGGCCCGCGTTCAGACCGGCCAGCAGCCCCTGAGCCGCGGCTTCTTCGTAACCGGTCGTGCCGTTGATCTGGCCTGCGAAGAACAGCCCGTGGATATATTTGCTTTCCAGAGTCGGCTTCAGATCGCGCGGATCGAAGAAATCGTACTCAATCGCGTAACCCGGGCGAACAATTTTCGCGTTCTCCATCCCTTTCATGGAACGGACAATTTGCATCTGCACGTCGAACGGCAGGCTGGTGGAGATGCCGTTCGGGTAAATTTCGTTGCTGGTCAGCCCTTCCGGCTCCAGGAAAATCTGGTGCGCGTTGCGATCGGCGAAGCGCATCACTTTATCTTCAATCGAGGGGCAATAGCGCGGACCGATCCCTTCGATGACTCCCGCGTACATCGGGCTGCGATCGAGGTTATTGCGGATCACGTCATGGGTTTTCTCATTGGTGTGCGTGACGTAGCACGGCACCTGACGCGGATGCTGATCCGCAGAGCCCATGAACGAGAAGACCGGCATCGGGTTATCGCCATGCTGCTGATCGAGTACGCTGAAATCGATGGTACGCGCGTCAATACGTGGCGGCGTTCCGGTTTTCAGACGGCTCACGCGCAGCGGCAGTTCACGCAGGCGACGCGCCAGCGGTACGGAAGGCGGATCGCCCGCACGGCCGCCGCTGTAGTTATCAAGCCCGATGTGAATCTTGCCGTCGAGGAACGTACCGACTGTCAGGACAACCGCTTTCGCGCGGAATTTCAGGCCCATCTGCGTGACGGCACCGACAACGCGATCGTTTTCCACGATCAGATCGTCAACGGCTTGCTGGAAGATCATCAGATTCGGCTGATTCTCCAGCGCGGTACGCACAGCCTGCTTGTACAGCACGCGATCCGCCTGAGCGCGGGTAGCGCGTACGGCCGGACCTTTACTGGCGTTTAGTATCCTAAACTGGATACCCGCCTGGTCGATCGCTTTCGCCATAAGCCCACCGAGGGCATCCACTTCCTTAACCAGATGTCCTTTACCAATACCGCCGATCGCCGGGTTGCAGGACATCTGTCCGAGCGTGTCGATATTGTGTGTCAAAAGCAGGGTCTGCTGACCCATGCGTGCAGCGGCCATTGCGGCCTCGGTACCTGCATGACCCCCGCCAATGATAATGACGTCAAAAGGATCCGGATAAAACATGTTGGTATGACCTCGCGGTTGTGCGAAAGAGGGTTAGCTAGCCCGGGGCGTGGATTCTACTCAACTTTAGCCTGGTGAGAAAGCGCCGGGATCGTTGGTATTAAAAAGAAGATCTTTTATCTAAAGGATCTGTTTTATTATGATCTCTTATTAGGATCGACATCCCTTGTGGATAACCCGGATCGCCCATTTGGGATCAAAAGGTTATCCGGGATCGCTTGCTGTGAATGATCGGTGATCCCAGACCGTATAAGCTGGGATCAGAAATGAGGGTTATACACAACTCAAAAAGCGAACAACACTTATACCTTGGATAACTACGGGTTGATCCAAGCTTTTAAGCTCTTTTATCCACAGCTGAATGGCGATCATTTCGCCGATCAGAGTAAATTTTTCCACGATCCGAGCCACACCTCAGCCGGATCTTCGGGAATATCATGATCGAGAATATTGATCTTAAGCGGTTCGCCGACGCGTTTCGCGCCG
The DNA here is from genome assembly GCF_011605905.1 of Cronobacter sp. HA18003. NCBI lineage: Bacteria > Pseudomonadati > Pseudomonadota > Gammaproteobacteria > Enterobacterales > Enterobacteriaceae > Cronobacter > Cronobacter sp. HA18003. The sequence continues at coordinate 15,574 of NZ_JAANQO010000024.1, read as the reverse complement.
CATTCGATTAACAGCGCGTCCAGTTTTTCAATCGCCCCGCAAAACGTGTCGTATTCGCGGCTTCCGATACCGATAGCGCCGTAGCGAACCTGGCTGAGATCCGGACGCTGTTCTGCAAGCTCATCATATAAGGGTTGCAAATTGTCCGGCAGATCGCCCGCGCCATGCGTGGACGTCACGATAAGCCAGGTGCCTTCAGGCTTAAGATCTTCAAGAAGCGGGCCATGCAGCGTTTCGGTGCTAAAACCGGCGTCTTCCAGCTTTTCAGCCAGGTGCTCCGCCACATATTCCGCGCCGCCAAGAGTGCTGCCACTGATCAGGGTAATGTCTGTCATGGATGTCCGCCTTGAGTAAACGACGCGTATTGTACGCTGTGCAGGGGCTGGGATCTACCTGTGGATAATATGGGTATTAAAAAATCCCTTTATGGGCGGATAGTACGCATGATCGGGTTTTGCAGCGAGATCAACGTCTCGGTGGACTGAATTTCATCAATTGTTTGGATCTTGTTGATAAGCACCTGCTGTAACGCGTCTATCGAGCGACACATCACTTTAATAAAGATGCTGTAGTGGCCGGTGGTGTAATAGGCCTCGGTCACTTCATCCAGGCTTTCCAGCTTTTCGAGCGCGGCCGGGTAATCTTTCGCGCTCTTGAGAATAATGCCGATAAAGCAGCACACATCGTAACCAAGCTGTTTCGGGCTGATATCGATACGCGCGCCAGTGATGATCCCCGCCTGTTTCATTTTTTCCACGCGGACATGAATCGTGCCGGGACTGACGCCGAACTGTTTAGCGAGTTCGGCATAGGCGGTACGCGCATTCGCCATTAATGCCTCCAGAATGCCGCGGTCCAGATTATCGATCTGATAATTTTCCATACGTTTTCCTTATGATTATTCAGTAATCGTCAGTTTCATGCCGTCTATATTATCGGATTAAAAGATGCGTGGCCTTTTTTATTGATGATTATTGAACTGGCGGGCTTTTTTATTGCTTAATCAAAAGCAACAGAGGTACAGGAGCCCTAAAAAATGAAAACCGCCTACATCACACGCCAGCGTCAGATTAGCTTTGTGAAAGCCCATTTTTCCCGCCTGCTTGAGGAGAAACTCGGTCTGCTTGAAGTGCAGGCACCGATCTTAAGCCGCGTCGGCGACGGGACGCAGGATAACCTTTCCGGCTGTGAAAAAGCGGTGCAGGTCAATGTCAAAACGCTGCCGCAGGCGCAGTTTGAAGTGGTGCATTCGCTCGCGAAATGGAAGCGCAAAACACTGGGCCAGCATGATTTCAGCGCGGGCGAAGGGCTTTATACCCATATGAAAGCGCTGCGCCCCGATGAAGACCGTCTCTCTCCGGTACACTCGGTGTATGTGGATCAGTGGGACTGGGAGCGCGTGATGGGCGACGGCGAACGCCATCTCGGTACGCTGAAGCAGACGGTGGAGAGCATCTGGTCAGCGATTAAGGAAACGGAGCTGGCGGCGGCGGAGCGCTCCGGGCTGACGCCGTTCCTGCCGGACGCCATTCATTTTGTGCACAGCGAAACGCTGCAGCGCCGCTTCCCGGAGCTGGACGCCAAAGGGCGCGAGCGCGCGATTGCGAAAGAGCTGGGCGCGGTCTTCCTGATTGGCATTGGCGGGAAACTTGCCGACGGCAAACGCCACGACGTGCGCGCGCCGGATTATGATGACTGGACCACGCCGACGGAAAGCGGTTTTGCCGGACTTAACGGCGATATCCTCGTCTGGAACCCGCTACTGGAAGACGCGTTTGAAATTTCCTCAATGGGGATCCGTGTCGATGCCGACACGCTTAAACGCCAGCTGGCGCTCACCGGCGATCAGGATCGTCTGGCGCTGGAATGGCATCAGGCGCTGCTGAACGGCGAAATGCCGCAAACGATCGGCGGCGGGATCGGCCAGTCGCGTCTGACTATGCTGCTGCTGCAACTGCCGCATATCGGTCAGGTGCAGTGTGGCGTCTGGCCGGAGCAGGTGCAGTCTACCGTCGCTGAGCTGCTGTAATTCAGCGGCGTAAACGACGCACCAGACGGCTGCGCATCCCGGTATCAAAGCGCCAGATGTGATCGAAAATGCGCATGATGCCGGGTTTGCCATGCGCGGACATCGCCACCGCGTGAAAGCGGTGCTGATGAACGCGTTGCAGCTCCTTTACTTTGTTGACCACCTCATCCGGCAGCCGCTGGGCGATAAAATCGGACACCACCACCGCGTCGGCGTCGAACCACTCGCCGCCCTGTAGCTTTTCCGCAATGGCGCGAAAACAGCTCGCCAGATCGGTGCCGCCGCGAAAGCGCTGGCTCAGAAAGCGGATCGCCTGTTCGATACCGTCGCGCCCGCACAGCTCATAACGCACCACTTCGCTCGAAAACAGCATGATAAAACAGCGGCGGTTATCGGCCAGCGCAATGCGCATCAGCGCCAGACAAAACGCCTTGGCGCACTGCTCGTTAAAGCCGCCCATCGAGCCGGACGTATCCACGCAGACGATAAACGGCCCGCGCGGCTGTTCGTCATAATCCTGGCGCGTCACCGGCCGCTGCATCACTTTTTCACGCCACGCGTCGCCCTGAAGCCGGTAAGTCAGCAACTGTTTTTCCACCAGCCGCCGGTAAAACTCATATTCCAGCTCAGTGATGCCAAGCGTCGCCAGCTCCGGCGGCAGCAGACGCAGAATATCGTCGCTGCGCTGTAAGCCGTCGACCTGTTCCGGCACGGAGGCGGGTTCACGCACCAGCGTGCGGAACGTTTCCAGCGGCGCCTCTTTTTTCGGCACCGATTTCGCCTCGCGCGAGCGCCCGAGCTGTTCGGCAAGCTGCATCAGTTCCGGCTGGTCGGCCAGAAAATCGCCATATTTCACGATAAGCTGATAATCGCCGCGCCGCAGTTTGCCGTCGCTCATATCCCACAGACGACCGGCGGAATCTTCGTTCTCCACCAGCACTTGCTCAAGCTGGCCGCTCAGCGTCATGCGCTCCTGCACTTCGCTCAGCAGTTGCTCGCGCTCCTCTTCCAGCAACTGCTGGTTAAACGACGTCGCCTGCACGACAAGGCTTAACCGCCAGCGCTGTAGAAAAAGCGTATGCAGGGCGGGCGTAAAATGCGGGTTGTCGGCGATAAGCCGCTGCGCCTGGTCGGCAAACGGGGAACCGACGCGGCGCAGCAGCGCGCTGATTTGCGGTAACTGAACGATAAACTGGCTGGTAGAGAGCAACTGGCTTTTCTGATAGCCGATCACCTCTTCTTCCAGCTCTGGCGGCACATGCGCCTCTTTAAGCCGGGTTTTAAGCTGTTCGCGCCAGCGCGGAATATCCTGGGTCAGCGCATGTTTCAGGCGCGGAAACTTTTCGAAAAAGACCGCCAGCTGCGGCGACGCCAGCAGCGCAATGACGATCTCTTCTACCAGCTCGCCTTCGCTGATAGCCAGAATCAGGTTCAGCGAATCCGCTGTCAGCATTGGCGCGCCTGTTTAATCTGCTCGCCGACGTCCTGAAGGCTGGCCTCGATGCGTCCTAACCAGTCGCTTTCGACGAACAGACATTTTTGCTGCTCGCTAAAGCGCGTATGTTGCTGGTGCCACTCGTTATCCAGATCGTCAAGCTGCTGTTTGATTTCATCCGGCATGCCGTTGGCAGACGCCGCGCCCGGCAGCGAAAGGCGCGTACCCTGCAGGCTGACGTCGCGTAGCACCAGATGCTGGCTCGCGTCCACTTCCAGATCCAGCGCCTGGGCAAAGCCGATGCCGTTCAGCTTGCCGCGGATCTCGCCGCCTTTTTGCAGCCACGTCTCCAGCGCCTCGCGCGCGAACGTCACATGGATAACGTCGATATCGTGCAGCTTCAGCGGTTTTTGCAGCAGCAGCGTCAGCGTTGGCTCCGTGAGGCTTGCGGGCAGCTGATATTGCGGACGACGGCTGAACATGCCGCTCTGCTTCTCAAGGCGCAGCGCCGTTTTATCGCTGTGCTGCTGTTCTAACTGCATGCGGCGCTGGGTGATAGCGCCAAGACGGCTCAGCATCGCGTACTGGCCCCACGCGTGTGAGGTCATCAGCTGCGCGATTTGCTGCTGCATCAGTGTCATAGCGCTGGCGTCATGCCACAGGCAGTCTTTCAAAAGGATCAGATCGATAGGCGCCACGGCATCGCGCCCGCTGAAAAAGGCGCTGGCCTGCAACAGGCGAATGGCTTTCTTCCAGCGGCGGTCTGAGACATAGGGCGCGTTCGGCAGCGCATCAAGCTGCTGGCGCAGGGTGAAGATCAGCTCGAAGACGGTATCCGGTAGTTTGACGTTGCCGATGCCGGTCTGCCACTGCTGATATTCTTCATCGCTCACCTGCAAGCCTGGCGGCACCGGATTTTCGTTTTCATCCTGCTGGCTCACCAGCATGGCGCGAAAGCTGTTTTTCTCCTGCACCCGATCGAGCCACAGGCGAATCAGCATGCGGTCATAGAGCGCCTCAAGACTGCTGTCCGCTTCGGGCAGTTCGTTGGATGCCGTCACCAGCAGGCGCATCGGAATTTTTTCTTCATGCGCGCCGTTACGAAAGCGGCGTTCATTAATGGCAGTGAGCAGCGTGTTCAGAATCGCCGGGCCCGCCTTCCAGATCTCATCCAGAAATACGATTTCCGCTTCCGGCAGATAACCTGCGGTCAGACGTTCATAACGCCCTTCATCTTTTAGAGCCTGTATCGAGAGCGGCCCGAAGACCTCTTCCGGCGTGGAGAAGCGCGTCATCAGATATTCAAACGCGCGCGCGTGCTGAAACGCGAATTTAAGCCGCCGGGCGATAAGGCTTTTCGCAATGCCTGGCGGGCCGAGCAGAAACACGCTCTCGCCGCTCAGCGCCGCCAGCAGACACATTCGGATGGCGTGGCTGCGTTCAAACAGCCCTTTCTCCAGCGCTGCGCTGAGACGTGAAATTCTTTCCGCCAATAAATTGGGTTGAGCCATAATAGTTACTCTGTATTCTGACTACGCCGCCTGGTTTCTGGTGCGAGTATAGACGTTTCATATTCATGCTGATAATGGATTGATGCCATTATCTATTTGGCTTGATTTGGGTAAAGACTCGGTGATTGAGGGGTACGATTTTTTAACGAATCGTGCATACTGTGCGCTTTTTGTGGGCCAAGGGACGAAGCGCACACGGGATTTCAACGAAGACTAGTCTATGAGCACTGAGAATAAGCAATCGTTGCCTGCGATTACGCTGGCGGCTATCGGGGTGGTGTACGGTGATATCGGCACCAGCCCGCTTTATACATTACGAGAGTGTCTTTCCGGCCAGTTTGGGTTTGGCGTGGAGCGGGACGCCGTTTTTGGCTTTCTTTCTTTAATTTTCTGGCTGTTGGTTTTTGTTGTTTCTTTTAAATACCTCACCTTCGTGATGCGCGCCGACAACGCCGGTGAAGGCGGTATCCTGACGCTGATGTCGCTGGCCGGGCGCAACACCTCGGCGCGCATGACGTCGGTGCTGGTGATCCTGGGTCTTATCGGCGGCAGCTTCTTTTATGGCGAGGTGGTGATTACGCCCGCGATTTCGGTGATGTCGGCCATTGAAGGTCTGGAGATCGCAGCGCCGTCGCTTGATCCGTATATCGTTCCGCTCTCTATCGTGGTGCTGACGCTGCTGTTTATGATCCAGAAGCACGGCACCGGCATGGTGGGGAAACTCTTTGCGCCGATTATGCTTGCCTGGTTTTTGGTGCTGGCGGTGCTCGGCGCGCGCAGCATTCTGAACAACCCGGAAGTGTTGCAGGCGCTGAACCCGGTCTGGGCGGTGCATTTCTTCCTGGAATATAAAGCGGTCTCCTTTGCGGCGCTGGGCGCGGTGGTGCTGTCTATCACCGGCGTTGAAGCGCTGTACGCCGACATGGGGCATTTCGGTAAGTTGCCAATCCGTGTGGCGTGGTTTTCGGTGGTGTTGCCGTCGCTGGTGCTGAACTACTTCGGCCAGGGCGCATTATTGCTAAAAACGCCGGAAGCCATCAAAAACCCCTTCTTCCTGTTAGCACCCGACTGGGCACTGATCCCGATGCTGATTCTGGCGACGCTCGCTACGGTTATCGCGTCGCAGGCGGTCATTTCCGGGGTCTTCTCGCTGACCCGCCAGGCGGTGCGTCTGGGCTATCTGTCGCCGATGCGCATTATTCACACCTCGGAGATGGAATCGGGCCAGATCTATATCCCGGTGGTGAACTGGCTGCTTTACTTCGCGGTGGTGATTGTCATCGTGAGCTTTGAGCACTCCAGCAATCTCGCGGCGGCTTACGGCATCGCGGTGACCGGTACGATGGTTCTCACCTCAATTCTGTTTGCGACCGCCGCACGCAAAAACTGGCACTGGAGCCGCATCCTGGTGGGCCTGATGGTGGTGGCGTTTCTGTGTGTCGACGTGCCACTCTTTTCAGCGAACCTGGAGAAACTCTTCTCCGGCGGCTGGCTGCCGTTAAGCCTGGGTCTGGTGATGTTCATCATTATGACGACCTGGAAAAGCGAGCGCTTCCGCCTGCTGCGCCGCATGCACGAGCACGGCAACTCACTGGACGCGATGATCACTTCGCTTGAGAAATCGCCGCCGGTTCGCGTGCCGGGCACCGCGGTGTATATGTCGCGCGCGCTGAACGTCATTCCGTTCGCCCTGCTGCATAACCTCAAGCACAACAAAGTGCTGCATGAGCGTGTGATCCTGCTGACGCTGCGCACCGAAGATGCGCCTTACGTTCATAATGTGAAGCGCGTGACGCTCGAACAGCTGTCGCCGACGTTCTGGCGCGTGGTGGCGAGCTACGGCTGGCGCGAAACGCCGAACGTGGAAGAAATTTTCCACCGCTGTGGGCTTGAGGGCTTAAGCTGCCGGATGATGGAAACCTCTTTCTTTATGTCGCACGAGTCGCTCATCATCGGCGATAAACGGCCCTGGTATTTACGCCTGCGCGGCAAGCTGTTCCTCCTCTTACAGCGCAACGCCTTACGCGCGCCAGACCAGTTTGAGATCCCGCCAAACCGCGTTATCGAGCTGGGAACACAGGTCGAGATTTAATCCTTAAGCGAAACGCCTTCCGAACTCCGGGAGGCGTTTTTTGTTGATAGGCACGCTCTCTTTTTTTCCTCAGTTTTTCCTTAAGCGAAACGTTTCGATGGCGATCACAGTTTCGCAACGTGGTGTTTGTTTATTGTTCTTTTCGCCGGATACACTCCCTGTTAGCGAAACGTTTCGCTGATGGAGCAAAAAATGAAAAAAGGCACCGTTCTTCATTCCGGCATTTCATCCGTCATCTCGCGTCTTGGCCATACGGATACCGTTGTGGTGTGTGACGCCGGGCTGCCGATTCCGTCCACGACTGAACGTATCGATCTCGCGCTGACCCAGGGCGTGCCGGGATTCTTACAGGTGGTTGATGTCGTCACGCAAGAAATGCAGGTTGAAGCGGCGATCCTCGCAGAAGAGATTAAACAGCATAATCCGCAGCTCCACGAAACGTTGCTCGGGCAGATCGAGCGGCTGCAGCAGCACCAGGGGAATACCATCACTGTTCGCTATGTTTCACATGAACAGTTCAAACTAAAAACCGCAGACAGTCAGGCGGTCATTCGCAGCGGGGAGTGTTCCCCGTATGCGAATATCATTCTCTGTGCCGGCGTCACGTTCTGAGGCCGCCATGGAACCTTTACTCCAGCTCAAAGGCATTGATAAATCCTTCCCCGGCGTTAAGGCGCTTTCCGGCGCGACGCTGAATGTCTACGCCGGACGCGTGATGGCGCTGGTGGGGGAAAACGGCGCCGGTAAATCCACGCTGATGAAAGTGCTGACCGGCATCTATACCCGCGACGCCGGTTCGCTGCTCTGGCTTGGCCAGGAGACCACGTTCAACGGGCCGAAAGCCTCTCAGGAAGCCGGTATCGGGATCATTCACCAGGAGCTGAACCTGATCCCGCAGCTCTCGATTGCGGAAAACATCTTTTTAGGGCGCGAGTTTGTCAGCCATTTCGGCAAAATCGACTGGAAAAAGATGTATGCCGAAGCCGATAAACTGCTGGCGAAGCTCAACCTGCGCTTTAACAGCCGTCGGCTGGTGGGCGAGCTGTCGATAGGCGATCAGCAGATGGTGGAAATCGCCAAAGTGCTGAGCTTTGAATCGCGCGTCATCATTATGGATGAACCCACCGACGCCCTGACCGATACCGAAACCGAATCCCTGTTCCGCGCCATTCGCGAGCTGAAAGCGCAGGGCTGCGGGATTGTCTATATCTCCCACCGCATGAAAGAGATTTTTGAGATCTGCGATGACGTGACGGTGATGCGCGATGGCCAGTTTATCGCCGAGCGTGAGGTCAGCTCACTCACCGAAGAGACGCTGATCGAAATGATGGTGGGCCGCAAGCTTGAAGATCAATACCCGCATCTCGACAAAGCGCCGGGCGAGATCCGCCTGAAAGTCGACAACCTGAGCGGCCCTGGCGTCAACGGCGTGAGCTTTACGCTGCGTCAGGGAGAGATTCTCGGCGTGTCGGGGCTGATGGGCGCGGGCCGTACTGAACTCATGAAAGTGCTGTACGGCGCGCTGCCGCGCACGGGCGGTCGCGTTACGCTGGATAACCGCGAGGTAGTGACGCGCTCCCCGCAGGACGGGCTTGCCAACGGCATCGTTTATATCTCCGAAGACCGCAAACGCGACGGGCTGGTGCTCGGCATGTCGGTAAAAGAGAACATGTCGCTGACCGCGCTGCGCTATTTCAGCCGCGATGTCGGCAGCCTGAAGCATAAAGATGAACAGCAGGCGGTAGGCGATTTTATTCGTCTCTTTAATGTTAAAACGCCGTCGATGGATCAGGCCATTGGCCTGCTTTCGGGCGGCAACCAGCAGAAAGTGGCGATCGCCCGCGGGCTCATGACGCGCCCGAAAGTGCTAATCCTCGACGAGCCGACCCGCGGCGTGGACGTCGGTGCCAAAAAAGAGATTTATCAGCTCATTAACCAGTTCAAAGCCGACGGGCTGAGCATCATTCTGGTCTCGTCTGAGATGCCGGAAGTACTGGGAATGAGCGATCGCATCATGGTGATGCATGAAGGGCATCTCGGCGGTGAATTCACACGCGAGCAGGCCACCCAGGAACTGCTGATGGCGGCGGCTGTCGGCAAGCTCAATCGCGTGACCCAGGAGTAAAAGACGTATGACTACCCAGACCGTTGCGACTCGTCGCTTTTTCACCAAAGCCTGGCTGATGGAGCAAAAGTCGCTGATAGCCCTGCTGGTGCTGATTGCGATTGTCTCCACCCTGAGCCCGAATTTCTTTACCGTTAACAATATGCTGAACATTCTCCAGCAGACGTCGGTGAACGCCATCATGGCGGTCGGGATGACGCTGGTGATCCTTACCTCGGGTATCGATCTGTCCGTCGGTTCCCTGCTGGCGCTAACCGGGGCGGTCGCCGCCTCGCTCGTCGGCATTGAGGTCAACGCGCTGGTGGCGGTGGCTGCCGCCCTCGCGCTTGGCGCGGCTATCGGCGCGGTGACCGGCGTGATTGTGGCGAAGGGCCGCGTACAGGCGTTTATCGCTACGCTGGTGATGATGCTGCTGCTGCGCGGGGTGACGCTTCAGTACACCAACGGCAGCCCGGTCAGTACGGGGTTTAATGACAACGCCGATCTGTTTGGCTGGTTCGGTATTGGCCGCCCGCTGGGCGTGCCGACACCGGTGTGGATCATGGCGCTGGTGTTCCTGGTGACCTGGTATGTGCTGCATCACACCCGTCTGGGCCGCTATATCTATGCGCTGGGCGGTAACGAGGCGGCGACGCGTCTGTCTGGTATCAGCGTTAATAAAATCAAAATTATTGTTTATTCGCTGTCGGGCCTGCTGGCGTCGCTGGCGGGCGTGATAGAAGTGGCGCGTCTCTCGTCGGCGCAGCCGCTGGCAGGCGCGGGTTATGAGCTGGACGCCATCGCGGCGGTCGTGCTCGGCGGCACCAGCCTCGCCGGTGGTAAAGGTCGCATTGTTGGGACGCTGATCGGCGCGCTGATCCTCGGTTTCCTGAATAATAGTCTGAACCTCTTAGGTGTTTCTCCCTATTACCAGATGATCGTCAAAGCAGTGGTTATTTTGCTGGCGGTGCTGGTGGATAACAAAAAGCAGTAACTCATTACTCAACAGGACATCTGATTATGAATATGAAAAAGCTGGCTACACTGGTTTCCGCCGTGGCGTTAAGCGCGACCGTCAGTGCCAACGCGATGGCGAAAGACACAATTGCTCTGGTGGTTTCAACGCTGAACAACCCGTTCTTTGTGTCGCTGAAAGATGGCGCGCAGAAAGAAGCGGAAAAACTGGGTTACGAGCTGGTGGTGCTGGATTCCCAGAACAACCCGGCGAAAGAGCTGGCGAACGTGCAGGATCTGACCGTGCGTGGCACCAAACTGGTACTGATTAACCCGACCGATTCCGACGCGGTAGGTAACGCCGTGAAGATGGCTAACCAGGCGAAAATCCCGGTAATCACCCTCGACCGTATGGCGTCGAAAGGGGACGTGGTGAGCCATATCGCGTCTGATAACATCACAGGCGGTAAAATCGCCGGTAACTATATTGCCAAGCAGGCCGGTGACGGCGCGAAAGTGATTGAACTGCAGGGCATTGCAGGCACCTCTGCCGCGCGCGAGCGTGGCGAAGGCTTTAAACAGGCGGTGGAAGCGCACAAGCTGAACGTGCTGGCCAGCCAGCCGGCGGATTTCGACCGTACCAAAGGTCTGAACGTCATGCAGAACCTGCTGACCGCGCACCCTGATGTGAAAGCAGTATTCGCACAGAACGACGAAATGGCGCTGGGCGCGCTGCGTGCGCTGCAAACCGCCGGTAAAACCGATGTCATGGTCGTTGGCTTCGACGGCACCGCCGACGGCGTGAAAGCCGTTCAGGATGGTAAGATGAGCGCGACCGTAGCACAGCAGCCGGAGCAGATCGGCGTTATCGGCGTTCAGACCGCGGATAAAGTGCTGAAAGGCGAGAAAGTACGCGCCCGCATCCCGGTCGACCTGAAGCTGGTTATCAAATAAAACCGACATTAAGAAAAGCAGGGCAACGCGCCACAGGATGTGGCGCTTTTACAGGGATAAACATCATGAAAAGCGCTGGCCAACTCGTCGTTTTCGGCAGTATCAATGCCGATCATATCCTTAACCTTGAAGCCTTCCCCGCGCCGGGCGAGACTGTCACCGGCAGCCAGTATCAGGTGGCGTTCGGCGGTAAAGGGGCCAACCAGGCCGTCGCGGCCGGGCGCAGCGGCGCGGATATCGCGTTTATCGCCTGTGTGGGTGAGGATGATATCGGCGAGCGTATCCGCCAGCAGCTTTCACGCGACAATATTGATGTCGCGCCTGTCAGCGCCGTTGCGGGCGAATCGACCGGCGTGGCGCTCATTTTCGTTAATGGCGAAGGTGAAAACGTGATCGGCATTCACGCTGGCGCGAACGCGGCGTTGACGCCCGAGCGCGTTAACGAACAGCGGGAGAAAATCGCCAACGCCCGCGCGCTGCTGATGCAGATGGAGTCGCCGGTAGAAAGCGTTATCGCGGCCGCGCGCATTGCGCATGAAAATCAGACCACAGTGATTCTTAACCCGGCCCCTGCCCGCGCGCTTTCTGACGAACTGCTGGCGCTGGTGGATATCATTACCCCGAATGAAACTGAAGCGGAAAAACTGACTGGCGTGAAAGTCTCTGATGATGAGAGTGCCGCGCAGGCCGCGGCGGTGCTGCATCAAAAAGGCATTGAAACGGTCATCATTACGCTCGGTAGCCGCGGCGTGTGGCTGAGCGTTAACGGCGAAGGGCAACGCGTGCCCGGCTTTCGCGTCAAAGCTGTCGATACCATCGCCGCTGGCGATACCTTTAACGGCGCGCTGATGACGGCGCTGCTGGAAGGCACGCCGATGCTTGAAGCCATTCGTTTTGCTCATGCGGCCGCGGCTATTGCCGTGACGCGCCCTGGCGCGCAGCCTTCTGTGCCGTGGCGCGATGAGATTGACGCCTTCTTACAGGCGCAGGGGTAAGCCATCGTGGCGACAATGAAAGATGTCGCCCGCCTTGCGGGTGTCTCCACCTCCACCGTCTCTCACGTCATTAATAAAGATCGTTTTGTGAGTGAGGCTATCCGTTTGCGGGTGGAGGAGGCCATCAGAACGCTGAATTACGCGCCGTCGGCACTGGCGCGCAGCCTGAAGCTCAACCAGACCCGCACCATCGGGATGCTGATCACCGCAAGTTCTAACCCCTTTTTCTCGGAACTGGTGCGCGGCGTGGAGCGTAGCTGTTTTGAGCGCGGTTATAGCCTGGTGTTATGTAATACCGATGGCGACGAACAGCGCATGAACCGCAATCTGGAGACGCTGCTGCAAAAACGCGTCGACGGACTGCTGCTGCTCTGCACCGAAACGCATCAGCCTTCACCCGCCATTATGAAACGCTACCCGGCCATCCCGACCGTGATGATGGACTGGTCGCCTTTCGATGGCGGCAGCGACGTGATTCAGGATAATTCGCTTTTAGGCGGCGATATCGCCACGCGGTATTTAATCGACAAAGGCTATACGCGCATCGCCTGTGTGACTGGCCCGCTCGATAAAACGCCGGCGCGCCTGCGCCTGGAAGGGTATCGCACCGCGATGCAGCGCGCGGGCCTGCCGGTGGCAGAAGGTTATGAAGTGATCGGCGATTTCGAATTCGCGGGCGGCCTGCGGGCGATGCAGTCGCTACTGACGCTGCCCGAGCCGCCGCAGGCGGTATTTATGGGGAATGACGCGATGGCGGTCGGCGCTTACCAGGCGCTCTATCAGGCTGGCCTTCGCATTCCGCAGGATATCGCGCTGGTGGGTTACGACGATATCGAGCTCGCAAGCTATATGACGCCGCCGCTGACCACTATTCATCAGCCCAAAGATGAGCTGGGCGAGCTGGCCATCGATGTACTCATTCATCGCATGGCGCAGCCGGAGCTGCAGCAGCAGCGTTTGCAGTTAACGCCAGAGCTGATGGTACGCGGCTCCGCTTAGGCTTTATGGCGATCTTTTATGAGGTTACGGCCATCTTTCGGACGTAACAGCATGAAGACCAGCGATGACACCACCGTAATCACGCCCATCGTAATAAAGGTGTAGTGGAACTGCTCAACGGTGTTGGCGTTATCGAACCCCTCATAGAAGCGCAGCACCGCGGCGCTGACCGCCACCCCAAGGCTTATCGACAGCTGTTGTGTGACCGCCAGCATACTGTTGCCGCCGCTGGCGCTTTCATCTGTGAGATCTGCAAGCGTAATGGTATTCATCGCGGTGAACTGCGTGGACATCGCAAGCCCCAGCACAAACAGCGGCAGGATCAGCAGCCACACCTGATTATCCGGCGACTGCAGTGAGAACTGCGCAATCATCAGCCCGATAAACAGCGTGATGCCGACCAGCGTTTTTCGGTAGCCAAACCAGCGCAGCACCTGCGTCACGCCAGACTTCGCGATAATCGACCCAACCGCCGTGGGCGCCATCATGCAACCCGCGATAAAGGCCGGATAACCAAAGCCCACCTGTAGCATCAGCGGCATGAGGAACGGCACGCAGCCGGTGCCCAGACGGGAAGCGATATTCCCGGCGATGCCAACGGAAAAGGTGCGTGTTCTGAACAGAGACAGCGAAATCAGCGGCGCGCTGTGTCGGCGGGCGTGCCAGATATAAGCCATCATCAGCAATAACCCACCGGCAATAACGGCAATGGCCATCCACGTCGAGACGATACGCTCGCCAAACAGCTCCATGCCGCTTGAGAACAGCACCAGGCTCAGGCCAAACAGAAAGAAACCCGGCATATCAAAGCGGCGGCGCGGCGTGGTGAAGTTCGGCATGTATTTGCGCGCGTAGAACAGACCCGCGACGCCTATTGGGATATTAATCAGGAAGATCCAGTGCCAGCTCGCCCAGGTGACCAGCACGCCGCCGAGCAGCGGCCCGAGAATCGGGCCGACCAGGCCTGGCATCGTCACGAAATTCAGCACCGGCAGAAGTTCGCTGCGCGGATAGGCGCGCAGAAGCGCGAGGCGCGCCACTGGCATCATCATGGCCCCGCCGATACCCTGCACAATACGGAAGATGACCAGCTCACTCAATGAGCCGGACATGGCGCAGGCGAGCGAGCCCAGCGTAAACAGGGAGACGGCGGTCATAAAGACGCGGCGGGTGCCGAAGCGGTCTGCCAGCCAGCCGCTGACGGGAATTAACATCGCGACCGTCAGGGTGTAGCTGATAATCGCAGACTGCATCGCCAGCGGCGAGCGGTTAAGACTTTGAGCGATAGCCGGCAGGGCGGTGTTGAGGATAGTGGCATCCAGTGCCTGCATAAAGAAGGCCATTGCCGCTATCCACGGCAGGCCCGCCATACTGCGCGCTTTTTTAGTCATGCGGATCCTGTTGTTATTTTTCCTGCGATGCGGTCGCCTGCAAAAGTGTCTGACAGGCGCGATAGGCCTCTTCGCTTTGGGAAGAAAGAATAGCGTCCGCAATCGCCTGATGAATGTCAGGCTTGATAACCTGGTTGTGTGTTATCGACGTAAAATAATTGTAATAGATGGAGCGGAACAGACTCGCGAAAGCGGTCATAAAGGGATTGCCACTCATTGCATAGATTTGTTCATGATAGGCCATGTCGGTTTCTATCCAGCGCTCGCGGTTAAACGAGATCTGTAGCGCGGCCATTTCATCAAGCGTTTTCCTGAAGCGCTGCTTTTGTTCTTCAGTACCGTTTAGCGCAGCCAGCGCGCAGGCCTGAGGCTCAAGGCTTGAGCGCATCACCAGAAAGTGATTAACCACCGTGGTGAAGGTTTCGATGCCCATCCACCAGGTCAGCAGTTCTTTATCAAGGAAATTCCACTGGCTTTGAGGCAGCACGCGCGTGCCGATACGCGGGCGCGGTAAAACCAACCCTTTGGCGGTTAGCGTTTTCACGGCTTCTCTTACCGCCGTGCGGCTCACGCCGAACTGTTCACCCAGCTCCATCTCGCCAGGTAAAATATCGCCTGGCTTGAACTCTCCTTTAAGGATGCGTTGCGCCAGCTTCTCGGCCAGGACATAAGAAAGGTTCTTTTGAGCGGCCTGTTGATGCGCCAGTAACGACATAATGGCAATTCCTTCAGCTTTACTTCGCGCAGTAGTATGCCACTGCAGAGCATGATCTGATGTAAAAAACGGCAAATAACAGGCTATATGGCGGTTTTACGTGATAAATGGTGAAAAAAAGCGCGCTTGAAAACTTTTTTTAAATTTCCTCTTGTCAGATTCTGATTACTCCCTATAATGCGCCTCCACTGACACGGCACAACGGCAAATGAGCCGGCCCGTCAGGCGGAGGAAAGCGAAAATAAACGCTTGACTCTGAAAGAGGAAGGCGTAATATACGCCACCTCGCGACAGCAGGCTGAATGCCGCGTCGCACCGCTCTTTAACAATTTATCAGACAATCTGTGTGGGCACTCGGGGCACTGATATCTTAACGTCTACGGACGATAAACGAA
>NZ_JAANQO010000022.1:0-535 GCF_011605905.1 Cronobacter sp. HA18003 | reverse complement strand
GCCAGGCCTCAGCATTTTATTATGGTGATCCCCTGGGCGAAATGCGCCTGGTAAGCAGAGTTTTTGAAATGTAAGGCCTTTGAATAAGACAAAAGGCTGCCTCATCGCTAACTTTGCAACAGTGCCTGGACGGCGTCACCCAGCAAAACGCCGCCCTGGTGCAGGAGTCCGCGGCCGCGGCCGCCTCGCTGGAAGAGCAGGCGAAACACCTGACCCAGAGCATCGCCAGCTTCAGACTGCCGGAACCGGCATAATTCCTCCCTGTAGCCCTTAATGCCCGGCGGCGCTGCGCTTGCACGGGCCTACGTTTCTGTAGGCCGGGTGGCACTGTTGCAAATAGTCGGTGGTGATAAACTTATCATCCCCTTTTGCTGATGGAGCTGCACATGAACCCATTCAAAGGCCGGAATTTTCAGCGTGACATCATTCTGTGGGCCGTACGCTGGTACTGCAAATACGGCATCAGTTACCGTGAGCTGCAGGAGATGCTGGCTGAACGCGGAGTGAATGTCGATCACTCCACGATTTACCGCTG